>CAYUPL010000005.1:0-106318 GCA_964446655.1 uncultured Desulfopila sp.
ATATCAGGTTTTTTTTAAAGTATTATCCTTTTGCATACCATGATTATACTAGTGTGAAAGCTGACGAACAGTGTTTGCCGGGTTTTTTCTTTACAAAGATTATTTTTAGTTTGTAGCGGAATAAAAAGGTGGGGAATTTGGTCTGGTAAGTAGTGATAAAGAGCAAAATCGGCTTTGCTGATAAAGAGGTGGTTATGTCGCAATATTTTGCCGCTGCGGGACTAATGTTGAGTTGGGTGTTGGCTCCCGAGTTGCTGGTAATGGTCAATGGCGGTAGCGGGGCATCCGGACTGTTTATGTTGGCAGCTCTTGGAGCAGGGTTTGTTCTTGCTGCCCTGAGCGCCTTTTTGATGCATCATCCTCAGCTTTTCCTGATGGGGTACCAGAGTGATTTGTCCCTATTGCAAAGAACCTATGGCCGGGTTGCGGCTGCAACCCTGCTGCTGGCTGGCCGGATTCCACTGTTACTCTTTGTCTCCACCGGTACGCTGGTTACCGCGGGATATGCATTCAATGAGATATTTCTATACTGGTTTCCCAATTTCCTGTTTGCCTCCTTGCTGCTTTTTCTGATCACCTTTGTGAACCTCTTCGATGAACGGCATGCCATGCGGGCTCAGGCCATCGCGGCGGTTTCAGCCATCGCTGGGATGCTGCTCCTTATTTTTCTAGGAGCAGACGGAACAGTCCACCAACAGGCAAGCGTTGCCGGGTTGGGTGAGGGGATGACCTGGTCTTTGCTTGCTCTGGGCTTTATCTCCTTTCTTGGGTTTGATTTTCATCGGGCAAACGGTAGTAATATGGTGGTTTTTGCTGTCCTGGCAGGGTGTTTCCTGCTCCTTTCTCTCTGGGTAATAGTTGCGGTAAAGACCGTCGGATCTGAAAGCCTGGCTGAATCGACAGTGGCTTATATGATGCTGGCCAGGGCTGTGGGCGGCGAGACCGGGCGGTATATAATGGGCATTGCTCTCATCTGTGGCGTATTCTGCGGTGTCAATGGTCTGTTTATCGTTTGCCGAAGGGCTTTTGCCGATCTTCTCGGGATGTTTGAACAGGGAACGGGCCGTCGTAGAAGATGGCTGGTGGTACTGTTGTTTGCCGTCATCATTGAAACAATGATGCTGTCCGGGGTTGCCGGTGAGAATGTTCTGCAAATTCAGATTCAAGCCGCACTTGTTGTATGGCTGCTTTATCTGGCTGGCAGAACTGTCTCGGCGGGCGGTGTTCTACAGAGCGCGGGGCATAGTGTTGGTTTTCTAGGGTATCCGACAGGGGCCGCTATTTTGGCCGTGATGGCTGTTTGCGCCCTACTGGATGGGCATTTTTTGTATATATTGACATTTTCGCTGCTCGTTCTTGCCGGTGCAATGTTGCTCTCGGTTGTGTGGGGGAAGATGTTTTGTAAAGAACGTTCAACCATTTAATCTTATGGAGGTTGCTGTTATGAAAAAAATCATTCTATTTTTACTGGTATTTTTATGGGCGGGGTCGTTCCCGCTTTTGGCGGCAAATGTGCCGACACTGGACAAGGATGAGCTGAAAGGCATGCTTGATTCTGCCGATATCGTTGTATTCGATGTGCGACTCGGAAAGGATTGGAGTTCAAGTGAATATAAAATAAAAGGGGCGATTCGACTGGAGATGGATGAAATCGACAGCGCCGTAGATAAATATAGTAAAGATTTAATAATGGTTTTTTACTGTGCCTGACCGAACGAATTTACCAGCGCCCGGGTGGCGCAGCAGTTTAAAGCCAAAGGATTCAGCAATGTGTATGCCTTGAAAGGCGGTTGGAGAGAGTGGTTCCGGAGTGAGTATCCTTATGAAGAAAAGCTCTAGGACGTATACGATGCCCTCTTTCGTTGCAAGAGGGCATCGTGTACTTGGTTTTAATTATGCCGAGGTGTTGCTGTAATTAACGGCTTGAGCCGAAGTTGCAGTGCGCCTCGTATTGAGCTGATGTTGGTGATCCGGGCGGCAATGGAGAGATTTTTGTGGCTTGTCTCTGCAATAATGGGCTCAATGTCCTGCAGGACAAGAGGAAATTCCCTGCCATTAAGAAAGAGGATCAGGGCATTGCCGATATCCCCCCTCTGTAGACCCTCTTCAGGTCGAATGTCCCGGGCGACAGGCCTTACATAGAGGATCTGTTCTTCCTGGTCAAAACGCAGATAGGCGTCACAGTCAAAATCGAGCTGGGCCGATCCAAGCTTGAGATGAATATCCTGGTTGGCCACTGTGGTGACGAGGCTGAGGTCATCACCACGGAGATCGAGATGGAAGGAAATCTGGTCGTCGTGCAGCTTGAGCCTTGAAATCTTGACCAGTGTTACCGTCCCCTCAATTCTGGAAGAGGTGTCATCAAGAGTGATCGGCAAGACCTGCTGCAGTGCCGCGTCGATTACTGCTTCGGGAATAGTCATGATGATATTTCGGTTGTCCTCGACAGCCGCTGCAAAGTTTTGCTGATGCAGAAAAAGAAGCAGGGTCCAGACGATGGCATACAATGTTTTTTTCATTTTGATATCCTGGGGTATTGTTGCGAAAAACGTTTGTCGAAGAGAAGATTGAGCCAGATGAGCAGTACCAGAAAAAGCCCTACCTGTGAAGCATAGGATCTGTAACTGTTGTGAACATGAAACTGCTCGATGTGAAGACTGTCTGTGTCCGTGAATCTGCCTTTGAGAGAAATGTTGCCTGATTGCTGTGGTACTGCTCCGGTTACCGATAGTCGTTCGCGGGTGAACGTCATAACAGAGGATGATTCCGCCCGGAAAGATACCCGGTCAAGTTGAACGGCTTGGCCGGGCCGGATGGTACTGTCCTGTATCACCTCGAGAAAATTGGTGTTCGATTTTTCCAGCTGTCCCAACAGCATAAATGGCGCAAAAAGATAGACAGCCAGGCATATACCGGCCGTTTTCCAGTGTGGTGACCGGGAAAGCGCAAGCCCTTCCCGCCGTAGAGTTTTCCAGTAAAACAGCAGATAAACAAGTCCGATAAAGGAGAGAATGTACCCGGCATAGTGCTCCGGCCAGATAAAACCGAGATCCATGGTCTGCCAGCTGAACGGTGCCAGCAGATGAACACCGTTGCCCCATTTGATCTGCATGGCGTCGAGGAGTAGATGGAGCAGACAGTTGCAACCCAGGAGAACAAAGACCAGGCCAGGCCTCCTGGCAAAGGCGGCGGCTGCCCAACTGAAGAGAAGGCAGAAAAGCAGGCTAGCCTGAATGGTTGTCCAGAGGCGGAGAGAGTAGGGATCAATGACGGGTACATTGTATAGTATTCTCTGAAAAATCCAAGGGATATCTGGAATAATGGTTCCGGCGAGAATCCAGGGGATTTCTGCTTTGCGATAAACAGTCCTGCTTAGTGGCGCCTGAATGGCGATATGAATCAATGTGTTCGGCAAGGTGATTCCCAGAATGTGTTACAGTGTTGAGTGGTGCTGCTCTCGTCGGCCTTGAATCGGTGATATTGCATAAAAATTTTTCAGGTTGTACTATAATTGCTCCCAGCTCTTTTGCAACAGTGGCAAGCACGTCATGCCGCTTTTACAAAACATCGATTTACAAAGTTTCAGCTTGGCATTTATACAGGATGGTAAGGTGGTGCGGCTGCAGACTATTAATAAAAAATCAGTGAGATGGGCATCATCGAAGGGTGTGTCCGGATTCAAAAATGCGGTTTAACAGAAGGTTTGTACCTCATGAGCGAAATACAGCTGACGGTGTCCAATGACTGCCTGTTGGAACATATTCCTCTGCAGTTTGAAAGGATTCTGAAGGAGGAGCTGACCATAGATAATCCCAAATATATTGCTGCTATACGGTATGGCAGGTGGGTAGGGTCTAAATTGCAGGCTCAGCTGAAATATTATGAGCAGGTTCCCACCGGTCTGCGTTTTCCTCGAGGCTTTTCCAATCGAGCCGTTCTGTTGTGTCGCGACCATCTCAACGTCTCACCCCGTATATACGACAACAGACGTCTACTGCCCGTCCATGCCTTCACGTTTACAGGGGAACTTCGCTCCTATCAGGAGAAGGCGGTGGCGGAGGTGGGGGCCAGGTCTTTCGGAGTGCTGGAGGCCGGCACGGGCAGCGGCAAGACCGTTATGGCCCTGGCCCTGACCGCGAGACGTGGCCAGCCGACCCTCATTGTGGTTCATACCAAGGAACTTCTCTATCAGTGGCGCGATCGCATAGAAGAGTTTCTGGGAATCAGCCCCGGTCTTGTTGGTGACGGACGCCGACAGATAAGTACCGTCACCGTGGCCATCGTCAACAGCGCCAGAAAAATGGTGGACGAACTTGTACCGCTGTTTGGTCACCTGATTGTGGATGAGTGCCACCGTGTACCGGCCGCTCTTTTTACCGATGTTGTGTCTGCCTTTGACTGTCATTATCTTCTGGGACTTTCGGCAACTGCTTTTCGCAGTGATGACCAGACCACCAAGCTGATCTATTTTTACATGGGCGATGCCGTCCATAAAGTTGATCAGGGTATGCTGACGGCCAGTGGCGTCATCATGCAACCCAAGATACTGGTCAACAAAACCGTGTTTGAGTATCCTTACAGGGGTGATTATCAGGCCCTCATCACCGCTCTTGCCGCTCACCAGGGACGGAACCGGCAGATAATAGAAGATATTGCCACCGTTGCTCGATCAGGCGACGGAGGCACCGCGCTGGTGGTTTCCGATCGGGTCAGTCATTGCGAGGTCTTCGCGGAAGCACTATGGAAGAAGGGGATTCGCGTAGCGCTTCTGACGGGGCAGACCGGTACGGAACAGCGCAGTAGAATTGTCGAAGAGGTACAAAAGGGGGAGATGCAGGTTCTGGTGGCAACCTTGCAGCTCATTGGTGAAGGGTTTGACTGTCCCGGCCTGAGCACTCTCTTTCTGACGACTCCCATAACCTTTGAAGGCCGCCTGGTCCAGGTCATCGGCCGCATCATGCGTCCGGCCAAAGACAAACAGCCCAGAGTTTTTGACTATCTCGATCATAAGGTTTCGGCCCTGCGCAAATCCGCCAACCTGCGCCATAAAACTCTGAGAAGATTGATGGAGCCCGGTATTGTACAGGGCTGAAAGGTGAAGGTGACTATTTGTTTGCCTTTCTGACCCAGGCGGTGTAGTGTAAGGGGTTACCAAGTGGTAGAATGTTATCCTCGGCAAGGCAGCACTCGCGCAAAACGGGTGCTTTTTTTATTTATACGTCATATCAGGTTGGTGTGATGATCTTACGATACACCAACTATCGGTGTACAGGAAAAAACGATGGAACAGCAAAAGATCCGTAATGTGGCGATTATAGCCCACGTTGATCATGGCAAGACAACTCTGGTGGATCAACTCTTCAGGCAGTCGGGCATGTTTCGTGACAACCAGGCGGTTGCGGAGCGACTCATGGATTCCATGGATCTGGAACGTGAACGTGGCATTACCATAACGTCAAAAAACGGATCTTACAAATATGGTGATCACCGCATCAATATTATCGATACTCCCGGTCATGCCGATTTTGGAGGACAGGTTGAACGTGTCCTGCGAATGGCCGATGGCGCCCTGCTGCTGGTTGATGCCCAGGAAGGCCCTATGCCGCAGACGTACTTTGTTTTGAAAAAAGCACTGGAAAACAGTCTGCCGGTTATCGTGGTTATTAATAAAATAGATAAACCGGCCGCCCGCTGTGAATGGGTGGTGGATCAGGTTTTCGATCTTTTTGTCAAACTGAATGCACCGGATCATATCCTTGATTTTCCGGTTGTGTATGCCTCGGCCAAAGAGGGTTTTTCTCTCCTCGACCCAAAAGATCAGGTCAAGGACGGCGGCACGATGGACCATATTTCCGATATGATTATCTCCCACGTCCCCGCTCCGGCCGGATCTTCCGAGGCGCCCCTGCAGATGCAGGTCGGCACCATCGATTATAGTCCCTATCTCGGCAGACTGGGTATCGGCAAGGTGGTCAATGGTACGATGTCGCTCAATCAGCCCATCGTGGTGGCCAGACGGGACGGCTCTATCAAGCCGGTCCGCATATCAAAAATCTATATCTTCGAAAGTGACGGCAAGGTGGCCGTCGAGTCGGCCTCGATAGGACAGATTGTCGCTGTAGCCGGCATGGAAGATGTTACGGTGGGTGTGACCTTTACCGATCCGCTTAACCCCAGGCCATTGCCGCTTATTGCCATTGATCCGCCCACTATTTCCATGAATTTTATCCCCAACGACTCCCCTTTTGCCGGTAAGGAAGGAAAATTTGTCACCTCCAGGCATCTGGAAGAACGTCTAAGCCGAGAGATACTGGCCGATGTGGCGCTTCAGTTCGAAACATTGACCGATGCCGTCGGTTTTAAGGTGTCCGGACGGGGAGAGTTGCATCTTTCCATTCTGATAGAGAAGATGCGCCGTGAAGGGTATGAATTTCAGGTAACCCGGCCACAGGTCATCTTCAAGGAAGAAAACGGTAAAGTTCTTGAGCCGTATGAGCGACTGACGGTGGATGTCGACGAAAAATATCAGGGCGCCGTCATGGAAAAGCTGGGCAAGCTGAAGGGGCAGGTGGAAGAGATGAGCAGTGAGCATGGTATGATTCGCATGATCTTCAAGATTCCAACGCGAGGCTTACTGGGCTACCGTTCCGAATTCATGACCGATACCAAGGGAATGGGGATGATGAATTATGTTTTCTCGGAATATGGTCCCTATGCCGGAGATATCGTCAACCGGATAAACGGTGTTATGGTGGTTAAAGAACCCTGCACTGCGGTAGCCTACGCGCTTTTTAACCTGCAGGAGCGGGGTAAATTGTTTGTTCATCCCGGTGCACCATTGTATCAGGGACAGATTGTGGGAGAAAACGCCAGAACTGCTGATCTGATTGTCAATCCGGCCAAAGGGAAGAAACTGACCAACGTTCGGGCATCCGGTACAGACGATGCGGTTGTTCTCATCCCTCCGGTTGACATGAGTCTGGAAGATTGTATTGCCTATATAAATGATGATGAGCTCGTCGAGGTTACTCCGAAATCCATACGACTGCGGAAAAGGAGTGGTGTGCGGGTTCGCGGTTAGGGAGAAAATATGCAAGAATTATCATTATTTGCGGTTTCCGGCATAATCGGACTGCTTACTTTTTTTGTCATCGCCCGAAAATATGGGAAAGATTGTATCCCGTGACTCATGATGTATGGGTCCATAGGTATGGGTCTTTTCACGTACTGGCTCTTGAGTCGTATCCTGGGATAAAACGTCTGCGAAAATCATGTTTTGAGCCAGGCGCAGAGCAGATGCCGGCCGTGCGGATGTGTTGAGAGTCCGCTGCGCCGAAGGTTATCGGCCGGTGTAGTAGTCGGCTATGATACGGGCATGGTCGAAGGCCAGATCCGGCAGATTCTCCTCATCGAAGAGCTCGGCTTTGCCGGCATCATCCCCGGCGAGAGGCACACCGGCGGCCTGGCCGATGAAAACCGTTGATGCCGTATGAAATCTGGCATCACGACCGGGATCTGAATAGGTATGAAACTGTTTCAGATTGGTTACTGTCAGTCCTGTCTCCTCTTTTGCCTCTCGTTGTGCCGCATCTTCATAGGACTCTCCATAGTCAACAAATCCACCGGGCAGGGCCCAGCCGTGCGGCGGATTCTTTCGTTCGATAAGAACGATTTTTTCTCCAATTTCTATAATGATATCGACGGTCGGAATAGGGTTGCGAAACGTTTTCGTTTCCTTTTCGATGGCTCGCCGGCAATGGGGACAGTGCATTGTATCATTCTCCCTTCAGGTCTGTTTCGCAAGAGTGAACTCGGCTGGTACCAAATCCGGGCTGCCTTATGCCTCCTCGATAAGTTCGGCAATATTTTGCCAGTTGTGTACCACGTGGAGATCTTTCCAGCTGCTGTTCCATGGTTGATGGTACAGGAGTGGATGGAGATCGGCTGCGGCTACCTGAGCACATGTTTCAGCTCTGTCGTCGACAAAAAAATGTAGATTCTGCTGCTTGATATATTCAACCTTGCGATCGTGGTCATGCATGGCAATCAGATGTATTTTCCGGCACACATCAGACGGCAGATAATGTTCCAGCCAGTCGGCTACGGGTTTATCAAAGCTTCGAGCCGTGATAATGGTTACTTTGGAGCGTGTCGCAAGATCGTTGATAACATCCAGCGCGCCATGATTCGGCAGGAGGCCGGTGGTGAGAGAATCGGCCAGAATATCGTCAAAGATATTTCTGACAATGGACTCCGGCATAGATGTACAGGTTTCCACATGAAAACTGGTTATATCCTCCAGTTTGAGCGAGCAGTAGTTATACTGGCTGCAGGCAATCCTGAGAAAGGCCTCACCAATGTCGGCAATAACACCGTCAAAATCAAAGCCTATCCGTTCAGGTGCGATGGTGATGTTTTTCATACCGGCTTTCTATTTCCTTCACCCGCTGGACCAGGTAGGTGTTTACCGGTGCCTTGAGGGTATATTGTTGTGCTTTCGTGATAATGGCGCCATTGATGGCATCTATTTCTGTTTTTCTTTTTTTGCGGACATCCTGCAGCATGGAGCTGATATTGGCCGCGGTTGCCCGACAGACGCTCTCCGCATTCTCCAGCGGGGTGCTGATACTGATATTTTCACATTGAGCAACCGCGACAGCCTCCGCTATGGCCTGTTCCATCCGCAATTTTATGGACGGTTTCTGCAACAGTTCGCCGTTGGTGCAGTTGTGGACCACCGTCAGGGCATTGATGCCGACATTGATCAAAAGTTTTGTCCATATTCCGATAAGGATGGAATCCGATTTGCTGGTTTGCAGTCCTCCATTGCGAAACCGTGTAACCAGTTGTGAAAGAAGTCGGCATTGCTCTGTATTCGGCGTGTCGAGGAAACCGAGAAAGGTCTTTCCCGCTCCGGCATGACGCACGTGGCCCGGTGCTAGATTTGTTGAGCCTTCCGTGGTGGTGGCGAACACAATCGCCGATTCCTCGGCGCGGCTTCGGTATTGCAGATGAGCGATACCGTTCTGCAGAAAGACAAGCAGCACCTTCTTTTGCAGAAGTGGAGCACAAAAAGAAAGAGTCTTGTCGATATCGTAGGACTTGACACAGATCAGCAGGGCGTCGGGCTGTTTGATAGCTGCGGGATCGGAGAAGGCTCGGATATCGAAACGGCTGGTGCTGCCGTCTTTTTCGTATAGAATTCCCTGACTATTGAGAAGTTCGGCGCGATCCCGGTTATAGTCCAGCAACGAAATGGTGTCATTTGCTGCAGTTCCACGCTGCAGTAGAGACGCAAGCAGACACCCTAAGGCTCCGGGGCCGACGATTACAATATGCATTATCTCCTCTATACGTTCAGCCTTGCCGGATGCGGGACAGGGTTGCTACCGGTGTTGGAGCGGTGCCGGTCGAATCCGGGCAAGGCCTGCGGCATGACTTACTCAGCCAGACTGGCTTCTTCAATGATGGCATCATACTTATAGCCAAAACCGAAATCTTTTTTGGCAGTAAGGGTTCCCCGGACAAGGACGACCGCGTCAACTTCAGTCATTTCTGTGGTGGTTACGACAAGATCATGGCTGTTGTTCATGGGGTTGCCACTGCCATCCTGGATATGAATCCAGTTCTTTCCCATAATGTTGGGACTTACCTTGACGACCTTTCCTCTGACGTTGACTTCAGTGCCATGCAGGGATTCTGCCCGGGAAAAAATTTCTTCGATCCTGTAGCCGTTTTCTCCTGCCGCCTTTTCGACCTCGATTTCCATGAAGGGGACAATGGCTCCGGCACTTCCTGCCGTGTCCAGGGCTTGCGGCAACGCGGAGGGCGGCTTCTCGGTTTCCTTTTTGACGGCATCAGCAAAGGTCGAGGTCGAGTTCCGGGGTGTTTCCATATCTTTCCGGGGTGGTATAGCAGCGTCTTGCTGCAGTCCCGGAGAAAAGATAACACTGGCAAAGGTTCTATCCAGGGTTTTGGAATAAAAATCATTCATAACCAACCCATGAATAAAGGAAACTTTTTCACCCGTTTTGACATCGGTCGCCGGTATCGCCACCCAGACAGTATCTCGCGCGGTCTCTATATGCATATATGTGTACACAGAGGCATCGATGGTCTCAAGTACAGTGCCGCTTTCTGTGGTGATCTCTTCTGCCGTACTATTGCCGGCTGCAAGCATCATTACCATGACAAGACAAGACCAGGCAAGATGGTGAATGGTTTTTCGGTTGATCATGGAGAGCTCCTGCTGATTTTGGAAAAAGGGGTGCTGTTATGTATACAAAACAGGGTTTCAAACTGCTCCGATAGAATTAATCATCTTCAAGCAGAAAGGCAACGTATTCAAGTATTGATCGTGCCCATTTGTCATAGGAGGAGTCGGTCAGGGTGCGTCCATCTCTTGCAAAAATGTCGGTGTCGTTACCGGTAAGTTTGGCAAAATTATCGAGATAACAGCAACCGGTTTGTCTGGTCATCGTATTGATACTGGTGTTGAGGTGATGTATGGCCTCATCCACCAGAAAGGAGATTCTGATATTGGGCAGGCTGTTGACGATTATCTCAGCCTCCGGATACGTATTGCTGAGCCGTATGACAGCCCGGCGTATCTGATCGACAAAGGTGTAGTCTTCCGCGATGACATTATTGATACCCGTCATGATGAGGATAATGTCGGGCATGGGAGCGCGGTTCTCAATGTGTTGCAGTCTTTTCAGCAACCCCTGCACCTGTTCATGGGGAACACCATAGTTATGGACCTGAAAGAGCGGCATGCGCTTTTGCCAGTCAAAATCAGCTATGAGGTTGTCTCCCACAAAAAGGAAAGTGCCTTGGGTCATTATCTGCAACTCAACTCTTTTAAAAGAACAGCTATTTGAAGAAGCTTTACTTCTGCAGCGGCGGAATGTCGATCCAACATAAAAGGAGTAGATCCAATGCAGAGGAGTATATTGTTCCTGATCGATATTTTCAACTATTTAGATTCAGTTATAAAAAAAGGCAAGGATTTGTGCAGATCAGCGGGTTCGCAGAACAACGGCTGCCATTGGGGCAATTTTCACCTCGTCGCCGGGGCGAAAAAAAGAGGCGTGCCGGACGGCAACACAATCTTCCGGTGATTGGCGGGCCGTATCGACGATTTTGTACCATTTGATGCTGCCGGAGCTCTCCGGTGGCGGTGGAAGCCTAAAGGTAACCGGCAGGGCTCTGTGACCATTGAGCATGACAAAAAAATGAAAATCGTTGAATCTGCTGCCGTTCAGGAGAAAAGCGAGATGATGACAATTTGGGGACCAGTCTGTTGTGCCGGGAAGCAGTCCCTGCCAGATGATTTCCGCCGGTTCTGTGCCGGAACCATCCTGGAAAAAGATTTCTCGACGGAAAACCGGGTGGTTTTTTCTCAGTTGAATGCAATTTTTAAAAAAACGAAGCAATCCGTGATTTTTCAGGGTCAGAGACCAGTCGAGCCAGCTTGTTTCGTTGTCCTGACACCAGGCATTATTGTTACCCCCCTGGGTTCGGCCAAATTCATCGCCTGCTGTTATCATGGGAACACCCTGGGACAGAAGAAGGGTGAGAGCCATGCTTTTTATACGGCGAAAACGGAGAGTTTCCACCGTCTCCGAGACCTGTAGCCCTTCCTTGCCGCTATTCCAGCTGATATTGTGATTGTCGCCATCCCTGTTGTTTTCACCATTAAGTGTGTTGTTCTTTTTTTCAAAGCTGACCAGGTCATAGAGGGTATAGCCGTCATGGCTGGTGATGAGGTTGATGGAATTACAAGGGCCCCTGGAACTTGGCAGATAGAGATCGGAACTGCCGGCAATGCGGGTGGCCAGGTTGGTAACACTCTCTTGCAAACCTGCAAAAAAACTGCGCACATCATCGCGAAATTTGCCGTTCCATTCACTCCAGCGTTTATCGGTGGAAAAGGATCCAACCTGATAGAGACCGGCAGCATCCCAGGCCTCGGCAATGATCTTGGTATCGCGCAGGATTGGGTCCTCTGCAATCATTTCCAGCATGGGCGGATCGGGCAGGACCTTGCCTTGCCTGTCTCGACCCAGAATGGAAGCAAGGTCAAAGCGGAAACCGTCAACATGCATTTCGATTACCCAGTAACGCAGGGCGCTTCTGATCAGCTCACGAACGACAGGGTGGTTGCAGTTCATGGTGTTGCCGCAGCCGGAAAAGTTCATATACTGGTGGCTGTCCGGCTCCAGCAGATAATAAATCGGATTGTCTATACCGCGGAAACTGCTGGTGGTACCGTTGTAGTCTCCTTCGCCGGAATGATTAAAGACGATATCGAGAATGACCTCGATACCCGCCTGGTGAAGAGCGAGCACCATCTCCTTGAATTCTCTGATATGGTCTGCCGGACTAGCGGCAAAGCCAGATTTCAATGAAAAAAAATTGATGGAATTATAGCCCCAGAAATTTTGCAGTCGTTTCCCGGTGACGGGATTACTAAAAGGATTGTCATTTTCATCAAATTCGGCGATAGGCATAAGCTCGACTGCGGTAATCCCCAGTGCCTGTAAATAGGGAATTTTTTCTATTATCCCCCGATATGTGCCGGGCCATTGTACCCCCGAGGTTTTGCTTGCCGTAAAGCCCCGGACATGAAGCTCATAAATAACGGTTTCATTTAGCGGGGTTTTTAGAGGAGTGTCTCCCTGCCAGTCAAAACTGTGCAAAGGAATGCGGCAACAGGGTTTTTTGCCGTAAAAGGACTCTTCTCCCCATTGGCGGGGCTCAAGCATATGACAGTAAGGGTCGATAAGGAGAAGAGAGTGGTCAAAAAAGGTGCCCCGTTGTGATATATCTGTTGGCCCATTGATTCGGTAAGCGTAGCGGATGTTTTTCCAGTAAAGCGGTAGAAGTATGTGCCAGATATCTCCGGTTCTGTTGTATCCGGGTGAAAGGATAAAGCTGTAGCTCTCTTGTTCCCCTTCTGCGGTAAAGGCTTCCACCACCAGTTCAACGCTGTGTGCGTGTCGTGAGAAAAGAGCAAAGTTGATGCCGTCTGGTAGTACAGTGGCACCAAGGGGGAGAGGAAAACCTCTTTTTCCGGAGGCGAGGCCAATATTTTTCGACATAAGTAGTAATGATTATTATAATTGAGATTAAAACCAAATTGAGTCGCTGTCATTGTCGTTTTATATAGTAGCATTCGGGAACGTTGAGGACAAATATATTTCATCTTTCAAGGAGCAGCCATGTACCATAAAATCACGATCGGTAAGAGAACCATCAGCCCCATAGACTGGGAAATGACACCTGATTTAAGTTTTGGTACGTATGAGTCCTGGGGAGGGCGTGAGCGTGTCAGAGACAACAGTGAGCAGGTTTACTATTTTTTTGTCGATAACTGGGGTGAGGTGCCCAAGGTATGTCTGATGGAGCGGGCGGTGAAACATGCCAAAATTCTTGCTGAAATAGATGTTCCGGTGGACCTTGTTGAAAAATGTGTAGAAAAACAGGGGAGTGCTTCGAGGTTTGAGCGAAGTTATGCTGTTGATGAAGATGTTAAAAACTGGCTAATACAGCATGTTCTTGACGGAGGTGGTCAAAAATATGTCAGACCGGTGGTCGAGAAAACGGTGCGGGAAAATATGGGGACTCCTCTTCCGCCTCGTGGCCAGGCGACCTGGAAATTTGACCATGTTATTCTGCCCTCCGCTCCTGGAGTCATCCGTGATGAGGAGCTGGATCAGATTATCCGGAAATGGAATTTTTACGACTCTCGGCGCAATGCGGACGGCAGTTTTAGTAACGGTCTGGTTGACCCTGGTGATGATCTGACTGTTATTGATGAGAGAACCGGCCTGCAGTGGCAGGCCGGTGGCCTTGATATCTGCTCCTACAGGCAGATGAGCAAGAATGTCGATGAAATCAATACTGCCGGCTTTGCCGGTTTTAATGACTGGCGTCTGCCCACCATGGAAGAGGCACTGTCACTTATGGAGACTTCCGTGAATTTCAAAGGGGTCCATCTGCACCCCTGTTTCTCCAAAGTACAACCCTTTGTTTTTGTTGCGGCGCGACGCAAACCGGGTGGATACTGGTATGTTGATTATAAACAGGGCCGGGCTTTCTGGTCTTCCGGTACCATTCCAGGTGGATTCGGTCGGTTATGCCGCACCTGCGGGTAAATTAAAGGTGTATTCGTCAAACATATGACCGGGAATGGCTTGATGGAGTCCAGTTTCCCTTTTCGGGAGACAAATCATGAAGTCGAGCCATGGCTGCAGTTTTCTGCCGACTGAAAAATATCGCTATGTTGGGCCCTAAACAACCAGATCGAGTTGCTGCATGGTGACGGCCCGTCCATTCTCCATTAAGGCAAGCCCGGTCGATTTCACTTGACCCAGCAATGAATTTTCGGCATTTTTCATCGAAAAATGAGTTTCGATGTGTCCGAGGTACAACGCTCCGACCCCTGCCTTTCCGAGGCCGACCAACTGCTCTTCTCCATCACCGGCTCTCGACCAGATCCGCAGATTTTCATATACGGCGTCATTTTCATCGATCCAGTTATTGCGATCGCCATCATAAGCACTGAGGTCGAGGAAACCATCACCGGACACTGTTCCGAAAAGCTCACTGCCATCATTGACGAAACCGTCGCCGTTCTTATCAAGGGCAAGAAAGCCGCTTCCCGGACCGACAAAGGCAATCTGATCCTTGGTCCCGTCGGCATCGATGTCGAAACTGAAGTCTCTCCCGCTTAACTGAGCGGCTGTGCCGGAGAAATTAATAACCAGCGGATCCTTTAAGGCATCTCCTGCTCGAATGCTCAGATTCTGCTCGCTATAGAACTCCCTGCTCATGCTGAGGCTGACCGAAAAATCAATCTGTTGTCCGTCTGCAGTAGTTATTTTGCCGCCGGCTGCAAATTCGGTTTTTTCATATTCATACTCGGATTCATGATAATCATAGATCAGACCAAATCCAGCGCTTTCAGCCTCGGGCGCCGGCGTCTCGCTCTTCGGTTCGCCCGCTGGAATTATACCTTCGGCAGGGGGAGTTGTTATCGCTGTCGGGTCGATCACCTGAAATTTCCTGCCGGTCAGACGTTCAAACAGGGCCTGCAGTATTCTCATGTTCAAATCTACCTGCATTTCCTGCTCCTTACTGATTTCGACGTCCGCAGGTCGTATTTGCCTTCTTTTCATGCCCTGATGGGTAAGCTGCACCTTGTCTTGGGTAAGGCGCGCCTTCTCTTTGGCGGGATCCAGTTCACGACCTTTATTTTTATCGGCGCGAACGGCCTTTAGCTCCTTGTCTCCCTGCCGAACGACAAGAGATTCTCGTTTTACATGTTGCTCTACCTCGGTGTGTCTGGAATACAGCTGGATTGAGGAATCGGAGACTATCATGGCAGGCCCTCCCTGGCGGCTGTCTGTGTGGATTGAAGCGAAGAAGTCATCCTTGACTCGCAAAAAAATGCTTACACTTTCACATCGGTCAATGCCTTCAATGTGTTTAGAAAAATTTTCCAAAATCACCAAAATAAATGCACACTCGGTCGGTTATGCTGCACCTGCGCGTAAATTAAGGTAGAATGAGTAGAAAATTTGGCTGGGAATAGCTTGATGAATTCGAAAAAGTGGAAAACAATGCAAAAAACAACAGAATCGAGATAGATTGTGATATATTGACTGTTAATAGAGCTGCATGTGTTGTATGTCGTACGTTTTTTTAAGGACACTAGTGGTGAAACCTATGGACTGTTGGTTTCTTAAATCCGGTATCGTAATGGCGGGAAAACGTTTTTTGTTATGCTCTTTTTCGGTGGTGATCTGGTTCTTTAGTGGCGGGGGCGCAGTTCCAATTCAGCGTCAAGACGCCTGTCCTTGTTAATCTTTTCGACCGGGATATTGATTTTTATGCAGCGTATACCAATCATTCTTTCTGGCAGCTTTACGTCGACAGTTCCCCTTTTCGGGAGACAAATCATGAGCCTGAGCTATGGCTGCAGTTCCCAGCCGACTGGGAAATATTCGGTTTCACCAATACCGTTAATACTTTTGGCCTCAATCATCAGAGCAATGGCCAGGGTGGTGACCTCTCCCGTAGCTGGAACCGGCTTTCGGCAAACTTCATTTTTACACGAGGCAACCTTACTTTCAGCGTTAAACCGTGGTGTCGGCTGCCTGAAGATGAGGAGAGCGATGATAACCCTGATCTTACCGACTATCTTGGACATTATGAGCTGCGGGCAATTTATAAATGGAAAGATCATGTCTTTTCGTTGATGTCGCGTAATAATTTCGAATCGGGATTTTCGCGCGGCGCTCTCGAAGCAACCTGGAGCTTTCCCCTGTGGAAATATCCCTTTGTCAAAGGATATCTGCAATGCTTTTCAGGTTATGGTGAAAGCCTCATCAGCTATGATAACTATGTCAACAAAATCGGCCTGGGCCTGGCCATTACCGACTGGTTTTAAGTAGGGGTGAGACCACAAGTCTAGCAAAGTGCAATGTCTCATAATTGCTCCTTTGCCTGCAAATGGGGAGAGGTGAGTGTGGCTCGTAGTTTGTCGCTGACGTGAAGGAGGGAAAAGAAAGTTATAATTCTATCGGCATCCCATTTCCTTGCTTAATCTTTAAAAAAGAGATAAAATATGATTGTTTTGTTGTTAAAAAAATATAATATGTGATTCATGAAGGCTATATTATCTCAACTTATTGATGATTTCCAAGAACGGGAACTGCCGGTACTGGTTACCAGAGACAGCAATTTTCCGGAAATACAAGGCAAGGCGGATGTCGCCGTTGGTATGCGGCGTACCGGGAAGACATTTTTCTGCTATCAGAAAATGAAGGAACTTTTGAAGTCCAGCGTGAAGAGGCAACAAATTCTTTACCTGAATTTCGAAGATGAAAGGCTTTTTGACTTCAGCGTGAAGAACTTCCAGGCCATCCTCGATGTCTACTACGGTAAATTTCCGGAAAACAAAGACTTGGGATGTTATTTTTTTTTCGACGAGATCCAGCGTATCGATCAGTGGGAGATGTTTGTCAGACGTCTGCTTGATACGGAAAAGGGCCGGATATTTCTTACCGGCTCATCCTCGAAGCTATTAAGCACGGAAATAGCTACCAGTTTACGCGGTCGCTCGTTATCCACGGAAATCTTTCCATTCAGTTTCAAGGAATATCTCAAGGCCAACGGGATTTTTGCAAAACCGCCGCATCAATTCGGCTCCAAAACAGCGGCCACACTCCGCAAGGCAATTACCGAGTATCTGGGAACCGGCGGTTTCCCCGAAGTGCTGAATCTGGGCTCCAATCTTCGTGTGGAAGTCCTACAGGGTTATATCGATTCGGTTATACTCAAAGATGTTATTGAACGCCACCGGGTCACCAATGTCATAGCCCTCAAACATCTGGTCAGCCACATCATGCATGCGCCTGGCGGGAAGTTCAGCGTTAACAAATTTTACAATACCCTGAAAAGCATGGCGGTAAGGTGTACGAAAAATAGCCTTTACGAGTATCTCGATCACCTGCTCGACGCCTATCTGCTGTATCGTGTTCCAATCCACACCCACTCCGAAAAGTCCCGTATGCTGAATCCGCCCAAGATCTACACGGTGGATACCGGCCTGCTCAACGCCATGATGTTTCGCAAGTCCGCAAACAATGGACCGCTACTGGAAAACTTGGTATTTATGCACCTGCGTCGCAATGGCTACGAAGCAGAATTTGTCAACACGCAGGATGGTTATGAAGCTGATTTTCTCGCACGGCACAAGGCAACCGGGAATGTCATCCTTATCCAGGCATGCTGGGATATGGCAGATCAGAACACCTTTAATCGCGAACTGCGAGGTCTGCAAAGCTCGATGAAGGAATTGTCCATCAATTCCGCAACTATCGTTACCTGGGATGATGAAGCTGACCTGGATGGGAACATCAGTGTTATCCCTGTCTGGAAATGGCTGTTGATGTTTTGAAATCAGAGCAGCAAAGAGTGCATTTTCAAACCGCCTGTTCAGATACACTTCAAGACCACAGGGGACGTACCTTACTTATAGACCACAGGGGACGTACCTTACTTATTGACTTAACAGATATTACCCAGTATATTTGCTCCTATGCCACGAAAAGCCAGAATCGATATTCCGGGATTGCTGCAGCATGTCATTGTGCGAGGAATCGAAAAGCGGAAAATATTTCTCGACGATCATGACCGCGGCCTGTTTGTGAATCGCTTCTTTTCTCTGCTCGAAGAAACCAGCACCGATTGTTTTGCCTGGGCGTTATTGGGAAATCACGTCCACGCCCTCCTGCGTTGCAACCGGACAAAGCTTTCCGTTTTTATGAGACGCCTTCTGACAGGCTATGCCGTAAATTTCAACCATCGTCACAAGCGCAGCGGTCATCTTTTCCAGAATCGATACAAATCCATTATCTGTGAGGAAGATACCTATCTTCTCGAACTTATCCGTTACATTCACCTCAACCCTTTGCGCGCCGAGATTGTTCCCGATCTGGAAACTCTCGAAGATTATCCCTGGAGCGGCCATGCCGTTTTAATGGGAAAGCGAAGTTTCCCCGGCCAGATGGTTGACGAGGCATTGCTGCTTTTCGGAAAGAGTCTGTCGTCGAGTCGTCAACAATACCTGCAGTTTGTCACCGACGGGATAGAACAAGGCAGACGGCCCGAATTAGTTGGTGGCGGATTTGGCCGGAGCCGAAAAGCAAGTGGCGACCAAGATGATTGCGCGAACTTTGATGATCGAGTTTTGGGGAGTAGCGAGTTTGTCGAAAGGCTGCGGCAAGAATCCGATGTTCGACCAGTGCTGCCGCCAAGGGTTTCTTTATCCGACATTCGGAACCACATATGTGAGCAGTTTGAAGTACCCCCGGACGCTATTCTTCGACGAACCAGGGGCGGTCCGGTATCTGCGGCCAGAGCGGTTTTTTGCTACACGGCAGTCCGTTTGGCGGGCATGATGGGTACCGAGGCTGGGCAATTCCTTTCCATGGGGTCCTCTGCAGTGAGTCGGGCGGTAAATCGGGGGGAGCTGATTTTACAAGAAAATCCGAGTCTCAGAGAGAGCTTGGAGAGAACCTTGCGCAATGGTTGAACAGAATACCAAAACGTCATTAAATCATTAAAGCAGCAGCGTCCCCTTTATTGCTCGATGAGAGCCTGCTTCATGAGGTTCTTGAGTTTAATGTCATCAACCAGCGTTTCCACAGTATCTTCCTTTCATAGATTATAATCTTAGACCCCATAGGCCTTCTTGGCTTTGGCTTTCCGGAGAAAGCTGTCGATTACACGGAGAATGGTCTGCTTGTCATCTTAATCAAGGTGAGTGATCTCTTTTCTAAGACGTAAAAATTTCTCATCCAACGTCATCTTGGTCACCTTATTGGTTCTAAGATATGCATTAATAGCACTATAAGGTATTTTGGGGTCAAATAAAAGTGTCGGCGTCTTTCTCGCTTGAAAATAGCCGGCACTTATGTTCAGTTTTGCGCCTGGACTACACGAGTGGTTCTCCGGGTAAATTTCAAATCAACAAAAACTACGCATCGCTGCAGGAATGAACATCTCCCGATACCTGTTTATCGGAGATATAGCTTGAGTTTACTATGCCCTATCTGCTCCTGATTTTAACAACGTTATTCTGGTCGGGGAATTTTGTTGTCAGCCGTGGCATGCATACCGAAATCCCTCCGCTTGCCCTCTCTTTCTGGCGCTGGTCTTTTGCCCTCCTGATCCTCTCATTTTTTGCGGTACGTCATCTCTGGTTGCAGAGGCAGCTGGTGCGCCGCCATTACCGATTTATTCTGGTGCAGGGAGTTTTCGGTGTTGCCGCTTTCAATACCCTTATTTATATGGCGGTGCAGTCGACCACGGCTATTAACGCTGTTCTGGTCAATTCCTGTATTCCGGTGTTGATCGCGGTCTGTTCGTGGGTCATGTTCCGCGAAGTCATGTCGGTACGGCAGTGTTGCGGCGTGTTGTTATCCTTGTGCGGTGTATCTCTGATCATTGCCGGAGGAGATCTTTCCTATCTGCTGCAGCTTGATTTCAATCGAGGGGATCTTCTTGTCCTGGCAGCTGCGTTATTCTGGGCACTGTATTCCGCCAATCTGAAAAGATATCCCGCCGGTCTGCACCCGTTCGCCTATCTTTCAGGTATTGTCATAACCGGGCTTTTTTGTATTTTCCCCATGTATATGGTCGAGATCGCCTCGGGAAGAGATTTTCAGTTCAGTGGTGCAACGTTTGGCTCTATCCTGTATGTCGCCCTGTTTGCCTCGGTACTTGCCTTTATCTTCTGGAACAGGGCCGTCAGGATGGTGGGCGCCAACAAGGCAGGTCCTTTTATTCATCTGATGCCGGTATTCAGCACGATTCTCGCCATTATCTTTCTGGGAGAAAAAATTTTCCCTTATCATTTATTTGGCATGGCCATGATATTTACAGGTATTGTGATGACCACTTTTCGAGTGGCCTCCCCATCATCCAGGGTGAAATAAGTCATCTTCCTGGTTGAAACACCTGGACTTTCCGGCTGATTTGCTGCATCCTTTTGAAGGATGGAATGTTTTGCCATCATTAAGTCGGTTCCATCCGGGAAAGGACTCTATCATAAAAACAGTCATCTATTAAAAAACCAAACAGAGAGTACATTGCATGTCATTACCGTTACAGGAAAAGATTCCAATGGGTGTCAGCTCATGTCTGCTTGGCAATGAAGTACGCTATGACGGCGGACATAAACATGATCGATATATAACCCAGACCCTGGGGCATTATTTTGATTTTGTGCCGGTCTGTCCCGAAGTTGAGTGTGGTTTGCCGGTGCCGCGAGAGGCTATGCGGCTGGTTGGTGATCCGGAAAATCCTCGGTTGGTGACCAATAAGAGTGGGGTCGATCATACCGACAGAATGAAATCCTGGGCCGAGAAACGGGTCCGAGAGCTGGAAAACGATCATCTTTGCGGTTTTATCTTTAAGAGTCGCTCTCCCTCTTCCGGTATGGAGCGGGTTAAGGTCTACGACTCCAACAACATGCCCATGAATGTTGGGGTCGGCATTTTTGCCGCAATCTTTAAACGTCACTTTCCACTCTTGCCGGTTGAAGAAGAGGGCAGGCTGCACGATATGGTTCTGCGCGAGAATTTTATCGAATCGGTGTTTGTATACAGACGCTGGCGTGCAACACTGCGCCGGGGAACACCGGCTGATCTGGTTGCCTTTCATACTGAACATAAGCTTCTTCTGCTGGCGCATTGCGAACAGTGCTACCGTAGGCTCGGTCAATTAACCGCTCAGGCCGGCAGTGTCGAGCCGGAGTCATTGTTTGCCCAATACCAGGGTGGTTTGATGGAAGCCATGCAGATCAAGCCGACCTTTAAGACCCATGTTAATGTATTAATGCATATGATGGGTTTCTTTAAAAAAATTCTCAGTAGTGATGAAAAAAAAGAACTGCTCGACATAATAGAAAACTATAAAAACCATTTTGTACCCCTTATCGTTCCGGTCACTCTGGTGAATCATTATGCCAGGAAATATAATGAGACATATCTGCTGCAACAGCATTATTTAAAGCCGCATCCGACGGAGCTTAAACTGCGCAATCATGCCTGACCGGGGCTTGGGTGTTATCCAAGAGCCTGAAAAGACAACGGTAAACAACTTATAACACATTCTTAATCGGAACCAAATCATTGCAAGGTAGAAATCAACAGCGGTGCCGTGTCGCGCCACACCGGGAGAAAAAATTCGCTGCATGCTGCCGTTATCGGATTCTTTAAGAAAACAGCGGACAATATTTTCTGATCATATCGGAGCCGGTCAGGTTGACTGGTTGCCGCCGATTGTTGTGCGTTTCGTGGTTTTGGTTGTTTTTAATACTCTTCAACGGAAAGGAGAAGCTCATGAAAAAGAATACCCATGGTTTGTTGAGGCGCTCTCTTACTACCGGCCTGTTGGCCGGCTCTCTTGCTCTGGCCGCAGGACCGGTTTTGGCGGCCACCCAGGTCGACTTGTGGCATGCCTTTACCGGTCGCCTTGGTGAGTTGCTGGACGAGCAGGTCAAGACCTTTAATTCCTCACAGGATCAATACGTGGTTACGGCAACCAATAAAGGGAATTATTCCGAGACGCTGAACGCCGGTATTGCCGCGTTCCGTGCCGGACAGCATCCTGATATTCTCCAGGTCTTTGAGGTGGGAACGGCTACGATGATGGCGGCCACCGGCGCTGTCAAGCCGGTCTACGAAGTCATGGAGGAGGCCGGATCGAAGTTTGACCCGGCAGGCTACATCGCTTCGGTGGCTGGCTATTATACCACTGCAGACGGCCGGATGCTCTCGCTGCCTTACAACTCATCAACCCCGGTACTGTACGTCAATCGCGATGCCATGACGGTAGCCGGTCTTGATCCGGATATGGATCTGTCAACCTGGGACAAGGTTGATGCAGCTCTTGCAGGGCTCAAGGCGGGTGGCAGTAAGTGCCCTCTGACCACTGCCTGGCAGAGCTGGGTTCATCTTGAGAATCTGTCGGCTTATCATAATGTCTCGTTCGCCACCAAAGAAAACGGTTTTGGCGGCCTGGACACGGAGCTGGTTTTTAACGGACCGGTGCAGATACAACATATCGCCAAAATGGGAGAATGGTCCAGAGATGGGAAATTTATCTATGCAGGCCGCCGCAATGAAAGTGGGGCGCAGTTCCGTGCCGGTGAATGTGCTCTGTTTACCGAATCTTCAGCCGGGTATGCCGGAGTGAAGGCCGAGGCAAAGTTTGCTTTCGATATCCGGCCGTTGCCGTATTGGGCTGATGTTGACGGAGCGCCGCAGAACACCATTATCGGCGGCGCCTCTCTCTGGGTCATGTCCGGCAAGAGCGCGGAGAAATACCAGGGCGTAGCCGCTTTTGTTGAGTTCATGTCTTCCTCCGCCATCCAGGCCAAATGGCACCAGGATACCGGCTATCTGCCCATCACCATCGCCGCCTATGAGCAGACCAAGACCGAAGGTTTTTATAAAGAGAATCCGGGAACAGATATTGCCATCATTCAAATGACGGGCAAGGCCCCGACCGCTAATTCCAAAGGACTGCGTCTGGGCAGCTTTGACCAGATCCGCACCATCATTGATGAAGAACTGGAAGGAGTGTGGGTGGGGGACAAGAGCGCCGAAGCAGCGTTAAACAGCGCTGTTGAGCGCGGCAATAAACTGCTGCGCCGTTTTGAGCAGAGCAATCGCTAAGCCGGTGCTCTTCCAAGGATGAGTCATTCTCTCTTGACTCACCCTTGGAGCTGAAACGGAAATATCTATGGAAAAACGAGTTTTCTTTCGCAATCGCTGGCTGCCCTACCTTCTGGTTGCTCCGCAGATAGCCGTCACGCTAGTGTTTTTTTTCTGGCCGGCGGGTGAGGCTATTTACCAGTCTGTTTTTATGCCCGATCCTTTTGGCCTGAAAACCAACTATGTCGGTCTGGCCAATTTTCAGTTCCTTTTTACCGATTCCTATTACCGTAACTCCTTTGCTACTACTGCGGTTTTCAGTTTTTCCGTCACCGCCGTGTCCATGTCCGTGGCTTTATGGCTGGCGGTACTGGCCGACCGGGTCGGCAAGAAAGCCGGAGGATATACAACCCTGCTTATCTGGCCTTACGCGGTTGCTCCGGCGATTGCAGGCGTGTTGTGGATGTTTCTCTTTATGCCGTCCATCGGTGTGCTGGCCCGTGCCCTTGGTCACTTTGGTTATACCTGGAACCATTCTTTGAACGGAGGGGAGGCCATGATTTTGGTGGTGATAGCCTCAGCCTGGAAACAGATCAGCTATAATTTTCTCTTTTTTCTGGCAGGCCTGCAGTCCATTCCACGCAGCTTGATTGAGGCTGCAGCTATTGACGGCGCTTCCTTCAGCCGCCGTTTCTGGACCATCGTTTTTCCGCTGCTGTCGCCGACCACTTTTTTTCTGCTGGTGGTCAATGTGGTCTATGCCTTTTTTGAAACTTTCGGTGTTATCCACACCATTACCGGAGGCGGTCCGCAGCAATCAACCTCCATCCTGGTCTATAAAGTTTTTTCCGATGGTTTTGTCGGTCAGGACCTGGGTTCCTCGGCAGCGCAGTCAGTCATTCTGTTGTTGCTGGTGGGGGGGTTGACCATCATCCAGTTTCGCTATATTGAGCGCAAGGTGCAGTACTGATGGACGGTATGGTAGAAAGAAGAGGATGGGGCCTGTGGCTGACCCATCTGGGCCTTATTGCCGGGATTTGCATCATCTGTTATCCGCTCTATATTGCCCTGATAGCCTCGACCTTGACCCAGGCCGATCTGGTCACCCCGCCGATGCCTCTGCTGCCCGGTCCTCATCTTCTTGAGAACTACCGTGAGGCACTTTTTTCCGGCATGAGTACACCGGTGTGGAAAATGATGGTAAATTCGATGATCATGGCTTTGGGAATCACCATCGGGAAAATCGCCATATCTCTGATTTCCGCCTATGCCATCGTCTACTTTCGGTTTCCCTTGCGTTCTTTTTTCTTCTGGCTGATCTTTTTGACCTTGATGCTGCCGGTTGAAGTACGCATTGTTCCTACCTACGAAGTTATGGCGGGTCTGCATCTGCTGAACAGTTACAGCGGTCTGATTCTTCCTCTGGTAGCCTCGGCGACGGCGACGTTTCTGTTTCGCCAGCTCTTTATGACCATTCCTGAAGAACTGGTGGAAGCGGCCCGGGTCGATGGTGCCGGACCGGTACGATTTTTTCTCGATATTCTTCTGCCGTTGTCCCGTACCAATATCGCCGCTTTGTTTGTCATACTTTTTATTTACGGATGGAATCAGTACCTCTGGCCACTGCTGATTACCACGGAACCGGATATGAACACCATTGTGATGGGTATCAAGCAGATGCTGCCCACGGGTGACCAGACTGTGGAGTGGCCGGTTATCATGGCCACCGCCATCCTGGCCATGGTTCCACCGGTCGTTGTGGTTATCAGTATGCGCAATCTTTTTATCAAAGGTTTAATTGAAAGTGAAAAATAACTCATGGCACGTGTCAATCTGACGGCAGTAAAGAAAATCTACGACAAGACCACTGTAATCCATGATCTCAATCTGGATATCGAGGACGGTGAACTGATTGTTATCGTCGGTCCTTCCGGTTGCGGTAAATCGACCTTGCTGCGCATGATAGCCGGTCTGGAAACCATAACGGCGGGGGAGATCCGCATTGCCGATCGGGTTGTCAATACTCTTGAACCACGGCAGCGCGATATTGCCATGGTGTTTCAGAACTACGCTCTCTATCCTCACATGACCGTATATGCGAATATGGCATACA
Organism: uncultured Desulfopila sp.; assembly: GCA_964446655.1. GTDB lineage: Bacteria > Desulfobacterota > Desulfobulbia > Desulfobulbales > Desulfocapsaceae > Desulfopila_A. Next base: position 25,348 of record CAYUPL010000005.1, read on the forward strand.
GTCTGAAAATAGCGGGTCTTAAAAAAGAAGACATTGAAAAACGTATCGGAGAAACAGCCCGTCTGCTGGAGCTGGAGCAGTTTCTGCAACGCAAACCACGACAGCTCTCCGGCGGACAGCGCCAGCGGGTGGCCATGGGTCGTGCCATCGTCCGAAACCCGGCGGTTTTTCTGTTTGATGAGCCGCTTTCCAATCTCGATGCCCGTTTACGCGTGCAGATGCGCATGGAGATCAAAACCCTGCAACGGACTCTAGGCGCAACTCTTCTTTATGTGACTCACGATCAGGTGGAGGCCATGACGCTTGCTGATCGCATGGTGGTGATGAGTGACGGGGTGGTGGAGCAGGTTGGCGCTCCTCTGGAGGTCTACCACGATCCGGCCACTACCTTTGTGGCAGGCTTTATCGGTTCACCTCCCATGAATTTTCTTGATATTCAAAATGATCCTGCCGTGACGGGATCGGGCCGGGTAACTGCGGAGGTTATGGATGTTTCCTCCTATGGCACAGCCCTGGTAGGGGTTCGGCCGGAGCACCTTCGCTTCTGCGAGCCGGGAGAAGGCCTTTGTGACGCCGAAGTGGCCTTCTTTGAGGAGCTGGGCGCAGAAACGCTTGTCCATCTGCACTCTTCCAAAGGCCGGAAATATATTTTACGATGCGAGAGCGACACGCCTCCTCCAGTTCTGGGGACTCAGGTAGGGTTGACCGCTACGCAAGAGTATCGGTTCTTTTTTGATAGCGCAGGGAGACGAGTTCAGACTTCCTAATGGGAAGCATACAAAAAGGATTCCAGGCTGTGAAATTTACCGAGGAGTATTGCTTCAGAACGCATTGCCGGAAGACAAAAAAGGATCACCTTGCCGCTTTTTTTCTTGCCGGATAGAAGGGATGCGCATGACGGCTCAAGAGAAAATCGGCAATCAGCTTTGACCAAATGGTAATTCCACCGATGGTGCTCCAGGTTTCGTAACTGGGAAAAGGTCCGATCAGTATTCCGAAGGCGACATAGAGCGGCACCCCTATGATGATCCAAGCCGCCACACCGCCGGCAAACAGATTGATCAAACCAGCCGGGAGAGCGTATGGTTTTGCGTTAGCAGGTGGCCGTCCGCGTTTTAACGCCACCTCGGAATGATCTCCTCCCACAAGGATACGAAAGGCTCGCCTGAGCCAGATGAAGGCCATGGGAAACAACGCCAGGAAGAGCAGCCAGCTGATGGCGATGGATGGATCAAAAATAATCTGCATAGAGGACTCCTTTATTGAAAGATTGCCGCGTTACGCCATTTCGATGGATCTTTCATGACATGATTGGTGCACTACTGATCCTCGACATGCCTTCTGCGAAATTATCAGGCAAAATAGAGGGTAAGCAGCCCTCGCCGTCGCATATTGCAGGACGACCGGGCTGCTTAGCACGGGTTTAATTTATGGTATCAGTGGGCACCAGAGACACTGCCTGAGCCGCGTGGGGTACGCACATTTTCCACCAGCTGCTGGATATGTTCAGGCGGTGGTGCCGTAAATTTGCTGACGACGTAGGCGGTAAAGAAGTTAATTACCGCTCCGACCGCGCCGAAGGCCTCGGGGGTGATGCCGAAAAAAGAGTTCGCCCCGCCGATGACGCCCAGATATTCCGTTCCTTTAATGAAAAAGAGTCCTTTATGGGCGAAAACGTAAAACAGCGTGACGGACAGACCGGCCAGCATTCCGGATATGGCCCCGTATTTGCACATGTTCTTGTTGAAAATCCCCATCATCAAGGCCGGAAAGATAGAACAGGCGGCGATGCCGAAGGCCAGTGCCACTGTGCCTGCGGCAAATCCGGGAGGATTGAGGCCCAGATAACCGGCAACGATGATGGCGCCGGCCATGGACAGTTTCCCGGCAAGGAGTTCTTTCTTCTCGGTCATATCGGGGATGAATATCTTTTTCAGCAGATCATGGGAGATTGCCGAGGAAATGGCCAGCAACAGACCGGCCGCCGTTGACAGGGCAGCGGCAATGCCACCTGCTGCAACAAGGGCGATAACCCAGTTGGGCAACAGGGCGATTTCCGGATTAGCGAGGACGATGATATCTCTGTTGACGTTCAGCTCATTTCCCTGCCAGCCGGCATTTGCTGCTTTCGCGGTAAAGGTTGGGTTGACACTCTGGTCATTATAGTACTGAATACGACCATCGTTGTTCTTGTCTTCCCATCTCAGTAGCCCGGTTACTTCCCAGCGTTTCATCCATTCAGGCCGCTCGCCGTATGTCAGGCTGTTCTCCTCAGCAAAAAGATCACCACCGCTTGCAACGGCGGAATTGATGGTAGCGTGCAGATTGTACCGTGCCATGGCGGCCACGGCAGGAGCGGTGGTGTAGAGAATGGCAATAAAGACCAGGGCCCAGCCGGCCGATGAGCGGGCGGCGGCGACGGTGGGCACGGTGAAAAAGCGGATGATGACATGAGGCAGCCCCGCTGTTCCTATCATTAATGAAACGGTGTAGACAAACATGTTCAGTTTGCTCCCCGGCACCGCTGTGGTGTATTGACCGAAGCCAAGATCATTGATGACCATATTCAGTTTAGCCAGCAGGCTGACATTCTCCCCACTCAACGAAGCGCCCAGGCCAAGTTGGGGAACGGGTACGCCGGTGAGTTGAAAGGAGATGAAGATTGCCGGAATGGTGTAGGCGGTAATCAATACGCAATATTGGGCCACCTGAGTGTAGGTGATGCCCTTCATGCCGCCGAAAACTGCGTAGCAGAAGACGATGGCCATACCGATATAAATACCCATCTCCTTCGAAACCCCGAGAAAGCGGGAGAAGGCAACCCCAACACCGGTCATCTGACCGATAATATAGGTGATGGAGGCGACCAGCAGACAGATTACCGCCACTCCAGCCGCCGATTTGGAGTAGTAACGGTCGGCAAAAAAGGAAGGAACGGTGAATCTTCCGAATTTGCGCAGGTACGGCGCCAGCAGGCAGGCCATCAGCACGTAGCCGCCGGTCCAGCCCATCAGGAAGAGACCGCCGCCATAGCCCATGAAGGCTATCAAACCGGCCATGGAGATAAAGGAGGCCGCCGACATCCAGTCGGCCGCCGTAGCCATGCCGTTAACCACCGGATGGACTCCGCCCCCGGCAACATAAAATTCTCTGGTACTCCCGGCGCGGGCCCAGATGGCGATACCAATGTAGAGTGCAAAGGTGCCGCCGACAACGAGATAGGTAAGAAGTTGCAGACTCATTCAGATGCCCCCTTTATTCTTCGTTAACGTTGAATTTCTTATCCAAGTTGCCCTGCATCCTGGCGTAAACGAAGATGAGTGCGATGAATACGTACATGGAGCCCTGCTGGGCCCACCAGAATCCCAGGGGATATCCGCCGAGATGTATGTTGTTGAGAGCTGAGGCAAAAATGATGCCAAAACCGTAGGAAACCAAGGCCCAGACTGCCAGCACGCCGGTAATCAGTTTCAATGTGGCATGCCAGTAGGCCTTCCCCTGGTCGTTGTTGTGATCTTTCATGGATCTCCTCCTCATGAAAAATGATTTGTTCTTGACAAATTGCCCTGAACGGGCTGCTTACCGTGGTCGACTCAGGTCTTTTTTCGCTGCATTTTTTCAACCTCCTTGGTGGAATTGTTCTGTCTGCTGGAGTTACTGTTATCCAGCAGGCCATGACTACAGGCCTTGTTAACGGGCCCGGTAAAGATCTTTCAGAGTGGTATGGCCGCCCTTGAGAAATTTTTTCACCAGATACAGAAAGAGATAGGCAGTTTGCAGGGCATCTTCCAAGGCATCGTGGGCTTCAAACAGCGGCAGTTTGAACTCTTTACTGAGGTCAATCAGGCGGTAGCCGTCTGATTGCAGATCCAGGTCGTAATATCTGCCGAGAAGGACACGTTTGTAGGCTCGAGCCAAACGCATGGTATCAATGCAGGGGGTGACCAGGGTACCGCGAAACATCTTTTTTGTTGCCCGATGGAGAAAGCTCATGTCAAGACCAATACAGTGCCCTACGAGTAGGTCTTTATCTATAAAATCGAGAAATTCCGGCAGAACCTTCTCCAGTGGGGCTGCATGCCGCATCTGCTCAGGCGTGATGCGATGTACCAGGGTAGCAGCGTTGTGATCTATTCGTGCCGGACGCACATAGGCATGAAAAGTGCGGCCTAGATCGATCTGCAGGTTATGTATGCCCACGGCGCCAATGGAGACGATTTCGTCACGGCGCCGGTCGAGTCCGGTCAGTTCTGTGTCGAGAACCACAAAGCTGTACTCGGTAAGGGGACGGTCCTGGTCAAATTTTTTGAATGTCGCATGGTTTCCGGCAATTACAGGATGTTGCGGCTCAAAACGTATAATCTGTCTGAGCAAATCAAACATCATGCCAGGGCGAGGTTGCCATGTTATCGAGACGGATCGATTTTTCACGATTCCGTCCCAAATCCACCACGAGGGGGGATCGAAATTTTGGCTGGAAAGAGATAGTCCGTCATAAAAGTATGTAGTATTTCCATCGTAACCAGTCTTCAGGGCTAAGGTGTTAATGCGCCGGAAACATCTTGTCGAGAACGGACTGGATTGTCTCGATGACGGTAAACGCATCTTTCAGCATGCGTTTTTCCAGGGGGGTCAGCTGCTCGGGATTAATAAAGTTGTCGGGTAGTTTGCCGCGCTCAATCTGGCTCAACTGGTGCACCACGCGGAGCTGGAGCTGCAGTTCGTAGGCCTCTGCCGCTGCCCGATAAAGCTCTTCGCTGATGTGGTTTTCCGCCTCCAGGAGGCGCAGACGGTCAAGGGTGTTGGTCTCCCTGATGCCATGATGCAGGGCTAGTACCCGGGCAAAGTCGACAAAGGGTGTCAGGCCTCGTATTTTGATATCGAGTCTGTTTTTGTATTCGCCGTTTTTTTCGACGATAAAATTGTTGAAAAAAGACAGCGGCGCCCGGTTGGCAATACAATGACGGCCCATATGATAGATAAAAATATCCTGTTTTTTCACCTCTTCAACAAGATGATTGCGCAGCTCGACGGCCAGATGGTCGGAGCCGTAGCCACTGCGAAAATCAAAGAAAATGGTGGAATGAAGGAGCTCCAAGGGGTCGGGCGCGTTGATCCAGTTGCTGAAATGATCTTTCCAGGCCGAAAGGGGTTGGCACCAGCGCGGGTTGTTGGCCATGACGTTACCACTGCAGAGGGGGTAGCCGCAGTTAAGCAGATGATCAATAGCGGCCGCGGTGAACCTCGGGAAAAAGTCCTCCGCCTGTTGCCGTTCATGGTCATTTGACGGATCAGCATAAATGATGGCGTTGTCCTGGTCCGTTTTGAAGGTCTGTTCCCGTCGGCCTTCGCTGCCCATCAGCAGCCAGCAGTATGGCAACGGAGCGGGCCCGAGTTCGTCGTGAAGCAGATCAAGAATGCGACAGAGAATTTTGTCGTTGAGGATGGCAATCATTCTGGCGATATTGCCGGCTTTGGCCCCCTCGTTAAGTATGCTGCGGATGACATCGGGAATTTTTTGACTGAGAGGATATATCCCCTGAAAATCCAATTGAGCGCCGATTTCTTTAAACAGATAATAGGGAGAATGGCCCTGCTGCACCATGATGTCATGTGAGGTGACCACTCCTGTTATTTTTCCATCCTGCTCCACCCCGAGATGGTGAATACCGGTGGACATCATTTTCAGGAGAATGTCGAAGCAGAGGGCCTGTGAGTCAACGGTCTGTACAGGGCTGCTCATGATTGTGGTGATGGGTTGGCGATAGTCTTTTCCTTCGGCGACGACCTTGGTGCGCAGATCGGTGTCGGTGATGATGCCCGTAATGGCATCGGGGGTATTTTCATCATTGATAAGAAGAGAGCCGATGCCCTGTTCGGACATGACCTTGGCAGCTTCTTGAATGGAGGCGGAAGTTGAAATGGTATGCAACGGTTTGATGATGTCGGCCGCGCTGGTGTTAAAGAGATAAAGATCTTCGGTGGCTCGTCTTGACAGCCTATTGCTGCGCAATTCTTTATAGGCGGTGGCGACGATGTTTTTCGAAAACGTTTCCAGGTAGAAATGGGCTACGGTTGAGTTTTTCCGAATAAGCTGGAGAAAGATGTCACGAGGCAGGAGAAAACAGAAAGTGTCCTCGATCATCTCGATGCTGAGGTTCGCCCGTGTATTGGTGATAATTCCAAGTGCTCCGATATTGGCCCCTACTCCCCGGTGGTCCTTCAGAACTTCATTGCCTTCGGTATCAGTGATGAATGCCTTTATACCACCCCGCTGGATCAGATAAAGATGATTGATTTCGCTCTCATTTTCGCTCAGAAGCCTGGTTCCTTTGGGGAAAAAATCGATGCGGCAATATCTGGCAAGAAAAGACAGTGTTTCGTCATCAAGCTCTCGAAACGGCATGGTTTCCTTGAAAAAGGCCACGGCAACATCCGGGGTGACTGCATGAACGCTGTCACTGGGCACCGTTGTTCCAGCATCATATTTGAAGGTATCTGTCATTGTATGGTTTCTCTGTGCTGTTTTCGTGATGAATTTTTTGCAGGGTAAACTTGCACGGTGTCAATCCGATAAAACTTACAGTTGTAAATAAATAAAAATTATGTAAACAATCATTAAAATTGATCATATTGTAAAACATATTCCGCCAGTCTTTTCAAGAGAAAAATTATTAATTATGCAGAGTGTGGTTTCAATGATCCATGATATGTTGTCATTAATCATTTTTAAAACAGTAATATATAGTTGTTGTGGCCACGTGTTCGAGCAGATTCACCGGCAGCACATATACGTGTGGAAAGACATTTCGAGCTTTGATATCGCTAGGGATGTTGTTTGTTGAGTCGTGATAACATATAAATGATTCATGTGAAATACTGTGACCCAAATTTCGATGTACCACGACGTGGCATGTATGTCAAAGTAAATTTATCGACTCCATATATTAAATTTATGTTTCTGAGGAGCTGCAGGACGTTTTGTATTCGCGGTATCGATCGTCTATCAAGACGTGCAAAAGCAGTACGCCAGCGCCGGTGAATGACTAATACTGTGCACCCAACAATTACAGACCTCTTTTGCAGTTGTCGCTTTGGCGGACAGAAAAAAAAACTCCTCTACCTGATTCAACTGGACTATGATATTGAAATAGAATTACGAGAGAGTCTTTGGGGCATGATAGATCCCGACCTTGGGGTACTTGTGCAACACCATCGTTATTACCATAGAGGATTTATGGCACAGAAAAGAACAACGGCAGAAAAGACTGCCGGGAAAAGGGTCTCCTCAGGCATTTCCCAACTGGATATCTATCTCGGCGATCTCTATATAGGGGACAATGTTCTCTGGTATGAAGATGCGGGAAGCTTCTTCCCGGTTTTTGGCCTTGCCTTTATCAGGGAGTCTCTTGCCCGAAAAAAGCCCCTCATTTATGTGACCTTTGACCGTTCTCCCAAAAATGTGGTTTCGTTTCTCGGTCCGTTGGCAAAGAGCCGCAATCTGACGATTCTCGATTGTTTCACTAACGGCAAAGGTGACCGATCGGAGGTGTTTCAGAAGTTTTACCAAAGAGATGGGGCCCTCTGGCCGCATCAGATTATCAAGGTAAACGACCCCACTCAACCTGACCAGGTGGGAGAGGCCATGTACGCTCTTCACCAAAGTTTAACCGGTGATGTTCACTTTGTTCTCGATAGTCTTACCGGTATGCAGGATCTGTGGGGTGGGGAAGAGCAGGCGGTTTCTTTTTATACCAGAACCTGCCCCAGGCTTTATGAACTGGATACCATCGCCTTCTGGCTGGTGGAAAAAAAGGCACATTCCAGCAGATTGAAGGCCAATATCAATGCCATTGCCCAGGTGGTGATTGATTTGTCGGTGCGGCGCGGTAAACCCTCTCTGAGGATACTGAAAGCGGAAAACCGCAATTCAAAATATCTTAATGAGTCACACTCGTTTCTCTGTGAGCATTCTGAGATTATTTTTGAAAACAAACGGCAGGCCAAGACTAAATTCAATCTTGGGGCCAGGATTAAAACCATTCGTCTCAGCAGGGGAATCTCCCAGAAACAGCTCGCCGAGCGTGCAGGCCTGACACCGAGTACCATTTCTCAGGTTGAAAAAGACCTTATCTATCCTTCATTGCCGGCACTGTTTCGTCTTGGCGAGAGTCTAGGTGTTGAGGTTGCCACATTCTTTCGTGATCAGGAGCAACGCCCTGTCTGTATCTGCAGGGCTGAGGATCGTCTGGCTGCTTCTCTGGGAAAGATCAGCCTCAAGGACGCTGATGCGTTCATGCTTCTTCCACCTGATGTTGACGGGCCTGGGGAGGTCGTTATGATCCGGATCAAGCCTGGAAAGAAACTGGACAGCCATTTTTGCACGCACAAAGGCGAAGAGCTTGGTTATCTTATCAAGGGAAACGTAAGGATGACTGTCGCCGGCCAATCGTATGAGCTGGCTTCGGGTGATACTGTTTATTTACTCAAGGATACTCCCGGGTCATGGCACAATACCGCAGAAACCACCGCCGAGCTGCTTTGGCTGAAATTCAAGCGGTAGTCGATAGCTGTCGGCAGCACCGGCGGGAAGCCCATTCCTCCCGACGGTGCGAAGGTTTTTTCTGCAGTGTACTCCGAAAATGTATCTCTCAGGAGGACAGAATTTTCAGGGCGCTTTCGTTGTTGGCGTCGGTAATATATGTTATGCCGGTTTCTTGAGCTGTTTCTCTGTTGGCGGCGAAAATGTCATTGCGCTGCAGCTGATCTATTCTGAATTTTCGTGCCCCGGCCAAGAGCTGCTGGATGCCGCAGCCGAGTTTGTCGGCCATGGTCCACATGGCTATGGCGCCATAGGGAATGTTTCTCATTTCATCCCTGCCGACCTTTTTCTGTACATCAAAGTACGAGGCGAAAATCTTTTCGGGAGTGGCACCCAGGGAAGCGATTGATTTGGGTAAGGTTTCCCAGTTGCCGTAGACGGCTGCTCTTCTTTCAGGGTGAAGAGCGCCTTCTATATTGGAGCCGAGAAAACCGGGAATCATGATTCCTCTGCCCATGCAGATCAGTTTAGTGTAAGGGGCGCCAAGGGCCAGTCCCTTAAAAATACTGTCTTCCAGGGCGAAACCTCCGGCAAAGGAAAGATCAACGACCTTCTGATTTTTTGCGGTGAGGATGTCGGCATATTCATAGGCCTTTGCATGCAGGTTGATGGAGGGAACCCCCCAGCTTTGCATCATATTCCAGGGGCTCATACCGGTACCGCCGCCGGAGCCGTCTATGGTGAGAAGATCCAGTTTGGCATCGGAAGCGTATTTGATTGCCATGGCCAGTTCTTCCATGCCATAAGAACCTGTTTTCAGAGAAATTCTGGAAAATCCCAGTGTCCTGAGATACTCAACCGATCTCATGAAATCATCGCGAACCATTTCGACGCTGTCGAAATTGGTGCCGCCAAGTCTGCTGTGCCGTGCAAAAGAGGTGATGGCCCCCTGGGCAAAGGCTTCGCGTACCTCGGCCAGGGCCGGATCGGGGTCGACAACATAGCCTCGTTCCCGCAGGAAAATGGCATAATCAAGGCTTGAAACCTGGATTTCGCCACCGATGTTTTTAGCCCCTTGGCCCCATTTCAGCTCGATGATGCATTTGTCACCGTATTTTTCTGCAATATATTCTGCCACGCCATTTCTGGTGTCCTCAACGTTCATCTGCACGATAACCGCACCATAACCGTCATAATAGCGCAGATAGGTATCAATTCTACGGTCAAGCTCGGGAGCGCTGAGAATTTTACCACCGCTGAGAGTCGACTCCTGGTCGACGCCGACGACGTTTTCTCCGATGACGATGGGAATTCCGGTGAGCGCGCAGCCTATAGCGAACGAGTTCCAGTATTTGGCGGCGATAAAAGTCGACCCTAAGGCCCCTGTCATCAGAGGCAGACGGGTTTTGGTTTTGATGGTGCTGCCAAACTCGGTGGTGAGGTCGACGTTAGGGAAGATGCAGTCGTCTGCACTGCTGGTCAAGGTTCCGGTGAGACCGGTAGAGCCATAAGCATACCCTTGAATCCTGAGAGAGTTGTAGGAAACACCGACATGGGTATGGTTGTTGGCACCGGCGGTAACCAGACCAAAATCACGGGGGTAGAGTAGTTTACGGCCTTCTATACAGGATTTCCATGTTTCGCATCTGCCCATGCAGTCGGCCCGGCACAGCGTGCATAGTCCGGATTCAGCTGGATTGCCTCTGTTTACCGTGCCGAGGACATCATTACTTTTTTCAAATCGCATACAGCAACCTCCTTTTCAGAATGCTAAAATAGTCCCAGGAGACAGATCCAGCCATGGAGCGTTGCCGCAGGCAAAAAAAACATCTGTCCCCAGTAGAGAGAAACAGACGTCTTTGTCTGAAGTCGAGTATGCCGCACGCCATTGTGCAGCTCTTAAGTAATGGAGAAATTTTTAGTCGTACTGAATGGTGTTGTCAATAGAAAAAAAACAGTATACGGCTTTTCTCTAAAGTTCATCGGCCAGAAGCACGGCTTCGGCTATTTCCAGCATGGATTTACGAGCATCCATGCTCCGTTTCTGGATCCAGCGGTAGGCCTCTTCGCCATTGAGCTTCCTCCGTGTCATCAGCACCTCTTTGGCCTTTTCGATTATTTTGCGCGATTGCAGTTCCTGTTCAATGATCCGGGTTTTGATAATAAGGTCGGTGTTGGAAATTGCTACAGCAGCCTGATTTGCCACCGCCGTCAGCATGTTGATATCGGTTGTGGAAAAGACATGCGGTTTGGCCGTAAAACAATTCAGCACTCCGATGACCTTGTTTTCCTTGCCTTGAAGTGGAACGCCGACCATGGATACAAGGCCCAGTTTTTTGGCCATTTCTTTTTCTTTAAACAACTCATAGGTTAAAACATTATCGATTACCAGAGGCTCTCTGGTTGATATGACATGGCCGACAACGCCTTCATGCAAAAGCAGCACTCTGTCCTTGACATAATCAGGCTCGAAAGATTGCGTAGCCTTGAGGCGGATTACGGCAGGGTCCTGGTTGTCATCAATCAGCCAGAGAGAGCATATCTCCACACCCGTCACTTTGGCCGTGACCATTACTATCAACTTGAAGAGGTCCTCAAGAAACAGTTCCGAAGTGATGGCCTGGCTGATATCGGTCAGGGCCTTTATGTAGCTATCGTAGGTTTTCTGGTTTGATTTTTCCATCGGCAATGTATGATCATGTTTTTTAAAAGCAGTACTCAGCCGGATTTACGAGAGTGTCGCTATATCTGGGTTCTGCCGATTCAACCAGGTGAGTCCTTTGGGGGTGATGAGGTTGAACTGTAAATCGGGATCAGTTTCGATCACTCCCATGCCTTCCATGCTTTTAAGAAGCTGGTGCAGCTCCTTCGGGGGCAGATTCATTTCTCCGGCGATGGTGGCGGAGGGAACCAGTTGCGGTTGGTTCGTCTGAAGATTTTTATAGAGAATAGTGAGGATATCGATCTTCTGGCGTAATGCAGACATGTTGGCCTCTCAGTGCTGTAAACGGGGATATCTGAAAAATACTGTAACAGTGCCGCTTTTTATCAAATATGCCGCCAGAATAAATTATTTAAAATAAAAAATCACTCAAAAATACATTTTAAATAAATGTATGGAATCTGCTCTGCTGTGGAGAAGGAAGGTCAATTGTGAAGCAGCAGGCAGTTTATTGCCACGCAAGGATGCTCTACTTTTTTGTGGCGGAATCAGGGGGCGTCGCCTCTTTTTCGCCGTCCCAGAACCTGTCCGGCAATCCTCGTTTGTTGCCGAGCTCTTCCCAGCTGATCATTTCTTCTTCACCCTGGTCCAGACCGATGCCCGGATTGTTGCGGAAGAAATAGAGATGTGGCTTGAGTTTGCCCCACAGGATTCTGCACAGGATATACATATTTATGGGAACAGCGGCGAAACCCATGGTATCACCGATGATGGGCAGCGCAAACGGCAGTTCAAAACTGACCCCGGAAAAACGAGTGGCCATCCAGCCCAGGGCAAAGGGAAGCGGCCAAAGGTAGGCTGCTCCATGCGTTATCATGTTGAAAAAGTATTTACCGAAGGCCTCGTTTGCCTGAGTATTGCACGAGGTGTAGTTTCCTTTGTCTTTGACGGCAATAGCCTTGATGGAAAGGTTGTGCATTTTGACGGCTTGAGAGCGCAGCTTGTTCAGGTGTGCCTTGTTGGCCCAAGCAGCCAGACGAAAGGTCATTTCGCCCAGAAGAACACACCACATACAGAGAACAAATGTTCCAAGATAGAAGCCGATGATGGGTACTTCGGATAACCGGTACGGTGCAATAAGCAGAGTGTCGAGGTAGAGGTAGAGTTTGTCGAGAATTACCATAGTGTTGCGTGATGCTCCCTGCTGATTGCCATCTTTGCTGTTGTCAGTTTGTACTTGCTTTTTTCTCTGCTCAACGGGATTACAGACCGCCTTACTCAATTTATACTCTTCCTGAGGAGTGCTGTAAAGGCTCCTCAGAGTCCCTTTATGTCATCGTGTTCTTGGGATCATTTTGGCCGGCGAGGAGATGAAAGAAGGATTGAACAAACTTGCCGGAAGCAACGTCTACCAGAGGAAAGCTGATCGTGTCGTGCCGGGTGACACTCCCGGAGAGAGCCAAAAACAGCCCCTGCGATATCTCTCTGGCCCTTTCGCGGCAAAGAGATTCAAAGTCCCGGCTTGTCTCCGATGGAGGAAGATCAAAGAAGCGACAGGCAAGGGGCCGTGCTGCTGCAATCAGGCAGACGTCTTTCAGAGAAAGGGGACAGAGAAGTTTAGTGTTGGTATAGAGCGTTGTAAAATCTTCCTGTTGTTCATTGGCGAGGATGCGAAGGTCCCGGATTGAAGAGTTGATCTTCCCGCATCTTTCGATAACCGCCAGACGTTCGGCACTATGCAGTTTTTTGTTTATATGATGCATCAGATAGGCTGCTTCGATGAAGGTAAGCTCTACATAGCGGCAACAGCAGGCGCTATGCCCGATGCCGCACAGGGAAGTAATGCCTGCCTGGTTGAGGCCGGCGTCAATATCATGCAGCAATGCTTCGAATTCGATGAAAAACGGACTGAGATCCACCAGGCTTTTCCATTCCAGCGATGGTTCCCGGATGGTGAGTTTGCCTTCTCGTTTGCCGATCTTGCGTACCAGCCACCATTGGTAAAAATTGGCCGGTCGCGAGCGCATTTTTTTCAGTTTCTGTTTTACCAGTTTGCTGCCTAAGCCGCGGCGGAGCAGATAGGAGGAGATGATCGTACCGGTGCGGCCGATGCCGTAGCGACAATGAACATAGACCTTCTTACCCAGATAAATGGATTCATCAAGCCAGTCGAGTGCCTTGTCGAGAGCCTGAAGTTGGGGCGTTTCCTCATCTTCGACGGGGAGATAATAGACTTCGAAACCGTGCCCGGATTCGATATCGTGCAAGTCGCAGTATTCGGCGCAAAGATTCATAATCGCATCTATGCCTGCAGCCTTAAGGTGGTCCAGGTGGTCATAGGACATCGGTGCCGGTCCCGTGGCCAGCTTATCGGTGACCCAGTAGAGGGGATAAGCGGTATCACTCATATTCCGTCCTTGTTATTGTCGTTTTCTGCCTGCCATCTTTCTTTGAACTCTTCCGCCATTGCCAGAGCATCGGCTTCACTTTGCAGGGCCATATCCAGTAGAGGCGTACGACCGAGCAGATAGCCGAGCAGGCGCAGACGCAACCGGGAAGAGTTGCAATCCAGGCGCATATTTTTCGCTTCAAGCATATCATCTTCTATTTCAACCTGGAAGTTGAAATGACGGAGTACCCGGTCCAGCATGATCAATCTCCAGGCCTTTTTCTCCGAGGTACCGCCACCGCCCTTGAAACGGAACTGGATATAGTTTTCCTCGGCACGCTCACCGCAGAGACTGTCGATCACGGCGAAATGATAGCCGAAGCGAAGAAGAAGATGGGCGTAATGAGGGGCCACCAGAGCGTAACTGGCCAGCAGAGAGGATGACTTCAGGCTGAAGATGCCGCCGCTGACCTGATCGAAGCGCTCCCAGTCAAGGTGGAGCAAGCCTTTGGCCCAACTGACTTCTCTGTCGGTAAGACCGTCCCAGACAGCTTGCATGGGAACACTGCGGATATCGGCCGGAGTGACGCTTTTTTTTGCAGCAGCATCGTGCTGTAAGCCATCGCCGAGGTCGAGTACCTGCATAACTATGGGGATGTCGCTCTCCAGAGTCTTGGCGCGGCGCAGGCCGCCACCTTTAGCGTCAACCAGCGAAAACATCTCCTCAGTCCCTTTTTCATGAACATAACGGACCAGATCGTGAAAGGTGAGACATTTTGCCGGATGAAAATCGGTTGAATCGGGATCGGTCAAATGCAGAGGGCTGATCTTTTTCAGCAGAGGAGCAAGTTTGAGCTGGAAGGGACTGGGCGGTTTTGCCTGTTGTTTTTCCTTCCAGGCCAGCAGCTCGGCGACTTCGCCTTCATAGACCACACCGCGATAGGCATCTACCGTGACGGTCATGCCGTTTGTGACGTTTTCCGAAAAATTTCCCAGGCCGACAATAAGAGGCAGGCCGAATTCTCGGGCAACCGAAGCGAAGTGGCTGGCCTTGCTGCCCTGTTCAGCAAGTACGGCGCCGACCTTGTACACCAATGGGACGAGAGAAGGAGGGATTCCAGGAGTTACCAGAACACATCCCTTCGGAACTTCTTCGAGTTTTTCGGGATCCGGAAGTCGATAAACCGGCCCCGCGGCAATGCCGACGCCGGCAGCTGTCCCCATCTCCAGTAGATCAGCAGAAGGTGATACCGGCGGAGGACCCTGCTCTGTTTCCTCCTGGGGGTCCGTTTCGGAAAATATGGTCGTGGAGCCCTGGATCGGCCTGGACTGGAGAATAAAAAGATCGCCGGTGTTATCCATGCACCATTCCACATCCTGCGCGGCGCCTGTCAGGGTTTCCAGTTGCAGCCCCCAGCGAGCAAGAGTCGAAGCTGCAGTATCCTCAAGACAGAGTGATGATCTTGGCGTGTCATGAGGGTGTTTTACTTCTTTTTGTTTTTGCTTCCGTGCCGGTCTTCTGGCCCAGAAATGGTCTGGATTCTGCCGCGACACCAGAAAGAGATCAGGTATGGCGCTGCCATCCACCAGCCGGGTGCCTAATCCGGGGACGGCGGTAACGACAAGACATTCGCCCCGGCAGGCATCCATGGGGTCGAGGGTGTACATTACTCCACTTACCTGGGCGTCGATCATCGGCAGGATAAGTGCCGCCATGGGGGTCATGCTGTCGTCCAGGCCGCTGTAAAGACGGTAGGTCAGCGCCGTAGTGCTGTATTTGCTTGCCAGTACGGTTTTGTATGCGTGCAGGATGTCGTCGCTGGTGACATTAAGGACAGTGGTGTATTGCCCGGCAAAGGAGGTTTCGCCGTCATCTTCGCCGGTGGCGCTGCTTCGTACGGCCCAGGCAGATGTTGAGGACAAACCGGCCAGTGCAATGGCATTTTCTATCTCCGTATAAACCTCCGTGGGCACCTTTGCTGCCATGATAGTGTGCTGCAGGTCGGTGGCGATTTCGGCAAGGCGCTCCGGTTTATGCAGATTGAGACGCCGCAATTGTCGTACAATATGGGGGCGAATACCGTTTTCTTCCACAAAAGCATGAAAGGCATTGGTAGTCACCACGAGTCCGGCCGGTACGGCGATGTCGGTTTGGTGCAGAATACGGGCCAGGGCCAGGGCTTTGCCTCCCACCAGATCGGGATACCGGTACCCCTTTTCCAAAGTAATCGAGTATGGCGACGAGGAGGTACATTCCGATTGAGGAAAAAACTGCTTCAGCTCCGAAGTTATGCGTTTGTGGCTCTCTGTCAGTTCAGAATATGCCTGAGGGTGCATGTCCTGGAGGCGGGAGATTAAGCGTGCCGTAGCTGCAGACAAGGCTTGTACCAGCAGGGCGATACGAGACCAGTCCGTTGGGATGGGTTTTTGATGGATTTCTTCCAGACGGGTGATGAGTTTCAGGCATCTTCTGTCTTCCCGCAACAGGGCCTGAAACATGCTGAATTGGCGTTGAACGGCCTGATCCGGCTTGAAAAACCGTTCCGCCCAGAATGTAACTTTTTCAAACACCATGTCTGTATCCTTGTCGCTTCTTCGACTGCAGAAAAAAATGCAGGAGAGAATCCTGCGCAACGGCACGCGTCGTGTATGGTGTATTCAAGGTAGAAAAAAAAGCCTGCCCCAGGGAGCATAACAACATAATAAAAAGGGGGCAACCGCATGTTTCATGGGTCGCCCCTGGAGACTAACATATTGCATTTCTGTTGGAGGAGTGCTGCCGCATGTTCACTCCTCCAGTACCAGGTTCTTGCTATGGTATGTCTCTGTTCTGATTTAGCGGAACAGCAGGTCTATAAGGTTGGCACCGAGAAAACCGCGGCACATAAAGTTAATACCGACGTAGAAGGCCAGGACGATAAAGATGCGGGTTAAAACCTTGTCCGGTATATATTGAGAGGTGCGTGGACCGATCATGGAGCCGACAAAGATTCCCACCAGCTGTGCTCCGATCAAAGGCCAGTAGACCAGTGCGCCGGCGGCAAGATAGCTGAGAATACTGGTTATCATGCCGATAAGAACAGCCATGGCGGAAGTTCCGGCGGCCAGGTACATGGGCAGGCCGGAGACACTGGTCAGAAAGGGAACCAGCATGAAGCCGCCGCCGACACCTAAGAATGCGGCAATTGCAGCGATGAAAAAGCCACCGATGATGGGGAGCAATGGGCTGAAAGAAAATTCGACACCATAAAAGTTAAAAGAAATCTTAGAAAGGCTCCATGAATTCATTTTAACACCAAGCTCAGTGGTATCTACGGCCTCGCCTGCCTTCTTTCTTTTCATGGTTGCCTCGAAGGCATTGGCTGCCTCTTTGGCCTTTTTCTTTCTTTTGGCGCCTGCTGGGGTGGATTCATACAGCATGTAACAGCCGAGTACCAGGACAAAAATACCAAAATAGCCAACATATTCCTTGAAGGAGATCCTGCCGGCGGTCAAGGTGGGGATCAGGTAGCTACCGGCAATGGAACCGATGGCGAGGAAGAGACCGACGGGCCAGACCAGGCGTCCCAATTTCAAATAGTTGAAAGTGGAAACCAGTGCACTGAAACCCACCATAAACTGGTTGGAAACCCTGATGGAGTCCGTTACCGCCTTGTTAAGCGGAGGTGCGGTTTGTTTGAAGCTTCCGGCATAGTTGCCCAGGCCGTACACGGTGATATGCCCTATACCTGCCATGATACCGCCGAAGGCGCCAACGGTGGAGAAGATCCAGCCGACCCATATGGCCCAGAAGAAGGCGACGATCAGGTTGATCTGCGGTCCTCCCGGAATGCCGAGATAGCCTGGTTCGGCAGAGGCATCAATTGTGCCGCCTGCAACAGCCTGGTTGATGCCTTCCGCCAAGCGGTCATCAACTGCAAGAGCCGAACCTCCCATGGCGACCAGCAAGGTCATCATTGCGCATAGTGATATCAGAACAAGTTTGCGATATCGGTCACTGCGTAGCTTTTGTAACATCGTTACTCTCCTTTTAACTGTGAAATAAAAAACTGCCGCCTTTTCCAATGCATCTCTGCTCAGTTTTTAATGACCATGCGGCGATCTGCGCATTATTTCCGGGCAGAGCTTTGTTTTGTCTTCACAACAGGTATAGCATCTTTTATGCCTGATTGGCGTACAGACCAGGGAATTGCATGATAAATACTGTTAAATTGGTTGTTTAGTTCTTTTTGAAAAGCAGTGTTGCAACCGGTTGAGAGCTGAATGGCAGCAAAGGAGAGTTGCTGCTGCAACGCTACTGTTGCGCAATATGTATTGCTGTTGGTGATTTCTTTGTGGCTGGGGCGGGAATGTTGTAACATTGAAGGTCTTTGCGGTTTTGGCTGTCACATTGCAGATGTGCAACATAACTGCTGCTTCTTTGCTAAATATTTGTATTATTATGGAATGTCGTGATGATTGCGGGGAGGTCGGTGCCATTAGAGCAACATCGCGGTTGCATTGTGGTCCGGAGCGGAGAAACGGCTATAAATTTTGGATTAATTTTGAACTACCGGTCTTTGAATTGTGAAGAAAAAACTCCGTAGCGCCGCATTATTCGCTGGAGTGCCTGGCGCTCAAGGCCGCATTCGGCGGCGGCATTGGTGACATTGCCGCCGTGTCGTGCCAGGAGATGGTTGAGGTAGTGGATGGAAAAGCGTTTTATGATATCGGCCTTGGCACTGTTGTAGGGCTGCCCCAGAAGTTCGTCGAAGGGGTCCATGGGACTTTTCGGTCCAGGTGAGTCGTGCTGATCATCTATTTCTTCGAGATCGATATTGCCGTCGTGCGCTAGTAGGACAATGCGTTTTACGGTGTTCTGGAGTTCCCGCACATTACCGACCCATTTTCGTTGATAGAGCTGCTGTAAAAGCGCGGTCGGTAGCACCAGGTCCTCTCTATGGTACTGCTGCTTGAAAAGTTTGAAAAAATGATGCACCAGCAAGGGAATATCCTCTTTCATTTCCTCCAGGCCGGGCATGACAACCGAGACGACGTTGAGGCGATAAAAAAGATCTTCCCGAAATTCACCGTTGCGGATTTTGGCCTCAAGATCCTGGTTGGTGGAAGCAACAACACGGACATCAACCTTGATGGTTTTGTTCTGCCCCAGTGGCTGGATTTCTTTTTCCTGCAGAACACGAAGCAGTTTGGTCTGTACCGAGACAGGAATGTCGGCGATTTCATCCAACAGGATGGTTGAGCCGTGGGCTTCGAGGAAAAGCCCTTTTTTTTCCTGCAGCGCTCCGGTAAACGCACCTCTGCTATAGCCGAACAGTTCACTTTCGAGAACATTTTCAGGGAGTGCCGGGCAGTTGACGGTGATCATCTGCCGATTTTTCCGTGGACTGAGACTATGCAGGGCACGGGCGGCTATCTCTTTTCCTGTGCCGCTTTCTCCCCGAATAAGCACAGTGGCATCGGTGTCGGCTACACGAGCCAGCAGGTTGAGGGCATGTTGCAAGGCCTTGCTCTGACCGACAAAACCTTCCGGCAGTGAGAGGCTGTCCAGCTTTTGGCGCAACCGTTGGTTGGTGCGCAGCAGGGCGGTGCGTTCGAGGCAGTTGTTGACCACCCGGGCAATATGATCCTTATCGAAGGGTTTCTGCAAAAAATCATAGGCCCCATCTTTCAAGGCCTGTACCGCCATGTCGATGGTGCCATGCCCGGTCATGATGATAACGGAGATGGTGCTGTCGTAATCGACGATTTTTTTCAGCAGCTCCAGGCCGTCGAGGTCGGGCATTTTGATGTCTGTGACGACTACCGCAGGATTGCTGTCCGGCAGTTTCTGCAGAGCAACTTCTCCGGATGATGCCGTAACGACTTCGCAGCCGCATTTTTTTTTCATCACCAGGCGCAGCATGGAGAGCATATCCGGCTCATCATCGACGATCATAACACAGGGGCGACCTGTGGTGTCTGTTTCCGGCGTTTCGCTTTTCATCGGAGTGGTGATAGAATAATGGCGATTTGGTTAAGGAATTGTCAGTCCGGGCTTTTCATGATATGCGAAGAATAGTAGCTGCTTTCCGGGAAAACCTCAACCATTGAATGTTTCAGCCAGGTTGAGTCCGTGACCTTCTGCCGAGAGATTGTATTGGAGGAGCTGTGCACTTTGCGGCGCAGGAAATGGAGGACAAACTTAGCCCGGAAGCAGCTTATGCTTTCGTATCATTTTTGTTCTGCAATGTAACGATTTTGGTGGAACCGACATACTCTTTGCTCTCAAACCCGGTGGCAGCTGTCATCTGCCGGGTCAGTTCCGCCATTTTTTGCATATTACGGATGATCATGTCGATATCATCGATACGATCCTGTGAAGTGAGATCATCTCGAAGAAGTTGTGCCGTACCGAGGGCGGCAAAGAGAGGTGTGTTGAGTTCGTGTGCCGCCGTGCCCGCCATCTCGATGACTCCCTGGAGCTTCATACGTTCCATCTTTTCCCGTTCCAGCTGTCTCTGGTGGGTGATATCGCGTACTACTTCAATGACGAACGAGACTTTGCTGTCGTTTGTGCGCATCGGTGCCAGGTGACGCTCATACCATTTCAGTTCTCCTCCACTCTCAAGCTGCTCGGAAACCGTTATCGGTTCACCGTGACTCAGTACCGCCTTGACGGGACAATCGGGAGTCTGCGCTGATTTCCACGGAGACACCTTGCGATAAAAAAGGCCCAGGGCCTCCACTTCCTTGGATTCGGTCTGTTCCAGGAACTGCTTGTTTGCCAGGATAATCCGCCCTTCGGCGTCAACCACCAGGAGCTGCAGCCAGAGCGAGTCAAGAATAGTCTGTAGAAAATGCTCCTGTTCTTCAATCTGGTTGAAAAGCAGGGTGATCTGGCGATATGTCCGGGCTTTCTCAATGGCATTGCCGCCTTCTTCAGCGACAGCTACGGCAAAATTTATTTCGGCGGCGCTGAAAAAATGCGGAGTGGTGGTAAGCAGGCGCAGCACACCAATTATTTTTTCTTCGTTTTTGATGGGGACAACGAGTATCGATTTGATCCCCTCACGCTGGATTTCCTCGTGGTATTCTACTCTGGAGTCGGTGGCGGCATCGTAGACGGCAACGGGTTCCCCTTTCAGAACCTTGAAAATAGAATCCTCTCCGCTGATGCTGCCGCGGTTAAGATATTCTTCCGACAGGCCGGAGGCTGCCATTAGCTCGAGACGGTTGGTGGCGGGATGTTTCAGGCGGATAGTGCAGCCCTGAACCTTCATGATTCCCGGGAGTTTTTCGACGATTGTGGTGAGAATGCGATCAAGATCGAGAGTAGAATTAACCAGTTTTGATATTTCGCGCAGCTCCCGGAAGAAGATGACCTGGTTCTCCATATCTTTAAACAAGCGGCCATTGGCAATTGCCATGCCGACCTGTTTGGCCAGGGACATGGCAAAGGCGATTTCCGAGGGCGAAAACTGCCGACGTTCCTTGGTCAACAGGCGCATCAGTCCAATCACCTGTTCCTGGAAGAGGATCGGCAATGACATGGCACTTTTTACCCCTTCACGCGAGATCAGAGCGCAACTGTCATGGTCACAATCCTTTTCCAGATCCGTTCTGGCGATGGGACGGCCATCTCGTAATGTGGCCATCACTTCGCTGGAGTCTATGGTGCTGCGGGAAAGATATTCTGCCGATACACCATGGGCGGCGCCAAGAACAAAGGAGTTGGTGCCGACATCGAGCAGCCGGATGGTGGCAGCGTCTACCTCGAGCAGCTCGGGGAGACGGCGTACCACAAGGTCCATAACCTGTTGCGGGTCATGGACCATGCTGATCAGGCGAGTGACTTCCTGGAAAACTTCCAGGTAGTCACTCTCTTTTGGTCGGATTGCAGATGCCATAAACCGTTACCAACGTTTACGCCGGCTCAAGAGATACCAGCTCCAGAGCATGAGTGGTACATTTGGCGATGCATGCCGGTTTCAGGCCGGCGTCGAGACGGTCCATGCAGAAATCACATTTAACTGCCTTGCCGTCGTCCGGATTTTGAACAGGAATCTGCCATGGACAGGCGCTCTGGCAGGCCATGCAGCCGATGCAGGTCTCCTGGTCGATATAGACAATACCGTCGTCACGTTTGCGCATTGCTCCCGTCGGGCAGACCGGCAGGCAGAGGGGGGCGTCACAGTGACGACAGGTGCTGAAGGTGAACTCCACTCGCGGAACTCCACCGATCTTTTTCAGCGGGGTGGTGCTGATTTCGCACAGAAACGGACCAACCGGCAGATTTTTATTGGTTTTACAATGAACCTCGCAGCCGTGGCAGCCGATGCATCTGCGGGTATTGAGGTGGATCATATAGTTTTTCACAGTTCAACTCTCCTCTTGGGGTTACGAATACTCTTGCGCACATGAACAAAGGCCTCACAGAGGTTGACGCCGCCACCGGCCTCATCCCAGTCATCCAGTTTGCCGATCATCAGTTTCTGGTCGCTCAAGCCCGCCAGGAAATTGCGGGATTGTCGTGGAATTTCCCGACCAAAACCGTGGACGGTAAAGACAGCTTCCGGATGGATGAAATCGCTTACATGAGCGGCAACCGTGGCACGATAGGAATTATCGGCAGAGGAGACTTCCACCAGATCTCCGCTGGAGACCCCGAGTTTTTTCGCGCTTTTGCTGTTGATGGTCAGGGTGTTGACGGGCATCAGCTCGGAGAGCAGCGGGTTGTTGGTGGTGTGACCATGGGTGTGGATGGCGACCCGGCCGTAAATAAGCCGAAACATACCCTTTTCGGGGGCCTCGGGAGAAGCGAAAGGCTTCAGAGACGGCAGGCCGGCCTTGGTCAGTTTTTCGCTGATGATTTCCAGTTTGCCGCTGGGTGTCTTGAACTTGGCGGCCAAGGTTGCGGGATTATAGAAAACCGGGGTGTCGGCCAATTCGACAAAACCCTTTTCTTCAAAGTCTGCCATGGTATACCCGGTCGGTTCAAGCTGCCAGGCCCAGAGTTCTTCGATGGTTTTGAAGGGGAAGTGTTCCTTAAGACCGAGGCGGGCGGCCAGACCGGTGAAAATCTCCCAGGATGCCTTAGTGTCAAACTTGGGTTCAACGGCTTTGCGGCGTACCGCCAGACGCGGTTTAAGGCCTTTTTGCTGACATATTGGTGTGTCTCTCTCAAGATAGGTTGATTCCGGCAGGATCACATCGGCATACCAGCCGAATTCGCTATAGTGGGTGTCGATGGATACCAGCAGATCACATTTATCCATGGCCGTTTTCTGCTTTTCCGGGTCGGGCATGCCGCTGAAGGGGTCATGCCGCATGGCAATCCAGGCCTTGATGGGATAGGGATCTTCCGCCAGCATATGGTTGAAAAAGAGATGCGCCAGGCCGGGGCCTTTGTCGAAGTGATTATACTGCCAGCCGACTCCATCGCCCCGTTTGATATCGGGTTTGCCGCAATCGATCTCGCGGATGGTTTTTTTGCCGCAGTCGCCGGCGCCTTTGGGGATGAACAGGCCGCCCTTCATCTCGATATTGCCCATCAATATATTGAGAATATGCATGGCGCGACTGGAATAGAAGGAATCTTTATAGCGGGCCAGGTTCCAGCCGGGATGAAAAATGACCTTGGGCCGTCCTTCACCGATCTCTTCGACAAAGGCCAGAATGTCTTTTTCTTTAACGTTGCATTCTTTGGCTGCCCAGGCGGGAGTATACTGCTCCACGAAACTGCAGAGTTCGGCAAAACCGCTGACGTGCGTATCGATAAAGGTCTTGTCGTAATATCCGTTTTTAATAACCTGATGTATGACTCCCAGGGCAAGGGCATAGTCGGTGCCCGGGCGGACCTGGAAAAAACGGGTTGCTTTAACGCCGGTCATGGTCTGACGAACATCGACATAGGTCAGTTTGCCGCCTTTTTCCAGCATCTCCAGGGTCTGCTGGTTTTCCGCGATACGCAGGGCCGAAAACATGTCGCGTCCGAACAACACAAGATGATTGGCGTTCTTGATATCATAGGCGAAACCTTTGCGGCCGACGCCGTTGATGGAAAGACTGGCATGGTGGGTATTCCGGCCACAGGTACAGTCATGGTTGGTGTAGTTGGGCGAGCCATAGGCATGGATAAAGGCTTTATACATGCCCTGCCACGGACCGCCTCGAGAAGAGAGCACCACGGACTCAGGTCCGTACTCTTTTTTGATCTGTGCCATCTTGTCGGCAACATAGTCAAGTGCTTCCGTCCAGCTTGCCTCTCTCCAGCGGCCGGCGCCTCTGTTTCCCACCCTGATAAGAGGTTGGCGGGGGCGATCCGTGTCGTCCACCAGCGCCACTCCGGCAGAGCCTTTGGCACACAGGGCGCCGCCAAGCAGATGCGGGTTGCCTTCAATCCAGGTTATACGGTTGCCCTGGGACTCCACACGGATGGGACAACGCACCGTGCACATCCCGCAGATGGAGTAAACTGATTTTTTCATGCAACTCTCCTCGTTCATTTTCGGTTATTGCCAGTACTTGAAGTGATTAACGGGCAAGTATTTCAGCAACTTTTTCTTCCAGTTCGGTTTTATCTATCGGTTTAACGCAGTACTCTCCCGCGCCCAGCTCCAGCGCTTCCCGCGCTGTTTCAATAGTGGGATAGCCGGTCAGCATGATAACCTTGATATCCGGATCATGTTTTTTGAATTGTTCCAACACCTGAATACCACTCATCTTTTTGAGCTTGATGTCGAGAATGGCAAGGTCCACAGCATTGTTTTCCGCAAAAGCTATCGCCTCTTCTTCCTCTGTGAAGGAGTGCACGTTGTGTCCTTGCCTGGTAAGTATTTTTTGAATCAGCACGACTGCATCGAGTACATCATCAAGAACAAGTATTTCTGCCATGGCTGTTCTCCGGAGTTATTGAGCACCGACCACGGGCAAAAACGGGAAACAGAGCGGCCGGGTCGACTGAAGCTATGAACAAGAGCATTTCTGATATGGAATTTCTTGTCTGCATCAGTATAGGAACTAGCAGATTTCATGCCTGATTTGCAAGCTCCTTGGAAATTTACCGGAAAACAGTGTGTGCCCGGCATGTTTTGTGACGGCAAAAACCAGTCTGTCGGTAATATTTTCACTGACCCTCGAAATACAGGAAGGTAAGTGCAACTGAAGTGTTGCGTATTACAACCAGAGAGAGGCGGCGGAGTTGTGAATATTATGCTGCAGCGATGAGTTTTGCTAAGCAAGGTTTCTGTGAAAGGGTTGATGGCCGTGCAACACATTTGCTGCTTTCTTGAAATAGATTATTATTTTAAGTAGTTAAATGTTTGTGGCCTGGTGTTGCCGGCGCCATGGTGCAACGGTATGGTTGCACCATGGTGCTGTCGGAATCATTTGAGGCGTTTTCTCATAAACCGGGATGAAGCAGGGCATAGCCCCGCGAACAGAGGTGTCTCTTTGATGGCAGTGGGAGCATCTGCCCGCTCTGATTTATGTGATGAGAAAAACGACGTTAGAACAGATAACGAACTGACAAAGCAGATATATTTAACTCAGCGCTATGCTTTTATCGTCTGTTGGGAAAATATTCTGGAAAAGATAGGAGAAAAAAGATACCCTGAAGGTCATGAGAAATGAACCTGAGGAATAGCGGAAATACCAGGTAACGCTGTTTCAGACACTCATGATGAGTGCTACCCAATCGCTTTCTCTGGGCTGGAGACATAACTATTTTGAGTTTGAATACGTCGGGCTGAACTACTCCCAGCCAAAGAACAACGACGGGGATATCTGGCTTACCGTCAATCTCCGGGTTATCGTTGACGAAGCCGCTGGAGATCGCTACGTCGACGGGCTTATGGAAGATATAACCATCCGCAAGCATACCAGTGAGCAGCTGCGTCTTTACCGCGAACATCTGGAAAATCTGGTTGACGAACGGACCAAGGAATATCAACGCATAAACGAAGACCTGCAGCAGGAGATCAAGGAAAGAGAGCGGATAGAGGAACCGCTTCAGGCGAGAAAGCTGGAATCCATTGGCGTGCTGGCCGGAGGTATCGCCCATGATTTCAACAATCTGATCACCATTGTCCTTGGCAATATCAATATGGCCCAGCTCAAGGGAGGAGAACATGTCGCCAATGAGCTGCAGCGCGCCGTTCAGGGACTGGATCGTGCAAAAAACCTCACTGATAAATTTATCACTTTTTCATCGGGAGGGGAGCCGGTAAAGCAGATCCTGGATATTGAAGAGGTGACCCCGTTCAGCGGTCAGTCTGGCCCTTTCGGGCTCCGGTCTTCAGGCCAGGTTTGATTGTGATGCCGGTCTGTACCGGATCAATGCCGATATAAGACATATCAGCCAGGCTATGAATAATATAATTGAAAACAGCAAACAGGCCATGTCGGACGGCGGTATTCTCGACATTCGCATCAGTAATATCAAGCTGGAAGGACATCTCAACGGCAAATTACCGAAGGATGTTGTCGTAAATGAGGGCGACTACGTCGCCATTGAGTTCATCGATCATGGCGTCGGCATCTCGGCGCAGGATCTCCCCCGGGTTTTCGACCCCTATTTCACCACTGCCTAGTTAGGTAATAAAAAAGGTAAAGGGCTTGGTCTGACCATTGCCTATTCGATCGTAAAAAAACATGACGGCTTTTTGAGCTTAACCTCAACTCCGGGCCGGGGAACCCGTGTGCGCATGGTACTTCCCGGAGTGGCGGTAAAGATTCATGATGAATCGCGGCAAAAGGCCGGCACAACAGGACAAACCCCGAGAGTCCTACTGATGGACGACGAGGAGATGCTCAGAAATCTGGCCACCGCCATGTTTCATCAGCTGGGGTACGAAATAGATGCCGTCGCCGACGGTACGGCCGCTATCAGTGCTTACTCCGAGGCTTTGGCTGGAAAGGAGTGCTATGATATCGTCATCCTCGATCTGACTATTCCCGGCGGCATGGGAGACCGGGAAGTCATCAAGCTGTTGCGCCGGCTTGATCCAAAGGTAAAAGCTGTGGTTTCCAGCGGCTATTCCAGCGATCCGGTGGTGGCCGATTACCGAGGCCACGGCTTTATTGACGCATTGTCCAAACCGTACGACCTTGTCACTCTTAAAGAAACGCTCCAGAGAATACTGGCTCTTTGAAGCGGAGTCCGGGCTTATGGGTGCTCAAATATCATTCCCCTCAGTCTTTCCAACAAAAATTCAGGTAAGCGCAGACTCCGAGCTGTCTCCTTCGGTCTCGCCGAGCACGACCCCTGTGGCAATAGTAGCATGACCACAAAACGGTACCTCCATCTCAGGACTGTAGTAGCGAATCGTTCGGTTCTGTCCGCTACTTGGTACCACAAAGGCAGTTTCGGAGTAACCGACTTCAGCCGCAATTCGCTGCATAACATCCACGGATGGCAACGTCTCACCAATCCAGACTCCGGCGGGATTACCACCTTCAGGGGTGTCCGTAAAAGCTGATCTCCGATAAAGCGTTCCAGATTTCATTCTGTTTCTACATATAATTGCAGAGGTTTTTTTGGGTCTTTACAATAGTTTTTTATCATACAGCACATGCATGATCCGGCATGAGCCAATCTTGAGGATTAAGCGAAATTTTATGTTGTTCTTTTATGTCTTTTCTTTTAGATGGGAAATTTTTAAAGACATCAAGAATATTCGTGCATCGATCATGCTTTTCACATTGATCCTCAACACAACCAAGGTATAGAGCCCTTAAAAGTCTGTCCGAACCTTCACCTATCTGTTTTTTGCCATTTTCCCATCTAGAAACCGTTGAATCTTCAACCCCCAGAGATCTTGCAAGATCTTTAGCCTTTACGTTCAGCTCTTTTCTTAAGAATTTAATTTCTTCCGGGAGAAGAAGAGCTTTTTTGTTTTTACAAATATCTCGACCTATTGCCTTGTGAAGCTTTTCTGGGCTTGGAATAGCAGCGTATTCTTCGCCACAAGAAACGCAACGGTATTGCGTCACACCCATCAAGAGTACGTCTAAGCCAGATTCGGTATATTGATATGGTTTATCTTTTATTACTTCTAAAGATTCTCCACATATATAGCATTTGTCCATTTTACTTCCCCCAAACTTCCTTATTTTAGATAATACTGAATGATGTGAA
This sequence comes from uncultured Desulfopila sp., assembly GCA_964446655.1. Taxonomy (GTDB): domain Bacteria; phylum Desulfobacterota; class Desulfobulbia; order Desulfobulbales; family Desulfocapsaceae; genus Desulfopila_A. Next base: position 53,060 of record CAYUPL010000005.1, read on the forward strand.
AATTGAAAAGTCTCTTATATTTCAGACCTAACTTAAGAAAGTACAGTAATGATAACACATTTGTACTGCTTAGCGATTGACACAACCACACCTCCGGTTGTGCTATCAAGATCGTCACCTTCGAATTTATATTTCCAATTTTCCATCGAACTATTAAATTCTGATTCAACAAGAGAACCATTTGAAATGATGTGCATTATATCTCTAAGAGAGTAACCTCTTTCTAACATCCTTTCTTTGGCGTGCCTGCTTGGAAAAATCGTTCCGCCACTGCTCCAGATGTAATCAATTAAATCCTTTACTTCTGATTCCGATAACTCCTTTGTAGGATCAAATCTCATAATTAACCATAATTACAAACTTGACCTCATGTCAAGTTGTTTTTGTCTTTAATGCCTCTAGATTGTATCTTTAACTATTAATTAACGCTAATCCAAGTGTTTATCATTTATTTAGTGTCGTCAACGTTTATTTGAGCGGCGAGATTCAGCGAGTCCGATGGAACAGTTGGTTAGCCGAATTATCTTTTTACAGTCTTTTTATAGACCGTATTCCTGTCTCTTTTTCCTATGGCAATTACTATGACAAAAAGCTCATTATCAATTACTTCATAAACAAGTCGATATCCACTGGCTCGAAGTTTGATTTTATAGTGATTTTCAAAACCAGATAGCTTCGAAGACAAGATATGTGGCTTTTCTAGCCGGTCTGCTAGTTTTTTCTTAAACTGTGCTTGAATTGAGTTATCAGGTTTCTTCCACTCCTTAAGTGCAGTAGGTAAGAACTTGAGATTATAATTCATCGAGGTTTACCTCAACCGCTGAAGATTTTTCATGTTGACGTTCTTTGACAAGTAAACCAAGCTGATAATCTTCAATCTGTTCCAGCATAAGTTCGTATGTTTCAGCAGGAACTAGGTATGCCGTTGGTTTGTTGTGATTTAGTATAGCTATAGGTTCACCTTCTGATTGCTCAATAAGGGAAGAAGGGTTTTTCTTTAGCTCTGATATGCTTGCTGAACATCTTGCCAAGACAGATTCCATTTTGATTACCTCACTTTTGAAGTTTTATTGTGATCTAATTATAGGTCTCAAAAGTGGTCACTGCAAGTGGTTTTTCATTAAACGGTTAACGCTATAATCTGCCGCGCGTTTTTTGCGTTGGCCGGATTTTTTTTTGTGTACGTCCGGCATGGACGTGATCTTATGGGGTGCAAGTTCACTGTATGTAAACCCTGTTACTGTCATGATGACAGGAACATAAGTACTAGCCGAAAGCAAGGGCGATCTCGCGAGGGCTCGTTTGGAGGACTCGGAGCGCAACGGAGAGCACGAGCCGCCGGTGAGAGCGACCAGTGGGAGCGGTAACCTGAAGCACAGGTAAGCGTAGCGAAGTGTTCTTAAACATCTGGTTATGTAAATTTTTCTTGCGTCTTGATTGTGATTATTATGGTTTCCATAGTGGTGGTCTAAAAGATGCTTTGCCCTTTTTTTGTAAAAATATGTCATTTGAAATCATTTTTACCCAAAGTTGTGTATTCTTGTTTAGAATCTCTTTTTTTGTGAGATATGCGCCTTCCAGACTTTCATCATTGACTAAACTCAGGCTTCCATCAATTATTTTGCTTTCAAAAACAGTCATAACATAAGACGTCATATCTCCATTCGAATACTCAACTATAAATTCAGGACCACCATATACTCCTAGTATTCCGCTCAATTCTACATGTAGACCAGTTTCTTCCCACATTTCTCGTACTGCTGCATCAGCTGGCGATTCACCTGGTTCAATTGCTCCTCCAGGTGCTACCCATAGTTCAGTATCCCGGTGTCTTATAAACAAGGCACGTCCTAATTTGTCGTAATTTATAATTGTAACTGAGGGTAGTTGAAGCAGGGAATGTCCAACCTTTGTTCGTAGCTCTTTCAGAAATGGTGACATGCCCATTAGATTAATTCCTTTAAAAACATAACGTTTAATAGTGCGCGTGGGTATTTGGGGGGATTTCCTGGAAATGCCCGTTCCAGCCTCATCGCTTGATTTTATCTTCGACGTTTTTTCTCACTCTATTTTTCTCTCATTTTTTTCCGATATACTCTCTAATGTCAGAATAATGTGAAATTTCTTTGCTATAATAGCCAAAACGCACCACGAGGGCAAGAGATTGATGTTGGGTTTTGCGACGCTGTTTTTGCGACAATTCGCCACTCAGACCACGCGTTTCGAAGTGCAATATAACTGAAAGGCTGAAAAAATTATGAATGAATTCTTTGCGTTTGATGGTGCAGATTTTGGAGAATACCTGCTTGCAGCGAACGTTGTTGCTTCAGGAAAGGAAGCATCCCATGTCCAATGGGCGCGGAAATTCATGGAGTAGAGTTATCAAGAGAACAAGAGCCTTGGTTGTTTGCTTCGTTTTCCGTGTTTTTGTTGAGATGCTATTGTAACACCCAATATTTTGGTTGAGATTGAGGTATAGAGCGTGATTTTCCTGGCAAATGTAGCGAATATGATGTAAGCGAAGACGATAAGAATGCTATGCCGGAGTAGAAAGGCCGGGACGGGTGGAACGTGCTCCTGTCACCATCGGCTGTTTTTCACAAACTCTTTGGAAGGAAGTGTAAGATATGAAAATTGTAGTGCTCAACGGGAGCTATCGTAAACAAGGCACGGTCGCTTCGCTCCTGAAACATGTAACGGAGCCATTGGCAGCCGAACATGAAGTCGAATGGATTGAGGTGTGTAAACTTACTATGCAGTATTGCACCACTTGCATGATCTGCCGGGAAGAAGGAACATGCGTTTTACTTGAGACATACAAAATCCGGGCTAGATAAAAAAGAGGATGTTTCCGGTTGAGGCGCAGTGTCGAAAGCGGTTTTTTTCAAAGACGTGTCAGAGGATAATAATTATGAAAATGACGTTGACGTCAGCACCATTCGCGACCCTTCTGGTGCTCCTGTTTTCAATCCCGAATCCGGCAACTGCAAAAGATGATGCAATGACTGATGAGATTGGTCAATTAATTGAGCATATACAAGCTTCAGACTGCAGGTTCAACCGGAACGGCAGCTGGTACGAACCGGTAGAAGCCGCAGACCACCTCAATAAAAAGTATCGGTATGTTCAAAAGAGGGGATTGGTCGACACAGCAGAGGATTTTATTGAGATCGCGGCAACCAGAAGCAGTATTTCGGGAAAGGAATATGTGGTGCAATGCGAAGGAGCTAAACCTCGTAAAAGTGCTGATTGGCTAACGGGCGTCCTTGCTCAGCTGCGTCAAATACAACATTAAAAAGGAGAGCGCCATGCTTAACGCCGAGTTTTTCATCACATCGCTGGTGGTCGTTTTGATACCAGGGACAGGAGTGATTTATACGGTTTAAACGGGTCTTTTTCTGGGGTGGCGAGCAAGTATCGTCTTCCGTGTAATTTTCGACTATTTGCGCCTGATATCGCTTGCCCTTGTGGCCGCTGTAACCGGCATCGGGGTCGGAAGGATTCTGGAGAGAATCCGTGGGAACGTCCTTGTTTGGTCTGGCAACACCTTTCTTCCCAGCTTCGTTCTCGCCCTCCTCAATGACGCATTGTTCTTTGAACAGACGACTCAACAGCTTGAAACTGCTCATATCGTTGACCCTTGAAACCGTGGCGAACCCTCTTATTTAATTGATATATTAGATATACATTGAACACAAACAGCAAAATTTGACAATAGCAAAAATCCTTTTTATTACGTAAAATTAAACAGATATCGAAAATAGACTTTTTACGATCCCATCCATTTTTCCCTTGAATGAAAAGAAAAATATTTCTAAAAGAAACGGATGGCACTAACAAAAAAGAAAAACCAAAAAACCCGCAAAACGAAGCGGAATGGTTTCAAAAATAGCCTCGCTCGTTCCAGAAGGGCGTATTTTTTCTTTGATAAAGGTTTACGGTACTGGGACAACGGCAATTTGACCAAGGCCCTGTCCTGTATTCTGAAGGCTGTCCAGGAGAAGCCGCCGGAGGTTGGCGATATACTTAGAGCACTGGTGGATCTTGGCGGCGAAATGGACCGGCCCGATATCATTCTCATGGGATATGGCGGGTTGCATAAATTGGAAGAGATCGATAACTCCGCTTATCCTCAATATATCAATCTGCTGCTCAATGAAGGTAAGGCCGAAACTGCCCTGCCGGTATTGGAAAAATACCGGCAAATCCTCTCCCGGACCGCGTTGCCCAACAAAGAAAAGCAGAAGATGCTCAAGCAAACCGACGAGATCACGCAGCATTGCAGAAACCTGATAGCTCGGAACAACTATCTGAGAAACACAAGGAAGTCCCTGCTGAAAGAAAACAGGAACGAACCGGTTGCTCCCGCCGAAGAACCTTCGATCTCCAGCCGCACCGACGACGGGGATTTTGTTGAGGAGGCCGTTGTGTCTGTCGGCGATAGGCAAGCGGTGGCCATTCCGCTTACCCTGACCGTCGATACATCCTCGTTCGAGCAACCATTGACAAAAGCCGAGACCGTCGGGCGAGAGGCCTTGGAGGTCACTCTTGCAGCTCACCGCATCAGTTTTCGCAACTCCTTCGAGAATCTTCTCTGTCTTCCCCTGCTGCACAACGTGGAATCGTTCTGGTATCAGGAGGAAACCGTGCGTAAGGTATTGAAAACCTTCCGCGGCCGCGCCATGCTGGCTGACGAGGTGGGGCTGGGTAAGACCGTGGAAGCCGGCATGGTTCTCAGGGAATATATCGAACGGGGGATGGTCCGCAGCGCACTCATCCTCACCCCCACTCCCCTGGTGAGTCAATGGAAGGAAGAGCTTCGCATAAAATTCGATCTCGATTTTGTTTCCACCGACGATCAGGGCGGCAGGGTGGGTGAAAGGGTGTGGGAGAAACCTTTTGTATTGGCCTCCATTAACAAGGCCAAGTCAAAAACCAATTTCAGCAAAGTGACCGCCCGGGAGTACGACATGGTCATCGTCGATGAAGCCCATCATCTGAAAAACAGAACCACCTTGAATTGGAAGCTAGTCAATTCCTTGCAAAAACGATTCCTTCTCCTGCTCACCGCCACACCGGTGGAAAACAATCTCCTGGAGCTCTACAATCTCATCACCCTGCTCAAACCCGGCCTCCTGAGCACGGCTTCCGCCTTCAAACAGGAGTATATGTTGGAACAGGATATGGTCAGCCCGGCAAAACGGGCAATGTTGCGAGGTCTACTCGATCAGGTAATGATACGCAATACCAGGGCACTGGCGGCACTGAATATACCGCCGAGGTTCGCCCAAACGGTACGAATAGAACCGCAAGAGTACGAATTGCGACTCTACCAAACAGTAACGGAACTTGTCTCTGCAATCAGCCGGAGCGGCGGGCGGCCGCATCGAATATTATTGAAAAACCTGCTGGCCGTTGCCGGCTCGTCTCCCAGGGCCCTCTCCAATACCCTGCGCAATTTGATGAAAAAAGATGGTGACTCGCTGGAGGACTTTCGGGAGCGCATCGCGGCGCTAAGCAATATGTGCCGGTCCATGACCGGCGAAACAGGGAAAAACAAGGCTCTTGTCAAGCTGGTGCGGAAGACCGGGGGCAAAAAAATAGTGTTTGTCAAATTTCTCGGCTCTATGGAGGAAATAGCCGACTATCTCGAGTGGCACGGAATCTCCTTTGCCGTCTTCCACGGCTCTTTGACCAATCGGGAAAAGGATGAGGCCATAGAGGAGTTCCGGAAGGAAAAAGACGTCCTCGTCACTACCGAGATCGGCGGGGAGGGCAGGAATTTACAGTTTTGCCACCAGATGATCAACTATGATCTGCCCTGGAACCCCATGAAAATCGAGCAGAGGATCGGCAGGATTCACCGGATCGGTCAGCAACATGAAGTCATGATCTACAACTTCTGCGGTAAGGGAAGTGTCGAGGAGTACATCCTCGAAATCCTGGACCGAAAAATCAATATGTTCGAAATGGTGATCGGGGAAATCGATATGATTTTGGGACGGATCCGGGGAGAGAAGGATTTTGAGGATATGGTCTATGATATCTGGGTTACTGCCGCATCCGAAGAGGAACGCGACAAGGAGTTTGCCAAACTGGGCACGACAATGAAACGCTCGAAGACCCAGTACGACAAGACCAGGGAACTAGACGAACAGCTCTTCGGAGAGGACTATGAACTCTAACAGCGATTCCGACCTGCGCTTTTTCACCAGGGATTTTATCAGAACCTACGGCGGCGCCGTCGAAGATCTGGGCCGGGGCATGGACGCCGTCCTGCCGCCGGAGCTGGCAGAACGCCTGGCCGTCTCCGAATATATCAATGTTCGATTTGTAAGCGACGGCCCGGGCGAAGGAAAGATCCATTACGGTTCTCCTCTTTTGGATGCCATGGTGGGCGTGGCTCGTGAGCGGGTTCCGGTGACAAGCTGTATACTCCATTTCGACTATCTGAAAACGGCCGGCTTCGACAGGTTGATCGGGGAACTGTTCATCTTCGGCAACGCCACGATCAAGGTGGAAAAAACGGCGGAGACCGTCAACGATTACATTTTTCTCTATTGCCACTATCTTGCCCAGAGTGACGAACAGAAAGAAGGGTTGATCCCCCTGGCCTATAACCGCAATACCTTGGTGGATGTCTCCGCCATGACCGATGCCATGACCGGAATCGATATGGATTTCGGCGAGAGAGCAGCGGCGATTGCCCTCTCCGGCGGCGAGTTGCGGGAAATTGAGAATCTGGTGCACGGCAGCGCGACGGCGGTCCTTGCCGAGGAGCTGCGAGACTTCGAGGCGAGCATGAACCGCAGATATCGGCGGGATGTGAAAAATCTGGGCGAATATTATGGTGCCCTGGAGAGGGAGATGAAGAACAGCCTTGCACGTGGTGGGCAATCGGAGCAGCTCATCGCTGAACGGCGGGAGAAGATGGCCCTGCTTCCGGCGGAACTTGCCGCCAAGACCGAGGATCTCTATAAAAAATACAGTATTTCGATCAGCCTGAGGCTGGGCGGCGCCATGCTCTTGCGAAGCCCGGTGGTGATGGTCCTGCTACGCGTCTCCGTCGGCAGAAAAAAGGAAAATATTCAACTGCACTACAATCCGGTGCTGAAGACCATCGAGCCGCTCCGCTGCGAGAACTGCAGGCAGGCCACCTATCGCCCGTTTTTTGGAGAAAAAATGCAGGTATTCTGCCCGCAATGCGCATAGCCCAACATCGCTTCCGCGAAGGTTCTCTTTGTTTCGACCTCCATTTTTCCTCGAAAGCCGTCAGCCGTTTTCTTTAAATTTGATTTGGTTTCGCGTAGTTTGTGGAACCCAGAGGAATGACTTGATATGCGTTGCATGCTGTGGTACATTAAAATGTACATGTTCGCACAGGAGGTAAAATTATGAACACTATTACATACACATCAGCTAGGGCTAACCTCTCTAAAACAATGAAAAAAGTTTGTGATGATCATTCTCCGATTATCATTACTCGGAAAAAAGAAAACCCAGTAGTTATGATGTCTCTCGAAGATTATCAAGCTCTTGAAGAGACTGCTTACTTACTAAGAAGCCCGAAAAATGCTCGAAGACTCCTTGAGTCAATCGCTCAGCTTGAAATGGGTGAAGGCTTTGAAAAGGAGCTGACTGATTGAAGCTTATTTTTTCTGAAAATGCCTGGAAAGACTATCTATACTGGCAGCGCACTGACAAAAGAATTTTAAAGCGTATCAATCTCCTCATTCGTGATATCCAAAGAGTGCCATACGAAGGAATAGGTAAACCTGAACCCTTAAAATATGGTCTCTCAGGTTATTGGTCGCGCAGAATTACTGATGAGCACCGCATAGTATATAAAGCGGAAGAAGATTCAGTATTAATTGCACAACTTCGATACCATTATTAGAGGATATGACAGGATGAAGAAGGGTGCAGAAACAGAGAGACAAGCCATGTTGCGACCGGGAATGCCGTCGATAGAGGACCTGGAAGGGGACCGGCTGCCTGTTGGTCTTCCTGCCGTGATCGATGCCCATGTGCATATTTTTCCGGACGATATTTTTGCGGCGGTATGGCAATGGTTTGACGAAAACGGCTGGTCAATCAGGTACCGTCTCCGTTCTTCGGCGATATTTGATTTTCTTTTCTCCCATGGGATATCTCATGTGGTTGCGCTGCAGTATGCCCACAAGCCCGGCATTGCCAGACAGCTTAATCAGTATATGGCGCGTAAATGCCTTGAGTATCCTGGAAAAATTTCCGGTATGGCAACGGTTTTTCCAGGAGAAGAAGAGAGTGAGCAAATCCTGCGGGAAGCCTTCGACAGTGGTCTTACCGGCTTGAAACTCCATGCCCATGTGCAGTGTTTTGACATGAACAGTGACAGTATGCACCGCCTCTATGAGTGTTGTCGACGCAAGAGAAAACCGCTCATAATGCATATCGGCAGAGAGCCGAAAAGCAGTGCCTATAAGTGTGATCCCCATCAGCTCTGCCATGCGGAGGGTTTTGAAGACATCCTGAAAAACTATCCGGATTTGAAAATCTGTGTTCCCCACCTGGGCTTCGATGAGCTGTCATCCTATCGCCTGCTGCTGGAGAAATACGATAATCTCTGGCTCGATACGGCCATGGTGCTGACGGACTATTTTCCTCTCAAGGAAAAAATAGTGCTGCAGCAATACAGAACCGAACGGATCATGTATGGCTCAGATTTTCCCAATATCCCCTATGCCTGGGACAGAGAACTGAAAGAGTTACGGGCGGCACCTCTTCCTGCTGCAATTCTGCGGCAGATTACAATGGAAAATGCCATTGAGTTTTATGATATCGGCGGAGCTGTCTGATTCGGGCTGAACAGGCAACTGCAGACAACCAGTAGAAAAAAGCCGCCGCGCAGATAATGCTTGAAAACCAGTTGCCCGAGACCGGGGACAACGAAGCCTGACAATAATGCTCCTTTTGCGGCGTTGTTCATTTCTCTCTTCCTCCGTTTGTATTTGCTAAATTCAGCCCTGTATTTATACTATTATAACGTATGTCGGGTGAGCTTACAATCAGAGTTAGAAGTCCGGGGGCACCCTGTAAATCATGTTTGAAAGGCAAAATTGCTGTGGTATTTTATCACTGCCTCAAACAAACACTACACCTTCTTTTGATCGCGTAAGTCGGAATATTATCTGTTTTTTAGAACAAGAACCACGTTTGTATAAATGGATGGATATGGAAAAAACAAAACCGGTCGGAAGGCGAGTTGTTGCTCTATTGATCCTGATGCTGGCGGGAAGCGGGCTTTACTGGATGTTCGGCTCGAGTTTTCGCGGTACCGCCGCCGTCGACAACAGGGCACGGGGAGAGCGCCTGGTGCCTGTCGAGGTGCAACCGATAACAACCGGTGTGATTGAGCAGCGCCGTACATTCAGCGGGGCACTGGCGCCACGGGCTGAGTTTGTGGTCGCACCCAAAGTCGCCGGACGGCTGGAGCGGTTGACCGTCAATATCTCCGATAAGGTCAGCCGCGGCGAGTTGGTGGGGCAGTTGGAAGATGATGAATATGTTCAGGCCGTGGCCCAGGCCGAAGCAGACCTTGCCGTGGCCAGGGCAAATCTTTCCGAGGCCCGCAGTGAGCTTGAGATTGCCGGTCGCGAACTGGAACGGGTGGAGACCCTGCGGCAGCGTGGAGTCGCTTCGGAGTCGCAGCTTGATTCAGCCCGGGCAGGTCAGCTGGCCAAACAGGTCAAAAGCGAGGTGGCGCGTGCCAATGTCAGCCGGGCCGAGTCCCTTCTGGAGACCGTTAAGATCCGTCTGGGGTATACCAGAATCTCGGCTGGTTGGAGCGATGGCGCCGAGCAGCGGATAGTTGCTGAGCGCTTTGTCGATGAAGGTGAAATGGTCTCTGCCAACACACCTCTTCTGCGCATTGTCGAGATTGCTCCCATTACCGGTGTAATATTTGTTACGGAACGCGATTATGCTCTCCTGCAGCCGGAACAGGAGGTCACTCTTGTAACGGATGCCTATCCGGGAGAAGTGTTCTCCGGCAGTATTGAACGTATTGCTCCGGTATTCAAAGCGACAAGTCGTCAGGCCAGAGTTGAGTTGAAAATTGACAATGAACAACAGCGATTGAAGCCGGGTATGTTCATCCGGGCGACGGTTGTTCTGCAAAAGAGATCGGACGCTCTGCTGCTTCCCGAGACAGCTCTGACCAAACGTAATGATCAAACGGGAATTTTTCTGGTCAGTGATGACTCCAAATCGGTCAGTTGGAAGCAGGTTGAGGTCGGGATACGGGATGGCAATATGGTGCAGCTTGTTGGAGAGCAGGGGCTCACAGGGTATGTTGTTACTCTGGGGCAACAGCTTCTTCAAGACGGCTCTTCCGTCACAATCCCCGAAAAACAGCTGGAGCCAATCGTGCCGGGCAAGAAGGTAGAGCGCTGATGAATCTGCCGAAGTTCAGTGTCCGTCGACCAATCTTTACTACAATGATCACCCTGATCATTGTGGTGATGGGTGTCTTCTCCCTGGCCCGTCTCAAAATTGACCTGCTGCCTGCCATCGAGCTGCCGACCCTTTCGATTCGAACGAATTATGAAGGGGCCAGCCCGGAAGTGATGGAGAGTCTCGTCACCGAGGTTATTGAGGAGATTGTCGGCACGGTACCGGGCGTTGTGGAGATGTCGTCCCAGTCCTCGGAGGGCAACAGTACGGTACGGGTCAGTTTCTCCTGGGGGACCGATATCAATACGGCAGCGCTTGATGTTCAGGCCTCGTTGGAAAATGAAATGAACGAGTTGCCGGACGATATTCGTCGTCCTCGAGTCAGCAAGTTTGATATCAACAATTTTCCCGTTGTTATTCTGGGCGTTTCCAGCAACCTGGACCCGGTGGAACTGACTGATCTGGTGGAAGACCAGGTGCGCTATCGTTTCGGTCGACTGCCGGGTGTTGCTCAGGTTGATCTGTTTGGCGGATTTGATCGTGAAGTCAGGGTGGAGCTTGATCCGGACAGGGTAAAAGCGCTGGGCTTGCCGCTTGATCAGGTGCTGCAGGCTATTCGTAATGCCAACCTCGATCTGCCCACAGGGAAGATTCTTCAGGGACGCTACGAGATTACCCTGCGAGCGCCGGCCGAGTTCCGTTCGCTTGAGCAGATCCGGGATACCGTCATCGTGCAGCGCGATGGCGTTGCCGTGACCCTGGGAGAAATTGCCAAGGTACATGACACCTATGAAAAAATAACACGAATTGTCCGGGTAAACGGTGAGCGTGGTCTTCGGGTTGCCATACGTAAAGAGTCTGACGCCAACACGGTCGAGGTAGCCAAGGCGGTTCTTGGGGAGATTGACGAAATCAATCGGGCTTTTCCGCAGATTTCCGTTATTCCTATTATCAATCAAGGCAATTTTATCGAACGTTCCATTGCCAATGTGGCGCAGTCGGTTCTCTATGGTGGCGCATTGTCTGTTCTGGTTCTTCTTTTTTTCCTGCGTAACATCCGTTCCACGGTGGTCATTTCTCTGGCAATCCCCATTTCGGTGATTGCCACCTTTGCTCTGGTGTATTTCGGAGGGTTTACCCTCAACTTGATGACCCTGGGAGGTCTGGCCCTGGGAGTAGGGATGATGGTGGATAGTTCGGTGGTGGTTCTGGAGAATATCTTCCGTCGCCGAAACGAGAACCTCGAAAATCCGGAAGTCGCGGCTGTCCACGGTGCCCGTGAAGTTGGGCCGGCCATTATTGCCAGCACCATTACCACTCTCGTTATTTTTCTTCCTCTTGTTTTTGTGAGGGGTGTTGCCGGAGTACTTTTCCAGGAGCTGGCCTATGTCATTATCTTTTCGCTGATATGTTCCCTGCTGGTATCGCTCAGTTTGCTGCCCATGTTGGCCTCGAAACTACTGGAGACCCCGGAGGAGATGGAAAAGCGACGTTCTCCTCTGCTGGAGAGGATGATCAGACGATCAAATGTTCTTTTTGAGAAAATGGACAGCGGGTACCGCAACCTGCTGCAGAACGTCTTACAGAACCGACTGCTCACTGTATTTTCGGCGGTGTTCCTTCTAGGGGCCAGTCTGTTGCTGCTGCCTTTTATCGGCAGCGAATTTCTGCCGCCCAGTGATGAAGGAGAGGTGCGTATCAGTGGCGAAATGGAGGTCGGCACACGCCTTGATCTTGTCGATCGCCAGGCCCGTAAAATGGAAGAAATCGCCTATGCCGCAGTTCCTGAAGCGGTTTCCAAGGTAATCAGTATAGGTGCTTCAGGCTGGCGGCCAAGTGATGCCGGCAGGGCGGATATCCGTATTTCTCTCGTACCGGCGGCCCAGCGTGATCGATCCAATGTGGAGGTGGCCAATGACCTGCGCGACAAGCTCGACGGCCGGATTCCAGGGATGATCGTTCGGACACGTGCCCCGCAAGGACAGTTCCTCCTTGAGCGCCTTTTAGGTGGCGTTGAAGGAATCACCGTTGAAATTCGCGGTTTTGATCTGCAGACTCTGGACGCTCTTGCCCTCCGGACTTCTCAGGCGATACAGGGTATTCCGGGGATTACCGATGTGGAAACCAGTAAGGAGGCGGGAATCCCGCAACAGGAGATCAAGGTAGACCGTCATAAAGTCGCCGATCTTGGTCTGACGGTTCGGGATGTGACCGAGGTTCTTGAAACCGCTGTGGCCGGTACCGCAGCCGGAGAGTTCAGACCCCAGGGACTCTCCTACCGAATATTTGTGCAACTCGAGAATGCCGAGGAACGTACCCTTGAAGAAATCCTGGATTTGACGTTAACGACACAATCGGGTGAGCAGGTGGCCTTGCGTAATCTGGTTACTCATGGACAGGGTCTTGGGCCAATCGTTATTGACAGGAAAGACCAGCAGCGTCTTGTCACGGTGAGGGCTAATGTGGCCGGTAGAGATCTTGGTTCGGTGGCAGCTGACGTTCAGGCGGCTCTCGAGCAGATTCCACGCCCGGTGGGATATGATCTTCTGGTGGCCGGCAATTATGAAGAGCAGCAGAAGGCCTCACGGGAAATGTTGATTTCCCTGTTGTTGGCCTTGGTGCTGGTCTATATGGTGCTGGCCTGTCAATACGAATCTCTGCGCGATCCGTTTGTGGTTATGGCTTCGGTTCCCGTTGCCGTGGTGGGGGTTCTGGTGATACTTTTTCTCACCGACACAACTCTGAACCTGCAGTCTTCCATCGGCTGTATCATGTTGGGCGGTATCGTGGTCAACAACGCTATTCTGCTGGTAGACCAGGCCGGGCAACTTTGCCGCAGCGGAATGAGAGTTAATGAAGCGGTTGCCGAAGCGGGACGACGACGACTGCGGCCGATTCTGATGACATCGCTTACCACTATTCTGGCGTTGATGCCTCTTGCTTTGGGTATCGGTGAAGGGGCGGATGCCCAGGCTCCTCTGGCACGGGCCGTGATCGGCGGCCTGAGCGGTTCAACCTTGATCACCCTGGTCTTGATTCCAGCAGTATATTCTCTTTGTCACCCGGAGCCGCAAGGAGGCACTTCGTGATATCGTCTCTCCTTCATCGGATTGTCTGTTTTTGCTGCGTTCTTGCCGGCGCCACGGCGGTCGGCTGCGCTCCTGTGGATCGCTGGCCGGTCTTTCAGGACAAGTTGGAAACAGAACGGTATAGTAATACCCGTGAACAGGACCAACTCTCGCTCAACATGGCTGCAGATTCGAAAAGAAGTGATTCTTCGCCACAACCAGCTGCCACCGTACCGGAAGCGCTTTCGGTGGAGGAGGCTGTCATGCTTGCTTTGCACCATAATAGAGACCTGCGGGTCCGGCAGCTGACACCGGTAATTACAGGAGCGTTTGCCCAGATTGAACGCGGCGTCTATGATCTGGAAGTGTTTGCTGAGGGAAGATATGCCCGCCGGAATGATGACGGTTCAACTTTTACCGAAACCGAGCGGGATGATTCAGACAGAGAGATATCCCTGTCTGCCGGTATCCGCCAGGAACTCCCCAGTGGAACTTCGGCCGAAGCCACTGTGACGCAATACAGTAGAGAACGCGATAACAACAGGGAAGAAGATGAAGCCAGGCTTGAACTGAGCGTGACGCAGTCTCTTCTGCGAGGATTTGGAACAGCTGTCAATATGGCCAGTGTGCGCCAGGCCGAACTGGATACCTTGGCAAGTGTCGAAGAGTTGAAGGGATTTGTCAACTCTCTGCTGGCCGAGGTAGAGATTGCCTACTGGCACTACGTGCTGGCTCTGACGGAAATCGAAATATTTGAACAATCATTAGCTGTTGCAAGAAAACAGCGGCAAGAGATTGAGCTGAGTATCGAGGTAGGGTTGCTGCCCGAATTTGAGGTTGCCGCCGCCAGGGCAGAAGAGGCGCTGCGGGTGCAGGCCTTGATCAATGCCACCGGTGTTCTTGAAGAGAGGCGGCTCCGGCTGTTTCATCTGATCAGCCCTGATTCCGCCGCATCCTCTGATTTTGTCGTCAAAGCCACAAGTCAGCCGCACATCGAGGCCCGGCAGATTACCGACCTAGAAGACCGCTTGCAGTTGGCAGAGCAGTCTCGGCCTGATCTCGGCGAAGCCAGGCTTCGTCTTCGTCAGAATCGTCTCGAAACGATAATGACCAGTAATGGTCTCTTGCCGAGGCTTGATTTGTTTATAACTCTGGGAAAAACCGGTTACGGAGACAGCTTTCCCGACTCTTTTCGCCGCCTGGATGGGGATTCCCACGATTTGAGCGCCGGTTTACGGTTCAGCCGGGCTTTTGATAACCGGGCGGCGCGGGCACGCAACCTGGCATCTTTTGCGGCTCAGCAGCAGGCTGAAGAAGCGATGGCCAATCTTCGCCGCATAGTTCATCTCGATGTTCGTCTCGCCGTCAATGAAGTCGAGCGCCAACGCCGTCTGATAGATGCGTCACGGGAAACGCGTCTTTACCAGGAACAGACATCCGAGGCGGAGAAGGAGAGGTTTGACGTCGGCAGCAGCACCGCCCTTCTGGTGGCTCAGGCCCAGCGTGATCTTCTGGTAACACAGATCGCTGAAGCTGAAGCGATTGTGAGTTATCGTATTGCTCTGGTGGGTCTCTATCTGGCCGAAGGCAGTCTGCTGCAGCGGCGCGGTGTTCAGATTGGGGATAATGAAGCCCTCTCGGCAGTCGGAGTCAAATAAATCTATTGGGGGAACGATCTGATATTATTACCGATATTTGCCGACGGCAATGATCTTTTCTCTCTCGATACCCTTCAGTCGGCCGGCATATTGTCCTAGAAGGAGCGTGCGCTCTTCATCCGTCAGGTGAGCGGGACCAAAGACTATATGGGGAAACAGGATCTCGAAGCCGACGAACTGCAAAATTCCCCGGTGGACCGGGCGAAGAATGCTGTGTATGTCGCCGTTGAAGCCATCTTCGAGGTAGGATTGCTGCGGTCCGCCGGTGGTCAGGGAGAGCAGTGCCTTTTTGCCCCGGAAGATGCCGTTTTCATAGAAACGGCCGTTGCCGTATGTCCGGCCCATGGCAAAAACCCGGTCAACCCAGCCTTTCAATGGGGCAGGAAGGCCGGCCCACCATAGCGGAAACTGCCAAATCATCAGGTCGCACCACTCTATTTTTTTAATTTCACTCTCTATTTCCTCGGAAAAACCGTTGGTCTCGGTGGCGTGCAGTTCTTCGAACTGCTGTTTGTAGAAGCTGCCGTTCTGTTTGCCTTTGAAGTTGTGGCGCCCTGAAATGGGGTTGAAGCCTGACTGGTGTAGATCTGAAATCCGCACCTTATGGCCGATGTCCTGCAGCACCTCGGTGGCTTTGGCCAGCATGGCACCGTTAAAACTTTGGGGCTCCGGATGATAATAGACGATTAATGTGTTCATGTACATGTTCCCACCGGCTTGCACCGGCTGATTTTTTCGTAAAAATTGCCGAACATTTTCTATTCGGCCCGAACCGGGTTGAGCAGCGCGCCGATATTCTCAATTTCGACCTCAACCGTATCGCCGTCCTTGAGCGGCCCAACTCCGCTGGGAGTGCCGGTGATGATTATGTCTCCAGCTCCAAGGGTAAAATTTCGGGAGACAAAAGCGATGATTGCCTCGATGGGGAAAATCATATAGCTGGTGTTGGAGTCCTGCACGAGCTCTCCGTTTAGGCGGCATTTGATCCACAGATTCTGGGGGTCGCCAATGACGTCAGGGGGCACGATAACAGGTCCGATGGGCCCAAAGGTGTCGAGCGACTTTCCTCGGAACCAGCCGGCCTTTTCACCCTTCTGCAGATTTCTCTGGCTGATATCGTTAAAGCAGGTAAAGCCAAGGACGTGCTGCAGGGCATTTTCGGCACTGATGTTTTTAATCCGGTCTTTTATAATGATGGCAAGCTCCGCTTCGTAATCGGTGCGGCAGGTAGCAAAATTATACTCCTTCAGGAAGGAGGGCAGGATGATGGGATCTCCCGGGCCGATGAGGACGTTTGGGGTTTTGCAGAAAAGTACGGGTTCTTTCGGGATCTCGTTGCTGAAGTTCTGCACGTCGACGGACTGACTTTCTTTGATATGCTCAAGGTAGTTGAGGCCCAGGGCAATAATTTTGCTTGGCTTGACCTGGTACATGTCGCCATTGTGCAGGGGGATGGTAACGTTCATTGCATTCCTCTTGTTGGGTTGGAGATTTCGAAAATTTCCGCAGTCATTCATGTGTCCGCCGGCGATTTGACCACACCGCCGCAGAGTAAACTTTTCACGTTTCTATTCGATCCTTTTGCAGGAAAATTGTCAATACTCTTGTCGTTGCAGGAGAGAAAGTTGCAGCCTGTGGATGAGGAGATTCGAGCGAATCGACATAAAGGGCGCCGGCTTTGCAAGAGTGGTGGAATAGCTTGTATTTTGGCCTGAATTTACCTATACTGCAACGGTATTGTAATTTTTTTCTTTAAAAGAGATCGAGAAGTTTTGTTGACCAATTACACTGATTCTGACCGAAAAAGGAGAACACAATGAAAGCCAGCATAACGAAAAACTGTATGGGTGATAGAAACTGTAATAAACTCTGTGCAGAGGTTTTCGAGTATGACGAAGATCAGCTTCTCTCAATTGTAAAATATGATGTTATCCCGAAACACCTCGAAGATATTGTCCGTCAAGCAGCTGCTGAGTGTGGCGCGGATGCCATTATCGTTGAAGAATAATCATTGCAGAAGGAGTTGAGGGAGTCCTATGTCTGTCTTCAAAGAAAGCAGGACAGCAAAGAATATTCTCATTTCTTTTTCAGCCGAAGCACAGGCGCGGACGCGATATGATTTTTTCGCCCGCCGGGCTGAGGAGGAGGGGTATATCCAGATTGCTGGAATTTTTCGTGAAACCGCAGGGCAGGAATATGAACATGCCCACCGTTTTTTTAAGTTTTTCAATGGAGGTGAGCTGGAAATATGCTGGAGTTTTCCGGCGGGTGTAACCCAGGATACCTATGCCAACCTTCTTTCTGCCGCTGAACTGGAATATTACGTGCACAGTACCATGTATCGGCAGTTTGCCGAAGTTGCCAGGCAGGAAGGATATGAGCGCGCCGCAGATACCTTTGATGCCATAAGCGTTGCTGAAAAGCAGCATGAGAAACTCTACCGTGAGCTGGCTGCAAACATAGAAAACGAGCGGGTTTTTCGTCGCCCGGAGGTATCGGTCTGGCGATGTCTCAGCTGTGGATATGTCCATCAGGGAGAGAGTGCACCTGATAAGTGTCCGGCTTGTGTCAAGCCCACCGGTTACTTTGAGCTTCTCGGTGAGAACTGGTAAAAAATCATGAAACGGCAGGGTGGAAGAGGTATTGTACAGCTTTTCAGGGGCAGTAGGTTCAGAACTGCACAGAAGCGAGGTGAGGCTTTATGAACCAGAGGAAAACAGGTGGGTATGGTGAGATCGTCGCGCTTTTACTGGCCTCGGGGAGTGTCACCGGAAAGCAGGTGCAGTATGCCGAACGTGTCCGTGCCAAACTGGCCACCGCCACGCCGCTTCTCAATGTGCTCAAGGATCTTGAGTATGTCAACGATGAGATGGTGCGCCAGGTCATGGCGGATGCCTCTTCATCTCTTCGCATCGGAGAGCTGCTGGTCGAGCTCGGCCACCTGGCCGAAGATGATCTCCGGGCTGCATTCAATATTCAGAAGGAGAAAGATAAGGACCTCAAGCTTGGTGAAGTGCTGATAAAGTACAATTTTATTGAAGAATCACTTTTCAATAGAATACTGTCAATGCAGCTCGGCTATCCGCTGATTGAGGTGAACCTCTCTGTTGTCGACAAAAAGCAGTTCAAGAAA
Organism: uncultured Desulfopila sp.; assembly: GCA_964446655.1. Classification (GTDB taxonomy): domain Bacteria; phylum Desulfobacterota; class Desulfobulbia; order Desulfobulbales; family Desulfocapsaceae; genus Desulfopila_A. The sequence continues at coordinate 71,353 of CAYUPL010000005.1, forward strand.
ATTCCTCTCAAAATTGCACTGCAGTATAGTTTCGTGCCTGTGCATACCGATGACAAAACGCTGCTTGTCGCTTTCAGCGATCCTCTGGATCAGCAGAGTATTGCCATGGCCAGAAAGACACTGGGAGCAAATATTTCTATTGCCATTGCCTCCAAAAGTGCCTTGAAAGAAACCCTGGCGCTGTTGGCCAGTCAACAGTCCGGCAAAAAGATCGATGTCGACAGCACCACCGTCGTTGGGATTGTTAATAGCGTGGTTCTTGAGGCCTTGCGTACCGAGGCCAGTGATATTCATTTTGAACCCATGACCGACAGGCTGCAGATTCGATTCAGAGAAGATGGCGTGCTTCTTCATTATAAAGACTACCCTCGTGATATTATTCCTGCTCTTGCCAGCCGCATCAAAATCATGTGTGATGCCGACATTGCCGAACGACGGAGGCATCAGGGCGGCAGGATTCTCTTTAATTACGATGAAGGCAAGGTCGATATCCGTGTTTCGATTTATGTTACGGTGCATGGAGAGAAAATCGTTTTTCGTCTGCTCAAGCAAAAAAAGGAGCTGATGGATATCCACTCCATCGGTATGTCTCCTAAAATGCTGCACAGGTTTCTCGAAGATGCGGTCTATCAACCCAGTGGCGTCCTGCTGGTGACCGGCCCCACCGGATCGGGGAAGACTTCGACGGTATACAGCTGTATCCAGCATGTCAAAAACCCGCAGATCAGCATTATCACGGCTGAAGAGCCGGTTGAGTATGTTATGGACGGCATTTCGCAATGCTCCATCGACCCCCAGATCAATCTGACCTTTGACGAGACGCTGCGGCATATAGTGCGGCAGGATCCCGACGTTATCGTCATCGGTGAGATTCGCGACCGGGCCTCGGCGGAAATGGCGGTGCAGTCGGCCTTGACCGGGCATAAAGTCATCACCACCTTCCACACCGAAGACAGCATCGGCGGCCTTATCCGCCTGCTTAATATGGATATTGCCCCTTTTCTGATCTCCTCGACTGTTGTCAGTGTGCTGGCGCAGCGTCTGCTGCGCCGGGTCTGTCCGGCCTGCGCCGTGGAAGTGAAGATTACCCCGCAGCAGCTGCAGCGTCTGGGGTGCAGTATGGCGGATCTGCATGGCGGCATATTTAAAAAAGGCAGAGGTTGTGGTGAATGTAAGCAGACAGGATATCGGGGCCGGGTTGGCGTGTTTGAGCTGCTCGTCCTCAACGAACTGGTTCGGGATGCAATTCTGGGGCAGAAAACAAGTTATGAGATTCGCCAGATCAGTATCGAACATTCCGGTCTGGTGACTCTTCTTGAGGATGGCCTGGTGAAGGCGGCAAACGGTACCACCAGTATTGAGGAGTTGCTCAGATGTTTGCCGAAGTTGAGCGTACCTCGTCCTCTTGCTGAAATTCGTCGTCTTTCCGGAGAGTGATATGGAAAAAAGAGTATCATTTGTTGATCTGATCAAAGATTTTATCGAAAAAGGGAATATCGTTCTGCCGGTATTCAATTCAGCTGCCATGAAGGTGCAGCAGGAACTGGTGAAAAAAGAGCCCGATATGCGGGTTCTGGTCAATATTATATCCGGCGATCAGTCTCTTTCTTCTCAGGTACTGCAGATGGCCAATTCCTCTTTTTACACAGGGCTGGTTGAAGTGATGACCATTCAGGCCGCTATGGTGCGCCTGGGGATGCGTGAGGTGGGCAGGATCAGTCTGCTGTCTGCTTCGAAAAATCAGTTTCACAGTAATGACAAGGAACATAAACAGATTATGCGCCGGCTCTGGCAGCATTCGGTCGGCAGCGCCATGGGGGCGAAGTGGCTGACGAAGCGTTCCGGACTGGAGGAGCTGGAAAGCGAGGCATTTTTTGCGGCGCTGTTTCATGATGTCGGCAAACTTTTCGTCCTTATGGTTATTGAGCAGATGAAGAAAAAAAACAGCACTATGCGAACCACGCCCGCCTTGCTTGACGAAGCGATGGCGTCACTGCATACCGGGCAGGGCTACAATTTGATGAAGACGTGGAATATTCCGGAAAAGTATCGTGTTATCGCCCGAGACCATCACCTTGACGATTTTGATACCAGGAATCTGTTGCTGGCTCTGGTCCGGGTTGCCGACAAAGTGTGCAATAAAGTGGGCATCGGCCTGCAGAAACAGCCTGACCTGGTCGTGTCTTCGACCGAAGAAGCCCGTCTGCTCAACCTCACCGAGATCGATCTCGCCGAACTGGAGATCCTGCTGGAAGACACTAAGGTCCTGACAGCGTAACGCCTCCCCCTCTTTTCTTACAATCACGCCGATTTTTCCTGAAATCTTTTCCCGGGACCGTATTTTTCCGGCTTCTGTTATTTACATTTTGTAAATGTAAATTGACATTGTCTGTTGAGGTGGTATTGTAAGGTATATGTAAATTTGCTGACGGAGGAATGTATGGATCTTACGGTACGGCAGGAAGGTTTTTTCAACTATCTCAAAAAGAAGATAGACGAGGACGGTCGGGCCCCCAGTCTGAGAGAGGCCGCGCTTGATATGGGCGTGAGCCATACGGCGGTGGCGCAGATTATCCAGCAGCTTGAAAAAAAAGGTGTATTGGAACGAGACGGCCATTATGGCCGTACCATTCGTCTCAAAAGTGATGACGATGGTGGCGGCGCGGATCAGCTGGTGCGGCGCCTTCCTGTTATCGGCCAGATAACGGCCGGGTTGCCCATGTATGCACAGCAGGAATGGGACGGTACCGTGGTGGTGGACGGCAGCCTGTTTCGCGGCGACAATCTTTTTTGTCTGCGTATCAAGGGGAATTCCATGGAGGATGCCGGTATTCTTCATGGAGATCTGGTGATTTGCGAACCGAGACAATATGCCGAAAACGGCGAGATTGTCGCGGCCCTGATACATGGGGAAGAAGCGACGGTGAAACGTTTTTTCCGCAAAGATGATCATATCGAAATGCGACCGGAGAGCAAAGCATATGCGGCGATGCGTTATCATTTCGGCGAACTGCTTGTGCAGGGTAAGGTCGTTGGCGTCCTGCGTGATTTCATAAACGATGGCGGCACGGGTAAGGGCAGATCATGACGGTAACGGCCGAGGCGGCAGGGTTGCTTTTTCAGGCTCCTTCCGTGACTCCATTGGTAAGAGGAGCTGCGCATTGCCCCCTTTTTATCGGCACGTCGGGCTACTCCTACACCGAGTGGGTTGACAGTGGTTTTTATCCGCCCGGTACCAGAACGGCCGACATGCTTGGTCTGTATATGCAAACCTTTCCCGTCGTCGAGCTGAACTATACCTGGTATCAGATGCCCCGGGCGGAAGCGATGGCCCGTATGTTGCACAAGGTACCTGAAGATTTCCGCTTTGCCGCCAAGCTGACGAGAACCCTGACGCATGAGAGGGGGGAGGACTGGCGCAAACAGCTGCTATTGTACCGCCGGGGGATCAAACCGCTGCACAAGCGGCTGGCAGCCGTGCTGGTTCAGCTGCCGCCGGATTTTGATCGAAGCACAACGAACCGGTATTACCTGGCGGAGCTGCTCGACGGGCTGCACGGTTTACCGCTTGCCGTGGAATTTCGCCATGTGTCCTGGGCCGTTGATGCGGTCTTTGCCGAGCTTGAGCGACGCGGTGTTACCCTGGTTGCCATTGACGCGCCTGCCGTGCCGGAGCTTTTCCCCTTTCTTGATATTGTCACCAATCCCGATTTTTTTTACCTGCGTTTTCACGGTCGTAATCGAAAAGGTTGGTATTCCACCAATATGCAGAAAAAATTTGACTACGATTATACAACGGCGGAGCTGCAGAAGTGCGTCAAGGGGCCCATTGGCGCCATGGCACGTCGTGCCGGCCGAGGTATAATTTTTTTTAATAATCATGTGCGGGCTCAGGCGCCCAGAAATGCCGGCGAACTGCAGCGTATCATGAACAGTTACCTGTAGAATTATTCCATGTACCGGGAACGATCCATACTGCATTTCAATGTGGCTGATTTTGCTGTGGCGGTGGAAAGGGCGGCTGACAGCTCTTTGCGGCGTCTCCCTCTGATCATAGCACCACTGCAGGCAGGCAGAGCGGTGGTTTATGATATGAGCGAAGAAGCTTTTCAGAGCGGGGTGCGTAAAGGAATGCCGCTTTTCCAGGCAACCAGGATGTGTCGGGGAGCGGCGGTCAAGGCGCCGAGGGTTGAGCTTTATCAGCGTGCCATGTGTGACTTTTGGGAAAAGGTCAGACGCTTTTCCCCACTGGTGGAATATGGTCTGGCCGATGGTCATCTCTTTGTTGATGTGACGGGAACGCACAGACTGTTCGGACCTGCTCCCGATATCGGCTGGAAGATCCGTAAAGAGATCGGCAGCCATCTCGGTGTTGATCCCATCTGGACCTTATCGTCAAACAAGCTGGTGGCAAAGGTTGCTTCCCGACTGGTTAAACCGGTGGGAGAGTATATCGTCGCCGCGGGTGAAGAGGAGGAGTTTCTGGCACCGTTGTCTATTGTTTTGCTGCCGGGAGTCCGGCCGCGTGAAAGGCAGAGACTGGCGGAGTTTCGCATTACCAGGATCGGAGAGCTTGCCCGATTGAGCCGGCAGGAGTTGATGGTTCCCTTTGGAGACCGCGGCGACTTTTTCTACCAGGCCAGTCGAGGAGTTGACTACAGCCAGGTAGTCGGAGGTAGTTGCCGTGAAGCCTCCTTTGATCAGGAGCATCATTTTGCCGATGATACCAACGACAGAGCGCAGGTTACGGCCGCCATCGGCTGGATGGCTGCTCAGGCAGGTGCTGCGCTGCGCCGCAACCGGCAGGAGGCTCGCCGGGTCGGTTTGCGGATTGTTTATTCCGACGGTGTTGCTGTCGCTCGTCAGGCATCGCGCCGCATCGGTACTGCCGGCGACGTTGTCCTCCGGGACATGGCTCTGCTTGCCCTGCAGCGTGCCTGGACCAGGCGGACGAGGCTGCGAAGCTGCTTCCTTTTCTGTGACAGGCTGCACCGGCAGTCGCCGCAATTGCCGCTCTTTGCGGCGCCATCCGCGGAAAGTGCCGGGAAAGACAAGGTACTGGGTGCGATGGATCAGATTCGGAGCCGTTTCGGAGCGCGGTCTATTCGAGCCGGCAACACTGTTGTCGAAGTGTAAAGAGGGAGCTGGAAGATGTTTCCTCTTCGGGTTCGATCCTGCTATTCCCTGATGCGTGGCACCATGTCGCCGGCGGATATCTGCCGGTTGACCCGCCAACATGGATACCTTGGCGTGGCCATGACGGATAGGGACAATCTCTACGGTATGTGGAGCTTTCTGGCAGCCTGCCGCCGAGAGGGGCTCAAGCCCGTGGTGGGCAGCGAAGTAAGTGATCCAGTAAATGGTACGGTTGCCACTTGTCTGGTACGTGATCGAACCGGATATGCCAATCTGTGCATCCTTATAACGAAAAGACATACGGAAAAAGATTTCAATTTCAGGGAAGCCTTGTGCCGGCATGGTGCGGGACTGTTTGTTCTTGCCATGGATAAAGATCTCCTGGCGTCTCTGCGCCAAAGTGAGGCGGTGCCGGTGGCGGATCTCGGTGCCCGGCCAACGGAACAATCGGCGTTGTTGCGAAAATGGGCCGGAGAGCATGATATACCGGTTGTGGCAACACCGGATTGCGCCATGGCCCAGGAGTCGGATGCCTCGCTTTATGTGTTGCTGCGGGCCATAGCACGAGGCAGCAGCATCAGCGATGCCGCCTTGCGGGAAAAAAGAGCGGTACGTAATTGGTTTGTCGCTCCGGAACGTTTTCGGCAGCGCTTTGCCATGTGGCCGGAGGCCATCACCGAAAGTTGCCGTATTGCCGAATTGTGTCGCTTCAGCGGTCCCGAATCCGGTCTGGTAATGCCACCCTGGAAAGGCGGCAGTTCCGCAGCGCAAACGTTGCGCCGCTGGGCCTATCGTGGAGCCGAAAAACGATACGGCACGGATTTAAGCGAGGTCGTCGTCGATCGGTTGGAGCATGAGCTGACCGTTATCGATACCATGGGCTTCTCCTCCTATTTTCTGGTGGTTCGCAACATTGTCCATCCGATCGGTGAGGATGGCCGGAGAAAAAAAAGAAGAATCTGCGGCCGGGGATCAGGTGCTGCTTCCCTGGTGGCATACTGCCTTGGGATAACCAACGTTTGCCCACTGAAATATAATCTCTACTTTGAGAGATTTCTCAATCCGGGGCGTACTGATCCCCCCGACATCGATATAGACTTTTCCTGGGATGAAAGAGATACAGTGCTTGCTGAAGTACTGCGTCAAAATAAAGGGTATGCGGCGATGGTGTGTAACCATGTCTTTTTCCAGCCCAGAATGGCGATCCGGGAAACGGCCAAGGCCTATGGTTTGCCGGGATATGAAATATCGAGCCTTACTAAAAGATTACCCTGGTTGGGACAAAGCGGTATTTCTCTTCTCGATTGGGTACAACAAATGCCGACCATGCGAGGGGCTGATCTAAGCGGACCCTGGCCTGAAATCATGGCGCTGGCGGGCAGACTGGTGGGGGTTCCCCGGCATCTTTCGGTCCACCCCGGTGGGGTGGTTATCACGCCAAACCCCATCAATACCTATGTTCCCGTGGAAAATGCACCCAAGGGCGTTCCCATAATTCAATGGGAAAAAGATGGCGCCGAGGAGGCCGGACTTGTCAAGATCGACCTGCTCGGCAACAGGAGCCTTGGTGTCATTCGTGATTGTATTGCCGCGGTATCCGCCCGCGGCGTTCCTTTTGCGGAACCGGGGTGGGAACCCGAGGATGACGTCTTAACGAAAAAGACCGTGGCCCGAGGCGCCACCATGGGATGTTTTTATATAGAAAGTCCGGCCATGCGGCTGCTGCAGCAGAAGGCCGGCAGCGGTGACTATGAGCAGCTCGTTATCCAGTCTTCTCTTATTCGCCCGGCGGCAAACGAGTTTGTGCGTGAATATGTGCGCAGGCTGCATGGCGGCAGCTGGCAGCCTCTCCACCCTCTGCTTGCCGATGTGCTCGATGAGACTTTTGGGCTGATGGTCTATCAGGAGGATGTTTCCAGAGTAGCGGTCCACCTGGCGGGGTTGAGCCACGCCAGGGCGGATGGTCTGCGGAAGGTCATGTCAAAAAAGGATAAAGAACACAGGCTGGCCGACTATCGTGATGAGTTCTTTCGCGGATGTCTGGCGCGAGACATAGCCAGGGTTGACGTTGAGGCAATATGGGCCATGATGATGAGTTTTGACGGCTACTCCTTCTGCAAGCCGCATTCGGCATCCTATGCCCGAGTCTCTTTCCAGGCTGCCTATTTGAAAACCTATTTCCCCGCCGAATTCATGGCGGCGGTCATTGCAAACCGGGGTGGGTACTATTCTGTATTTGCATATGTCTCAGAGGCTAAACGATGCGGGGTGAAGATCCTCAAGCCTGATGTTAATGAAAGTCTGGCTGGCTGGCAGGGAAGCAAGAAGGAGATCCGTGTCGGTTTTGCGGCAGTGCATGGAGTCTCTGCAGGTCTTGTGGAGCGTATCTGTCGGAGCAGGGAACAGGGCGGCGGATTTACCAGTGCTTCGGAATTTTTTGACAGAGTCCGACCGGCTGAGGATGAGGCGCGTCTGCTTATTCATGGCGGCGCTCTTGATTCTCTTGAGAAAGAGGCAAATCGTACTGTACTGCTTTGGGAGCTGGCCTGTTTTCGCAGGATGCGGATATCGGAAAAAAGTATGCCTCTTTTCGGGCTGCGGCTGCCTCCTGCTCCAGCCCTTCCTCCTCCCTCACTGGAAGAAAAATTGAGAAGGGAGTATCAGGCTCTGGGATTTCTCTGTGATCATCACCCTGTCGTACTTTGTAAAAAGAAAGGCAACCCAGGAGTGTCCTCCGCTGATCTGGCCAAGCACACCGGCAGGCGTGTCTCCTTTCTGGGGTGGTTGCTCACCGGGAAACTGGTCTCGACCAAAACCGGTGAAGCCATGGAATTTCTCACTTTTGAAGATGAATATGGTACCGTGGAAACGACATTCTTTCCTCGTGTATATCAGCGCTACGCTTCTCTTCTTTGTTCCGGGAGACCGTATTTGCTTCGTGGTCTGGTGGAAAAGGATTATGATGCCCTGACTTTGACGGTGGAAAGTGTCATGCAAGTTCGGCCGGGAAGAAATTCGGGTTAGTGGGTAACGATTTGAGATAATGTCGAAAAAACACCAAAAAAGATTTTACTATACCCACAATGTGGAAAAAAGGGTATATAGCAAGGTACTGATGGTTTTTTAAGGCATCAATCTGAGGAGGAACAGGTTTGAAAAAGATTTTGATCATAGATGATGAAGAACTTATTCTTCATTTTCTCAAACAGGTTTTGACCGAAGAAGGGTATCACGTTATTACAGCCACCAATGGCGAAAAAGGGCTCGAGTTGTTTCGAGCACAATCCGCCGATCTCATTATTACCGACCTGGTAATGCCCGTAAAAGACGGTCTGAAAACAATTATTGAATTACAGGAAATTGATCAACACGTTCCAATTATAGCTATTTCCGGTGGTGGAACCATTGCCAAAGAGCGCTATCTGCATGTTGCTGGTTGCCTCGATAACGTCAGAGCGATGGCCAAACCATTTTCAAAGACAGACATTCTTCAAGCAGTGCGGGACATTATTCACTAATTTGACGGGCGAGTCCGGCTGCGTCGATGGATTCTGTTTACCCCTGTGCATTCCCCGTTACTGCCGTACCCGGCGAAAAAGTCGGCCTGAGGCAAATCTCTCTTCTTCATTGACCTGTGTCCGCTTTTGTGCAATACTCTTTGGCAGTAATGGTTTGTAAAGTATGATATTTTCGGAATCTGGAGCAGAGTCCAGGGTTCCTCAAATCCTGCGAGGTGAATTATGGTGGAGGGTGCTGAAGTACGTATGACCTTGAACTATATTGTTGATGCAAGCTGCGACAAATATGGAGATCAGCCCGCAATAGGCATGGCCATGACCGCACCACTCAGCTATAGGGAGTTTTATGGCAGGATCATTGCTCTTGCCGCGAAAATGATGGCGGACGGAGTTCAGAAAGGCGACCATATAGCCATCTTGGCCGAGAATTCTCATAACTGGGGCGCCGCTTATCTGGCTACTGTTCGGCTGGGAGCCGTTGCCGTTCCCATTCTGCCGGACTTGCCCGAGGCCGATGTGCATCATATCCTGAAGGAAATGAAGGTCAAGTTTCTGTTTATAACCCAGAAACAGATTGAAAAGATTTATGAGCTGAAAACAAAAAATGATAGCTTTATTGTAACTCTGGACGACTATGTCGGCATGACCGGTCTGCTGGAGATCAAAAAATTCTCAGAGTACCTTAAGGAAGCGGAGCACGAGTTTGCCGACACTGTCGAAGAAAAAGGATCTTCCGATTTCCCAGTCGTTGAAGAAGACGATATTGCCTCAATTTTATACACCTCCGGCACTTCCGGATATTCCAAGGCGGTAATGCTGTCACATAAAAACATCACCTCAAATGCCTATGCGGCCTCCGGACTGGCGAAGTTGCATGTCGGTGATGTGTTCCTTTCTATTCTGCCGATGTCACATACCTATGAATTTACCTGCGGTTTTATTCTTCCGCTTCTTAAGGGCTGCCGGATAGCTTATGCCGGCAAAACCCCTACGCCGGCGATTTTGCAGAAATTTTGCCAGCATGAGCAGCCTGCTGCAATTTTTGCCGTGCCGCTGGTGCTTGAGAAAATTTACAAAAAGAGAGTTGTCCCGAAAATAGAAAACAGCAAAGCGCTTCAGCTGCTATGCAAGACAGGATTCGGCAGAAAGTTTATCTATAGAAAGACCGGCCGTAAATTAGTTGAGTTTTTCGGGGGGAAACTGCTTTTTATGGGGGTTGGTGGTGCCGCCCTTAATCCTGATGTGGAAAAATTTCTGGTTGAGGCGGAGTTTCCCTATCTGATTGGATACGGCCTGACGGAATCGGCGCCGTTGCTCAGTGGAGGGCCGCTGGGCGATAAAACCATCGAGCCGGGTTCAGCCGGTAAGCCTATTCCAGGGGTGGAAGTTAAAATAGTCGATCCTGATCCGGAGACCGGCATCGGTGAAATTTATGGCTGTGGGCCGAATGTCATGAAAGGCTATTATAATGACGATGATGCTACCAAAGAGGTCATCAGTGAGGATGGTTGGCTGGCAACCGGCGATTTAGGGTATCTTGACAAAGCCGGTAATCTCCATATTCGGGGCCGGTGTAAAAATGTTATCGTGATGGCCAATGGTGAAAATGTCTATCCTGAAGCTATAGAACATAAAATACACTGTTATAATTGGGTTCTTGAATCGCTGGTTGTGGAAAATAACGGCCGTCTAGAGGCCTGGGTCTATCCCGACTATGAGTTGATCGATGAAAAGACGGCTGATCAGTCACGCCTGCAACGACATGAATATATTGAGAAATGTATCGAAGAAATGCGTCAGGAGCTGAATGGCCGGCTCTCCAGTGGTTCGCGGATAAACATCATCTACGAAAGGCGTGAGCCTTTTATCAAAACCGCAACGCATAAAATCAAGCGCTATCTTTATGATGGTCACAGTATGGCTCCCTGAAAAATGTGTATTTATGGTTCTGTGTCGGAAAGCCTGTGTTGTTGCACAGGCTTTTTTTTTGCCGGCTGCTCAGGGCCAAGAAGATGGTTAAACGGTGCCCGCCGCATGTTGTGGTGCTGCGCGACATGCAAATTCGGAAGACTTTCGGTTAACAAATATGACTCTCTGCCCTTTATGCGATTGTGAAAACACCCCGTTTTTTCACCGTGACGCTACACGGGAATACCGGCGCTGCCGTGAATGCCAACTGATCTTTGTGCCGGAGCAATTTTGGTTGGGCCATACGGAAGAAAAAGCCGTCTATGACCTTCATGAAAACCATATTAACGATGCCGGTTATCGTCATTTTCTATCACGGCTTTGTACTCCTCTGTTGAGCAGGCTGGGAGCAGCGCCTCGGTATGGGCTTGATTTTGGATGTGGTCCGGGTCCTGCTCTGGCTGCAATGCTGGAAGAGCATGGTCATTCCGTAGATTTATATGATCCGATTTATTTCAATAGGCCGGCCCTGTTGAGCAACCAATATGACTTTATCTGCACCACCGAAGTGGTGGAACATTTTCGCAATCCGAAGAGTAGCTTTTCTCTTGTTTTCAATATGTTGAAACCTTCAGGATGGTTTGCGGTAATGACCAAGAGAGTCCGGGATGAAGCAGCCTTCAAAAACTGGCACTATATCCGCGATCCAACGCATATCCTTTTTTACAATGAAAAAACCTTTGCATATCTGGCCGAACAGCACCATGCAGAACTGGAACCGGTCGGAACGGATGTGGTGCTGTTTCGTAAAGAAAGCACATCTCCGGCAGGAATGGTTACAATATAGCAGAGAGCGTATACCACCTGTCGGCATGAACATATAGGAATGCTGTCACAATCATAAACCTCCGTTGATAATGATATGGCTGAAGCAGATCAAATCTCTATAATTATAAAAACCATACAGCATAATTGCGATGTTTCAGATGGTAGAGACCATGGTATCTATTCCATGTGCACCATGGTTTTAAAACTCCGCAATCTTTATAAATGGGAACATGGCATCGAACCGTGGCAGGAGGCTGAGCCTGCAGACTTGCTTGACTGGATCGACCGCAAGGAGAAGTACTGGGAGTCGATCGCCACGGCATCGTTTACTGCAATTGGAGTAAACGGCTGCCGGTATGCCGCGGACGATATTCTGGAAATCAACACGATGCTCGCTCCATACAACCTGGTCTACGGTGCCGGTCACGGGCGGTCCATGAAGGCGGTATTCTTTTTAGCGGAAAAACTGGAAGAGTACCATCTTGAGGGATGCCGGGTAGTACTGCTGGGAAACGAAAAAGCCAAGGAGATGGCCAGCCCCTTTGCCATGGCTCAGGATGGTATCGTCTATATCCGTAAGGATTCACTACGCTACTTCCTCTGGGATCAGATCCAGGAGTTGCGGGCCTCCTGCCGGGAGGCGCTGCAGCGGTTTTTCGCCCTCTACGGCCTTGCCGGTAATGGTCAGCTTGACCAGCAGGTGTTTAAGGAAAAACTGGATGAAATCGTCGAAAAAGAGCTCAATCTTTTTATTTATCATGAGATCGGTGAGGTGCTGGAGAACAGCTTTGACAGCTCAACACTGGAGAAAATACTCCGCACCTTTCCAGGTTCCGTCATCGAACTGGTCTGCCGAACCATTAAGGACCTTCTGGCCGATACCCATCCACAGGGGGTATTAGGTTACGTAATAAAGGAGAAACGCGAGACCTCACTCTGTCTCTATATCGGTTTGCTCGACGGGTTGCGTAAAGCCCTTTTTCCAGAGATTTTTCAGGTCTGGTCCCACTTTTCCGGTAATGGTGATTGGCACCACATCGAGGAGGCCAGACGGCAATGCCGCGCACGAGTCACAGAAATTGCCGGCTTGATAGAACACATAGCGCAACACATCGGCCATAAGCCGGATGAGTTTGTCCATGACCGCTTTGTCGCGGAAATTGTCTCCCCGCTAGGTCTTGAGATGCCTCGTCGCTAGTTTTTTTTCCACTTGAATCGTTCCATTTTGAGAAAGTCCTTGAGAGGGTCGAAAACCCCTATGACCTTTTTCACCGCAACGTTTTTTTCCTGGAAAATTGACTCCAGGGAACTTAGCGGGTCGTGATTGGGGTTTTGCAGGTGGTTGCGTATGGCGCGCAGTTTGCGAATTATCTCCTTCTCCGCCATCTGCCGTAAGGTTGATTTCAATCTAATGATGTTTTCTTTGGTGTCATCATCACTCATCTTATTCTGATACTTGTTCAGTTTGAAAGAAATGCGCTGCTCCGTCAGTTCGAGCACAAGTTTTTCGTACTCTTCGTTGAGCCAAACGGTTTCCGGAACCAGGTCACCGAAATGAGAGACACCGAGAATATCTTTGCCCTGGAGCCAGTAATTGATGAGAAAATCGATTTCAAGGCTATTGTAATTTTGACGCGGCATATACATTCTGCGCAGATATTGCAGGACCTTTTCCGCCTTTTTTTTATGGCCGCCGATGATAACTGAGCCTCCCACTTCAGCCTTGGTGACGCCTTTGGTCCAGGGTGCTCCGGTAATGCCGAAATCATGGTAGATGGGGATATGGAGAATAGCGGAAAGCGTATTGAGTGCCAGGGCATATCCGGCCGATGGTCCGCCGACATTATATGAAGCGGAGAGTAGCTGGTGATGAATGGTCAGCTTGGAGAGGAACTCGCCGAGGAGTTTAGCCATGCTGATCTGCGGCTCCAGGGCCTGGAAATAGTTTTTCACCAGGGTGAGAGCCTCCTGGGCCGACTGCTGCGTCATCTTCACTGCCATTTCCATCTGGGCCGTGGCCGAACCGGTACCAGAAACCGCACCAGTGACCAGTACTCTTTCCGAGGTAAGGCCGTAAGTCAGGCTTGTGGCGATGGGCAGGAGTACGCCATCCACATCATTGGCCCCGACGCCGACGATAAAACCTCTTTGAGGCTCCTGGCTCAGTTCCGCTTCCAGAAAGGTATCAAGTTCCACTTTGCCGCGCCTGATAGGGCTGTGTGATATTTCTTTGCGGACATTAAGCAGATGCGATTGGCAGAGAGGGTAATCTTCATCATTTGATATGGTGGAAAAGAGGGCCAGTACTTCATCATAGTGCTCCAGAAAGGCAGTGGGGGATTCTCGCAGGGTCTGCTGCAGGTCATGGTGGTCGCCGAGTGCTTCCAGGATGCCGCTGATGGTCTTCAGGTTGAATTGTAAAAACTTATGCTGTTTTTCTCGTGAAAGAGTGGATATGGATTTGAGTTTTTTCAAAACCATCAACTCCGTTGTGCGCAGTGACAGAGCCTTTTCAACAAATGCAGCGTAATCGGCCGGAGTGTTGCAGACGCCCTTGGCCGATTTGATTATGGTTTCGGCGCTGAGATCGTTTTTGTAGGGGATATCCTGCAGGGCGGCATGAATGATGGTGCGTATGTCTCTCTGGCCAAGCTGGCCGGAAACCTCCAGCACCTTAAGACGTTTGGAGCGGATGAGTGCAGGATCCAGCAGGTCGAGACGATTGGTGGTCAATACCGTAAACACCTTGAAAAGCGGCGTTTCACCATCAATGATGGCGAGGAACTTGTTGGTGAGGCGATCCGAGGGGGAACCGCCGGTACTGCTTCTTTTCGGGGCGAGCGAGTCACCTTCATCAAAAAAGACTACGGAAGGAGCGATCATTTTCGCTATGTCATATACCTTAATCAAGTTGGCGACTGTGCCGTCGACGGGGTCCGAAGGGTTGTGCAGGGCACTGGGGCTGGTGGAAATGTCGTGAATGCGTTTGTTCTCACTCAACCAGGATCTGACCAGAAAGGTCTTCCCGCTACCGGGTGGACCGTTGAGGACGACCCCTTTTTCTTCGCTGACATGATAGAGGAGGCAGTTATTGGCCATTTCGGAAAAAGTATCTTTGACTTCGCCGACATAATCAGTCCAATGGGAGGTTCGGTCGATTCGGTTAACCACCTTTTTAAAAAGATCTCCAAAAGCGTTTTTGGCAACAAGTTCAAAGGCGTTTCTGACGAGAAGTGAATCGTCGAGGTATTCGGTCCGGAAGTCTCCCTTTATGCTGATGAGAAAGTTGACCAGTTTGCGAACGTAGGCCGGCGTAACCTGCAGGGCTCTCTCTGAGAATATGGCGTAAAATTTCCCAATGGCAACATTAAGATCTTCATGGTTAAGCAGTGTGGCGCTGCCTTCTTTACGGGTTGCACCGGCATGGGTGTGGACATTGTTTCTTCTCAGTTCGATGCGGACTATCTCGAAAAGGTTGCTTTTTTTTCTCCAGTACTCCGAGATATCGATGACAATGCCTTTTTCGACAAAACGCCGGTAGATGGCTGAGTCGAAAACCTCCGGCTTGTCGGAAGTGGCGACCAGAAAGCAGTCTCTGCTGCCGTTGATTATCTCGTCTATGATGATGTTAGAGGTATCCACCAGGGTACGCTGCTGTCTCTCTACACCGCCATGACCGGAGGTTTCCGTGCGGGCAAAGGCGCTGTGTGCTTCTTCCATATGTCGGATACAGGTCTGGTTGGGATTGCCGAAGGCCTTTTTGAGAAAATTACCCGGTTCTCCTGCCAGTGAGGTCTGATAGTCGTTGGGCGTAATCCGGGAATAATCAACAAGCAGATGCTGTTCTTCGAGTTCTTCAAGGTTGCGGCTGATGCGTTTTTTGAAGAGGAATCGCACCAGTGGTACTCTGGAGAGGAAGTTATAACGCCGTAATTTCCGACGCCGGTCAATTTCCAAGGCAAGCTCAGGGTCAACATCATCAAGGGATTTCCAGAAAGGTTGCGCCGCCATAACATTGGCCTTTTTCTGTCCCAGGTCTATTTCCGGTCGAACATCTTTTGAGAAGATAACTTTCTCGATGGCCTCGATGGCTGTAGCACTCTTGCCGCTGCCGCTTGTGCCGGTCAGGAGGATGAGTGGAGCCTTCGGCACTGAAGTATCGGAGGAGTACTCCTTTCTGATGTGGGCTTTATACATCTTTTCGAGCAGGTCGGCAAATTCCTGAGGAATATGTACATCGGATAGTTCCTTGTTGAGGAGAGCAAGAAGCAGGGCATGGTCTTTTTTACTCACTTCTTTTTCCAGGATATTATTCCATGCCTTGCGAGGGATGGTTTCGCCGGAGAGTTCAAAGCGACGCTGCCAGTCGGTCAGAATGGCCGGTTCTCTGAGAATAACGAAGTTTTTTTCTTTGCTTAAAAGGAAAAACTTTTTCAGTCCAGTGGAGAAGGTATAAAGGATACCGCCGGGCGGGGTGTACTGGTTCAGCCTTGCTCGCATAAACTCCTTGGTATCGTAGGACCACGAGTCGACCAGAGACTCAATCTCAGCGATACGTTTTTCCGGCAGGCAAATATGCTGAATCTTTTTTGTGAATCGTTTGGGCATATGTCACCGTATGGCGATAAGTTATTGTTGCGGCGGCAGTGGCAGTGTAATGGGAGTTGTTGCACCGCTGCCCTGCAGGACCACTGTATTCTGCCCGGTCTGATTTTTCTCGTAGGCATCGGCCCATTTTTGCTGCACCAGGAACTGAAGGATATCACGGTCGGACGATCCGTCGTCCTGGCCGATTCCAGTCTGCAGTCCACGGATACCGTCAAGGTAGGCGGCATACAGTTTCTTGATGCGACTGGCCTCCTGGTCGGCAGCGTAGTTTTCTCCTTCGGCGATGAGTTCCCGCCGTTTTTTCTCCTCTGAGGCCTCCACCAGTTTTTCACCAAAACGAGTGTCGCGCAGCACAAAGCTGACGACATCGATGCCGTACTTTTCTTCCAGCGACGGGCCACCCTCGTTGATCGGTCTGGATTTGAGCGCACTGAATATCTTTTCTTTAATTTCTTCCCGGTCACTGATTAATTTGTTGACCGGCTGGGCCTGTAGAATATCCTTGACGATACCGTCGTAGTCTCCCTGAAGGAGTGTCATGGGATCCAGATTCTCAATGGCCCACTGGTTGAGGTTATTTATTCGATAGGTCAAGAGGCCGGATGTCCACAGGGCGACATTTTCTTTCGATATGATACGGAGCGGCTCAACAATCCCTCCCAGAAACATAGTCTGGTTCATCAGGGTAACTTCCTGTTCGATCCGGGTGAAAAAAGGGAGGCGCATGTGCCAGCCGATATCGGTTACCGCCTCGCGGTTGCCGCCCAGTTTTTCCAGGACAACTGCATAATTTTCCTTGACCTTGAAGATGGTTTTGGTGGCGTATATTCCCGCGACGAGGGCATATGCCAGGCCCAGGGCGAGGCAGATAAAGAAAAGCCGCTGCAGGATCTGAAGAACGAAACCTCTCTGGAAAAATTTGCCGGTACTTTCTGGTCGCATGACAACTCCTTATGCTGATGTCAAAGATGATAAATGCCGGATGGTATATTTGAGCGTAGCTGAAAAGCGATGTCCTGTCAAACCGTGAGGTGCAATAAAAGGTATTTAAGGTGTGGAAAATACGTTGCTATCGCTAATATCGCTAAGGAAGGAGGAAACTGCCCGCAAAATCGATGACGGGAAGAATCATCTTGCCGAGGATACCTGTAAAGGCAAGAATGAGAATAAGAATAAAACCATATTTTTCCCAGGAAGAATAGGTTCGTGCCATATCATCAGGCAGGAGTCCCATAAGGATACGACTGCCGTCAAGTGGAGGTATGGGCAGAAAGTTGAAGATACAGAGAACCAGGTTGATCCAGATGGAGGCCTTTACCATCGCAAACAGAGGCACAATAACGGCCTCCATTGCCTGGGAATAGGGAAGAACCAGGGTGATCTGATAGAGCATCTGCGCAACGATGGCGCTGATGATAGCGAGGGCAAGGTTGGTGACCGGGCCTGCCAGGGCAACCCACAACAAATCCTTTTTGGGATTACTGAAATAGGCGCCATTGACCGGTACGGGCTTTGCCCAACCGATATTGATAAGAAAAAAGGCAACGGTGCCAAAAGGATCAAGATGCTTTAAAGGGTTCAGCGTCAGTCTGCCGGTCAGTTTGGCGGTCGGGTCACCGAGTCGGTATGCAACATACCCATGGGCTACTTCATGCAAGGTAAGAGCCAGTAAAATCGGCGGGGCGAGCAGTACTATTTTAGTAAGTAATTCGATCATGATTCGATATAGGTAAACATTGAATCATAAAAAAACAAGCGAAAAAGGAGGGCGCTACAGGGGATAATTTTCCCGGACAAAGGTATTTTCGTCCTCTTCCGACTGCACCAGGTTGTCGAGTCTGGCGCTCAGCAGATCGTTAAGGATTGATTTGAACAGCGGACCTGGACTGTATCCCAGCTTTTCGAGCTTTTTGCCGGTGATTTTGGTCTTTGTCGGACGCAGCGTGGTGACATAGTTTGATATATAACGCTTGATATGGTTCTTCCGGGCAATGGCCATAAGATAGAGCAGGCTTTCGTTGCTCAACTCTTCAAAAAGCCAATAGATCTCACTGTTGCTCATGGCGCGTCGGCGGGACAGCATACTGCCGATTTTATCGGTGTGCTCTTTTTGCTGCACAAGGTTGTTGGATACCTTCTGTGGAATATTGAAGCGTTTACAGAAGGACCTGATCTCGTTGCTGCCGGATCGTCCCAAAATTGCGAGAAAATAGACTGTCCAGGTTTCCAGATGATCCCTAAGATAGAGCAGTTTGAACCAGGAAATAGCACGATGGGCCTGCGTCAGTATATGGAGGAAGCGGCGATCTATTTTGAGGTGTGGTTTGAGATCGGGCCAGAGAAATTGAAAGAGCTTGAATTCCGCAAGCCGCTCGATTGCCGGAATGGGATTTTCTTCGGACAGGATGATTTTGATTTCCGTAAAAAATCTGGGATCATCCGCCTTGCCGAAAAGTTTCATTTTGACGGCGTTACGGATCAGTCTTTCGGTATGTCTGGAAATAGTGAAGTCCATTCGCTTTTCCAGCCTGATTGCTCTGAATATCCGGGTAGGGTCTTCAACAAAGCTGAGGTTGTGCAGCACCTTGATGGACTTCTGCTTCAGATCATTCTGACAGTTGAAGAAATCGTTTAAGGTACCAAATTCGGCCTCGTTAAGTTGGATCGCCATGGCGTTGATGGTGAAGTCACGGCGAAACAGATCCAGTTTAAGCGAAGAAAGCTCAATGGTCGGCAGGGCTGCCGGATATTCGTAATACTCCAGTCGTGCCGTGGCGATATCTATCTTGAAATTGTTGGGTAATACAACCATGGCGGTGGCAAACCGTTCGTGGGTGCGTACCCGGCCGCCTAGCTTCTCTGCCAGCTTTTGGGCATACTCAATGCCTTCTCCCTCGATCACCACGTCGAGGTCGAGATTGGGCTTTTTCAGCAGCAGATCGCGCACAAAACCGCCAACCGCGTAAGCCTTGAAGCTGAGTTGGTCGGCCACCTCGCCGATGGTTTGCAGGAGGGTTATGATGTCCTTGCCGAGACATTCGCCCATAATCGAACCCAGGTTTCTGGTTCTCTCCAGAGAAGGGTATTCCGACTCCTGAATAAGGTTTCTGGGAAGATTGGCAGGATCGTTGACCAGTCTGTTAAGGAGATCCGTACGCGTTATAACCCCCGCGATTTGACCGTCATGCACTATGGGGATGAGACGCTGCCGGTTTTCAATGATCAGTTCCTGAATATCTGCAAGAGTTGCTTTGAGCGACAGAACTTCGATGTCCGAAGTCATATAGTCACTGACCGGCAAGTGGCCCAGGTTGTGATGAATTGCCTTTTCCACCACTCTTCTTGAGATGGTCCCTGCGATGATGGGACCGTTGCTGTTGTCGTGTTTTTTGTATGATTCCGGTACTATCGGCAGCACGGTTATGTTGTAGCGGGTCAGCAGTTTTTTCGCTTCTGCAATTGTAGTGCTGGTGGGAGTCGTGATGACCGGCCGTGACATCATCTCTTCGGCGATGGGCTGGGGGCGGACATGCCGGTGCAGCATTCTGACAAGTTTTTCCTGAGCTTCAATCAGGGTCATGTCGCGTACCGTGGCCGATGCCGCCGTGGCATGACCACCACCGCCGAGATCGCGGGCCACCAGGCCGACATTGACCTCGGGAATCCTGCTTCTAGCGATCAGATATATTCTGCCTGCCATCGATATGAGAGCAAAAAGAGTATCGAGATTCTCCATATGCATGAACCGTCTGACGATCAGAGCAAAATCATCGACATAGGTCTGCAGACTGAGGCTAACCACAACGATGGGGATATCCTGTATGACATAGCTATTGGCGGCCTGTATCAGCTCGCCGAGGAGCTGTACCTGCTGGGTGGTAAGCTCGTGGGTGAGAAATTGGGCGACAATGTCGAGTTTTGCACCTTTTTCGAGGAGCCATGCGGCTGCGTGAAGATCCTGTGGCGTGGTGGTGAGGTGGGTCAACGAGCCGGTGTCTTCATATATTCCCAGGCAGAATATGGTAGCTTCGTGGGCTGTAATCTCTATATGCTTTTCCTGCAGCAGCTCCACCAGGAGTGTGGTTGTCGACCCAACATCCTCGATAACCTCCACGTCGCCTGTCATGTCTCCAGGACTCTTTGGATGATGGTCGAAGATATGGAGAAAAAGACCTCTGTTCTGCAAACATTTACCCAGCGGTCCCAATCTGGAGGATGCACGGGTGTCAACCACGATGAGATGTTTGACTTTGCTGAGGTCAATGGTCTTCAGTTTGTGAAACTCGTAACGGTACAGCAGGTCTTCAGCGATAAATTCTCGGACGTTTTTTTCCTGTGAGCCGGAAAAAACCAGGATGGCTTCGGGATAGAGCTTCTGCGCTGCAATCATGGCGGCCATACCATCAAAATCAGCATTCAGGTGGGTTGTGATTATCTGCATTGGTGTCCGGATAAGGATGATTGAAGCATTATTTACGTTTTCCCCAGGCTATATGATGGAAAAAAGAACGTTTTGTCAAGGGTGGCGCTACTTGGCAATGCCACAAAGTGGCATAAGCTTGCTGTTTTTATGGCCAAGTTTTTCTGATACGACTTTTTCTGACACGATCTTTGCGCAATCTCCGGGGGATCCCTATCTCTTTCTGCTAACCGTGCGTCTTGGCGGACAGATCGAACGGCATAATGATAGAGATTTCTCCGCTGGAGGTGGTGTCTTCCTGCATATGGGGATAGCGTTTGGCGAAAACCGCGAGCATCGCTTTGTTATCCTGCATAACGGTGGCGACAAAGCCGATAAAGCCGTTTTCCCTGGCAATCTGTTCGAGGAAACCAAGCATGTGACCCGCTATGCCCAGGCCATGAAAATCGTCGTGTACCACAAAGGCGACCTCGGCATAGCCGTTGTCCTCCCGGGAATAGGAACCGATGGCCATAACCTCGTAGTGCCCCGCTTTCTGCACCCTGCCGATGAGTGTCATATTGTCGTGATAGTCCACTTCGGCCCATTGCTGTTGGGCGACTTCATGGGAGAATAGTCGTATTTTGTAGAAAAAGCGACGATAGATGGTCTCCTCTTTCAGGGAGTAGAAAAAGGTGCGGTAATCGAACTCGTCGGCCGGATAGAGAGGACGGATAAAGGCCGTCATGCCGTTTTTCAAGTCCACTCGCCAGTCATATTTCTCCAGGTATATCAAGTCTTCATCCAGGGGCGGCAATTGGTCGGCGAAGATGTAGTGGTGTTTTTTGGCGGCGTTGATCAACTGGGCCCGAAATTTGGGATGGGCGATCTGGGCCAGCTCCATGACGCGCTGATAGATGCCCTTACCCTGCAGTTCGGCATAGCCGTATTCAGTGACGACAAAGTTGATATCGCCCCGGGTGGTGGCCACCCCGGCTCCTTCCGACAGATGGGAGACAATTCTTGAGACGGTTTCGCCTTTGGCGGTCGAGGGCAGGGCCACGATGGTGAAGCCACCCTTGGACATGGCGGCGCCGCGGATAAAGTCAACCTGATCCCCGATACCGCTGTAAAAGCGATACCCCAGGGAATCGGAGCAGACTTGGCCGGTAAGATCGACCTCCAGGGCCGAGCTGATGGAGACGAGATTGTCGTTGCGGGCGATAACTGCCGGGTCGCTGACGAACTCCGACGAGCGAAAATCGAAAAAGGGATTATCGTCGACAAAACGATACAGTTTTTCGCTGCCCATGCACAGGGAAGCCACGACCCGGCGAGGCAGCAGAGTTTTCAACCTGTTGCTGACCACGCCCTGTTCGAAAAGGGGCAGCATGGCGTCGGTGATCAGCTGGGTATGTATGCCCAGATCCTTCTTGCCCCTCAGGTGCCCCAGCACGGCATTGGGCAGCATGCCGAATCCGACCTGCAGGGTGTCACCGTCACGGATGAGCTGGGAAATAAAATGGCCGATGCGGCTGACGACATGGTCGTCGCGATATTTCGTGCTGTAGGTCACCAGCGGCTCCTGGTGAGGGACGAAATAGTCGATACTGTCCATATGGACAAGGCTGTCTCCCCAGGTGCGTGGCATATTCGGATTCACCTGAGCGATGACCATCGTGGCGTTCTCCACAGCCGAGCGGGTGATGTCCACGGAAACTCCGAGACTGCAATAACCGAAACCGTCCGGCGGACTGACCTGAATCATGGCAATGTCAAGAGGGATGCGGTACCCGGCAAAGAGTTTCGGAATCTGGGAAAGGTACATGGGCAGATAGTCGATTTTCCCTTCGAAGGCAGCACGGCGCATCGATTGACTTATAAAAAACAATTTCAGAGAAAAACGCCTGGAAAATGACGGCTCGTCGACATACTGTGCCAGGGTATGAGACAGCATCTGATAGACTATGATATCCTGTATGGCGGTATTGGCCACCATGTCATGGATCAGATGCTGGGGTTCACCGCAGCCGGTGCCTAAAAAGAGGCGGCAGCCGTTCTGGATAAAGGCGACCGCCTCCCGGCCGGTGCGAATTTTTTCTTCTGGCAGTTTCTGCTGCCATTGCGGCAATGACATAATCTTACCCCCCGGCAAAAGAGTGGAAAAGCAAAGGCATCAATCACAGATCGATAACCAGCAGTTTGCCGGCTTCGTCCCATGAGGTGGGATAGGAGCGAGTACCATTTTTGTAGGGAATCTTGTAGTGATTGAGAAAGGCCATGCCGGAGATCTGCGCTCCGCCGCCTTTGCTGGCCCGGACTTTGTAGGCTCCGGGTTTGCCACTGCTGCAAGGTTTAAAACCTATCTTGTTTATTTCCTTGTCAAAGAGTATCTGCAGGTGAGTGACGTTTTTCTCCCGCAGGATCTTCGCCGCCCCATTGTTGAAATTAAAAAGCCCCTGCTTCAGAATAGAAACCTTGGGTTCGTTGGTAACTGACTGTCTGCCTGTAAATGTTTCAAATGCCATCGCTACAAGTTCCCTTTTTAATTTGTAGTATTGAAGATCAAGAATAAAGAATGAAACGGTTCTACTTTAAGATTAAGTATATGCTGCACTTTCATCATTCAATATAGAATACTATTCTCTATGGCATGGTTTCGTCAAGCAAAGTTCATTCTTCTGCAAGGGAACAGATTTTTACATCTCTTCTTGTTTGAGATTTAAACTGCTGCTTTTTTCCCGAAAAGCGAGTCGGAAAAGCGCACATACCAGGCGGCCGACTGGACCTGGATGATATACGCCATTGCAATAACCAGAGCGGCATCTGCCCCCTCTTCTCCGAAGGCGTTGATGGCAACCGCCAGAGCAATGGAGAGGTTTCGCATTACTGTGCCATAGACGAGCGCGATACCATTCTCTCTGGAGAAGAAAAACCTGCCGATTAGTGTCGAGAGGCTGAAATTGACACTATAGAGGAGAAGCAAAGGCATAAATACAAAAAGCAGTTGGATCGGATCTGCGACAATGGTTTTTGCTTTCAGTGCCATGGCCACAAAAACGATACCCAATACGCCTATTGTCGACAGGGCCGGAAAGCGGGGAGCAATTTTGTCCTTGAATGCAGCCATGGTATATTTTTTGAGCAGGATTTGTCGGGTAAAGTAACCAAGCACCATGGGCAGGAAAACGATAAAGAGGATCTGCTGCATAACTTTCATGAAATGGACCTCGACAGTCGTGCCCAGCAGCCAGTTGACATAAAAAGGTGTGGCCAGGGAGCCAAGGGTGAGTCCGATCACCGTCATATTGATGGCGGCGCCCATGTTCCCTTTGGCAAACCCCGTCCAGGAGATGGTCATGCCGCTGGTTGGCAGCAGCGCGGCTAAAAGAAGTCCAAGGGCCATATAAGGCTGATCTGTAAAAAACAGTTTGCCAAGGAAAAAAGCAACGAAGGGAATAATGGCAAAATTGATGAACATGGCACTTCCCTGGATCGCGGGGTCCAGCCCTTTCCTCAGGTGGTCAATATTCAGCGTCACCATCATGGGATACACCATGAGAAAGGTAAGTGGGACGATGAGCAGTTTCATGCCACCCACGAGCTTTTGCTCAAAGGCAAGGCCGAAAAAAATACCTGCAAGCATCAGTACCGGAATAGCATAGACGAGGTTTTTGTTGATACGTATCAGTGTCTTCCACATAATTTTCTCCTTGATTCGTGGCTGAAATCTGCAGTTTGCTTCTTGATTCCGCTGCATGAGTACCGGCAGCCGATGGGATTTCGGTGGCTTGGTGTCTCATCTTTCCAATTTCTATGCCGGTATGGAAGTTGTTGGTTAAGATATTATTTTTCCGTCATATATACTTGTTGTTGTCGATATGTGTTTGTGTTACTCTAGCTGAAAGTAACACAACGTAACGTTACTTTATCATCGGTAACGTTACATTTGGCGGGATGAAAGAGGATAAAGGACAATATGATGCAAAAGAGTGGCATACTATGGAACCATCAGTTCATCAGCCGGGTTATCGATTCCATGGCAGATGGTGTTTTTACCCTGGATGCAAATGGTCGGATCGCCTCGTGGAACAGATCCATGGAGCGTATCAGCGGTTATCGAGTGGACGAAGCCCTGGGGAAAACCTGTGCTCTCCTCAGTTGCAGTCGGTGTTTCGGTAAGAGCTGCCCAGCTGATATCGGCAAGTGCAGGATTTTTGAAAAAGGATCCTCGGGAGCGAAAGAGTGCCGGCTTCAGCATAAAAACGGCTATGATATCCCTGTTATCAAACATGCCAGTGTGGTTCAAGATGAGGATGGCCGTATCCTTGGTGTGGTGGAGACCATAACCGATATGACGGAGCTTAACGCGGCGCGTAAAAGGGCAGAGGAGGCCTCGCTTCGCTTGGGAGAGATGCATCGCCTTGACAATATTATCGGGCAGAGCCGGGGAATGCGGGATGTTTTTGCTGCTATAAAGATGGCGGCAGCCAGTGATGCAACCGTTCTTGTTCAGGGAGAAAGCGGAACCGGTAAAGAACTTATTGCCGGTGCTATCCATTATAACAGTGAACGGAAAAAACAGCAGCTGGTCACGGTTAACTGTAGTGCCTTGCCGGAGAACCTTCTTGAAAGTGAACTTTTCGGCCATGTTCAGGGCGCATACACCGGGGCAATCAGAGCCAGAACGGGCCGATTTGAAGAAGCTGAGGGGGGAACGATCTTTCTTGACGAAATTGCTGAGCTCAACCCTCTGATTCAGGTGAAACTTCTACGTGTTTTGCAGGAAAGAGAGATAGAGCGCGTCGGTGAGTCAAAAAAGAGAAAGATTAACATTCGCATAGTTACCGCGACGCATCAGGATCTCTATGCCTTGGTCAAAGCGGGACGTTTTCGGGAAGACCTGTATTACAGGCTTAATGTCTTCCCTGTTACCGTTCCGCCATTGCGTCGTCGTAAAGAAGATATCCCATTGCTGGTCAGTTTCTTTATCAAGAAAATGAAGGAAAAGACCGGCAAAAGTATAGTTGATGCCTCCAGGGAGGTGATGCGCATTTTTATGGACTATAACTGGCCCGGTAATGTCAGGGAACTGGAGAACGCCATTGAACACGCCTTCGTCCTTTGTACTCGGGACCGGATAGAAAAGGATGACCTGCCGAGGAATCTTTTTGAGCAAAGCGGGTCTGCAGGGTTGAGACAAGTTGATGATGCTCCCGCGGCACAACATGCAAGGCGTAAACCAATATCAAAACAGGAACTGCTCCATCTCCTGACGGAGTGCGGCTGGAACAAGGCTGAGGCAGCCAGAAGAATCGGAGTCAGTCACACCTCTGTATGGAAATACATGAAAAAATATAAAATACCGCTGCAGCAAGAACAGGACACAGCATAGGCCGGTGTCGCTTACTCCCCTGATTCAGAAGAGGTGATATGAAAATTTTCAGTTGGCTTACACTGCTTTTATTGCTGCTTTATCCTGCCTGGCTTTATGGCGTGGAAGTTATGCAGCTGGAACCTTATAAAAGGCAATACTCCCTCCTGGGAATATCCCGGCCGGAAGCGACGTTGATCCTTTCCGCCGAGGTGGCCGGCAAGGTGGAGGAGGTGCTGGTGGATGTCGGCGACACTATCGGAGATGATGGGGTGGCAGCAGAGCTTGACACGACCTTCATAAATCTTGACTTCGAAAAGAACAAGATCGAGCAGCAGGAGACCACACGCCGGCTCGAACTTGAGAAAAAAACCACTCTCAGATACCAGAACCTGGTAGATACAAATTCCGCGGCTCTGGCCCAATACGATGAAGCGCTGGCACGGGCTGATATTCTCGAAATACAACTTACAGGTCTGCAGAATGAAGAGAGCCGCCTCAGAGAGAAGCTGCGCCGACATCGCCTGACCGCTCCGCCGGGATGGACAGTAATCCGGCGACTGGTGGAACCGGGGCAGTATCTCAATCAGGGGCAGGCGCTTGCAGAGCTCGGCAACTTTAACATGGTGGTTGTTTCGTACCTCCTTACTGTGGCAGAACTGGATCTGCTCAGAAAGAGGGACTCCCTCACTCTCTCTTTCCCTGAACGTGACCTGGTAGTGGATGCAACTGTCTACCGGGTTTCTCCCGATGTCGACGAGGTGTCCAGGAAGATAGTCGTTGAACTTCTGGTCAGCCCCTCCCGCTCCGGAGAAAGTGTGTTGCGGCGCGGCGGTTTGCGCGCTGAATTGACCCTTGAGGGCCGACGGGAGAATAACGTATATCTGGTGCCTGTTGCTTCATTAAACAAGAAGTATGAGGCCTATTGGCTGACAACCGCAGTGGGCAAGGAGATCAAGGTTGTTGTGGTCGGCAGGGTTGAGGGGTCCGGCAAAGCAATTATTTCAGGAGCCGAACTCTCCGACCGGGAATCGTATCGAGTCCACCCTGGCGATGCTGCCGGTAATTGAAGGAAGGGAAGAGGTTTATGCGCCGGCTTGTCACATTTACACTCGGGCAAAGAGTCTTTATGAATCTGCTTTTTGTCCTGCTTATTGTCATTGGTGCTTTTACTCTGCTGCGCATGCCGGTGGAGCGATATCCCAATATCGAGTTCGGCAAAATGTATATCAACACTTTTTTGCCGGGCGCATCTCCAGAAGAAGTGGAGACTCTTGTCACGAAAGAGATTGAAAAGGCTCTTGATGACATGGAGGAGGTCGAGTTCGTCAGTTCCAGTAGTTACCGGGAGCGCTCAAGTGTTGTGATAAAATTTGATGACAACAGTGATTACCGCAGGCGCTTCGACGATGTGCGGCTGAAAATTCTGTCGGTTCTTGATGATTTACCGGCGGAGACGGAAACGCCGGTTTTTAATTTTCTTGATGTCAGCGACTGGTTTCCTGCTATCAGCATTAATGTCGCCGGCAACCACTCCAATACGAGCCTGAGTCTGGTTGCAGACGAATTGCGGGTCTCTCTGGCTCAGCTTGACGGTGTCAGGGAGGTTAAGGTCAGTGGCGACTATACCAGGGAGTTTCATCTGCTGCTGTCGGCAAAGGCGCTGCGACGCTTTGGACTGACTGTAACAGAAGTCGTGGATGCGGTGCGCGCTGCAGGAGTTACATATCCCGCCGGAGAGGTCGAGACCGGAGAGGGGGAGTTCGTCCTCCGGGTGGATGAACAGTTTACAAGCAAGGACGCACTCTTTGACGTCATAGTCAGAAAAGACGGTGATGGTTCCTTTGTTCGTCTTGAAGATCTTGCCGACGCCGGATATTTCTCCTACCAGGACCCCTTCGTCATGACGTCGGTGAACGGAAAAGACTGTGTGACCTTACAAATCCTGAAACATCCCCGAAGTAATGCCCTTTTTATTGCGGATGAGGTCAGGACTCTGGTGGACGAACTGAAACCGTTTTATGGCGAAAGCGGTATAGAGTTGATCGTCACTCAGGACTCAAGCCTGAGAATTAAAGACTCAATCAGGGTTCTCGGGATTAACCTGCTGCTCGGCACTCTGTTGGTCTGTGCCATCATCTGGGCATTTATGGGCTTGCGAAATGCAGCCTTGACAACCATAGGTATCCCATTCGCTTTTCTGGTTACCATGGTGTTGATGTATGTAACCGGAAATTCTATAAATGAAGTGTCGCTGTTTGCCTTCGTGCTGGTGTCCGGCATCATTGTAGATGATGCCATCGTTGTCGTTGAAAATATTTTCCGGCATCTGCAGAATGGAAAAAGCAGGATCAATGCCATAATAGAGGGCACCTCCGAAGTTTTTCTTCCGGTCATCAGCGCAACCTTGACCACCATTGTGGCCTTTTTGCCGATGCTTATCATGACTGGAATGGTTGGTGATTTTTTTGCCATTATTCCAAAGACGATTGCCTTTGCACTTGCTGCCTCGATACTGGAGTGTCTTTTTATCCTGCCCTGCCATTATTTCGAATTCGGGCCGGATAGAATCAGGTCTTTGCCTGAAAAAGCAGTTGCTGCACCTTGCTCAGCCGCTATAGTCGAATCCGGTTGCTTCAGCCCGACCGGTGAAGGGTGGGCAATGCGTCGCCTGCGGCTGATCTTCCATCGCTTTCTCCTTATTACTCTCAGGCACCGCTTGTTGAGCCTTTGTTTTCTAAGCCTGCTTTTCCTGGTGGGAATCGCTATGTTTGTCGCTTCTTTCCAGGGGAAAACAAATCTTCTCAGGATACAGTTTTTCCCGGACAATTATTCCCTTTATTATGTAGAGCTTACCGGAAGACCAGGCACTTCTCTGGAAAAGGTGCATGCGCAAATCAAGGAAATGGCAGCCGTAATAATGGCGGCCGGCGAGGGACATGCCGAGTCGGCTCTGGGATTTGCCGGATATTATATTTCTGATGACTTCAGCCCCAAATACGGCACTCGTCTCGGCTATGTGGCAGTCACTTTACCGATCTCGGATAAAAGGCGTTTTGACGATTATCCCGAAAACGATGTAGTCGCTCATCTTGAAGCTGTTCGTCTGGCTTTACAACCCTATGTTCCTGATGAATTTTCCCTTTCCATCCGT
Source organism: uncultured Desulfopila sp. (assembly GCA_964446655.1). GTDB lineage: Bacteria > Desulfobacterota > Desulfobulbia > Desulfobulbales > Desulfocapsaceae > Desulfopila_A. The sequence goes on from CAYUPL010000005.1 coordinate 100,278, forward strand.
CCGGAAAAAGACGGTCCTCCCACCGGCAAAGATATTAATATTCGAATCCTCGGCAACAATACAGCCAATGTCTCGGCCCTTACAGGGCAGATAGAAGACTATCTCCGCAACGCACCGCATATTTCACCCTGGCTGGTGGATCTTGGTGACGATCAGGGTGCTGCTGTCGCGGTGATGCGTCTGAAAATCGACCAGGAAAGGGCGGCGGAATTCGGCTTGACTGTTGCCGAGGCAGCCGGGCTTGCGGCCACGGTTATGGAAGGACAGATTGTCGGAACGATAAATCTGCCGGAAGATCGCATTGATATACGCATGAAAACAAGCACTACCGCTGGCAAATCGATCTTTGACCTGCTGGATCTCGCCATTATCGATCTTCCGGAAGGGACCTTACGGTTGAAGGATATCTGTAGCCCCATATTTGCCGAGGAACCGGAATATCTGAACAGGTTTCAAGGTCAGCGGGCTGTTACCCTGACCGCCGATATTGCAGCGGGCGCACCGCTGACAAGTCCGATGGTTGTTGCCGGGGTTGCCGAATTTTATGCCTCTCTACGGGCTGAGTATCCCGGAGCAGGTCTCAATTTTGCCGGCGAACATGAATCAACGCAGAAGTCCTTTATTTCCCTGGCCTATGCCTTTGCTATCGCGGTGGTCGTTATATATCTCATTCTAGCCGCTCAGTTTCAATCCTATTTGCAGCCGCTTATTATCATTTCGGCTATTATTTTTGCTCTGACCGGAGTTATTTATGGTACTGCTTTTTCTAGAACCCTCTTTACCGTAAACAGTTTCGTTGCAGTAATAGGTGTTATGGGGGTTGTGGTGAACGATTCTTTGGTTCTGGTGGATTTTCTCAACAGGACCTATCGTGCGGGTGTGGAAAAGCGGGTGGCTCTCCTCAGAGCCACACATATTCGTCTTCGTCCGATCATTCTGACCACGTTGACAACCACTCTCGGACTCTTGCCCATGGCTTTGGGGATTCCAGAGTATTCAAACATCTGGGGTAGTATGGCCATGACGTTTGTGACCGGACTTTGCACAGCGACCCTGCTTACCATTATCATCATTCCGGTTCTCTGGGATATTCTGGTGGAAGAAAAACAATCCTGAGTATGTACTATTTTGTCCATAAATACCCCCATCAGGAAAACCATTAGCCTGTTATTTTTTCTATACCGACAGTAAAGAAGGAAGAAGACAACAGGTTTGATGAGGCTGTATTGCCGTCTATATCCGGGAAACCATTGACAAGGCCGGTGCGAAAAAGCAGTTCATAGGCGAAGATTTTTTTATTTCTGTCAAATATAGGTTGTCTAGCGACAAAAACATCCATGATTCAAGGATTTTCCGCTTGGTCGGAAACAATTTCCCGATATGTTAAACGACAATTGTATGTACTGAATACTGCAAAAAAAACAGATTTATGGACCAGTATACTCTTAAATGCATTTATTACCAAGAAATGACGGAAGAAGACTTCGTCCATTTATTAATCTGTCCCCTCTTGCTTTTACGGTATAATAGAAAATTGACAGGGGCGTTTGTGGAAACAGGTGTTGAAGGTGGAGAAGAGGATATGGGAACTCAAGAAAGTGGCGGCGCAGCCAACCCGGGCAGATTGTATATGGCTACACATTAGTCCGTTTTCTCTTCAATATTTTCCCGAAACGGCAAAAGCTATTAAGCTTTTCAGTTTTTGCCTAAAATGAGAAATCCGGGCTAGTCTTTAGCCAGGGCAATAAACCGTATATGACTCTGCCTGCCAAGTAAAGAAAACCGGCATATCAGGGTGGATGATCTAGTTTTTATAAATAAATTAATGCCTGGAAACAATCGTACGCCGTGGGGTGCGGGCTGCAGTCCCGACTGTCTTGTGCAGGCTTCGGAACTCCTCTTCATCCAGTACTCGCCACTGGCCTGGAGCCAGTTTACCAAGTTTAATGAAACCGATACGGGTACGCAGCAGGTCGATGAGGTTCAGACCGACAGCATCGCACAATAGGCGAACCTGTTTGATTTTAGCGTCGTGCACTACTAAACTGAAGATGTTGTCTCCTTCCTGATTAGCTTTATCGGGAAGGATATGAGTGTTTTTCAATGATACACCTTTTTTTATCAGGGCGAGGACCTTCGCGGTGAGCTGTTCCCGCACATGCAGGCGATATTCTTCTTCATGATTGCCGCCGCAGCGGGCCAGCGCATTGCCCAGATCTCCATCGTTGGTGAGAAGGAGCAGGCCATGAGAATCTTTATCCAGACTGCCGATGGGAAAAACTCTTTCTTTGCCGAAGTCGAAATCCATCAGGGTTTTCATCCATGGTGTCGGCGACATACTGCATTCCACACCTTTTGGTTTATGAAAGGCAATAGCTTTCCTGGCAGTTGGTTTGTTGAGCTGCAGCCTTTGCCCATCGAGAACAAGAGTCTCCTTGCCGGTGACTTTGTCGCCAAGGGTTGCCTTCTTGCCGTCCACCAGGATTCTTCCGGCCCTGATGAACTCTTCGGCCTGCCGTCTTGAACAATATCCCACTTCCGATAAAAACTTCTGCAATCTCATATTCTCTCTCCATGATTTGTCCCAGTATATACGTGGAGAAAAATCTACACCAGATTCTTCCATGGAAAGCAAGAGAAAAAGTCATCCGCGCTACTTTGCCGAATATTTTGAGACTACCATTTTTCAACGGGGCGGCCGGCATTTTTACGGCAAAATGGAAAAGTCCTGCTGAGATATCAGGGTTAAGGATAACAAGCTGCGAAGAGTATGGACGACAGGCCGGTGCAATATTTTTCAGAGCCCGGCGGAAGAGATACTTTGTCTGGGGATAACGACGACCTGGCCGTTATGGTGCATGATATCCACCTGGACGCCATAAACCGCTGCCACAGTATCGGCAGTGATCTGATCCTGTTGCCCATTGGCGAAGATTTGACCATCTTTGAGGAAAAGAAATCTGTCGGCAAAGCGAAAGGCCAGGTTTAAATCGTGCATGGTCATTACCGCGGCAATCTGATGTTCCTGAACTACGCGGCCGATGGTTTCCAGAATATCAAGCTGGTTTTTCAGGTCGAGACTGCTGGTCGGCTCATCGAGCAGCAAAACTTTGGGTTCCTGCACCAATGCCCTGGCTATGCAGACTTTTTGCAGCTCTCCTCCGCTGAGTTCGTCGATATGGCGTAGAGCCAGGTCTTCCAGACCAAGCTGGTGCAGTGCTCCGGCCGCCTTGGCCAGGTCTTCCTTGCCGATCTTCCATTGGATATGCGGTTTGCGCCCCAGTAGGACCGCGTCGAAGGTGGTCATACGGCCGGCGTCGTTGCGTTGGGCAACATAGCCAAGGTTTCTGGCAATTTCTGCCGCCTTCATGCGAAAGACGTCTGCCTGGTCAACCTGTACATCTCCGGCCCAGGGTTTGATCATGGCATTGATACAGCGTAACAGCGTGGTTTTTCCGGCGCCGTTGGGCCCGAGGATGGCGAGCATCCGGCCCCGTTGGAGGGAGAATCCCAGATCGTTGAGAATAAGCTGGTCGTTTTTGTATCCTATGCGGATGTTTTGCACCGTCAGCATCAGCGCCTCCTTACCTGAATAAGCAGGTAGAGAAAAGTGGGAGCGCCGAGAAAGGCGGTCAGTATTGATACCGGTAACACATGGGGGGCGAGTAGAAGTCGCGCCACTGTATCGGAGGCCAGCAGCAGGATAGCCCCGGTAAGGCAGGACGCCGGCATGACAAAACGGTGGTCATCACCGATGATGCGACGGACGATATGCGGACAAATCAGGCCGACAAAACCGATGATGCCGAGAAAGGAAACAATGAATGCCGTGATCAACGAGGCCACTGTCATGCCGATCATCCGGACGAATGCGACCCGAACGCCGAGACTTTTTGCGGTTTCATCACCGGCGTCGATGGCGTTGTAGTTCCACCTGTTCAGGATAAAGAAGACAATACCGGCAACGACAATCACAGCCATGAAGCCGACCTCATGCCAGCCGGCGCGGCTTACGTCCCCAAAAGTCCAGAAAACCATGGCTGCCAGCTGGACATCGTCGGCAAAGTATTGCAGGAACATGGTTCCGGCGGAAAAGAGAGAACCCAGGGCGACCCCGCTCAAGACCATGACTTCAGGTGTGGCACCGCGTATCTGGGCAATGGCGATAATGATCAAAGAGGTGACCATGCAGGCAATAAAGGCAGAGAGTGTGGTAAGGTAGGGATTGATGATGGCTATCGAGCCCACCTGGGTTGACTGCATGGTTCCGCTTCCCAGAAGCATGACGGCGAAGGCTGCTCCGAAGGCGCCTGCCTGGCTGATACCAAGTGTAAAAGGTGAACCCAGCGGATTGCGTAAAATGGACTGCATGGCAGCGCCTGCGGCAGCCAGTCCCGCTCCGGCCAGCAGAGCGGCCAATGCATGCGGCAGACGAATATTGTAAATGATTGTCTGGAAGCGGCTATCGGTTTCAAGACCGGCAATCATGCGGATTACATCTGTAAAGGGAATCCGGACGGCCCCAAGGGAGACCGCCAGGATGAGCAGGAAGACCGTAAGTAGAGCCAAAGCCAGAGTAAAATAGGCTTTCTTGTTGATGTACGCCGTGTATTCTGTAGGAATGGCGCTGTGATTCAAATGTGACATAATAGTGTTATCGGATCTTTATCCGGCTGAAAGCCAGATCGTCAAATTGGCGGTTCAGAACGGTAAATGCTGCTCCGCCGTTTAAAAATATCGAAATTTCCTCAGCTTTGCTGATGGGGTCGATATCCTCGAAACGTTCCGGATACAGAACCTTGCCGATATAATAGGCGTTGGCGTAAATGGCCTCAAAGTTCTGGTTATAGGAACTGTAAGGGAATAGGCCATATATTTGATTCTGCTCCAGGGCGGAAAGATTACGGTAGGCCGGGTCGTGGCGGAGCTGATCCAGAGCATTGCTTCCTGAACCCAGCCGTAACGTAGAGACATCGATAAAAATTATCTCTGGGTCCCAGAAGATGATCTGTTCCTTGGATACATTGGCGTGGGAAAGCGGTTCTTCGGAAGCAGAGGGTGCCGCCACGTTATGGGCGTTTGTGAAGACAAAGGGGGCAAAGGACGGCTCAGTTGATTGAAAACCGTGGGGACCACTTTGGGCGAGACCACCGATATAGCAGGAAGGTCGTCGGCTTTCGGGAAAGTCTCCGGTACGTCTTTGCAGATCCTCTTCCATCGCATCGAAGAAGGCGATAACCTCCTCGGCGCGCTCTGCTTTATCCATGATGCCTGCCATAAGGCGAAGAGACTGGTTCAGTTGCTGTCTGGCGTAGGTGAGGTTGCCATATTCCAGGGTAATGACCGGGATGCCCGTTTTGGCCTGCAGTTGGTCGGGGTCCTGGCCTCGTCCGGCAAAAGTCTTGAAGATGACCTGGGGCTGGGGATTGAGGCCCGCAATAAGTTCAGGTGAATCATGGCCCCGGAATTCACCGAAAAGCGGATAGTTCTTCAGCTGAGGATTGGCGATGGCATAGGGCCTGGCATCGACGGGAGAGCCACGGAGTTCAATGCTGTCCACCGCCACAATGCGGTCAATTGTCTGGAGATACGTCAGCAGCCGCAGGCAGCCGGAACCGGAACAGATGGCATGCTCAACATGGGCGGGAAGGGTCAGCTGCCGGCCTAAGGCGTCGGTGACAACCTTTTGTTCCGCGCCGAACAGCAGGTTGGGATTCTGTGCTGCCATGATCATACCACACAGGCAAGCAAGCAGAACGGCATGATTTTTCAAGGAATGGATAATGGTATCTTTAAAAAGTTGCTTCATGCGCACTTCGTGATTCTCCTCTGTTTCAAGATAGAGCTGGATATACCGTTGGGTTGCAACTCATATTTCGCATCATTGGTTGTCACAACGTGGTATTAAGTTGTGGTGTCGGGCAGATACTGGTGTCATGAAATTTTGATACGTAACACTTGGTGCGTGGACTTGTCAATGATTTCTTGTTTTTTAGCATCTGGGCATATTGTCGCAGGGGCCGGCAGGTAAAAGGACGGCG
>CAYUPL010000006.1:0-101025 GCA_964446655.1 uncultured Desulfopila sp.
GCCGAGTCACTGGCAGCGCATGCGATTTGGCTGAGCTTCGTACGTAATCAGAATACATTATGAAGAAATCCCGGCTGAGGGGCCGCTGAAGCGAGGCCCCTCGGTTTCATGCTATTGCGCAGGGAAAACACCACCGTCTCAACGCACTTTCGAGCACTTCAGGCTCATTGCAACGATACTACGGCTTCGATTTCTATGCGGGCATCAAGCGGTAGAGCGGCGACCTGAATCGTTGACCGGGCAGGAGGGCAGTCGTTGAAGAAGCCGGCATAAGCGGTGTTGACTTCAGCGAAATCTTTTAAATCTTTTAAAAAAATAGTAGTTTTCACCACGTCGGTAAGTTGGCCGCCGGCTTCTGCCACTATTGCTTTCATGTTTTTCAGAATCTGTTCGGTCTGCTCCGCCATAGTGCCGTCAACAAGCCGGCCGTTTTCCGGATTGAGGGGCAGCTGGCCGGAAATAAACAGCAGGTTTCCTGCAATAATTCCTTGTGAATAGGGGCCAATAGCGGCTGGGGCGTTCGCTGTTTGCACAGGTTTTTTCATTTTTCTCCTCCTTGAGCGGTGCTCTTTTTTCCCTGATAGGTAACTCACACTTATCCGTCAATATGGTGTCCTTCTGCCCGGATCACCAGTTACTCCAAATACGGGAACCGGATTTTTTTTCACAAAACAATGTGAAAAAAACCAGTCCTCTCAACCTTTCCAGTATACCACAAGCATTACTAATTCGAAATCCTAAGCAATGCTCCACAGAGGATGGATATGGAACCCGTCAAAAACAACCAGTAAAATAAATTTGAATAACTCAAAGAATTTTGGGATCATAAAAGAGAGGCTGCATAGAGTATATTGTAATGATCAACTCTGCGTGATAACCATTTTTTTGAGGGACTGTCCCTCTTTGAATGTGTACCGAAGAAAGTATGAAGAAGGATTTTATCTTCGACATTGCCTTAATTCTAGCTCCTTAAGGAGGCCAAAATGGCAACACCTAAGAACGTGACGCTTCATCATCATATTACCGCTGTGAAGAAGGGCGAACGGGTTTTTGAAAATGCTTTCCAGAGCGTTTCCCGCATGGTTCTTCAGGGAAAAATAGACAAGGTCCTGGTGAATGGGAAGACAACCTTTGATTTTACGGTGTTCAGGGAGGGAAAAAAGCATATCATCGGCATGTATGATGAGATCAACTCCTTTGTGTCCTTCGTCAAAGATGCCGCCGAAGGCGGCTCTTCCAAAGAGATGGCCTTTGTGCTGGTCGGTGAGCCGGGCAACGGCAAAACCTATCTGGTGGAATATGTCTGCGCCATGTACAGAAACTTTCTGCAGCAGCCTCGTAACAGGAAATACACCTTCAAATTCACGGGCCTTGAAGAGATAGGGAACTACGGCAACATCAAGGTAATTGAGTCACAGACATATGAGGACCCCATGGTTCTTGCCATGAACCTCCATGAAACCATGGAAGAGTCGCAAAATTATTTGACCCGTCGGTACAGGCTCTCAGACAGCCAACTGGCAATATGGTACGACAACTACCGTCCTCTGGGGGCCTGTTCAGCGTATATATGGAGCGATATCCGCAACCATACCGACGGAAAAATTGACGACATGCTGAAATTTATAGAGATTACCCCGGTGCCGTTGATTGAGAGCCTTGGTACGGTAACGGGTAAATATCCGGCCAAAGACAAGATCACCTCCTCGGCTGTGGATCTTCTCGGAGAGGAGTCGATTCAAAGACTGCTCCATATCACCGACACTAACAACCCGTATCGTTTTGATCTGCGCCGCGGCGCCCTGGCCAGAGTAGCCGGCGGCGGCATCCATTTCAGCGATGAAATCTACAAAAACAAAAAGGATCTGGTCCAGGTCTACCTGGGTATCATTCAGAACAGGACCATTGAAATAGATGGGTATAAATGGCCCATAGATACACTTATTATAGCCACCTCCAACAACTCGGAATTCAACCGTTTTCTGGCGGAAAAGGAAGAAGCCCCCATTGTTGATCGCTGCCGTATCTGCTATGTGGCCCACAATACCAATTACAAACTGCAGCGACAGCTGACAGCCTATGCCGTCGGCAATGAGGCGAAGTCGACCCTTACGGGTGATGCCATGCATCAGGATCCCAACCTGAATTATGCCGCATCCATTGCCGTGGTGCTGACCCGTCTGCCGCGCAGTGAAAAACTGACAACCATAGAGACCATGAAACTGGCCTCGGGTGAAGTTGCCGGTGAAAAGAGTATCAAGACCCTCTCCGAGGTGATTGACACCTTAAATCAGGATCCCGATATCACCAAACGATTTGGTCAGAAGGGGCTGGGACAGAGAAATCTGGGTCGTTCCATTCAACTCCTTCTGGAAAGTTCGGAGACCAATGAGGGGTGCTGCATGTTTGCCTATGATGTCTTCCACGCTCTGGAACGTGTCATACTCGACTATGTTTCCGAGGCGGGTGACCGGACCAAGTTTCTCGAAGATCTCAAGATCGCCAAAGGGCTTTATCGTGAAAGGATAATGACGGAGATGTTCAACGCCTATATGGATGAACCTTTGGCTATCCGCAAGGATGTGATGCACTATGTCAATATGATCATTGGTATCGATGCCGAGAATCTCGGCCCCGATAAAATGTGGAAATATAAAAATCCCCAGACCGGGGAACTGCAGGCTCTCAAAATAGATGAGAGGTATATCGATTCAGTGGAAGACCGGCTGGGGCTGAAGACCAAGGAGCAGAAGGAGACCTTCCGGACTTCCATCAGAAAAATTTACGGCCAGAAAATCTCGGTGGATCCCAATTATGACTTCATGGACAACCTTGAACTGGTCAAAGCCGTCACCGATGTACGGCTTAAATCCGATATCGCCGGCGCGGGCAGTCTGATAGGCGCCTTGGCCAACAGGACCAATGAAGAGAATCAGAAGCTCTACGACCGTATGGTCGATACCATGCTCAACAAGCTGAATTACTGTCAGACCTGTGCTCAGAAAACCATAGAATATTTCTGTACTCAGGAAGACGAAAACTAACCCAGGCAATCAGGGAAACAGGTATGGCGCCGGGCGGAAGAGATATGAAACCCAACCTTGAGATTTTTTACCGAAAACTGCGGGATAATCGCTTATCTTCAGCACAGAAGCGCATTATAGAGATTGAGCTTCGCCTGATTGAAGAGCATGAGGATGATTGCAGCACGGTAATTCCGTCGGTAACGACTCTATGGGACTACAACGATCTGCAGATTCTGCAGCAAGGCTCCGTAATGAACGCGGCGGCCTATTCTTCCCAGACCCTCGATGATCTCGTTGCCAGGGACACGCAGCGGGAAAAGGATGGTTTTCCCCGCAAGATCCGCATCGGTAAGATGATCAAGCCGAGCCGGAATGGTGATGCCAAGGTCATTGTCGTACCCACTACGGTGGAAGAAAAACTGCTGCATGATCAGATTCGGGACGATGAAGAGGAGAGCGAAGGTGAAGGCGGCAGTGGCGATGGCGAAGAGGGAGAGGTCATCGGTGAGCAGCCCGTGCGACAAGAGCAGGGCGGCGAGGGCGGCGCCGGGCAGGGTGACGGGGGGAGCCATGAAACCGATACCAATGCCTATGACATGGGGCGCATACTGACGGAGCAGTTCCAGCTGCCCAATCTGAAAGACAAAGGCAAAAAAAGGTCTTTTACCCGTTACACCTACGACCTGACCGATCGAAACAGAGGTTTCGGCCAGATAATCGATAAGAAAGCAACCCTGAGAAGCATCCTGAAGACCAATATCGGCCTTGGCCGTATTCAGGCCGGACAGAGAATCAAACCGGAAGATCTTCTTATATCACCAGCGGACCGTGTCTATAAAATACTGTCACGAGAGAAGGATTACGAATCACAGGCGGTGGTCTTTTTTGTGCGGGACTATTCCGGTTCGATGCACGGTAATCCCACGGAACTGGTGGTGACCCAACATGTTCTTATTTATTCCTGGCTTACCTACCAGTATGAAAACCAGATTAAAACGCGTTTCATTCTCCACGACACCGAGGCTCGGGAAGTGGATAATTTTCACACCTATTACAATCTTCGCGTGGCCGGTGGAACACAGGTGGCATCGGCCTACCGGCTTGTCAATGAAATCGTTGCCGAGGAGAACCTGGCCCGTGATTATAATATCTATATCTTTCACGGTACCGACGGGGACGACTGGGATACAAGCGGCAAGGAAACCATCCCGGAGCTTGAAAAGATGCTGCTCTATGCCAACCGGGTGGGTATAACCGTGGCCGAGAACGGCTATGGCATAAGCGGTGGAACCGAGGTGGAAAAATATCTCACTAAATCTGGACTGCTGGAAGAGAAAAAGAGCCTTCTTCGACTTGATGTCATGAAGAAAGACAGCGATGAGGCACGCTTGATTGAGGGAATACGGCGGTTGACCTCTTGAGCTTACCTCTTTTTTTATAGTGCTGCCGCAGCAGCAAGCGGTTGTTTGAGCGGCCCACACCTGATACAACAAAGGTAGAGGACGATAGCGATGGAACTGATCAGCCAGCATGCCAAAAAGATAATGGAAGGTTGCAAGGAACGAGCCCGGCAGATGGGGTTGAGCTTCCAGGATGAAAGTCTTGAATATATCGTCACCAATCGGGATCTGCTTGAGCTGTCGCCCAAAAATATGATTCCCACCTTGTATGACTACTGGGTGCAGGATGTCGAGGTACTGAAAGAGAAGGGCCGCTATGAACTCTACCCGGGTAATCCCTATGAGACGGTTATCAATACCCGACCGGCCATCTCCTTTTACAATGACAACAATCCCGACTGGCTTAATGTGATGATTTTTTACCATGTCATCGGCCATATCGATTTTTTTCAGAACAATCTCTATTTTCGCCATACCTGGGACTACGATTTTGTTTCCAGAGCGCTCTCCGATAAACGGATGATTGCTAAGTTACGTTCGGAAAAGGGCAGGTGGGTGGATTATGTTATTGAGTTTGCCAGGGCGATCGATAATCTGGTGGGATATCACGGAGAGTTGGCCAGATTTTCCGGGCCGGAAAAAGGACGCAAGCTGAGCAGGCTTGACTATTACTTCGATATCTTTCTACAGGGTGATACCAAGGTTTCCGTGGCGACCTATGTCAAGGAAATTGAACGTTATAACCTTCTGGTAAAGGAAAACCCGGACGAAGCGGAGCATCGTTTCATTGAAAGTATTCAGGCGCAATATGCCGAGTTTGAGTCGCTGTACAGTAAATATCTCCAGGATCGTACACGGCGCGGCAGCCCGGATCTTTTCCAGTTTCTCATGGAAAATTCTGATTTTCTTAATAAGGAGAAGAATCGTTGGATGCTGATGGTATTGGAATCGGTTCGGGCCACTTCCCTCTATTTTCAGCCGCAGATCAGGACCAAAATTCTCAATGAAGGGTGGGCCAGCTATTGGCACGAAGAACTTTTCTTAAATGACGACCGTATCAGCGGCCATGAAGTGGACTTTGCCATAGTCAATGCCAAGGTGACTTCGATACCCCGGGTCGGATTGAACCCGTATGCGCTGGGAATGCGCCTGTTTTCCTATATTGAAGACCTGGGGAACAAGGGTAAAATATCACGGGCGTTTCGCTATCTTCAGGACAAGGGACTGCGTGATGTCTTTGACGACAAGACGCAGGGAGGGCGGGATTTTATTTTTCACGTTCGGGAAAACTGTTCCGATTCGATGTTCATAAACACCTTTATTGATCAGGATTTTATCGACCTGCACAAGCTGTTTGTGGCCGGCAAGCGAATGAACAGGGAGCGCATGACATGGCAGTATTATGTCAAAAGCAGGGATGCGGAGCAGTATAAGCAGATGGTACTCGATTCCCTTTATCACCCTCCATCGATTAAAATCAGTGTGCTGGAAGATAACAGCCTGCTTCTCAATCATCTTTTTGAGGGAAAACCGCTGGTGCAGGATTATATCAAAGGGACTTTGCTTGGTATCGAGTATCTGTGGGGGAATCAGGTATACCTAGACACTTCCGAAGTTCAGTTGCGCAAGATGCCCGCCTCGGCCGAAGGGCCGGCCAAAAACGAGAAACCGCCACAGGAAATCAGCTGGCATCGCGTGCGATACAGGATGAAGGACAGGATTTTGAGCAGGAAGGAACTTGGCTGATTGAATCATCCCGGCTGTCTGGTAATGCGGTCGGTTTTTTTATAATAGAGGTATGAATCACTATGCCGAATGTTATTAAAGCGCTGGAAAATATCCGCCAGAGTGAAAGCGAGTGGAAACTTCGGCCGACGCTTTCCTATAGAGAATTTATGGAGAAGCTCAGTCTTCATCCGGAATGGATTCTCCGCAATGTATATCAGTTTTATGCTGATATGTTCAATACCTATGTGACGGCCGAACAGGATGAATATCACGACGACCCTGAATCAATCAACTACCTCGGTTATGACAGTTCCAGACTTTTTGTGGAAAACTCGGACAGGCCTTTTTTTGCCGACAGGCTATTTGCCAACCGTCTTGTCAGACATGTGGAGTCTCTTTCCGTCGGAGCGCAGCAGAACAAAATCTATATCTTTGAAGGCCCTCACGGAAGTGGTAAATCGACTTTCCTCAATAATCTGTTGCGCAAGTTCGAGGAATATTCAGCCACCGAGGAAGGACAGCGCTATGAAACCGTCTGGCGTCTTAAACGTGACCACCTTGTCGGCGGTGTTCATTCTCTTAATACGTTGACGGACAGGCTGGCCTGGTATCTCGAAAATGAAGGAAAGGGGGATCTGGCCGAGGAGATGCGCAGTGCCTGCGCCGGGAACAGCGCCGACTTAGGTTCCCATTTTGAGGTAGCTTGTCCGAGTCATGACAATCCCATTCTCCATATGCCGAAAAATACCCGCCGGCAGTTCTTTGATGACCTGTTGGATAATGAAGAGTTCAAATGGAAACTGTTTACGGAAAAGAAATATGAATGGGTGTTCCGAGATTCTCCCTGTACCATTTGTCTGTCGTTGTATCAGGCACTTATGCGGCTGCATAATGATCCCCGAAAAGTCCTGGAAATGGTGTATGCCAGGCCCTATACGGTGAACAGGCGAGTGGGAGAGGGGATTTCGGTGTATAATCCAGGAGATAAACCACTGCGCACTGCCGTTCTGCATAATAAGATCGTACAACAGTATCTGGACGCCCATTTCAGTGAATCCAATCGCATTAACTACATCTACTCGGCGTATGCCAAAACCAATGACGGAATCTATGCCTTGATGGATATTAAGTCGCATAATGCCGACCGACTCATGGAGCTTCACAATATCATCAGTGATGGAGTGCATAAAGTTGAAGATACAGAGGAATATGTCACATCACTGTTGCTTGCTCTCATGAATCCGGAAGATAAAAAGATGCTGAAAGACCTGCAGGCGTTTTCCGATCGGATAGAATATATAAATATCCCCTATATTCTCGATTTGAAAACCGAGGTGGAAATATACCGCAACACCTTCGGTAAGCACATCGATGAGAGTTTTCTCCCGAGAGTTCTGCACAATTTTGCCAGGGTCATCATCGCCACCAGGCTGCACACTCACTCCGAGGCTATGCTCGACTGGATCGTCAACCCGGAAAAATATGACCTCTATTGTGATCAAAATCTCCAGTTGCTCAAAATGGAAATCTATACCGGCCATATTCCGAAGTGGATATCGGATGAGGATTTTAAAAAATTAACGGCCAAAAGACGACAGAAGATTATCGCCGAGTCGGAAAAGGACGGCTGGAAGGGATTATCCGGCAGGGATTCATTGAAAATGTTTAATGAATTTTTTGCCAACTATTCCTCCGAGGATAAACTTATCGATATGTCGATGCTCGTTCAGTTTTTTAAAAAATACTGTAAGCAGGACAAAGAAATCCTCCCGCCGGGCTTTCTCAATTCACTTTTAAAAATGTATAATTATTCAATTTTACAAGAAGTAAAGGAATCTTTATACTACTACAACGAGGAGCAGATAAGCCGTAGTATCAAAAATTACATGTTTGCAGTGAATTTTGAACCCGGTACCGTTGAAAGCTGCAAGTTCACCGGCGATAAAATTGAGGTGGACGATGAGTTTTTTCACCGTATCGAGTCAAGATTGTTGAGTGATATCCGTGACGCTGCAACTTTCAGAAGTGATGTCCAGAAACAGTATACCTCCGTGACGCTGCCGCAGGAAATTTTACGGGATAATATTGATATTTCCGAGACGAACCTCTTTAAACACCTGCATGATAAATATGTTCACAAGCTTAAGGAAAAAGTGCTGGAACCGTTTCTGAAGAATGAGAATTTTCGTATGGCTGTCAAGGATTACGGCAAAGAGTCTTTCAGAACCTATGATAAAAAAATCCGCTACGATGTTACCTTTATGCTGGAAAACCTGCAGAAAAAATATCATTATTCCAGTAGAGGAGCGCAGGAAACCTGTATCTATGTTATTGATAACAATCTGGCCAAGATTTTTTCCGGGATGCTCGAGTGATACGTTCTCTGCCCCGCATCTCTGCCGGAAAGGCGGTTGCGGGGAGTTCTGCTTTAAAGTTTGTAGTATTTTTGCTTTACCGGGCAGGTTTATCCTGCCCGGCCTTTTCGCTTTCTCCTTCTTGCCGGTTTGAAAAATATCCAGTCATTACTATAATTACATGAGTTCCATCTCAAGGTTGCAATTTTATTGGTTTGAGAGCCGGGTAAAGGTGATATCTACCCACCTTGGCCCTGTTTTTTTGAGAATGTCGCCACCGTGACGTAACAATTTCATATCAGAGGAGGATGTATTCATGGCCACTATTGCATTGAAAGGTAATCCAATTGAAACTATAGGGGAACTTCCCGCAGTCGGCAGTAAGGTTCCGGGCTTTACCCTGACCAAAACCGATCTGTCGGACTGTGCCCTTGCTGATTTTGCCGGCAAGAATCTTGTTTTCAGTATTTTCCCGAGTATCGACACTCCGGTCTGCGCCGCATCTGTAAGAAGATTTAACAGCGATGCATCATCTTTAGATAATACCGTCGTTCTTTGCATTTCGGCTGATCTACCCTTTGCCCATACTCGCTTCTGCGAAGGCGAAGGCCTGAAAAACGTTGTTTCCCTGTCGAACTTTCGATCGGCCAATTTCGGCAAGGATTTCGGGGTGGAAATAACCACCGGCCCGCTCACCGGACTGCTCTCTCGAGCTGTGGTGATTGTTGATGCGGAAGGCGTCGTAAAGTATACCGAGCAGGTTCCTGAAATAACCCAAGATCCTGATTACGATGCTGCTTTGGCGGTCTTGAAGTAACCGCTGTGAAGTAGTAAATATGCCAAAGCAGGACAAGCGGGCAGGATAGTGTCTTCAGGATATGAGGTGTTTTTTAGACCGGGAGTGTTTGAGACAATGATGAGTACCCAGACCGGAAGAAATATCCTGCCGCTCTTTAAGAGGACGTTTGCAGATATTGCCCATGGTACGGTGTCACGGCATGGTGGGCAGAGCCAGGCGCCTTTTGCCGGCAATAATATAAGTTTCAGCGTTGGGGATGATGCTGAAGTCGTCAGACGGAACAGAATGCTGATCAAAAAAAATCTAGGTTTTGATCATCTTGTCTCTGCCGGACAAGTCCATGGCGATAAGGTTGTATGTGTCAAATCATCAGGCCATGAAGATCGTATAGTTGATGGCTGCGATGCGCTCGTCACGGATAGAGTCGGGGTCGGTTTATTGATAGGTCATGCAGATTGTCAGGCTGTGCTGCTTTACGACTCCGTTCGACGGGTCATTGCGGCTGTCCACAGCGGTTGGCGCGGCAGCATTGCCAATATTGTCGGCAAAACGGTGCAGGTCATGCAGCATGAATACGGCTGTATTCCGGCAAATCTCGAAGTCGGGGTGAGCCCGTCTCTGGGGCCTTGTTGCAGTGAATTTGTTAATTATCGTGATGAGTTGCCGCGATCTTTCTGGAAATATCTGGTTAAGGAAAATCATTTTGACTTTTGGCAGATCACCCGGCGGCAACTTCTCAAATGCGGCGTACGACATGATGCTGTAAATATAGCAGGCATCTGCACATCGTGTTCGGTCGATTATTATTCCTATCGAAGGGCCTGCCGGGTCAAAGCCGGCATTACCGGGCGAAACGGCACCGTCATTGCCATGATATGACGGGAGCGACACTGCCGTGTTATGGATTATGGTGTTTTACTGTAATTTCTTCAAACTGTTGTGTTGTTCGAAGGGAAGCAAATGCGGCTGCTGTTGATTGAAGACGATAAAAAAATCGCGTCATTCATAGAAAAAGGATTGAAAGAATCCGGTTTTTCAGTGGATGTTGCTTTTGAAGGAGTTGAGGGATCAGCGTTGGCTTTGAGTCAATCCTATGATGTAGCCGTAGTCGATATTATGCTGCCCGGTCTTGACGGTCTCACCATAATTGAAAAAATGAGACGGGAAGGGGTGCAGACGCCTGTTCTCATTCTCAGTGCCAGACAGTCGGTTGATGATCGTATCCATGGTTTGCAAACCGGTGGAGATGACTACATGGTCAAGCCTTTCTCTTTTAGCGAACTGCTTGCTCGTGTTCAGGCCCTTATTCGACGGGATAAGTCCCTCACCACAACAACAAGGCTGCAGGTGGGGCCATTGCAGATGGATCTCCTTCGCCATGAAGTATACAGGGACGAAGAAAAAATCGAGCTGCCGGCGAAGGAGTATGCCCTGTTGCAATATATGATGAGAAACCCTGATGTTGTCATCTCGAAGACTTCCATTCTCGAAAAAGTGTATGATTATGCCTTCGATCCCCAGACTAATGTTGTTGACGTGCTGGTCTGCAGGCTTCGCAACAAAATCGATAAGCATTTTCAGGAAAAGATGATTCATACCGTCAGGGGTATGGGCTATGTCCTTCGCTCGAAGTAACAACACTATGGCCTTCTCGGGCCGGTTCCGGTTTCTTTTTATCTTTCTTTTCTTCCTTTTACTTCTTTTTCTTGCATTGGTGCTTCTGCTTGTTAAAAAAGAACTGGTTGGCTATTGCCGTAATGATGTCGCCGGTCGAATGGAGAAATATCTGGAGCAGCGCTCAAGCGGAGTTCTGGTATCGGGGCGGGGCGGCAGCGGTCTGCAAGGTCTCGCTTTTGTCCGACTGATAGGTGAAAACAGGCAGTATTTTTATGCCGATGATGCTGATTTATCAATCGATTTTGAGGAGGTAATTAATATTTCTCCCCACCGTTCGGCTGCCTGGATAGCCGTCCCGGGAGAGGATGAGAGTCGTGACTGGACGATTTCCTCTCTTAAAATGAGTGATGGTCTTATCGTGCAGGCGGGTATGCGTCATCCCGCTTTAGTTGAGCTGTACAAACGAATAGAGCATGCGCTTCTGCTCTGTGGTGTTGTCGCCTTTTTTTCAGCAGGCGGACTTGCGGTTTTCTGCGAGAAAAAGAGTCTGGCCTCTCTCAGGGAAGCGGAAAATTTTCTCGTGCAAATTGTCGAGAGTAACGGTGAGCATCCGGTGGCGCAAAGCCAAAACCCTGAACTGAAACATCTGTATCAGCTCCTGCAAAGACTGATTGCAAGCAATAGCCTTCTTATTAAGGAGATGCAGGAATCACTCGACAACGTGGCCCACGATTTACGAACCCCGATGACCAGGTTACGCTCTGTGGCTGAATATGGATTGCAGCAGAAGGATGGTGAGAAGCTGGCAGAAGCCTTATCTGATTGTCTTGAAGAATCTGAACGGGTTCTGGCGATGTTGGGTATTATGATGAGTGTTGTGGAGGCTGAATCAGGTACCATGCGTCTGCATCGAGAACCGGTGAAGCTGTATGATACGCTGGCTGATGTGGTCAGCCTGTATGAGTATGTGGCGGAGGAAAAAAATATAACCCTGGCAATGGATGTAGAGCGTGACATGGTTATTATGGCGGATGCAACAAGAATGACCCAGGTATGGGCCAATATCGTCGACAATGGTATCAAATATGGTAAAGAAGGTGGGTATGTTAAAATTTCAGCACAATGCAATCGACCAGATGTCATTGTCACTTTCCAAGACAACGGTATGGGTATATCCGCCGGCGAAATTGGAAGAATCTGGGAAAGGCTGTTCCGGGGGGACAGGAGCCGGAGTCGTCCCGGCCTGGGGCTGGGACTGAACTATGTGCGCGCCATGGTTGAGGCCCATGGGGGCACTATTGAAGCGGAAAGTGAGCTCGGTAAAGGTTCGATTTTTGTAGTAAGAATGCCCTTTGCTCAGGACATCTGCTGCGTAGGAGCTGTTACGGAAAAGTCGCAGATGAGTGGTGAGTGATCCGACAACTGGATGTCGGGGATGGCGAAATGGTTGACGCTGATCTGATTACTGTGCAGGATGAAATCAATCTGTCGATGCGGTGCGTGGCTTGGATGGGATGGAATATTGCTCAAGTTGGCACTGCTGAGACCTGTAGCGGCGAGGAAAAGCTCCAGCTCACCATTGCCTCGGAATGTGTTAAAGTCTCCGCCGATAATAACCGGTTTGTCAGCGGCCTTCACCAGCTGATGCAGACGGCGCAGTTGATACTGTCGATGGCGGTATTTCAGGGAAAGATGGACCACGAAAAAAATGATGGAATCAACTTCCGCCTCGATGACAAGTCGTTTGATGCCTTCGTCAAAGTAGTGAAAACGATGATTGTCGGTTACACGGCGCGTAAGAATGGCATTGGACTGTTTGTTGAGGAGCGGAACTCTGTTGGTGAGCATTCTGCTGCCATATTTTGTTTCGACCACATGAGAATATCCCAGAGTTTTGGCTATCATTTCAGCCTGGCAGCATCTTCCGGAACGATACGAGCCTGAGTCAACTTCTATCAGGCCGATTACATCAGGCATATAAAAACGAAGAAACTCTATAATTTCATCAAGCTGTCGGCGCGATGAACGAAAAAAACCGGAATAGGGTAAAGGGAGATGGTAACCGTTGTTGTGACCGGTGGCATAACGTATATTGTAGAGCAGAAAACGGAATTGTGATTGTAGCATTACTTGGGCCAGCCTGAATTATGAGTTGCGCAAACAGATCAACAGTCTTCATAACCGTGGTGAATATGGTAATGGGTTTGCCTACTGATGTGCAGTTGTAAGTCCTGGTGCAATAATAATAGAAATTATACTCATTTTAAACCGAGGTTCAATAAATGACCACCATTAAAATAGGAACACGGAAGAGCAAGCTGGCCATGTGGCAGACAGAAACCGTAGCGGCAGCATTACAGGCCGATGGAATAGCAACGGAAATTCGCAGTATGGACACCAAGGGCGATAAAATTCTTGATACCACTATTGCCAAAATCGGCAGTAAAGGGGTCTTTACAGAAGAGCTGGAAGAACAACTTGCCTCCGGTATTACCGATATCGCGGTTCACAGTGCCAAGGATATGCAGTCGAGTCTGCCGCCCGGATTTGAGCTTATCGCTTTTACTGCGCGGGAAAAGGTTAACGATGTACTGGTCAGCGAAAGAGACGATCTTTCTCTTGCCGATTCTGAGAAAACTCTGCGCATAGGAACCTCTTCCGTGCGCCGTGTCGCCCTGCTGAAACATTTTTATCCTCATCTGGAGACCGTTGATATGCGGGGCAACCTGCAGACCAGAATAGCCAAAATGCGTGCCGGTCAATGCGACGCTCTGATGCTTGCCTATGCCGGAGTAAAGAGAATGGGCTATGATGAAATGATCGCTCATACCTTTCCTGAAGCAACCTTTGTGCCGCCCGTTGGTCAAGGATGTATAGCTATTGAAGCAGCGGCATCGTTATCCACTGCCAAAAAAGAACAGATACGGCGCTGTGTCAATAACAGTGCAAGTGAAATCTGCCTGCTTGCTGAACGTGGTTTTCTTAAAACAATGGAAGGGGGATGTTCTATCCCGGCCTTCGCTCTCGCAAGGCTGAATGATGGTGAGTTGACCATAAAGGGAGGACTGGCATCTCTTGATGGCAGCACGCTCATTACGAAAACGGAGCAGGGAGCAGCTGCAGAGGCCGAAGACATCGGTAAAAGGTTGGGGTCCTATATTCTTGAAAACGGCGGCAGAGAGCTTCTGGCCCAGATACGAAGGACGCAGGACCAGCTATAGCTCGGAATTTTCATCCGCCGAGGGTGGTGTTGTCGTGCTCGATCAGGAAAAACCCTTTGCAGAAGAAGCGGGCCCGTTTTGGTCAGTATTCTGTCTGCTTACCCAAATGGCATCAAAACGAGCCGCTGCATCATCCGGCATCCAGGGCTATTTCTTTTTTACCGTTGCCGCCAGTTCACGGAGGTAGTTGAGCCAGTCGTCAAATTTTTCGCCACTGGTAGCGGAGAAATCGAGAACCTTCAGCTTCGGATTGAGATGCAACGCTTCAGCTTTTGCCTCTGCCACGGGAAAATCAAAGTAGGGTAACAGGTCTGTTTTGGTAATGAGAAAGGTGTCGGAACTGGTGAAGGCTTTGGGGTATTTTGCCGGTTTGTCCGGTCCTTCAGGAACGGAGACAAGCACAACCCGGTGATGTTCGCCAAGGTCGAAGCTGGTGGGGCAGACCAGATTGCCGACATTTTCAATAAAGAGAATGTCCAGTTTATCCCCGCCAGGCTCTTTTTGCAGCAGGTGAAAACCTTTGTGGGTCATGGCGGCGTCGAGGTGGCAGGCTCCTCCAGTGGTGAGCTGCACTACGGGTACCCCCTTTGCCCTGATGCGGTCGGCATCACGTTCCGTTTCAATGTCGCCCTCGATTACACCTATATTGAATTCACCGCTCAGGGCATCGATGGTGTGTTCCAGAAGGGTGGTTTTGCCGGAACCCGGGCTGCTGATAAGGTTGATGGCAATGGCGCCCATTGCCTCAAAATGCTCCCTGTTGCTTTTTGCTATGGCGTCGTTGGCGGCAAAAAGACTTTGATGTACATCAACCGTTTTGGTATGTGAGTGGTCCGTTGGGGACGGACATCCGCAGGTATCACACATAATCAGATCCTTTTTATGATTGTGGGAAAGGGTTATTCCATCTCCACCTTCTGCAGTATCAGCTCGTCGCCACCCTCGGCAAAGAGAATTACCTCGCCGCACTTCGGGCAACTGTCCGGTTTCACAGTGGTGGTGTTTTGTGTTTGATCACAGTTTGAACATCGGTATGTTACTGCTGTTGTGTTTATTTTCAGTTGAGCTCCGCGGACCAGATCATTTTCGCTGGAAAGGATTTCAAAACCAAACCTGAAAGAGTCTTCAACCACACCGGAAAGCGGACCGATATCCATGGTTACCGAGATTATCCTGGTCATTTTGTTCTGTTGCGCCAGTTCGGCCAATTGTTCAAAAAGCCCCTGGACGAGCGAGATCTCATGCATGATCTTGTAAATGTTCCTGATGCTGCTTCTGCGGTTGTATGCCGAGCTCTTCCAGGCGCTTGAGGATTTTGTCGGCAATTTGGGCCACACAGGGCGCCACGGTATCGGAGAGTTCGATGGAGGTGTCGAGATCCTGAGGGACGACGCAGTAAAATTCAACGCAGTCGGGTGCGGCATCACGCAATTTGCATATCTCCAGAATTTCAAGTACTCCAAGCTGATGCGGTGACATCTTTGTCTGGATGTTACCCAGTTTGATGTCTTCCATACTGTAATAATGCATTGAGCCGGGCTCGGCATCAATATCGACAACATCGATCACCAGAACGGGGTCGCATTCCTCGAGAATAGGAGAGAGATAGATTCCTGCCGTACCGGCATCGTGGAGGAGGACGTTATCGGGGAAAATATAGTTTTTTTCAAGATAACGGATGGTGTGAATGCCAAAGCCTTCATCTCCGCAGATAAGGTTGCCTATGCCGACAATGCCTATCTTTTTTTCAATAGAATTCATAGTAGTTTTCAACCAGTGGATTAACAGATTCTTGGCAGTGGTTCGCCGTGAAGGGGGGTTACAACCCGGGATCCGCCTATCGGGGTATTAATGACCACCCTGCCGGGCTTGCCTTCGCTTAAACTGCCGATGATGCGGGCGTTTCTGCCCTCTTTACAACTCCGCATAAGGGCCAGCGCCTGCTCGGTTTTGTCTTGACTGACAACAGCAAGACATTTGCCCTCGTTGGCAAGGTAGAGAGGTTCAAGGCCCAGAATTTCGCAGGCCGCACGGACCTCGGCTGTGACCGGAATATTCTCTTCTTTCAACTCAATACAGAGTTTGCTGTTGGCTGCGATTTCATTGAGGGAGGTGGCAACGCCACCACGGGTCGGATCTCGCATGGTATGAAGTGCGTCACCGACCTCGGCAATAAGCTTGGCCACCATGGTATGCAGAGCCATGGTGTCGCTTTCCAGTTTCCCCTGCATGGCAATGCCTGCTCTTCTGGTCATGATGGTGATGCCATGATCTCCCATTGTTCCGGAAAGGATGATGTTGTCTCCGGGGCGGGCATTGAGTGAAGAGATATCAACTCCTTCGGCCACAACACCGATACCGGAGGTGTTGATGAAAATCTTATCACCTTTTCCCCTGGGTACGACCTTTGTGTCTCCGGTGACTATGGGGACCCCGCATTCCCGGCACGCCTCGGCTATGGAGGAGATAATCTTTTCGAGATCATCAAGGTCCATACCCTCTTCCAGGATAAGTGCCAGGCTGAGGCATATCGGTTTGGCGCCACGCATGGCCAGATCGTTGATGGTACCGTGGACGGCAAGTTTGCCGATATCTCCACCCGGAAAAAAGATGGGGTCGACGACATAACTATCAGTGGAAAACGCCAGTTTACCAGGTTGATTTTCAAGAATAGCGCTGTCTTCCAGGCCACGAAGAATGGGGTTGTCGAGATATTTTAGAAAAAGGTTGCCGATAAGTTCCTGGCTGGCCATACCACCGCTGCCGTGGTCTAAAAGTATTGTGTTTTGAGACATATATCTGTTCCGATTAGGGGCTGATTTCGGCGTTGATTTGATACTTCAACTTCTCAACTTTATAAGGCGTCCTGTCATTCTCTGCCGTATTTATGATATGCAGCGCAGGTTCCTTCGCTGGATACCATACACGGACCGATGGGGTTTGCCGGGGTACAGCGCGTGTCAAACAGGGGACATTGCGGTGGGCTGCTTATGCCTTTGAGAATATCACCACAGCGACATCCCCTGGGCTCTTCGGCCTGTGGCAGGGTGATGTCGAGACGTTTTTCCGCATCAAATTCACTAAAGGAGTCACGAATCTTCAACCCGCTGTTGGGTATGATCCCAAGACCACGCCACTCCATATCTGCAGGTTCAAAAATCTGATCGACCATTTTGCGTGCCCTGAGATTGCCTTCCCAGGTGACCGCTCTGGCGTAACTGTTTTCCACGGCGACATTGCCGCTGCTTATCTGTCGAGCAAGCAGGATGAGGCCGTTGAGCAGATCGGTTGTTTCAAAACCGGCCACGACGCAGGCCAGATTATATTTATCCACCAGTGGCTGGTAGGCCCCTGCCCCTATTATGCTGGAAACGTGACCTGGACAGAGCAGCCCGTCTATCTGCAGATCGGGATCATCAAGCAGGGCAATAAGCGGTGGCGGCATAACCTTATGTGTTGAAAAAACAGTAAAATTCTTGATGTTTTTTACTTTGGCGGTCAATATTGTGGCCGCTATTCCAGGAGTAGTGGTTTCAAATCCGACACCAAGAAAAACCACCAGTTCGTCGGGGTTGTTGATGGCGATATCGAGTGCGTCCATGGGAGAGTAGACGATATCGATTTTGGCGCCGCGACCGCCGGCGCTGGCCAATGATCCTGTGGTGCCCGGAACCCGGAACAAATCTCCAAAGATGGCCACCCTGATACCAGGGAGAGCAGCCATGGCGATAAAAGCGTCCATATGGGATGCGGAAGTGACGCAGACAGGGCAGCCGGGTCCGGAAATAAGCTCGAAACCCTCGGGAAGAATCGAGCGGATGCCGTTGCGGAAGATAGCCATGGTATGTGAGCCGCAGACTTCCATAACGCGCAGTGGTGTGGTGAATGAGCGCCGCAGTTCCGCAAGAAGAGGCTTCGCCAGACTACTGTCTCTGAATTCATCAACATACTTCATCGGGTATAACCTCTGTCAGCGCAGTAGTTCTTCCGGCATCGATTCAGCCATTTTCCGGATAAGTTCAATATTGGCCCTGGCCTCTTTTTCTTCCAGGGTATGGATGGCGAATCCGGCGTGAATGATGAGATAGTCCCCTACTTCAGGCCACCTGTCGACCACGTCCAGACGAATATCCTTGCTGATGCCGTCGGCATCTACTGTTGCCAGTTGAGTCGTGGTAAAATCATCCGGATCACCAGTTACTTTGGTGACCCGCATGGGTATGGCGAGACACATGCTGTAAACCTCCTATTATAATCTGGCCGAAAGAAATACCACCATCATTGATTGGTACCTTCCGTCCGGTAAATACCCGCAGGCCCTGTTTTTGCAGAATGTAAAAGAGTCCTTCCAGTAAGAGACGGTTCTGCATGCAGCCGCCGGAAAGGACAATGACATCTGTGGTATGCTGAGCGGCAAGGTTCTTGACGAGCTTTGCTATGGTACAGACCAGCTCAAAGTGGAAATCAAGAGCAATTTGCGAAACATTAACTCCTTTTGTTCTTTTATCCATCACCACCTTAACAAATTCCTGGGAAATAATCTCCCATTTACCACTGGAGGAGAAGAAAAATGATGCCCGCTGGTCCGCCATGAGACTATCCAGCTGCTTTGGCCATCCACTGGTAAGTGCTCGTGTGGCGATGCTCTCCAGTTCCATGGCGGCATGGCCCTCAAAATCGCTGCGTAGACGCAGGTCGAGCAGTGCCGCTACGGCATCGAAAAGCCTGCCGCAGCTTGAGGTCAGGGGTGCGTTAAAACCATTTTCCACCATATCCACCAGAATCTCTCTCTGGGTGGCGTTGACGGTGCGCAACAAAGGTGGAAGATACTTCTCCTCGTGGCAGTCTAGACCATAGATCTGATACAGTGAGGCAAGGGCCATTCGCCAGGGTTCCTCGGCAGCCTTGTCCCCTCCCGGCAAAGGGAGATATTGCAAGTGGCCGAGACGTTCAAACTCCGTCAATGTGCTGAGAAGAATTTCACCGCCCCAGATGGTTCTGTCGAGACCATAGCCGGTTCCGTCGAGGACAATCGCCAGAGCCTCTGTGAGTCCATGTTCCGCCATAACGGCCACAGCATGAGCGTGGTGATGCTGCACCTTGTAGACTGGAATCTTCTGTTCATCGGCAAAACGTGAACTCAGGTAATCGGGATGAAGATCGCGGACATAGATTTCGGGCTCGATTTCAAAAACCTGTTGATGATGCTTGACGGATTCGAGGTAGAATTCATAGGTTTCCTGGTTGAATAAGTCACCTATATGTTGACTTAAAAAAGCAAAATTATCTCTTGCCAGACAAAAGGTCGATTTCAAGCCGCCGCCGCACCCAAGAACGCGGGGGAGTTGCTGGATGACCAGGAGTGGTTCCGGGCTGTATCCTCGGGCTCGACGAAAAATGACCAGATCATTTTCCATCTTTTTGACGACTGAATCATCTACCCGGGTGAGGATTTCACGATTATGGAGAAGAAAGAAATCCGCGATTTGAGAAAGTTGTTCCAGGGCCGACTCATTGGATATGCAAATAGGCCGGCCGCTCGTATTACCGCTTGTCATAACCAGGGCGGTGGGACATTCTGGGTGGTGGAAGAGCAGGTGATGCAGGGGGGTGTAGGGCAGCATTACACCAATGTCTTCAATGCCCGGACTGAGGTTTGGACTCATTACCTGGGTATCACGTCGCCGTAAGAGCACAATAGGGTGTCTGGGGCTAAGCAGTTCTGCTTTTTCCACGGCAGACACGTGACACATGGCTTCAACTGCAGCAAGGTCTTTGACCATGATGGCCAGAGGTTTGGTCGGTCTGTTCTTTCGCTGGCGGAGCAAGTTGATTGCCTTGGCGCTGCATCCGTTGACAGCAAGGTGAAATCCCCCCAGGCCGCGTATGGCAACAATGCTGTCCCGGCAAAGGGCAGTTACGGCCGCGTCCACAGGGCTATTGCAGTCTATGCGTTTTCCATAACGATCGTGCCAGTTTATCTGTGGACCACATTCGGGGCAGGCGTTGGGTTGAGCATGAAAACGTCTGTTGGAAGGGTCATTATATTCTTTGGTGCAGGCGGGACACATCGGGAAAACCTTCATGGAGGTTTTCTGTCTGTCGTAGGGCAGGGTTGCAATGATGGTGAAACGCGGCCCGCAGTTGGTACAGTTGATAAAAGGGTAGTGGTAGCGCCTGTCTGAGGGAGTATTCAGCTCTTCCAGACAGTCATCACAAAGAGCAATATCAGCAGGGATGGCGGTATTGGCAGTGTATCCGGATTCGCTGGCCAGAATGCGAAAGTCGGCAGGAGAGGAAAAAGGTTTTTCAATTGACACTTCCTCCAGGGCAAGAATTCGCGCCAGAGGAGGAGCATCACTTTGTATTCGGACGATGAAGCTCTGCAGCGATTGCTGGTCGGCGAAGGCCTGAATAAAAACTCCGGTACTGCTGTTACGTACAGTACCGGAAATGTTAAGCTGTGCCGCTAAGTTGTAAATAAAGGGGCGAAAACCGACACCTTGTACAATCCCGTGAATACGGAGCTCGACCCCTTTGATTTCAGACTTTTTTATGCTTGAATTTGTCACCTGTAAATATGGAAGAGACTAATCCTTCCGGCTCCTTTAGGTCGTTCCAGATGACCAGATAGACATGAATCAAGGCAAAGATCATGAACCACCACATAAGAAGATGGTGGATAAACCTGGCATTCTGCTGGCTGGCGAAAATGGTTACGCCCCAGGATTGCCATGTCACAGCTTCCGGGAAAAGCAGATAAAAACCGCTGACCAGCTGGAAAACGGCGGCCAGAATGGTGATAACATAGGTTAATCCGGCAAGCACGTTGTGACCTAATCTGTCATCGTGCTGGTCGCTGATGTAGCTGTACTGCAGCAACGTGCGGAAAAAATTATTGATGTTCCGACCTGTTATGGGCAGAGCGTCGGTAATTCTTTCCTGGGCATTACCAAAAATATAGAGAAATATCCTGGTCAGTACTGCTGCGGTAAAGACATACCCGGCAACGAAATGAATAAATCTCATCCAGGCCATTGGCCATCCCATACTGCCTTCCTGCAGGGTATTGGTCCAAGGGTTATTGATATAGAAACCTGTCACCACGAGGAAAATGATCGAGAGAGCAAAGGCCCAGTGGTAGAGCCGGAGTAGTATGCTCCAGCATTTTTTCTTTTCGTACGTCATAATTACCTCCTTGCGGTTTGATCCGTGTAAAAAAGGTTCATGTCAGACTTACAGGGCCTTAACTTTGACAACTTCTTTACCTTCCGGATCCAGCATATGAACTGCGCAGGCAATACATGGGTCGAAAGAATGAATGGTTCTCAGAACTTCTAGAGGCTTCTCGGCATCGGCAATCGGGTTGCCCATAAGGGAAGCTTCATAGGGACCTAACTGACCTTCGGCATCGCGTGGACCGGCATTCCAGGTTGAAGGAACGACACACTGGTAGTTTTTGATTTTTCCATCCTGAATAACGATCCAGTGAGACAGGAGGCCGCGAGGTGCTTCATGAACGCCGACACCTTTTTGCTCACCTTTCGGGAAGGTAGGTGGATTGAAAATTTCAAGATCACCGGTTGCGATATTGTTAACCAGAAGATCCCAGTGTTTCAGGGCCAGCTCAGCCATCATGGAGGCGCGCACCGCACGTGCCGCATGTCGTCCGATGGTAGAGTGGAGAATCTCAGGGCCGACATTGACGCCGGCTACGGCACTGATTTTACCAAGCGCCGCATCAACGTTTTTAACAGTCATTTCATGACCGAGGGCATAGCCGACAACGAGCTGGGCAAGTGGACCGACCTGCATGGGTTTGCCCTGGAAACGTGGCGCCTTCAGCCAGGTGTACCGACCTTCGTCCTGGAAGTCGGTGTATTTCGGTTCGGTATCCTCTTCCCATGGGTGCCTTGACCAATCACCGTCATACCAGGCTCTGGCGATGGATTCTTCAACATTTGATTTGAAGTACTCATCGCTGATGCTGGAGATAGGCTTTACGGTACCAAGATCGCCGTTCATGACGGTTCCGCCGGGCAGATCAAACTGTGTGCCGGCGGCATCAAGGAACATGTCCGGTGCGGCAAGGTAGTTGGTTACCCCGGCGCCGTAAGGCAACCACTCTTTGTAGAGCGCGCCGACGGCAACCACGTCGGTGAGATAAACATTGTTTATAAAACCCTGTACTTCTTCCACCAGCTGTTTGACAAAGTACAATCTTTCCGCGTTCAGGGCATTGGCGCTGTCCGGATTAATGGCACAGGTGACGCCGCCGACGGAGAGATTCTGGATATGAGGATTTTTGCCGGAGATAATAGCAAGTGCCTGGGTGGCTTTTCTCTGGTAATCAAGGGCTTCGAGGTAATGCGAAACGGCCATGAGGTTGGCTTCGGGTGGAAGCTTCATGGCAGAGTGTCCCCAGTATGCATTGGCAAAGGGGCCAAGCTGACCACTGGCCACCAGGCCTTTGAGTTTGTCCTTGACGGCCTGGAAGCGTTTGGCACTGTTGCCCGGCCAATCGGAGAGTGTTTCGGCCAACCGTGATGTGGCCGCGGGATCGGCATCAAGGGCTGAAACCACGTCGACCCAGTCAAGGGCGGACAAGGCGTAAAAATGAACAATGTGATCATGCAGCGCGTGAATTGACTGCACCATATTCCTGATATATTGGGCGTTGAGCGGGATTTCGAGGTCAAGTGCATCTTCTACTGCGCGTACCGATGCGAGTCCGTGTACGGTTGTACATACGCCGCAGATGCGTTGCACGAATAGCCATGCATCGCGGGGATCGCGTCCTTTCAGGATGTTTTCAAGGCCACGGAACATCTGGCCGGATGACCACGCTTTGGTGATCTCTCCCCCATCAACTTCCACGTCTACTCTCAAGTGTCCCTCGATCCTGGTTAGCGGATCAATGGTGATTCGTTGAGCCATGTGTTGAACCTCCGTAAAATAAGATAGTATCGAAAGCAAACATCTCGATAGTTACTCTGCCTTCGATCTAATATTGCATTAATTTATTGTATAAAACGAACGAATTAACTTTCGTCCTGATTTTTTCCTTTGACCAGGCGCTTGCCAATACCAACTGCGGCATGGATACCTACCGCTGCAGCAGTGACACCTAGAACCTTACGACCGACGCTGTCTGCATCTGCAATGATTCCGGCACCCGGTATTTTGACGTTAGGCAGTCTTTCATAAAACGGAGTCATGGTATCCCAGAAGTTGGGCTCTGTGCAGCCGATGCAACCATGACCGGCACTTACCGGCCACACTTCTACATCGTTGAAGCGGACAGAGGGACAGTTTGCAAAGGTTTCAGGGCCTTTACAACCGACTTTGTAAAGGCAATGACCTACCTTGTGATGCTCATCACCGAATTGCTCAACGAAACGGCCTTCGTCAAAATGAGGACGTCGTTCACAATGGTCATGAATACGTCTGCCATAGGCAAAAAGCGGTCGACCAAGGCTGTCGAGGGCCGGCAGACGATTGAATGTGAGGTAATGCAGAATTGTGCCAAGCAAGCATATAGGGTTGGGAGGACATCCCGGAATATTGACGACCGGAACACCTGATACCAAATCCTTGACGCCGACGGCGCCGGTTGGATTCGGAGATGCTGCCTGGATACCGCCATATGCGGCACAGGAGCCGACGGCGATAACGGCTGCAGCTTTCGGGGCGACGTCAGCCAGTATGTCAACAGCAGTTTGGCCGGCAATCTTGCAGTAAATGCCATCTTCGGCTGTAGGAATACCGCCTTCGACAACGCAGATGAATTTACCTTCGTAATTTTTGATGGTTTCGTGCAGTAAGTGCTCTGCCTGATGGCCTGCCGCAGCCATTACCGTTTCATGGTAATCGAGCGAAATGACATCTAAAAGCAGGCGAGCGAGATCCGGGTGAGAGCCGCGGAGCAGAATTTCAGTGCACCCTGTACATTCCTGAAAGTGGAGCCAGACCACTGGTGGGCGCTGGGCTGTGGTTGCCGCTTCGACAAGCTTGGGGATCATAGTTTCCGAAAGCCCCAGGGCTGCCGCAACCATTGTGCAACCCTTCAGGAAACCGCGCCGATTTAATTGCGGATCCAGAGTTGTGTTTACCGTGTCTGCCATATCAACCTCCTATTGCTGTTACAACAATTTTGCGCAATGCGCGATTGCACCGACGTCTCGTCGATTGAGTTGAAACAAAACAGAATACCACTTTCGCTCTCGCTATATATTGGCCCAGTCTCTCCCTGTGCAAGTTGTGCGAGCGTCCATGCCGTTCTGATTATACTGATACTAGTGTAGACTTTTGATGTAAAAGGGAAAAAAAGTCAAACAAAAAGGGGGACGGTCCTCATAAATAATTCTTAATGAAAGCATAAAAAAAATATAACGAAGCGAGAAGTATTGCAATACCGGTAGGATGAGAAGCAGGATTTGGAGGAAGAGTTATGTCGGATCGTCATATGGTAAGGATAACCATTGTCAGTGTAGGCAATAATACCAACTTGTCAAGGGGTGTTATTTGCGAAAGCCGAAAACCCCACCCTTCTTTTTTGGTGAAAAGGCCGGGCGTGATTTTTTTTTCCTAAAACCAGCCGTCTGAGGAGGGGCCGGTTCACTGGGGAGATTTCCGTCAACGATTTCCTCCAGAATATTCGCGCCTTCTTTTTCCTTATTGATTAGTTGATGGAGTTGACAGAAGAGCAGGCAATCGCGATAGTAGCTTTTCTTTTTGAGCCACTTCGGCCAAGAGTCATTTTGCACAAAGTGCACAAATTGAGGCAAGTTGCCGAGCAGGGTGACCATCTCCTGGCGAGTTGAGCGACGTAAGTTGAGCTGCCTGCCCAGCAACTCGTCGATTTCCCGGCGAAGTTTTTTAGAGAGTTGAAAGACGCCGGGACCTTTGAGTCTGAGGCGGGACAGGTTCAATGTTACTTCAGCCCAAGGGAGGAGTAAAAGGGCCAGAACGAAATGTTTGGGCAACAGGCGGCCTTGGCTTTGATCTGCCCTGTGGCTGATGCCATCGAGGATTTTCATGATGGATTTCATCTGCTCAAGGCAATTGGATTGAGAAGGAGTGGCTTTATAGAGGCAGTTGCGATAGAAAGGAAAAATAGCAAAAAACAGTTCTGAATTAACGGCCAGGTCAAACCATGGAGCACTGGACCCTCCGTAGAGATCTTTATAGAGTTCATCCCGGATTCTGGATGGCGGGCAGAGAGTAAGCTTATGATGGTTGCCCCGGATGGCTTTCCAGGTATCGTCTTCTATAGTAAACCCGGTTCGGGCAGAGTGGCGGATGGCGCGCATCATCCTGACCGGATCGTGGGTGACGCGTCTGTCCGGATCGCCGATTATTCGAATGCGGCAATTGTCGAGATCTTGAACACCGCCGACGTAGTCGATTATGGTATTGTTTTCCAGTTCGTAAAAGAGGGAGTTGATAGAAAGATCACGCCGTTGTGCGTCCTCGGGCAGGTTGCCGTAGGTGTTATTCGGTGCCAACACCGCTTCGGGTCCATCAAGGTCATGCTCGCTCAGTGATCTGAGGGTTGAAATTTCGATGACTTTTCCTGCCTTGAAAAAGACCTGAACGAGCCGAAAACGTCGGCCTATGGTGGAGCTGTTGGGGAAAAGACGGCGTATCTGGCCGGGACGGGCATCTGTGCTGATGTCAAAATCTTTAGGGGCTTTGCCGAGGTAGAGATCACGTACACCACCGCCAACCAGGTAACTGGAAAAACCTGCCTGGTTGAGCTTGCGCATAACAAATACGGCATCTTTGTCAACCATGCTTTGCCGGATGGGATGGGTCTCTTCAGAAACAACGAGAGGTTCCGCCGGAACGAGAATTTCAGAGGCAATACCGGTCATCATGCAAAGGAAAAATGGTGGTTGGAGAACAGATTTTTCTCATGAGGTTGGGGCGAACCCTTTTCCTTCCTTGTAGACCGATTCGGCCTCTCTGGTAAAGGTCTCAAATATCTCGGCAACGGTGAGTATCGATTTCATTTTGTAGGTATTTTCTCCTGAAAAAACAAGGCCTTCTTCGATGTTTCCATCTTTTGACATTTTGAGGCGTTCGTTGATACAGTAATGATGGTCACATTTTTTCAAGCAGAGGAAATCACATCGTTTGCTGGAGAGGTCGTCGCCTCTGGCGAGCGACTGAACAAAGGGGGTGTTGATAGCACGTCCGGGCAGACCAACCGGAGATGTCGTCAGGACAATGTCCTCCCGGCGTGCATTGAGAAAAGCCTGTTTATAGTTATCGGAAACGTCACATTCCTTGCTGAGTACAAAGCGAGAGGCGATCTGGATACCGTCGGCGCCATATTTGTCCATCATTTCGGCCATTTCATAGCCGTTGGTAATGCCACCTGCGGCAATAAGCGGTATCTTTTTGACGGCATCGCGGATGGGAGGGAAGATTTCTCGGAGAGGGAGGGTGGTGCCGAGATGTCCACCAGCTTCCTTTGCCTCTGCAATAATTGCTGCGGCACCAAGGCGTTCTGCCAGGGTGGCGAGCTTGGGAGAAGAAACGATCATAACAATGGGGGTATTTTTCTCTTGGCCGATTTTAAAAATATCTCTGGAAAAACCGGCCCCGGTGACAATCATGTCTACGCCAGCATCAATGGATGCCACGACCAGATCGTAAAAATTCTTCATGGCGTACATGATATTGACGCCGATTATGCCGCTGGTCTGGGATTTGGCGCGGCGGATATCTTCCTGTAATTCTTCTTCGGGTAAGCCCGAACCGCCGATAATGCCGATTCCACCGCAGTCTGCCACCGGAGCAGCAAGAGAGGAAGTGGACACTCTGATGGACATGCCTCCCTGCATAAGAGGCACAGGCGCTATGAGATCGGCTATTTTAAGAGATGGTAACTTCATGTGTGTGCAACACTCCTTTAGGATTATAGTGGTAGTAGACCCCGATATTGCCCATCTTCACTCAATTTGTCAAGCTAACTGACGGCAGCTTCGCAAAACTGACAAAATTCAGCGGCTGGTGCGTTGCCGGAACGCCACCGTTTGGTAATTCGCTATGCTGTAATATCTCTGCTGAGCAGGATGTCCATTACCCGGTATCCTTGTACGTAAACATTCGCTTTATAGCAATAGAATAATCATTTTATCTGCAGAAAGCCGTGCCGAGTAACAGCGAGGACAAAAATGTATGTATGTCGGAGCTCTTGTTGTATGGCAAGGGCGGAGCAGTGGTGAAAAGACTTCCATGGCGGGAAAACCGAAAAAAGTATGGCAGAACTGCAGCGACGATAATTGGAAGGTAGTCGGGGTAAGATGCTGAAAGAGGGTTTGTTGTGCTGGTTTTTGGAGTGCCTGTGTCGGACTGCTTGACTTTTCGTTGTTTTTGTTTTTTATTCTATTTTTTTTGACTAATCTTGTCGATGTTGGACAACACTTGGAGGTACGCCGTGAAAATTAATGCCCTCAACGGTTTTAAAGATATTTTACCCGAAGAGGTTATTCTGTGGAATAGAGTACTGCATACCGCTCGTGCTCTCTTGGCACGTTTTGATTTTGCCGAAATACGATTACCGATACTTGAGAAGACCGAGTTGTTCGCCAGATCTATCGGGGAGGCGACGGATATTGTCGAGAAAGAGATGTATACCTTTGTCGATAAACAGATAACCATGAGGCCTGAAGCTACTGCTTCGCTTGTCAGAGCTTACATTCAGCATGGGTTGTATGTCAAGAAACCGGTACAGCGTCTTTTCACCATAGGCCCCATGTTTCGCCATGAGAGACCGCAAAAGGGCAGGCTGCGGCAGTTTCACCAGATCAGCGCCGAGGTTCTCGGCTCGGAAAATGGCCGGGTGGATGCGGAACTCATGGCAATGGCCGCTCTCTTTTTTGCAGAACTCGGCATTGGTGTCAGCCTTGAGCTCAACTCGCTGGGGTGTCCGGAGTGCAGACCGGAATTCCGCCGACGGTTGCTGGAGTACCTTGGTGACCACCGAAGCCGGTTATGCGACGACTGCAAAAGAAGAATAGATACCAATCCTTTACGTGTCCTTGACTGTAAAAACGTCCATTGCCGGCAATTGGTCGAAGATGCTCCATCCATTCAGGAACATCTCTGTTCCGATTGTGCCGATCATTTCGGCGTGGTACAATGCGCTCTGGAGAGTCTTGGGGTGTCGTATTCTTTGAACAAGTTTATGGTTCGTGGTCTTGACTACTATTGCAGGACTACGTTTGAGTTTCTCAGTACCGATCTGGGGGCTCAGGCGGCCGTCTGTGCCGGTGGCAGATATGATGGCCTTATTGCGCAACTCGGTGGTCCCGACACCCCCGGCATTGGTTTTGCCATTGGTCTGGAACGGCTGGTTCTTCTTCTCCAGCAAAAAAACACTGATCTGCAGGGTAGAGGTGTCGATGTATTTGTTGCGGGACTGGGTGAGGCGGCATCCTTGTTTTCCTTCAAGCTGGCGCATCAGTTGCGCAATCGGGGATTGAGTGTTGCCCTGGATCATGAAGGCCGCAGTCTGAAGAGTCAGATGAAACAGGCCGGTAAGGCAGATGCCTCATTTGTGCTGATCATAGGTGATCAGGAGCTGGCCAACCAAGCCGGATTGTTGAGAAATATGCGTACTCAGGAGCAGCTGAGTGTTGTGCTGCAGGAAGAAGAAATCGAAGCAATCGTCTCGACCCTGCTTCCGGAACGCAATGAGTGTCTTCCTCCAGCAAAACGGTCATAAAAAGCAAGAAAACGGAAAATGTATTTGATAATGTGATTTGGCCTCTGCGTCCAAGGCACCTAGACCCTCTTGTGGGGTGTTGGATCTGAAATCGCGCCCATGGAAGAGATATGGGGTACTCAATAACAATCTACTGAAGAAGTCTTTTTCGAAAATCAATGACTATGGAAGCAATGGGAACGTTACGCCGGACACATTACTGTGATGTGCTTGGTCTGAAAAATGTTGGTGAAGAGGTTGTACTGATGGGATGGGTGTTGCGCAGGCGAGACCATGGCGGGGTCATTTTTATCGACCTGCGTGACCGGCGCGGTATAACCCAGGTGGTTTTTAATCCTGCTGTAAATTCGGAAGTGCATGCCAAGGCACATCAGCTTCGGAGTGAGTGGGTGCTTGGCATACGGGGAAAGGTAGTGGCACGGCCGGGTGATATGGCCAACCTTAAGCTTCCTACCGGCGAGATTGAAGTGCTTGTGGGTGAGCTGAAAATTTTCAATAAAAGTGAAACGCCGCCATTTCCATTGGATGAAGAAAGTGATGTCTCTGATAACATTCGCCTGCAGTATCGGTATCTTGATCTGCGTCGGCCGGAGATGGCGGCAAATCTGGTGATGCGCCATAAGGCGGTTCAGGCAGTCCGGGCTTTTTTAAACGAGAATGACTTTCTTGATATAGAGACGCCGATGCTGACTCGTTCCACACCCGAGGGAGCACGGGACTATCTGGTACCGAGCAGGGTTAATGCCGGGAAATTCTATGCCCTGCCCCAGTCTCCCCAACTCTTTAAACAGTTGCTGATGATGGCCGGTATGGACCGGTACTATCAGATTGTCAAGTGTTTCCGTGATGAAGACCTGCGAGCCGATAGACAGCCGGAGTTTACTCAGATTGATATGGAGATGTCCTTTGTCGATGAAGAGCAGATAATTGAAATTACCGAAGGAATGATCGATACGCTCTTTCAGACCACTCTTGACGTGCAGGTCGTCCCGCCCTTTAAAAGAATCACCTATGATCAGGCCATGGGGCGCTTTGGTACAGATCGTCCCGATATGCGCTATGGCCTTGAACTGATAGATCTTAGTAACGTTGCGGCGGCATGTGGCTTCAAGGTGTTTCGGGAAGTGGCTGATGGTGGTGGTACCGTCAGGGCGATCAATGCGAAAGGGTGTGCGACGTTCTCAAGGAAAGACCTTGATACTCTCACCGAATACGTCCTGCAATTCGGCGCCAAGGGCCTGGCCTGGGTGAAGATGAAGGCTGCGGGAGAGTGGCAGTCACCCATTGCCAAATTTTTCCGCGAAGAAGAGCGAAATGAAATCAATACTATCCTTAATGCGGAAGAGGGCGATCTCCTCTTTTTTGGAGCCGACAAGCCCGCAGTGGTCTTCCAGTCTCTGGGGGAGTTACGAAGTGAACTGGCTCGTCGGCTCGGTTTGATACAGGATGGCGTCTTCGATTTTGTCTGGGTGACGGATTTTCCTCTGGTGGAATATGATGAGAAAGAAAAACGGTTCCAGGCGCTCCATCATCCATTTACCGCTCCCCGTCAAGATCAGGAAGAGATGTTGGAATCTAATCCTGGAGCGGTGTATAGTCGAGCCTACGATCTTGTTCTTAACGGTACTGAAATCGGTGGTGGCTCCATTCGTATCCATCAAAAAGAGTTGCAGACCAAGGTCCTGCAAACCTTGGGTATTTCAGAAGAAGAAGCTCAGCAAAAATTCGGTTTTCTGTTAAAATCTCTCGAATTAGGGGCGCCCCCACATGGCGGTATCGCTTTCGGGCTGGATCGACTCCTGATGATCATGACCGGCAGTAGTTCCATCAGAAACGTTATCGCCTTTCCCAAAACTCAGAAAGCAACCTGTCCTTTAACCGATGCCCCGGCCTCGGTATCTCGCAAACAGCTCACCGAGCTGTACCTTCGCCCTGACTGGAAAGAAAAAGAGTGATGATATACGGCAGCCCGGAAAACCGGGTTGCCGTTTTGTTACCAGCCACTCTCGGCCAGTTTGACCAGGAAGAGATAAAACGTACCAAGAAAAACTGTTGCCGTAAAAAGAAGCATCGTCACATGTTCCAGGATATGATGATAGTCTTTTATGAGTTTTGTTGTCCGAGCCCAGACGGTTTGCTGCCCCAATCTATTGGAAATAAAGTGATTACGGCCGGCTCTTTTTGAAGGGAATAAGGTTCTCTGAAATCTGTCTGCTGTTTTCATTTTGCACCTCCTGGTTGGATTTTCCAGAAGTATAGCAGCATAGGGTTATCACAGAGTGACTACCCCCTTTAAAAAAAACACAGATGGAGAGAAATATTTTATATGAGAGCCGGTTTGAACTGTGGTGGACCAGCGGCCGACAGCAACACATGCTCTTTCTGTTCGGCATGTCCTCTGCTGTGGAGAATGTATTCAGGGCCGGCTTTTCCGTGCTGCCGGAGACAGTAGATAGTCTTTGGAGAAGTGATAATTTTCGCTGCAGTAGTCACATTTTACCTCAACACCCTGCTTCTGCTCAAGAAGGTAGTCGATATCATCTTTGTTGAGGCTGTGCAGAACGTCTTCCATCTTTTCCCTGGAGCAGAAGCAGCGAAATAGGAGCGGTCTGCTGCCTGTATGTTTGTGAGGTACCCCTGCAAAAAGGTGAGAGAGAATTTTTGAGGGGCTGAATCCTGAGGTCAGCAGGGCCGAGACCGAGCTGTGCAGCCTGGTATTTTTTTCCAGTTCCTGCAGAACATCATCGTTTACCGGAGGCAGCGTTTGGATAAGGTAGCCGCCTGCCGCAGCAACAGTGCCGTCTGGATCGAAATAAATGCCGAGGTTGATGGTGGAAGGTGTTTGTTCCGACTCAGTAAGGTAATAGGCAATATCTTCACCAATCTCGCTGGTATAAAGTTGTACCAAGCCGGTATATTTTTCTTTGATGCCGATGTCTTTTATAACACGCAAAAAACCGGCTTTGCCGATTCCGCCGGCCACATCAATCAGGCCGTTTTGCAATGGCAGATCAGCTCTGGGAACCGATACGTATCCTCTGCTCCAGCCTGAGCTGCCCGCCTGGGCGACCACTTTTCCTAAGGGGCCGTTGCCTTCAAAAATTAATTGAATATTCTGGTCGTCTTTGAGCAGTCCGGCCAGCAGAATAGCGCCGGTGATGGCCCGGCCAAGAGCGGCAGCTGCGGTTGGGCCGAGATCGTGGCGTTGGCGCGCTTCGTTGACGATATCTGTTGTGTTGCAGGCAAGACCAAATATTGTGCCCGATTGTGTTATTATTCTATCTATTGAGTCCGGCATCGGCTTGTAGAAAAAGGTGGTGTTGTCTTACTCTTTACGTTAAGGTGATATTGTATCGGTCTGTTCCTGATTGTCGAGTCTGCGCCGGCAGGTTGTTTGTTCCGGTTGAGCAGGTTGTTTGTTCCGGTTGATTATGTTGGTTAACATAAAACTTCGGGGAGGTAAAGTGATGCGTGTACTCTTTTTAGCTTTTTTAATGGTGTTTTTGGTAAATCCGTTATGGGCCAAGGAAATTGAAGGTGTGGTTGTTGAAGAACAGCTACTCTCGGAGAGCGGGGCAACCTTGCATCTCAATGGTACCGGTATCCGCAAGAAGTTGTTTTTTAAGATCTACATAGCGGCGTTGTATCTGGCAAATCGATCTGCAGACGCCTCTGCCGTCATTGCAGATGACGGGGAAAAACGGATTGTTATGCATTTTCTCTATGATGAGGTCGGTAAGGATAAACTGGTGGAAGGTTGGAACGAAGGCTTTGCCGCCAAT
Source organism: uncultured Desulfopila sp. (assembly GCA_964446655.1). Classification (GTDB taxonomy): domain Bacteria; phylum Desulfobacterota; class Desulfobulbia; order Desulfobulbales; family Desulfocapsaceae; genus Desulfopila_A. Next base: position 32,665 of record CAYUPL010000006.1, read on the forward strand.
CACACCGAAGAAGCGCTTGGTCTTCTGCAGTCGCGCATTGACAGCTTTAACGCCATGTTTGATGAAGATGTGGTGGCGGGTGATGTAATTGTTTTTGATTATCTGCCTCAGACAGGAACACGGGTAACCATTAAAGGCAATGTCAAAGGAGTGGTAGAGGGAAAAGACTTCAATGATGCGCTTCTTGCAATATGGCTGGGAGATAAACCTGTTGGTTCCGACCTGAAAAAAGGACTCCTCCAGCCTTAGACTGGATATTGCCCTGCCGTATCCGCACCTGGGTATCATTCTTCATGGTCTGCTCAGGTGCGTGTGCGAAGCCTCTTTTGACGGTTTAATGAAGATCCTGACCGGTACTGCTCATGGCCAGATTGCCGTCTCGCACCCCTCTTAAGGCGATAAGTTTATCCGCCAGTTCCTGAACTTCCTTCGCCTTGCCTCGCACGATAATAACTTCCAGGCAGTTATGGTGGTCCATATGAACATGAGTAGTGGATACGATGTGGTGGTGGTGGCCATGCTGTAGTTCGGTCACCTTTTCCTGAAGCTGGTGCTGATGATGATCATAGACCAGGGTAATTACGCCCATGACGTCACTATCGCTGAGCCATGCCTGCCTGACAAGGGCTTTGCGGATCAGATCACGAATGGCCTCCGAGCGATTATTATAACTTTGTGCTTTGATGTAGGTATCAAAGGAATCGAGCAGGTTTTCCTCAAGGGAAATTGAAAATCGTTTCAACATGGTAGGCTCCTGTTTCGTGCCTTGGTGGCTCCAGGTTCTGGTATGGAAGGAAAAATCCTTGTACTGTAATCTCGCTTTATATATTTCACTCTCTCGTAACCAACTCGAGGACTGGTGCGATACTATCATCTTTTTTCTCTGCAACTGTGACGACATGCAACCCGGCTGTCGGCTGAGCTTACATTGCAGTGCTGCAAAGAGTGGAAATATATCAATCGCTGTACTATATAGCAGTTGCGTAAAATAATAAAGACTATACTTGCTCCTTTTTGGAGCGTAATCCGAGATATATGGCAATGAGGGTGATGCTGACGCCGACCCAGTTCAACAGATCGGTTGGACGACTGAAAAAGAGAACATCCCAGAAAAAGGAAAGAGCCGGTTGAAGGAGCAGGATAAGTCCTGCGTAGGAGGTGTTGATACGGGGAAGGGAGGTCGCAATAAGAAGCCAGCCCAAACACTGACTGAACAGGCCAAGTGCGGCAAGGCTGAAGAGTGATGTCGGATCGGGGATGGCAAATGAGTCACCATTTGCAAGCATATAGAGACCTAGTGCAACGGAAGTTGTAAAAGAGGCCAGCAGCATGGGGAAAATTTTACTGGTACACCTGCTGGAGAGTTCCTTGAGGGCAAGAATGTATGCAGAGTAAAATACCGCTGTAGCGAGTCCGAAAAAAATACCGGTTCGGTAGTCTCCAGCGGTGCTGAGCCGGCCAAAACCAACTATCAGGAACAGTCCTGTCACGGCAAGAGGGAGTGAAACAAGCAAAAGATTGCTGTAGCGTTCTTTCAGTATCAGGATGCCGATGCCGGCCAGTACGAAAACCTGGAAGTTGCCGAGAATGGTGGCGAGCCCGGGACCGACGAACTTGATGGACTGGTGCCAGCATAGCAAGTCGAGAGCGAAAAGTATACCGGTAATGCTGCCCAGAACGATGAGAGAAAGGTCGAATTTATGCTTGTCTTTCAGCCTGATGGTAATAAAGAGAAGGAAAAGAAAACCAAAAAAAACACGATAAAAGGCAGATGAGGAAGGTGGCACAGAGGCAATTTTCACCCATACTCCGGAAAAACTGATACAAATAGCACCGCCAACAAGATTTGAAAGCGGATGAGTGAAGAGATGTGGCAGTTTCATACCCTGGATATTCTTTATTTACCAAATTTAGTCTAGAGATATTTCAGTAAGAGTCTGCTTTTCTTTTGTGCCGGCTCTTTTTTTGCCTGGAAAACGATCTCGGGGAAAATCTACAACGATGCTGATGTGCAAAAAGAGCCATGCTCAAAGATCTGCGGTTGGTTGAGGCGTGTTTTGCGAGCCGATATCGGCGCCAGAGTATGAAAAAACAACGGAAAATAAATTTTAATTAAAGCAGAATGTTATGGTTATTGTCGCCTGTTGGTATACGAAAAAACTTGTTCTCCTCGTTGTTTTTTGGTAGATATCTTCGCCTGTAATAGCATGCTTCCACCGCAGTATTTTTGGCCCAAGGGGCATAAAAAGCACAAGTCGCCGATGGCTGTACATTCATGGTCATCAGCTGCTGATGTTTACTTTAACGTGAAAAGAGGACATGAAAGATCTTTCAACGAGTTATCTCGGCTTGCAGTTGAAGAATCCCGTACTGGTGGGGAGTTGCGGGCTGACCGGTTCCGTCGATAAAATTTGCGAACTGGCGGACAACAATGCCGCGGCAGTGGTATTAAAATCGCTGTTTGAGGAACAGATCCTGGCGGAGCTGCATCAGAATGTCAAAAGCTATAATGCCGATTATCCAGGTGCTTTTGATTATATTCGCGAATACACCCGGGACAGCAGTGTCTCCGATTATCTGACTCTCCTCCGTGACGCCAAAAAGAAAGCAGGGATACCTGTCATTGCTTCTATAAACTGCGTGACCGGCAATGAATGGATCTCTTTTGCCAAAGCTGTGGAAAGCGAAGGTGCTGATGCCTTGGAGATTAATATTTCACTGCTGCCCAGTGATCCACGCAAGAAAAGCGAGGAGTACGAAAAGATCTATTTCGAGGTGCTGGAAAAGATCGGCAACCTTGTCTCCATCCCAGTCTCATTGAAAATGAGTCGGTATTCGTCGTCTTTGGCCAATCTGGTAGCACGCCTCAGCTGGACAGGAAAAGTAGCCGGCTTTGTTTTGTTCAATAGATACTATCGTCCTGATTTTGATATTAAAACACTGAAAATCCGTCCTGCTCCGGTTTTTTCTACACCGGAAGAGCTTTCGACCTCGTTGCGCTGGATAGCATTGCTGTCCGGCAGGGTCGAACAGGATTTTGCCGCTTCCACGGGAGTTCATGACAGTGCCGGCGTCATCAAGCAATTGCTCGCCGGTGCTGCAGCTGTTCAGGTTGTTTCAACGGTTTACCAAAACGGCCCATCCCGCATTGCAGAACTTGTCAGTGGGCTGGAAAAGTGGATGGAGGAGAAATCCTTCAATTCGATTGCAGAATTTCGGGGTAAGCTTGGCTATAAAGACGAGGCTGATTCAGAGGCTCTGCAGAGAATACAGTTTATGAAGCATTTTGCAGGGATTGAGTAGATTACAGAGGAAGAGTAAGTGAAACCCGACCAACATTATGGTCGAGAGCGAAATGAAGAGTTACTACTGATATTAAAAAGCTGTTTTGTCAATACCGGGTGTCGCGAGACCCGGGACTGCAGCTGTGGTCGAATTCCGGTGGAAAACTGATTCGACTGTATACTTATTGAGCCATGCTTGTACTATGACGACATTATTTACATTTCCAAGAGGTGGTGTGCATCCGCCGGAATCGAAGCAGTTGACCGCCGAGAAACACATTGAGGTAATGCCGATTCCCGCGGAATTAGAAATTATTCTAACTCAGCACATAGGTGCTCCCTGTATGCCAACCGTTGCCAGAAAGGAAGAGGTGGGAGAGGGCGCGCTTATCGCCAATGTTGAAAAAGGGCTCGGTGTACCGCTTCACAGCCCTGTTTCCGGCAAGGTGAAGGCTCTTTCTTCCTCTGTTCATCCTCTTCGTCTCAACGCCCCCTCTATCACTATCACGGTTGATCAGGATGCGGCTCCGTTACGGTATGAAAGAAAGGAATGGAAAAATGCGGATCCACAGTCGCTTCTTGATAAGGTCAAAAACGGAGGAGTCATAGGGATTGGTGGAGCTGGTTTTCCAACACATGTCAAACTCTCGCCACCGAGTACCAGCCCGGTGAACACATTGGTGCTCAACGGTGCCGAGTGCGAGCCGTATATAACCGCGGATCATCGTCAGATGGTTGAGCACGCCGATGATATCATAGAAGGAGCCAAGGTGATTTTGCGTATCCTCGGCATTCGTGATTGCCTTATCGGTGTCGAGATCAATAAACCTGATGCCATAAAGGCTTTGAGTGATGCGGCGCAAAAGGTTGCTGAGTCTGATTACGCCATTGAAGTACGTGGTCTTGAGGTTAAATATCCCCAGGGTTCGGAGAAGCAGCTTATCCAGGCGGTAACCGGCAGGAAGGTTCCCGGCTATGCTCTTCCTTCTGCTGTCGGCGTGGTTGTGCAGAACGTATCCACCGCCAAAGCAATTTATGATGCGGTTGTGCTGGAAAAGCCACTCTATGAAAAAGTAGTGACTATTTCAGGCAAGGGAATAGAACGGACTGCCAATCTTATGGTAAAAGTCGGCACGAAGATATCAGATATCGTTGACTATCTCGGTGGAATCCGACCTGAGTTGAAAAAGATTGTTCTCGGTGGTCCGATGATGGGGTTTGCGGTATCAAATCTCGACATCCCAATCACTAAGACAACCTCCTCGGTACTTTTCCTCACTGAGGAGGAGATTGATACGACACCGCACTCTCAGTGTATTCGTTGCGGCTGGTGTCTCGACGCCTGCCCCATGGGTTTGGAGCCCAAGGAAATCGGTCTTTTCGTCGAAGCAAATCATGCCGAAGAAACGGAGCCCTTTGGTGTTTTCGAGTGTTTTGAATGTGGATCATGTGCATACGTCTGTCCTGCCAAGAGGCCGTTGGTGCAGTTTGTCCGTTTGGCGAAGATGAAAGCGAAAAGAGTTTAGAAAAAGTCGGCTGTCCTCTTTTGGGGGGCGATTTGTCAACTATCAAATACGGTATTGAGGAGAAACGTGATAGAACAGCAAGCGCAAGATAACCTGCCGGTTGCTCCGTCGGGGACATGGAAAGTTTCCATCTCCCCTCATGTCAAGAGTAACGAGTCGGTTGAAAAAATCATGTGGACCGTGGTGGCCTGTCTGGTGCCGCCGCTGATCCTGTCGGTCTTTGTATTTGGAGTACAGGTGCTTTTCATCACAGCGGTTTCAGTTGCCAGCTGTGTCGCCGTCGAGGCTGCCAGTCAGAAATCCCTGGGCAGAAAAGTCACCGTTAAAGACGGCAGTGCCGTGTTGACGGGCATGTTGCTGGCTTTCATCATACCTCCGGGGGTATCTCCACTGCTGCCCGTTTTGGCTGCGGTTTTTGCAATATATATCGGAAAACACATTCTCGGTGGGATTGGTTATAACTTTTTCAACCCGGCCCTGCTAGGTCGTGCTTTTCTGTTGGCATCTTTTCCAGTGGCGATGACATCTGCATGGCTGCCGCCACTGCAAGGCGGGGCGATTTTTTCCTATCTCGGCACTTCGATCGACGCAGTATCAACAGCCACCCCTCTTGCTGTGATGAAAGAGCAGGGTATGGCGGCATTCACCCAGCAATTCGGAGAAGGTGCAAGCCTCTACACCAGTTTTTTTCTAGGCTGGAGGCCTGGCAGCATCGGTGAAACGTCAGGATTTCTGATATTGCTTGGCGGTCTCTACCTGCTCTATCGCAGATACATCACCTGGCATATTCCGGTATCGATACTCGGCTCCATTGCCATATTGAGCTGGATCTTCGGAGGCGAAGGCTATTTTTCCGGTGATCCTTTACTGGCTGTTTTGACAGGTGGAGCAATGCTGGGTGCCTTCTTCATGGCTACCGATTATGTCACCAGTCCTTCAAACAGAACCTCTCAGATTGTTTACGGCATCGGCATTGGTGCTCTGACCGTACTTATCAGGCTGAAAGGCGGTTACCCCGAGGGAATATGTTATGCCATCCTCCTTATGAATCCTTTGTCGACGGTTTTCGACAGCTGGTTCAAGCAGAAACGGTTTGCACTGCCGCAGGGAGGTGACCAATGAAAACCATATTCACCATTATTTTCCGGTTGACCCTGTCCTGTATTCTTGCCGGAACCGTCATGGGAACTACCTATGTTCTCACCAATAAGGCAAAAATAAAAAATGAACATGCCAAGGAAGAGCGTGTCGCATTTTCCCTTTTAGGATTCAAGGGTGAGGTGCCGCAGGAAGTTGCGATGACGACGGTTTACAGATACGTGGTTTCTCAGGGAGGCAACCAGTTTATCGGCTATCTGCTTGAGGCTGGTGAAGACTCTGCCGACGGCTATACCTTTATGCAGATTGATCTCGATGGCAAGCTGGCTGCAACTGATGACGTCGAACTTGATAAGGCAGGAGCGAGAGAGTACAAGGAGCGCGATGCGGCTATCCTGGAAGCGGTAGGAGCCGGCAGAGATATACGTTTTGCCGAACAGTTTCAGGTTATCACCGAAAATGGTGAGCGGGTGGCCTATCTGCTCTCCGGGAAATTCCCCGGATTTAAAACCCATATAGCCGTTATGCTGGCTCTTCGTACCGACTTTTCCATTATCGGTTTTGAGGTTCTTGAACATGAAGAGGATCCTGGCCTGGGGGGTGAGATTGAGCAGAATTATTTTAAAAATCAATTCAAAGGCAAACCTTTTGAGGTATTGAAAGATCTGGATGTTGTCAAAGAACCTATCCCTGATGAGTATCTGCAGGCTCTGGAGATGAAAATGGAACCGCAGGATCTGGAAAAGATAATGGCTCAATATCGCGGTAATGATATCTATGCCCTTACCGGTGCCACTATCTCGGCCGTTGCCGTTACGGATGGTCTCAAGGGAATGGCGAAAAAGTTTGCCTACCGCATCAACATAATGGACTCTGTCATCAATAACCAGAACATATCAGTATCTTTATAACCACTAAAAGAGGATTGTATCGTGGCTAACGATAAAACAGGTTTTCAGCTGGTAACCAATGGTATTCTTGCTGAAAATCCCATATTCAAACTGGCGCTGTCAATGTGTCCGGCGGTTGGTATTTCTACAACCGTAATGAACGGCTTCATGCTTGGTGTGGCGGTGCTGTTCGTGCAGGTTTTTTCCAGTGTGACTATCTCACTTTTTAAAAACGTTATACATCCGCGTATCAGGATCCCAACCTATACGCTTACCATTGCCACCTGGGTTACCGTTATTGACCTGACACTGGCGGCAACGATGCCGGAGGCCTATGCCAAGATGGGAATTTTCGTAAAAATCATCGTTGCCTTTGCCATTATTACCATGCGTCTTGAAATGTTTGCCTGCAAGGAGCCTGTCAGCTCCTCCTTCTGGGATGGACTTGGCATGGGCCTTGGTTTTATGGTGGGTATGATAACCATCGGTTTTGTCCGTGAACTACTGGGTTCGGGCGCTATTCTGGGATATGACGTACTTGGTTTTAAACCGCTGCTTTTTTTCATCCTGCCGAGCGCCGGCTTCTTTGTTGTCGGTTTAATGATGGCCTTTTTTAACTATATCGAAATTGCATATAAACGATCCAAGGGTTTGAAATAATGAACAGAAAAGCCTTACAACCACTGCTGATTGCTGCTCTTCTGCTGTTTTTTCTGCCGGCTAGCGGCTCGGCTGCAGGTTTCATCACGGAAAAGAGTTTTGGCGCGGAAAACGAAATCATTGTAGAATTTGCCGGACCGGTTGATCCGGCGATAGCTACAGATACAGCCAATTACACCATTTATGAAGAGAATGATCCCGATATCAGGCTTGAGCTTGACGAGATCATCCTGGCTGATGACTATAGAAGTGCGACCCTGCGCTTTAAAAGTTCCCTCAATACCACCATGGCGCATGTGGTGTCCATTGCGCAGATTGACGGTGCGGCCGAACAGACCTTTACGGTATCAACGTCCTATATCGGCTATCTTTTTTCCGTTCTTATCTCGGCTCTGTTGATAAACAATTTCGTCTTCACAAAATATCTGGGACTCTGTGTCTTTTTCGGTACGGCAAAGAGAAAAACCACCGCCAAGGGCATGGGGGTTGTGTTTACCCTGGTCATGGTTGCCACAGGTGTGATGAGCTGGTTCTTTTTCCAATATTTTCTTAAGCCCTATAATCTTACCTTTCTGCAGATTGTGGTATTTATCGGTCTGACATCACTGACGGTTCAGGCCATTGATACCATTTTGCGTAAGGTCAATCCCATCCTTTTTAACTCATTTGGTGTTTTCCTTGTGCTGGTTATCGCCAACTGTGTCATTATTGCCGTGCCGTTGATCATGGCGAGTAATGAATATAACTTTTTTGAAACCTTTATGCTGTCCCTTGGTGCCGGTGGTGGTTTTCTTCTGGCCTTGTATCTCATGAGTTCCGTCAGTGAGCGGCTTATGCTGGCGAAGATACCGCCGACGTTTCAGGGGCTTCCCATAGCATTTATTATTGCCGGGCAATTTGCCATGGCATTTCTCGGCTTTTCCGGGCTGAAGATTTTTTAATCCGACGGTAACGGAATTGTGGTGAGCTATAATCGTATCTCCGGCTATGGTGTGGATTCTTGGACAGGAAGACAACAGAACTTTTTTTGAATATCGATTGAGAGTGTAAAATGGATCCGGCATTAATTAAAATTGCATTAGGCGGTGTGGCCCTTCTTGGCTGTATCGGTTTGTTTTTCGGCATAGGGTTGGCCATAGCTGCTCATAAATTTGCCGTCGAGACCAATCCCCTCATTGAAGAGGTGCTTGAGTCGTTGCCGTTGGCGCAATGCGGCGGATGCGGTTATCCCGGCTGTGAAGGGTATGCCATTGCCGTGGTCAACGATCCCGATGTTCCTCCTAATCTTTGTTTTCCCGGCAAGGAAAAGGTTGCCAATGTTGTTGCTGAACTGACCGGTAAAAAACTGACGGCTGTTGAAGATCAGATTGCTTTGGTACGCTGTTCAAGGGAAGAGGGACGAGTCAGTCACAAGCACGAATATCTGGGTTTTGCCTCTTGCACGGCCGCAAATCTCACTTTTGGAGGACCATCTGCCTGTCAGTATGCCTGTATCGGCCTAGGCGAATGTGCCGAGGCGTGTCCCTTTGACGCTATTGATATGGTTGAAAACTTTCCCGTGGTTAACCCTGATAAATGTGTCAGTTGCGGTATATGTGTGAAAACCTGTCCAAAAAACATCATAGAGCTACATCCGCTCCGGGCTCGGGTTTATGTGCCCTGTTCGACCAAGGATCTTGGCAAAACCGTCAAGGCGGTCTGCAAGGTCGGCTGTATAGGCTGTAAAATGTGTGTCAAAGCCTGCCCGGCTGATGCCGTTACCTATGAAGATAATCTCGTCAAAATTGACCACAAGGCCTGCATCGCCTATGGGCCCAGCTGTGAAGAGGCCTGCGTGGCGAAATGCCCTCGCGATATTTTCAGGTATTACAAAGGACGCCAGGTTGTAGCGCGTGGGAGGGTAGACGGCCTCAAAATGGCCGGATGATCTCTTTGCAATATTAAGCCTTGGTCAGTGGTTCGTCACGTTCCTGGTTGGCACGGTTGGACTGTAGCACACTCTGAACCGCTGCGGCAAGCTCATGCAGACCATATGGTTTTTTCAGATAAAAACCGGCTCCCAGAGCCATGGTTTCACGAACGCGTTCTGTTTCCGAAAAACCGCTGGCTATGACAGCCTTCTGTGATGGCCTGAGTTTTTGAATCTCCCGATAGGCCGTCAGGCCGTCCATGCCCGGCTCCATGATCATATCGAGAAGAATGAGGTCATACTCAGCTTCTGCAACTCTGGCAACAGCCATTTCTCCACTGATAGCTATATCTACAATATACCCCAGGCTCTTCAGTATTGATGAGGCAATTTCGCGCTGTTCTTCCAGGTCATCCACCACCAGAATCCGTTCGCCGTTGCCGCCGCGGGGTAAAACCCGCCCATTGCTTGTATTTTTTTGCTGATGCTCCGGCGTAGTTGGAAAATACAAGGTAATGGCCGTGCCCTTTCCCTTTTGACTTACGATATCTATGGCGCCAGCGTGATCTTTTACGGTTCCCCAGACAACCGACATGCCGAGACCGGTACCGCTGCGCCCCATGACTTTTTTGGTATAAAACGGCTCAAAGATTTTATCGAGATCCTGATCGGCGATGCCTTCTCCATCGTCTCTGACGGTGAGGGTGACATACTCTCCGCTGTTGATCTCTTCGTAGCCTTTGTGAGGAGAACTGATATACCTGTTTTGCAGGCTAATATGAATTGTTCCACCATGAGGCATCGACTCTGCAGCATTGGTGACCAGATTCATGATTGACGTGGATATATGATGAGAAGAGCCCGCAATATTAAGTAAATTATCGTCGAAGTTTGTGGTGATATTGATTTTGGGGTACAATGACAAGAGTTTTTTTAATTCCGGACTGGCGAGATACTCCAATACGATATCCTGAAGCTGAACGACTTCGGTGACCAGTACTCCCCTTCGGGTTAGAGTAAGGAGGTCCTGGACGATGGCCGCCGCCCTGAGTCCTGATTTATGAATGGTTTGCAGGGAAGAGTAGAGAGGGTTGCTTTTTTCCATATTCTGGAGAAGCAATTCCGGATAGCTGACAATACCACCTAGAATATTATTGAGATCGTGAGCGACACCGCCGGCCAGCATGCCAAGCATTTCCATCTGTTCACTTCTGGAAATTCGTTTGCGCAGCGACTCCTGTTCGAGTTCCATTTGTTTACGCAGGGTGATATCCTGAGCATGAATAAGGATTGAGGATGTTTTTTTGAAAGGAATGACCGTGGCCAGAGCCTCTAACCACATCCATACTCCTGTGGGGTGCTGGTATTGCAATTCAAAATGTTCTACTGTCGATTGTTGCTGGAGCAGCATATCGAAGCGCCGGCGCAGCAAAGCACCTTCTTTTTCATCAAAGAGGGAAGATATTTCCTTTCCCTGTAAATCACCTCCAGGGCTTTTAAAAAAAGAGGTTGTGGCGTTGTTGGCATAGATAAATCTATCTCCATTAACTACAAAAACAAGGGTCAATGAGTTCTCCGAGAGGATTCGATATTTTTCTTCGGATTGACGGAGTTCCTCCAAAATCTTGTTAATCTCATCACGTTCGTTTTCCAATTTTGCTATCATATGATCAAAGGCGTCGGCGACCTGCTCTATTTCACTGTTGCCTCTGAGGTTTACTTTTACGAAATTACCGCGGCGCACCTCCTTTGTTGCTCTTATGATCTTTTGTAAAGGAGGAATGATGCGAAGAAGGAAAAGGAGGATAACAACGCCAATCACTGCAAACATGGTACCGTAGGTACCGATGCGGAGAATATTTTGTGCCATGCCGATGGGAGCAAAATATTCCTTTTCGGATATAAAACTAATGATATGCCAACGCCAGAAGGGGAAGTAAAAATGTTTTAGATAAATTCTCCGGCCGAATAGATCACCTGCAAGGATATCATTTCGTGCTTCCACTTCAGAGAGGCTGCGCAGCAGTCTTTCAGGGTTGTGGTTTGTAATTGGAAAAGTGGAACTCTGTATTAAACCGTCACCGTCAAAAATGAGTATATTGATGTTGGGAAAAATCGTTGCCGTTTTGATGATTTCGGTGATAGCTTCTTTTTTGGCGGCACTGTTCATCTCGTAGTTTTCTTCCAGGCGAAGCTCGAGCATATGGTTGAGCCGTTCTTCGCAGATGTTCAGGGACATATGAGCCGTGTGGCTTATGGTTTTGTCTGTCTGTTTTTCCAGCAGAGAGGTCAGAGGCGGGACCAGATAATAGTTGAGCAGCAGCGAAATAAGGGTACCAATGATAATAACGGGCAGCAGCAGACGCCAGAGCAGGCTATCAAGGAATGTATTAGTCATCTAACGGAGTGGTACCTGTGGCGGGGAAAATGGCTGGGGCTGTACGCATTTTGGTTGGATAAACAATCTCCTTTTGGCCCTTCTGCCATTGTATTAGAATGGGATTATGACCTATCTGGCTGCCGTTGAAATCGACCTTGAAACGCCCCATGACAGTGACGGTATCAAGATTGGCCACGAAATGGCGAATCTGCTCATGGTCGATGGCGCCTGCCTGATCGACGGCGCGTTCAAGTATCTGGCATGTTGAGTATGACGAACAGGCATGATAGGATGGTTTGCTGCCTGTTTTGGCTATAAAGCTGACGATGAACTGTGCGGTGCCCGGAAAAGGCAGCCGCTCATCCGGTTCCCACTGAGAGGAGCCGAAAATCCCCTCGGCAAAGGAACCGACAGAGGTGAAAAAATCAGGCATTGCCGGAATTATAGTCAGGGCAAGTCCCGGCGGTTTGAGATTCCGCCCCTCCAGTAGCCTGAGAAAATGATACCCTTCCGGCGGATAACCGCAGAAAATCAGGCCGTCAGGCTTTACATCGCTAAGTTGAGTAACAATGGTTGGTAACTCTTCTTTGTAGTCATCAAACGACTCGTAAAAAATAGTCGCGAGTCCGAAGAGCGTAGCCCATTTGCGTACGCCCTCTGCCGCGGAAATGTTAAATGTTGTGTTGTTGAATACCACGGCGACATTTTTCATTCCGTGGCGAGCCGCCAGATCGAGAAGACCGAGGAAATAGCGATCCGCTGTACTGTATACGCCAAATACATGAGAGAAGCCCTGTTGCCAGATTTCCGTGGATGAGGCAGTGCCGGCAAGCAGTACATAGCCGTAACTTTCAGTTATTTCTGCCGCCGCCAGAGTTAACGATGAGCCATAGGGCGACAGTACCATGTCGACCTTATCTTCGCTGATTAGCTTTTCGTAAAGGTGGCGGACCAGCGTCTCGCTGCTTTTATCGTCATAGAGGACTAATTCAACTTTTCTGCCGAGAAGACCACCTCGTGCATTGATTTCACTGACCCAAAGCTCATAGCCGCTTTTCACCATGAAAGACAGACTCTTGTATGGGCCTTCCAGTGAAACGGTGGCGCCAATACGAATTGGTCCGGGTTGAGTTGAAGCGGGGCTGCAAAAAAAGAAAAGCAGTACTGTGGCGCACAGCAGGGTGGGGAAAAAAATGTACAAGACCTTTTTCGACAAGGATATCCTCCAGAAGCGGTATTAGAGAAATAACTGAAAGGTTTGAACAGAAATATCTGAAAACCTCATTCTTTTCTGATCATAGCAGATAATTTCCCTGAAGAACAAGAAGATTATGGAGATCTTTCGAGTTGGGTTGTATTTGATCAACAAGGAGCAAACAGGTGGGTAAGAGCTGGTGCGGAAGGGTTTTGAACATCGAAGAAGATTTGTACCGTTGTGCCAACGGTCATGGTACAGGTGATGAATCAGCGACAAAAACAGGGAAGAAAGTCTGCTGAAAGATAACTCTATCCTTCCTCCTGGGAAAAGAACAACAAGGGTTATTGTGGAATTAGAAAAGCTGTTTTGTACTTCTTTTGCGGACCTTAATCTGGGCAACTTCGGTTGAAATACCATTGATAGTGCGGACAGAGACCAGGTAAACCAAGCTCAACCGGTTGAGTTTGGTTTGCGATTGCGTTGCAACGAATAGAGAGGCATCAGCTGGACCATCAGTATGCCGCCAAGAATCAAAGAAGCCCCGAAAATTCTGCTGCTGCTCAGTCCTTCTCCCAGGAAGATGAAGCCGGCCAATGCGGCAAAAACGGTTTCTGAGCTGAGTAGAATAGCAGCATCGGAGGCAGTGCTGCAACGCTGGGCCACCACCTGGAAAGTAAAGGCTAGTCCCACGGAAAGAAATCCGGCATAGAAAATGCCGAAATAGGCGGCGTTGAAGTCGGCCAAGGTAGGTTGTTCCACTATAATACCGACAACCAGACCGGCAAATGAACAGACCAGAAACTGCACCACGGCGACAACCAGAGGAGCCTGGGTACGTGTTGCCATGGCTCCCACAAGAAGAACATGGGCGGCCCAGAAGAAGGCACTGGAGATGACCCAGAGATCCCCGGCATTAAGGCTGACTGTCTGCGCCTCACTCATGATATAGGTGCCGATGAGGCAGGCAACGCTGGATGGCCAGACCGACCAGTGCACTCTGGTTTTGAGAAGGATAAAGGCAAACAGCGGTACCATGGGCACATACAAAGCGGTTAAAAAGCCGGCATTGGCCACGGAGGTATGAAAGATACCGACCTGTTGCAAAACGGCGGCGCAGAAAAGAGCAAGTCCGGTTATGATCATACCGCCCCAGTCCCGAGATGTTATTCCGTAAGGGGTTTTCTGTTTACGACGGTACTGGATATAGGCGAGCGGTGCAATGAGAAGAGCGCCCATGAAGAACCTGGATGAGGTGAACATGATTGCCCCCAGGTCTCCTGTTGCTACCTGTTGCACCACAAACGTAGACCCCCATATCAGGGCGGTAAGGAGAAGGAGAAGGTTTGCTTGAAATCGAGTCATTCTAAGTTGTTATTCCATGTCAGTGGCCCATTGTTATACGATGGTACTATCAGACAGAGAGGAGATAAGAGACAATTGTACGGTGAATCATGCCGGCCAAACTGCAGTCTGGTGAATATACATCGGCCCGATCAGGGTGCAAGGAAAAAGTACTGCTATTGGCGGTGGTGTTGCAGGAGATAGGAGGTGCTGGACGCTATCCGTGTTGTTTTTGTGTAGCACCCGCAGCTTTGATGAAGCGGACAAGATCAGTATAGGGTTGAGCACCGGTCATGGAAGAATCATTCACTATAAAAGTGGGAACAGCCGTAATACCTTTATTGCGAGAAAGTTGCCAGTCGGCAAGTACCCTGGAACTGAAAGATCGTTCTTCAAGGACCTTTTCTGCTTCGGTGGGGTCAAGAGCCGCTTGTTCGACAATGTGCAATAAAACCTTTTTCTTGGCCATGTTATGTCCTTCGGCAAAATAGGCATGGAAGGCAGCCATATGGAAGTCGTGACCTTTGTCTTTGGTTTCCGCCCAAAGGCCAAGCTCCTGAGCCAGTCTGCTGTTATAGGTTTTTTTTCTCTCACCAAAGGGGAGCCCCAGGGATTGGGCAATCTGGTTGAGATGAGCGAACATCTGCACTACGTCGATGGTCGATCCGGCAAAGAGCTCCTCCAGTGATTTTCCCTCTTCCGGGGTTTCCGGATGAAGAGGAAAGGCTCGCCATTGAATCCGTATATTGTAATTTTCCGACAATTTTTCAGTACTCCCGGTAATGAAATAGCACCAGGGTCAGATATAGTCGGAAAAAATTTCAAGTGTGACCATGAGAGTGTCCTCTTTGCAGGAATTCAGCAATTCTTAAAAAAACAGTGGCCATAAAGAGGCCGTTGTCAATAGCTGTGAAAAAGATCATTATCCGGCGGATAGATCGATATGCTGCTGAAAGAACTGGCGATATTCATCTTTTCTGTGGCCGGCATACAGGATAGTGCTGCGTTTTTGCCGGGCGATTTTCTCCAGGAAATCGAGCAGATTGTCTCGATTCTGTTGATCGAGACCCTGGGTCGGTTCGTCGAGTATCAACAACCGAGGCATCTTGATAAGGGCCCGGGCTATGAGGCAGAGTCGCTGTTCGGCGTAAGAGAGTCGCCGGAAGGGGAGTGCTGCTTTGTCTTGCAGTCCCGTCATGGTGAGCCATTGCAGGGCAAGGCCCTTCTGCCGAGGGCTGATCTGTCGATACACTCCGATGGAATCAAACAGTCCTGAGAGGACAACCTGCAAACTGCTTCCCGGTATGTAATGGTTGCGATGCAGATCCGGACTGACAATGCCCATATCTTTTTTCAGGTCCCAGATGGATTCGCCGCTGCCTCGCCGTTCACCGAAAATTTCGAGTGTGTTGCCGTAGCAGTTCTGGTTGTCACCGGTGATGATTTGTAGCAAGGTGGATTTCCCGCTTCCATTCGGACCTGTGATCAAGGTATGCTGATAGTTTTGTACTGACAATTGCAGGTTTTCGAAAATCAGCCGATCACCGTAACGGGCAAAACCATTGTGCAGCCGTATCAGCATCACCTCTTCTCCTTCAGGCTCAAAAGCGGCGTGGTCGAGCTGAAATGCGGTGCTATTGTCACTGTTCCGATGTTCCTCCATCCGTTCCAGTACCTCAAGGCGTAATCCCTGCAGCACGATGCGGCCCTGTTGGAAAAGGGCAAGATGGTTGCACCAGTAGGGGATATCATCCTGGTTATTGACACTTACGAGAACCTGATGACCGTGTTCATGCAACCGGCTCAGGGTACGATCGAGTTCTCTGCATCCTTCGGTATCAAGGCCGTCATAGGGGTTTTCCATAACAAGCATGCCGGGGTTACGGGAGATACAGCCGATCAGCATCAGCTTTCTACTTTCACCGGAGGAGAGTTGCCGGTATCCCTTGTCGAGGCAATGGAGCAGGTTGAAATCCTGGAGAAGCGTTTTGTACTTTTCCGGACTTTTGATAAAGTCTCGCGCAGGTGTGCCGGGATCTACGCGGTCTTCATAATCGCTGTTGTCATTTCGCACCTCTTGTTCATAAATCTTCTGCTGGGAGGCAAAAGAGATTACAACCGGCTTGTCGCGATACGAGATTTCCTCCAGATGTGCAGGCAGGTCGGCCAGCAGGCTGATGAAATCACTTATGCCGGATCTGTTGGAGCCTTAGAGACACCATGCTTCACCTGGACCGGTTTCAAAATGATCGATTTGGAGGAGGTCGGTATGGTAATTTTCGATACGCATAGATGTTCCGGTGCAGGCGAGCGTGATCAGCTCAGGGCATACTTTGTTCTGATATTACGGGAAACCTGTCTGGTTAAAGACATAACCTTCTCAGCATAGTCTGCTGATATGGACCCGGTGCCGCAGCTTGGTGTTATCAGGCTTTGATGCAGAACCTGTTCCATGGGAACCCCTATCGCAACAAGTTCTTTGGCCTGCGCTTCCCATTTGGCGGTGAGGGATGAACCGTCTTCCTGGTCGATTAATTCCGGGGCAGTGGGTACGATACCGCTTGCCAGTATGCCGCCTTTTTGAAAAAAAGCCTGGAGAAGTTCCGGGTAGAGCACAAATCTGTCGAAATACGAGTATGCATCAAAGCTCAGCAGATCGGCATTGGCCTCAAAAAGTATGGACCATTCCGTGTTGGCGCAGACATGCACCCCGGCCAGCGCTCCTTCACTCTGTACCGCTTCGAAAACCTCACCAAGGCAGTCCTTGATATCATCATGGGAAATGGTGATATAGGCAGACGAACCAAAACCTGCCAGAGCGGGTTCATCAAAGACCATGAGAGTGCGGGGACAGATCTGCTTCATTTGCTGAATCTGCCATTTTGCTTTCAAAGCGAGCAGTTTGATGGTGGCGTCTCTGAGTTGATCGTTGTAAAAAACGGCACGATTATGCTGGTCAACCACTCCGGTGGCGAAGGTGAAGGGGCCGGTTGTCTGAGCTTTTAGACCCACGAGATTCTCCCTGATCCGGCTTGTGTGCTCAAGAAAATCAAAAAAACCTTTGGCTGTTGTCGTACTTAAGGTAAACCGGCTCCCGTCAAGATCGGTACCACCTTCGACGATCATCAGATATTCTTCATAAAAGGCGAGGAATTCGGCATCAAATTGATCGCCCTCTCCATTGATGAAAAGCGTATCGTCACATTCATCAAGACCCGGCATTCCGGGAATGAACTGGCGGATCATGCCTTCTTCCTTATAAGAGGGGAGCTGCGGCCACAAAGGGATTTCCGGTGTATATTCCAGTATCATTTCCATGGCCCTGTCGTGACTGTCAATGGGAAGACTGCCGATAAGGAGCGGCAGACAATGTGCTTTGAATGTGTGCATAATAACCTTTTGTTGTATTGAACGGTGCGACGGCGCTACATAAAGCCGCCTGTTTGGGTGAATGGTGTTTGCTGTCGGTCTAATTCGGATTTCTCCCGGAGTGTAGATGATAACGAATTACCGGGAAAAAGTCTACAGTCAGCTTGATATCCTTACGCTGCACACTATACCGGTCATGAAGGCCATGCGGTTGGGGCAGGTATCGGTACGGAAGTGCTTTTTCGTCGCTGTCTCATTGTTGAGGCTCCGTTTTCATGAGCAGAAACCCGCCCAGGCAGAGAAACTGAAGGAGCAGCATGATCCCGAACCCATAGGCAAATCCATCGTCGGACAACTGTCCATCAGCACTGACTGGCCACAGACTGATGACTGCCCCGATAAGCCATTGTCCGATAAAAGCGGCGATAAAGACCAGCAGATTGATGGCGGTGGTTACCCGGCCGGAGAGCTCCACGGGGAAAGACCGGGTCAGGGAAGAATAGGCAATGATGCCCGATGTGCCGAAAAAGCCAAAAGCCGGCCATAGGAAGCGACTCCATCCATCAGGGTTGCATATCAGCAACAACTGGACCACCATAAAAAGGCTCATGCCGCCCACCGCGGTTGTCTGAACGCTGATACCACGGTGAACGAGACGTTCCGTTACACTGCCAAGGGTAATGAATCCGGCAATCATGGCTACCGCAACCCATAATAATGTGTCGGCTACCGCAGTGCGGTCCAGTCCTGCCACATTGGCGAGCCATGGTCCGGCCCAGAGTCCCTGGATGGCAAGAAATGCCGCCTGCGACATGGTGGTCAGCGGTGCTGTTCGCCAGAACAGTCTGCTGGTAAAAACTTGACCGATGCCTTTGACCTGGCTGCGAAAGTTCTCCTTGCCGGGAGCGTTGGTCTTTTCGGGAACAACGACAAAGAGCAGGATGGCAGTCATTACGGTAACACCGGCAAGGATCATGAAGACAGTGCGCCAGTCGGTAAATTGCAGAGCTGTTTCCACTGGGGCCGTGGCGGCCAGTGCTCCCATGCCGCCTGCGGCCATCTGAAACCCATTGACCATGGGCCAGGTGTTGCGTGGAAACCAGAGAGTGAAGGCCTTAAAGGCGGCCATAAGGCAGGCTGATACGCCAAAACCAATGAAAGCCCGCCCCACCACTAAACCGGTAACGGTTTCCGCTCTGGCAAACAGGAAGGCGCCGAGACCGGCGAAAAGGAGCAGAAGGGCTTCTATTCTTCTTGGTCCATACCGATCAAGCAGGATGCCGAGCGGTAGCTGAAAGGAGGCAAAGGAGATAAAATAGACCGCTGTCAATAAACCAAGAGCAGATGGGCCAATGCCGATGTCGGCTAGCAAATCCGGGGCTATAACCGCATTGACGACACGATAGAGGTAAGAAAGGAAATAGCCGGCGGCAAAGGGAAAGAAAACCCGCAAGATGATGAAGAGGGGGGAACGCATACGACTACAGTGCCTCCGACAGAAAGGTTTTGATAACCAAAAGACCCCGATTGCTGCTGTGTACAGTGCTGTCTTCCTCTCATAACAAAAGGATCAATCAGTTGCAAGCATATGTTATTTTCTGGTATTTTTCCTCTGTCATATCCACCGTAGAAGCACCATTGTTCTCTTTTTCTGTTATTATGCAGGAAAGACTCTGCGGAAATATTGCCTGCTTTATTGACTGATAGCAAAAAAAATGGTTACTTCGAAAATAGAGCAATAAAAAACCTTTATGTTTGTTGCCTACTCTGCCGAAGTGTGTCCGGTGTCATGAAGCTTCTTGCTTTTTCGACCAATACCATGGAGATTGTCTATGTTCTCGTCGCTCAAGGGATTTTTGCCTAACAAAGTAAAAACACAACTGCTTACGGTACTCGGCCTGCTGATAACCCTGATGGTGGCTTTGCCCACTTTTTTTTCATATCAGCAAAAGCTCAACAGCACATCCAGGCAGTTGGAGGAAGAGCTTTTTACCGTCATCACTCAGGTTCGTCGACAACTGACCACAGATATGGCTGAGCAGCTTCGTCTGCTTGCCTATGCCGTGGCGGCTGTGCCGACAGTGCAGAGCAATCTCGACGGACGGTATCGCCAGCCCCTGCAGAATCTCACAGCTCCTCTTTATGAAAATCTGCAGAAGGCTGTAGACTTGAATGTTTTCCATTTTCACCTGCCTCCGGCCACATCTTTCCTCCGCCTGCAGAAACCGGAGAAATATGGTGACGATCTTTCCAGTTTTCGCAAAACCGTACTCAGGGCCAATGAAAACCAGGAAGAGGCGGTCGGTATTGAAAAAGGAGTTTCCGGAATTTCTCTGCGGGCAGTAGTGCCTGTCATATATCTGGGGAGAAAACATGTCGGTTCCGTGGAGTTTGGTGCTCCCATCAACGATAAATTGGTGTCGAAACTCAAAGACTCCATTCGACGCGACATTTCCGTTATTGTGCCCGAAGGTGATGGCTTCAAATACCAGGCCAAAACACATGATTTGTCGATTCCACAGAATAATTTTTCCTTTTTACGGGAAGTGATGGCAGATGACTCCATTAAAACGAAAAGAGTCAGTAAAGATGGTCGGGAGCTGCTCACGGCCTATGTCTCAATCCCTGACTATTCCGGAGAAAAGGTGGGTGTTCTTGCCATTCCCACTGATATCGGGCCGGTGCTGGCTACTGCGAAAAAAGAGGCGTTATGGTCGGTGGCTATAGGTGTAGCGGCTCTCCTGGTTATCCAGATATTTATTTATATTCTTTTTGTCCGTTTGATTGACCGCCCTATCAAGAATTTCAATACTCTCCTTGAGTCTGTCAGTCGGGGTAATCTTGCCCGAAATGATACCGAATCCTCTGCTATCGCAATGGTAAACTGTTCCGAGCAGATGGGGTGCGGCAAACAAGATTGTTCCATGTATGGTAAAGAAGGCTATTGCTGGGAGGAGGCCGGTTCGGCAGCAGCCGATGTACAATGTCCCAAAATTCAGAGTGGCGAGTACCAGTCCTGCAGTGAGTGTAAAAAGGTCTTTCGCAAAGTGGTTCGCAATGAATTTACTGAGCTGGGGGCGTATCTCCATGCCTTTATCTCCAATATACGCAACCTGGTTCGTGATGTTAATGCAAACAGTACCAGCCTGAACACTTCTTCCCAGGGTCTGGCGGAAATTTCACAACGGATCGATCAAAGCTCCGAGGATTCCGCCGCCCGGGCCGATTCGGTCGCCGCTGCAGCCGAAGAGATGAGTTCGAATATGACATCGGTTGCCGCTGCAACAGAACAGGCGGCTGCCAATGTCAAGGTGATGAGCACGGCTACGGAAGAGATCAGCATGTCCGTTGATCAGATTCAGAATTCGACTCAGAGCGCCAAGAAGATTACCGGCGATGCCGTGGTTCAGGCTGCCGATATCTCTGAAAAGGTTGATATGCTGGGCAGTGCGGCGCAGGATATTGGTAACGTTACCGAAACCATAGCGGAAATCTCGGCCCAGACCAATCTTCTCGCTTTAAACGCCACCATTGAGGCGGCCCGAGCTGGTGAGGCCGGTAAAGGTTTTGCCGTTGTTGCCAATGAAATAAAAGATCTTGCCAAGCAGACCGCCGATGCCACCGGAGAAATCAAGGTTCGCATCGAGGGAATTCAGAGCTCCACCGAGGTTACCGTTCAGGGGATCAGGCAGATCTCTGGAATAATAACCGAAATAGATGGAATTGTTTCAAGTATTTCGGTTTCATTGGATGAACAGAGCGCCACCATGGCGGAGTTGACCAGTAATATCATTCAGGCCGGGGAGGGGATCGGCGAGGTTTCCGAAAATGTGGCACAGAGTTCCACGGTATCGCAACAGATCTCATACGACATTTCCGAGGTCAATATGGCGGTACGGGAAATATCCACCGGAACCCGCAATGTCGCCGAGAACGCGGAAGAGCTGCGCCAGCTGTCCCATTCATTACGAAAACTGATTGAAAAGTTCTCCGTTGATTAAACGTTTTCCTGCTTGATTCACCAATGATTGAAGCCGCTTTTTGCTCTGGAAAAGGGTATAGAGGAGGGTAGGCAGTAAAAGGTGGAAATATGCGGAGCTGGAAGAATTGTATGGAAAAACCGTTCAAAAGAAGATAGGTTGTTCGAGGAGAAAAAAGTCACCAACCCAGTTTCGCGGCAGCGCAACATCTATTAATCACGCGACGGATAACGACTGTACCGCCGAGCAGAAAAAAGACAGGATTTCTGTTGTTTTTGTGCAAAGATGGTGCTTTCGCTACTCGACGCCATGGCACAAATCAACACTAAGGGAGGGATGTATGAAAAGAGGCGTTCTGGTCTGGCTATCACTTTTATTGTTTGTCTATGCAGGATTTGCAACACCGGCGTTCAGTTCGGACATTGAACTGTGGAAAAAGTCCACCTTGAATGAGATCATTGAACGAGGAGAGCTTCGGGTTGGCTTTGAAGCGGGGTATCTTCCTTTTGAAATGGCGGACAAAAAGGGCAACTTTATCGGTTTTGATATCGATATGGCTAAAGAAATGGCAAAAGCCATGAAGGTCAAGTTTGTCCCTGTCAATACGGCATGGGACGGTATTATCCCCGCGCTGATCACCAAAAAATTTGACATCCTTATCAGCGGCATGACCGTTACCCAGGAGCGCAATTTGGCCATCAACTTTGCGGATCCGTACATCATTGTCGGTCAGACAATTTTGCTCAACAAAAAGCATGAAGGAAAAGTTACTTCTTATAAAGATCTGAATGATCCCAGTTTCACTGTTACATCTAAACTCGGCACCACCGGTGAACAGGCCATCAAACGTTTAATGCCGAAAGCGAACTATAAGAGCTACGAGGTCGAAAGCGAAGCCGCTCTTGAAGTTCTCAACGACAAGGCCGATGCAACGGTTTATGACCTGCCGTTCTGTGCAACATTCATGGCACAGCAAGGAGAAGGCAAATTGATTTTTCTCGACGAGCCGTTTACCTTTGAGCCGCTGGCCTGGGCAATACGCAAAGGTGATCCGGATTTTCTCAATTGGTTGAATAACTTTCTGCGCCAGATGAAAAATGACGGTCGGTATGACGTGATTTATAAAAAATGGATCAGCAGTACCGATTGGATCAAGGAAATAGAATAACGAATTGCTGCATATCGAGAGAAATGGAGTGAAAATATCAGACCGGCGCGATCCAATGGCGGATTCGCGCCGGTGTCGTTTTGTCGGGATTGTTTCTGAGCGGGCATTGATGCACGGTATCACTCCTTAAGCGTAAAAACAATCGGCGAGTTCATGGAAAATTCAAGTCTTGATAGGAATAGAAGCAGAGTCAACTATTACACCTGGGTGGGAGTCTTTGTTCTCGGGGTAATTGTGTTGCTGGGATCGTTGTACTTTGCGACAATAAAAATTGACTATGTCTGGCGCTGGCAGATAATTCCGGGATATGTCCTTGGGTCGGAAGAGGAAATTCTGGTTACGGCCAATATCGGAGGAGAGATTGAGTCGATCGACACCTCGGATAAAGAACAGGCTGTGGTAACTGTTCGGACCGATGATGGAAGTGCTTTACAATACATCATCCCGGGAAGCGATGTCTGGGTGTATGAGGGAGATTCCGTTTATCCCGGTGACCCCTTGGGGCAGCATGTTGAATGGCGCATTGGCATTCTTCTTCTGGGAACCTGGCTGACACTGAAAATAAGTTTTTATGCGATTATTTTCGGCATTATTCTAGGTCTTGTCGGTGGAGTTTGCCGCATTTCCAGCAATCCGGCCCTGAAATGGTCGGCGATAACGTATGTCGAGCTGATACGCGGTTCACCTCTGCTTGTACAGATATTCATCTGGTATTTTGTCCTGGCGACATTGATTAATGAGTTGCTGAAAAACTATGGGATGTCGGAAATTCCAGCACTCTGGTATGGTGTTGCCGCACTTGCCGCCTTTACCGGAGCATATGTCACCGAGATCGTCCGCGCGGGCATCCAGTCCATTCACCGCGGCCAGATCGAGGCGGCACGGTCCTTGGGAATGACCGGCGCTCAGGCACTTCGTTATATCATTCTGCCGCAGGCGCTACGGAGAATTCTCCCGCCACTGGCCGGACAATTTATCAGTCTGATAAAGGACTCGTCACTTTTGGGAATGATCGCCATACGGGAGTTGACAAAGGCGACACGGGAAGCTATCACCGTCAGTCTGCAGCCCTATGAGTTTTGGTTTGTCTGTGCCATTCTCTACTTAATCCTGACCTTTACCTTGTCGATGGTCGTTCAATATATGGAGAGGAGGCTCGGGGTAAAATGATTGATGTTCAAAATGTCTCAAAAATCTTTTATGTGCCGCATAAAATCAAGGCTCTGGATAACGTATCCGTGCAGGTCAAAGCTGGTGAGGTGGTTGTCGTGATCGGTCCTTCCGGCTCGGGAAAATCGACCCTGCTTCGCTGCATTAACCATCTTGAAGCGGCTAATTCCGGACATATTATTATTGACGGTATTGATATCCTTGCTTCTAAAACCAATATCAATAAAGTCCGGGAAGAGGTCGGCATGGTTTTTCAATCATTCAATCTTTTTCCGCATAAAACAGTCTTGGAAAATGTTACCCTGGCACAACTGGTTGTCCGTAAACGCGGAAAGGAAGTTGCCAATAAGACCGCGATTGCTCTTTTGGAAAAAGTTGGAATTGTGGAGAAGAAGAATAACTATCCCGACCAGCTTTCCGGAGGGCAGCAGCAGCGGGTTGCCATAGCCAGAGCGTTGGCGATGAACCCGAAGATCATGCTTTTTGACGAACCGACATCGGCGCTAGATCCGGAGATGATCGGTGAAGTACTGGATGTCATGAAAACGCTGGCCAAGGAAGGCATGACCATGGTGGTGGTCACCCATGAGATGGGATTTGCCAGAGAAGTGGCGGATCGTGTCATATTCATGGATGAAGGTGCTATTGTCGAAGTCGGCACGCCAGAGCATTTTTTCAAGAACCCGACCCACGACCGTACCAAGTTATTCCTCAGCCAGATACTCTGACCCGGGCGGATTGGGTTCTTTATCCGGACAGCCTTGCCGTTCAGTAGTAAGGTGCGGCAGCCAAAAGCTGGGGATAGTCGGTGATGATTTTATCTATCCCAAGGGAAAGATAACGGTGCATTTCACGTAACCGGTTCACCGTATAGAGATTGATACGGCAGCCGTGCCTGTGGGCCTTTTCTATCTGTGGTACATCAATTAAATCGACATTGGCGTTATAGATGTCAAACTGATAGTCACCCCACTGTTGCCCTTTGCAGGCATCATCTCCTATTAAGGCGTTGACCTCAATATCGGGACGCAGTTCCTGCACTTTAGACAGGAAAGGATGGTGAAAGGAGGATATCGAAAATCGCTCCCTGTCGAGGACCACTCGTGAAATAAGCTGAAGGATCTCTTCGACGATGGGAAAAGAATCAATTTCACTGGGCAAAGGCTTGATTTCGATATTGATAAACCATGTCTTGTTCTTTACGAAAAGAAGGAGTTCTTCCAGCTGAGGTATTGTGGCACCGCACATGACCTGCGCCTCGGTGATACCGACAATGCCTTTACTGATGGAGGCATAAGGATCGGTGTCCCTGTACCAGGTGCCTGCATCAAGCCGGAGGATCTCTTCAAGGGTGAAGGTGTGTAGCGGGTTGTTTTTTCTCTGGGGAAAGAGCTGGGCGATATTGGTGGTCCGGCGCAGATTGTTGTCATGAAAGAGAACAAGCTTGCCGTCAGCGGTAACCCGCACATCCGTTTCTATACCATGAGCACCAACCTGCCACGCCTTTAAAAAAGCGGGCATAGTGTTTTCCGGGGCAAGGCTGCGGGCTCCGCGGTGGGCAATATTATAACATCGTCCAGGGCGATTATTTGACATAGGTGCCATTACCATCTCTAGCCTTTGCGGCGGTGCAGGTTTGTTTTACGAAGAAGAAAACGCGACAAAATAACCGTTATAATCAGAACCACAGCCAGATAAGGGATGAACCAGAAGAGCGCACTCTGGAAAGAGATATTGGCAATCGATGTTTCGTCCATTGCCGGATAATTTATCATGTTAGCCCTGCGGATGGAAGCTAAAAGAGTTGCAAATGCCAGTCCTACGAGACCATACGCCAGGTTGAAGGCCAGGCCTTTAAAGCTCAGAACGGTGGCCCGTTGGTGTGAAGCGGTAATCCTGTTGAGATAATGGCTGGTGAAAAAGGAAGTAAGAAGCATTCCTGCAGGGACGAGGAACATCGGGATAAGACCCCAGTAGGGAACGAATGCTGCTATGCCGCAGAGTGCTGCAAAGCTCAGTAATGCCAGCCAGGCCACGTTTTGTTCGGCAGTGTAGCGAGCCACCATTTTCTCTGCAAGTTTGGGGACAAACAGCCCGACGAGAGCCATACCTGCACCGATAAACCCAAAAGTCGCTTCCGGTAGCTGGATCTGCCGGAAATAACGGCTGGTCATGGTTATGATCATGCGCAGGATATGGTCATATCCCATGGCAAAGAGAATGATTGCCAGAGCGAAGGGAGTTCGGCCTATCCATTTACCGGCCTGGAGAGTCAGGCGCAAAGCGAGCAGCATGTCACGGAAGTGTTGCGAGGGAGTCGTGGAAGCCCTTTTTTCCTGTTCGGTTTCCTGCATGAGGAGAACGGTTATACAGGATGCAATACCAAGAAGAAGGGTAAGGTAAACAGGGAAACGCATGGTTATCTGCTGGTTGACCGGCGGGGATGAGCCGAAAAGGTCTAATATTTTATTAACAACCTGCGGGTCGTAGAGCAGAGCGCCGAGACTCATGGTAAGAACGGAGCCCAGTGCGCTGATGCGCATCAGCATGCTGAGCACGGAGGGCCAATCATCCTTATCTCCTTGCATAAGCAGGGAATCATAGGCCAATGCCTCATCGGCCCCACTAGCCATCGCCTCCGCCAGTCCGCTGAGAATTCTGTTGATGAGAAAAGCCCAGAATACCAAGGAAATATTGTTCAGTGGCACAAAAGCAAGCAGCGCCATTTCCATTATCATCAGCATCGAAGTGGCAAGCAGCAGTTTTTTTCTGCCGATCAGGTCGGCCAGTGCTCCGGAGGGCACTTCAGCTGCCACTATGGTGGCCGCCCAGACGCTGTTGAGCAGAGCGAACTGCTCAATGGTTAGTCCGTAATCGAGAAAAAGAATGGTGAAAACGGGGTAGTAAAATCTGCAGTTGAAAAACAGACGGAAGGCGATAAAGTAGCGGAGATTGGGGATGGAAAACGGCGAACTCTTTTTCATCATAACCATCCTGGAGTTTACGCCCTGTTCTGGGAGAGTTTGGCTTCAAGCCTGCCGACAAAAAGAGAGAGACAGAGGCAAAGAAGCAAATACATCGCCGTAATGGTGAGCCAGACCTCGATGGTCACCTGGGTGGAGGCCATGACCTGCATCCCCTGAAAAGTAAGTTCCTGAATAGAGATAACCGAGACGATGGCAGAGTATTTGATCGTGTTGATAAACTCATTGGCCAGCGGCGGCAGCATATTGCGGATAGCCTGGGGCAGGATGACATGGCGCATCTGTTTCCAGCGACTGAGGCCGATAGAAGCCGAGGCCTCCCACTGCCCTCTGTCAATGGCCTGGATTCCTCCTCGGACAATTTCCGAAATATAGGCTCCCTGAAAGAGTCCCAGGGTGATGACACCGGAGAGAAACTGGGTGATCATTTCCGGTCTGGAAAAAAGAAGGCTGAACAACCACAGGCTGTTGCCGGTAAGAGATCTGCTCAACTCGTCAACATGAAGAAGCGGCATGATCTGATCGCTGACAAAAAAATAAAAGATAAAAACCAGTACCAGCGCCGGAATATTGCGGACCAGTTCGACATAGGTTCTGGCATTGAGGCGGAAAAACAGCCGTCGGGAAATGGACATTAATCCCATAACGGCCCCTACCACGGCAGCAAGAACAGTTCCCCAGATACTGAGTTTGATGGTGGTGAAAAATCCCTGAAGCAGCACACCGCTTTGCCAGTTTTGTGCCGTTTCATTATAATGAACAAGATACGAAGGGATGATCCCCCAGTTCCACTTGTAGTTCAGGCTGTAACTGAGCCTGTAGACGATGTAGGCGGCCAGGCTCAACGCGACAATGCTGATAACGATATCAAGTGGACTGAATGTTTTCTTCAAGATGAGTAAGGTTGCAAGAGATTGGTGAATATCATGGCAGCATCATGGTGGAGGCGGCTTTGCAGCATTCCACCACCACCTCACCACGGGTGTCAGCCTGATTCGTATCGACATTGTTATACACCGGATCCTGGTGCGTAGCCGAGCCTGGTAAAAGGGTAATAATCGTTATTCGATCATACCGGCCCAGTCGCGGGTTTCAAACCAGTAATTATGTCGTTCCTGCAGCCAGCCTTCCATGTTGACATTCAGGATCCAGCTGTTGAAAAAGGCCAGCATGTCCGGATCACCTTTACGGATGGCGAAGCCTATGGGTTCTTTGGTGAATGTTTCCGGCAGAGGTAAAAAGAGGGTGTCACTGTATTTAATGGCCTCAAAGGCAGGTCGGGGCGCAGAGGCTACTACTGCGTGCACATTGCCGTTGCGCAGTTCCTGGTACGTCTGGGCTTCGTCGTCATAAAGACGAACCGTGGCGTTGGGGAGATATCTTTTGGTCGCGGCTGCAGCGGTGGTTCCCAGTTTGCAGGCAATTTCGATACCTTCCTTGTTAAAATCCTGCAGAGAAGAAAAACCGGCCGCTTTTTCTCTGTGCGCGACAATCGACATTCCGGAATAGTCGTAAGGAATGGTGAAGTTGACCTTGAGGGCGCGCTGCGGTGTGATACCCATGCCGCCGATAATGACGTCGAATTTCGAAGTCAGCAGAGCTGGAATAATGCCCGCCCACTTTGTAGGAACGAATTCCACCTTGACTCCCATGTCGGCCGCCAGCCGTTCGGCCACATCAATTTCGAAACCGATATAGTCGCCATTCTTGTCTTTCATGGCCCAGGGAAGGAAAGTGTCCATACCCACCTTGAGAACACCACGCCGAACAATCTGCTCCAGGGTACTTTCCTGAGCGAGCTGCTGCTGAATGGATGCGGCCAGGCTTGTCCCGCTTAAGCAGAATAGCAGACTAAACAGGGAAAAAAGCAGTATAACAGGTGTTGTTCTTTTCATAGGTCCCTCCAGTTTTTTTTAAGTATGCCTCAAGTTGAGGTTGATCCTAATTGTCATGTCCGTACTGTCCTCCATTCTGGAGTCGTCTCTCCATTATAGAGACGGCAAAAGATAGAGATATTGTAATCAGCAGGTACATCAGAGCAATCGTGAACCAGATTTCAAAGGTGAGAAAAGTTTCGGCGATAATACTTTGGGCCTGCATGGTCAGATCATAGATAGCGATAGTTGACACCAGGGCGGAGTCTTTTATCAGTGATATGGCTTGATTGGTCAAAGGCGGCAGGGTGTTGCGAATGGCCTGCGGTAAAATGATGTGACGATATGTCAAATACCTGCCAAGGCCGAGACTGAAGCTTGCTTCCTGCTGACCTGAGTCAATGGAAAGAATTCCCGAGCGAATGATCTCGGAAACATAGGCGCCCTCAAAAAGGCTCAGAGCCACTACGGCAGCGGTAAAGCGCTCCAGGCCAAGTACGGGTCCCAGAACAAAATAGATAAAAAATATCTGGATCAGCAGGGGTGTATTGCGCATCGACTCAAGGTACAGTCTGGCGAATAAACGGGCAACCGGCGCATTTGAGAGGCGCAGCAGTGCGGTGACAATACCGATACCTAGAGCAAAAAAAAGACTGATGGCCGATATCTGTAGAGTAACTTTAAGACCATCCAGTAGCGGTCCGCTCTGCAAACCATGTTCATCAAGGGTGTAAATGTATTTGCCGATCTGGTACCATTGCCAGTTATAGCCGAGCCCTGCAATGCTCAGGGAGAAAAGGTAGGTTAGAAAAGCCAACATCAACATAAACTGTATGATGTCAGGCAGCGGCGAGGCACGTCGCCGGATGGGCCTGGTTATGGTTTTCCGGGGCAGAGAAGGTGTCATGTCATTGTCTGTAGAATATCTGTCAGGTCACGCAAGTATTCAAGATCGCATGAGATACATGAAAACAGAGGAAAATTCTCGATTTGTCGACTACGATAATCACAGAGAACAAAAAAATAAAGGTAACCGGCTCCGACAGAGGGAAAGGGAGCAGCTATCAGTCATTTTCTCCGGCAAGCTGTGCCCTGGTCATTTCGGTAATTGTGCGGAAGTCAATTTTCCCCGAACCCATTTTAGGCAGATCTTCCATGATATGAAAAATTTTAGGGATGGCGATCTTCGGCAGATGCTCCGCCAGTTTTTTCTGGACAGCTTTTTCATCAACCTTGGTGGTAACGACTGCCACAATTTTTGCACCTTTGATGGAGTCGGGAACCTCTACAACACAGCACTGTGCATCTTCGGGGATGAGACGGTCAAGTACCGATTCGATCTTGACCAGTGAGACCATTTCTCCTCCTATTTTAACGAACCTCTTCAGCCTGCCGACATGCCAGAGATAGCCGTCTTCGTCAAGATTACCCATGTCACCGGTATCATACCACCCTCGACGGATATGCATTGAGGTCTGCTCAAAATCATTGAAGTATCCCTTCATGACATTGTCGCCTTTGACCAGAATCCGGCCATCTTCTCCGGGACCACATTCTTCTCCTGTCTCATAGTTTTCTATTCTGACCTGTACTCCCTCGATGGGTTTGCCGACACTGCCGGGTTTGTTTGCCTCGGGGCAGTTTGCCGAGATTACCGGAGAACATTCCGTGGCGCCATATCCCTCGTAGAGCGTGATGTCATGTTTTTCCTTGAAACCATCCCGCAGGGTCTCCGGACATTTATCGGCACCACAGAGCATGATACGCAGACTGTCAAAATCACCAGGCTCTGATTTACGCAGATAGCCCCAGAAAAAAGATGGTGTGCCCACCAGAAAGGTGGCTTTCTCCTCACGAACGATATCACAGATCTTTTTAAAGTCCAAAGGGTTGGCATAGGCCAGCATGGTCATGCCGTGGTGGATGGGGATCCACATATTGGTAGTGAGGCCAAAGACATGAAAAAGGGGCAGCGAAGCGAGAAAGACGTCCTCGCTGACAAAGTTGAATCGTTCGGAGGCCGAGAGAATATTGGCACTTATGTTTTTATGGGTCAGTTGCACGGCTTTCGGGTCTTTTTCGCTGCCGCTGGTGAAAAGAATGACGGCGGTATCATCCGGCCGGCCGCCATGGACAAGCATTTTGATGATGGAAAGGGGCAGTTTGGATATCAGGGCGGCTCTGACTTTCTGCAGGCCGGAGAGATTTGCCATGATATCTTCGAGGTATATCATCCCTTCCACATGGGGGCATTCTATTTTTTCCAGCAAGGCCCTTGAAGTGACAATGGTTTTAAAATCACATTTTTTCTGGGCATAGATGGCGTTTTGTCCGGCGCCGGTGGAATAATTGATCATAACAGGAATTCTGCCGCTCATCAAAATACCGAGTTTGGCCAGCATGCACCCCGCCGAAGTGGGAACCATCACCCCGACAAAGCCTTTGTCAAGTTTTCTAAAATACTTGGAGAGAAGAATGCTTGCCAGAAGGGCTCTGTTATAGGAGATTTTTTTATTTGTGGCAAAATCGTGGATGGCGAGTTTTTCACCCTGCGTCTTGGCCACTTCAATGAACCTGTGATGTAATAGCACGTTGTTCTCCTCCATTGAAAACATCTCTAAAGTAATTTTTGCAACTAATACCATTTAAAGAATGATTTGGCAAGATTGGGTGCTGTTGTGTCCCTCTCTGTTTCGGAAGGACATTTCGCTTTTGCCGCAGGGAGAAAAAGATGGAAAAAGATGAGCAGGAGATTTTCTTTTTTCACTATTGTTGCGAAAAAGAAGTATTATAGTCAGCATATCCGTAGATATGGATCTGCATGTTGCTCTGATATTGATGAATTCCGGAGGATTTCCCTTTGACGTTTGATGTCGTTTTACTGCTTGTCATTGTTGCAGGAGCATTTGTGCTGTTTATTGATGGTCGCCTGCGGGTCGACCTGGTCGCCCTGTTGGTGTTGTCGGCCCTGGCGCTAACGGGACTGGTCACGGCACAAGAGGCCCTGGCCGGCTTCAGCAGTCCGGCTGTGGTCACGGTCTGGGCCTTGTTCATTCTCTCTGCCGGCCTGACTCGTACAGGTATCGCCCATCAGCTTGGCCGCCCCCTGCAGCGCTTTGCCATGGGGAGTGAAGTTCTGCTTATGACCGTACTGATGCTGGCGGCCAGCTTACTGTCAGCTCTGATTAATACGGTTACCGTGGCAGCCATTCTGTTGCCTTCTACCATGGAATTGGCGCGGCGTAGTGGCCGGCCTCCTTCCAGACTGCTTATGCCGCTGGCCCTTGGCTGTCTTCTGGGTGGCCCTTTTACCGGAATCTCAACTCCACCGAATATTCTGGTAACCGATGCACTCCGTAATGCCGGTCTTGCTCCTTTTGCTATTTTCGACTTCACTCCCATTACTGCAGCAATAGTTGTGTCGGGTGTCTTCTTCATGGTGCTTGTCGGGCGGTATCTTCTCCCCACGAATCGCCTTGCCGGCACAGGCACAGGAGATGATGCTCTGGGGAAATCCTACCAGCTCAATACGCATCTTTTTACTACCCGAATCCCGGCGGGGTCGCCACTCAACGGCAGAACTATCGCCGAGAGTCGACTGGGCTCCGCCCTGTATATGACTGTGCTGGCCGTTAAGCGCAAAGGAGTGCTGTTGCTTGCTCCGCATCCACAAGATGTTTTGCAGAGCGGGGATATGCTTATTGTGCACGGTAGCCCTGAATATTTCCAGCGTAATCCAGCCAACAGGCATCTTCAGGTAGAGCCGCTTGAGTCGATACGAGAGGAACTGTGCCTATCCTTGCAGGTAGCGGAGGCTCATGTCAATGATGGTTCGCCGCTTCTTGGCGCCACTCTGGCGGATACCGGGCTGCGTCGGCAACACGGTATTCATCTGCTGCTGCTGTATGGACCGGAAGGGGATAAAATAGAAGATCTACGCCACCATAAGCTGGCGGTTGGCGACCGTCTTCTCATGCAGGGCGAGCGGCACGCTTTAGAGGAGCTTGTGCTTGGCAAGCTTGTCGACGGACTGAATTTCATAACATCGGCAGAACAGAAAAAACGTGTTGGTGACCGTGCCGAGTTGCTGCCGATACGTGTTCCGGAGGGATCGGCGCTGGCCGGGCGTGATCTGGTTGAAAGCCGTCTGGGTAACGTCTTCGGCTTGACTGTTATCGGCATCCAGCGTGGGGGAGAACTGCTCTATATGCCGTCGCCGGACCAGAAGATTCAGGCCGATGATCTTCTTATACTGCAGGGTTCGCCGCATGATCTCAAGATCCTGGAGGGCCTCGAAGAACTGAGTATTGCCGAGCAGTCACCGGGGTTGATTGCCGAACTGGAGTCACAGCAGATCGGAGTGACGGAAGTTCTGCTTGCACCGCGGAACACCCTGGTGGGAAAAAGTCTGGCTGACCTGCTTTTCCGGGAAAAGTACGGTATCAGTGTACTGGCTATCTGGCGACGGGGCACGGCCCATCGTACTAATCTTCAGGATATGCCGCTACAGTTTGGTGATGCCCTACTGGTTTATGGACAGCGGCGCAAACTTGAGGCGTTATCGCGTGATCCGGACTTTTTGGTACTGGATGAAGCGGCAGCCCGTGCACCGCGTTTAGAAAAGGCGCACATCTCGGTTATTATTATGGTTACGGTAATACTGACTGCCATTTTGGGGTACGTCCCGATATCCATTGCAGCTCTCACCGGCGCGACCCTGATGGTGCTGTTTGGTTGTCTGAGTATGGAGGAGGCCTATCGGGCCATCGAATGGAAGGTTGTATTTCTTATTGCCGCCATGTTGCCGTTGGGAGATGCGATACAGAATACCGGTGCGGCGCAGATGGGTGCGGCTGCTTTGGTCGGTGCGGTTGGTGAACTTGGTCCTCGCTGGGTTGTGGCGGCACTTTTCAGCGTGACGGTGCTTGGTACGCAGATCATCCCCACGGCTGCTCTGGTGGTATTGATGGCTCCGGTGGCGCTCAGTGCCTCTGCAACGTTGGGGATTTCACCCCATCTGCTGATGATGACTGTTGCCATATCGGCCTCTTCAAGTTTTGCCAGTCCGCTTTCCCATCCGGCCCATTTACTGGTAATGGGACCAGGGGGATATCGTTTTGTAGACTATATGAAGGTCGGTGTCCCTATAACGCTTATTGCTCTGCTGTTGTCCGTGGCGCTGCTCCCTGTTTTCTGGCCGCCATATTGAGCGGCAAGACAGGTCGTGTTTAAAACCATGGGAATGTACTTACCGGAACAACGCCGTGGAGTAAATACAGTAGTGCGGAAAAGTTACAAACCTTTATTATCTGTGTTGATTCTTGATATCCGAACCTGCTCAATTGGGAATATCCGTGTCGGACAGGGCCGTAATTGATTTGGGGATTTTTTTCTTCACCGTAATTCCCAGCTCGGTGAGCCTGCCGGCCTGTGCAAGGATGTTCCCTTTTCCCTTGGTCAGCTTGTTCATGGCTGATTCATAGGTGGAGGTGCAGATTCCGATCTGCTTGCCGATTTTTTCCATCTCCTCCAGAAATCCTCGTAATTTATCATATATTGCACCGGCTCGTTCGGCGATTTCTTTTGCATTGCTGTTCTGGTGCTCATAGCGCCACACATTTTCCACGGTTTTCAATGTGGCCAAAAGAGTGGTGGGTGTGACAATGATGATACGCTTTTCGTAGGCATCGGTGAACAGTTTGTCGTCATGCTCATAAGCGGCAATATATGATGCGTCGATCGGGATGAACATGAGGACGAAATCCAGGGATGCCAAGGCATTAATGGCTGAATAGTTTTTATGGGCAAGATCGGTGACGTGACGGCGGATGTTGAGAATGTGTTCTTTCAGGAAATCATTTTTTTGCCGGGTATCGTCACAGTTGACGCATTTTTCCCAGGCCGACAGCGAGACTTTTGAGTCTATGATAATATCTTTACCGTCGGGAAGGTGGATCACCACATCGGGCTTGCGGAGCTGGTTGTCGCTGTTACGGTAGCCGGTCTGGACGGTGTACTCTTCGCCTTTACGCAGGCCCGATTTTTCCAGCAACCGTTCCAGCACCAGCTCTCCCCAGTTGCCCTGCATCTTTTTGTCTCCACGAAGTGCTCTGGTCAGGTTGGCTGCTTCGTTGTTGATCTGCTGGTTGAGCTGGCGCAGGTGGAGGATCTCTTCCTTCAGAGAGGCGCGTTCTCTGATATCGTTAACCTGGATGTCGTCGATCCGTTTCTGAAAACTGCGCAACTGATCCTGCAGAGGGTGAAGCAATGCGGTAACTCGCTCTTTATTTTCATGGCCGAACTTTTCACTTTTTTCTTCAAAGATCTGCTGGGCCAGTGATTGGAACTGCAACCGCAGATTTTCTCTGGCATCTTCTAAAAGAGCAAGTTTTTCAGCACTGCCTTTTCGCTCAGCTTTGAGAAGGGTCATCAGCCCGGCAATGCGGACTTCCTGTTGTTTGACTTCCTCCTCGAGGAGACTCGCCTTTTCGCGATACTCAATCAGAAGACAGTTGTTTTTTTCCCCTTCCCGGCGCAGGTCTCTGCTGCGCAGCCAAGTGAGCAGCAGGAAAAAAAGGAGAAGAAAGCTGAGTCCTGCCAGTCCGGCGACAGCATGAGGAAGGTAGGATTGCAGGTGCAGTGGAATAAAATCCATAAAAGATATGCTGAATAACTGAATGAAAGCGAACCAGACTTATTGCCTGGAACGGTCTACGGTGTGATCCTGAAAACGGCTCAAACCGGCAACCGGTCCATGTCTTTACTTTATTGTTCATCTCCCGCCGTTGGCGATGCGGCAAACGCCGTGTCTTGCAGTCGCCAATAGAGTGGCGGCCGGCGGGATCTGCTGAAGGGTACAAAGAGGCATGCGCCTTGTCAAACGAAAAGGTTTTCCCGTATCAATAAGCCTTCATGCGAAAACGGATGTCAGTTGAACGCAGTATGACCCCTTCAGGAGTAATTTCTTCCAGAATGAAATTCTGATCGACACGTTCCTTTTCTCTGACAATAGTTTTGTTGATAAGGATCATACGGAGTTGAGGATCGGATGAGTAGGCATGGCCCGCAAGATCAAAAGTGGGAATTGTTTCCTGGAGTAATGGGTCCAATTCTTCCAGATAGGGTATGGCGGGATCTACTTCCACGGCAGGCAACGATTGAGGTTGGTATAGAGTAGAAAGAGGTTGCGGCTCGACAATGGTGTCGTCTGTTGACGGCAGGGCTACAGCAATTTTTTTACCTGTTGCTCTGAGTTCTGGAATGATATTTTCCTGCTGCTCCTCAGACGTGCTGCCGGTTGGATTGTTTTCCGTTTCTAAGGAGACTGGAGTGTTTTTTGGAGACATTGAATTGTTCAGCCGAGACATAACAGCATACGTGGCAGCCAGGGAGAAAACGATAAGACAAAAAAGAAAGAGCCAAAATATTGATTTGTTACGTTTTCCTCCAGGAAAAGGCCGAGAAGAATGAATGGCATGGAGTTGCGCCGTGGAGAGTTCGGCCTGCCTCTTTGCTTCAGATTTTTTCAGTGCTTTAAGTATGTATGACATGACCTGTACCTGTTTACCGGAGTGAGCAGTCGTTATTCAGCCTGGAATCTCTCCGCATCCGAAGTGACTTGGTCCAGAGGGTCAGCCGAGCTGCCGCGTGTGATATCCGCCTCGTTGCTCCTCTGTTCCTGTCCATATTCCTCTTCTATGAGGGCGCTGTTATAAAATCGCAACGATCCGTCATAATGAGAAAAAAATAGGAATGTGGCTGTTCCCAAAAAGAGAAGAGCCAGAATAAACAGCACTGCTCTTCGGACAAAACGAATGGAGGACTTTGGCGTTATGGCAGGGATTTCTCCTAGAACTTCTCTGCCGGCCTGCAGCATGATTGACTCAGAAACCTGGTCTTTTCCTTCTGCATACGCACCGAGAAGAGCGCGGTCACACAGGATGTTGATGAGCCGTGGGATTCCCCGGCTCAACCGATATGCCTGGTCGAGGGCTTTCTCTGTAAAAAATTGCATTCTGCCGCCTCCGGCGATAATAAGACGGTGCTGAATAAACCCTGCAACATCAGTTTTCTGCAGCGGCGCAAGGTGGTATCTGCTTGTAATTCTCTGGTCTATCTGCGAAACCCTGGGATCCTTGAGCTTTTCCTGAAGCTCCGGCTGGCCGATGAGAACAATCTTGAGAAGCTTGGCGGTGTCTGTTTCCAGATTCGTCAGTAAACGGAGCTGTTCCAGTACTTCCATGTTGAGGTTCTGGGCTTCATCAATTATGAGAACTGTAGTTTTCCCCTCTGCATGTGACTTGAGGAGATGGTTGTTGATGCCATCAATATATGTTTTTCTCGATGTGCTGTTTCTGGAGAAAGGGATATCAAGTTCTTCGCAGATGGTTTCAAGCAGTTCCCGGACACTCAGTTTGGGGTTGACGATCATGGCCGTTTCGGTATTTTGCGGAAGCTGTTCAAGGAGGCTGCGACACACTGTTGTTTTGCCGGTTCCCACATCGCCGGTGAGGAGAATCAGGCAGCCGTCACTGGTTATGCCATACAGCAGATGAGCCAGTGCTTCACGGTGATGCTCGCTCATGTAGAGATAGCGGGGATTGGGCGATATGGTGAATGGCTTTTCCTTGAGCCCGAAATAATCGGTATACATGACGTAACGCCATAACATGAGGTTGTATATCCCCCGGTGCAGGACAGGGAAAATATGATGAAGGCATGTCTCCTCTGGTGCAGAGGACCCGCAATAATCCGGTCAACGTTGGATGAACCAACTATATATGAATTTGTCTCTATTTTCCAATTTTCTTTGTTTGGCATTGTAATTCGTCAAAGGATTACATAAAATTATAGATTAACAAAGAAAAAGGTGAATTATGCCCGTTTATGAATACAAAGCCCTCGATAAAGCAGGGAAAAACCGTAAAGGTATTATTGATGCGGACAGCACCAATAGTGCCCGGAAAAAGCTGCGAGCCACGGGGAACTATCCCATTTCTATTCAGGAGAGTTCCTCCAGAGCCCGGAAAAGAGAAGGTGGCAAGCAGGCCTCGTTACGTTTTTTTGACCGTATAACTTCAAAAGAAATTCATATTTTTACTCGGCAGCTTGCTACCTTGCTTGGCGCCAGAATCCCGCTGGTTCCTTCGCTCTCCTCCCTTATTGCGCAGACTGATAATCCAGCTTTTAAAAAAATAATTGCCCAGATCAAGGAATCGGTCAACGAAGGAAAAACGCTCACAAATGCCATGGCGGAGCATCCCAAGGTCTTTTCCACCATCTACCTCAATATGATACGGGCCGGCGAAGCCTCGGGATCACTGGATATAGTCATGGAAAAGCTGGCCGATTTCGGCGAAAAGCAGGAAGCCCTCAAGGGCAAGCTGACGGCAGCTCTTATTTATCCATGTGTTATGGCTTTGATCTGTGTTGGTGTGTTGTTTATACTTATTACGTATATCATTCCCAATATAACCCAGGTATTTGTCGAAATGGACAGAATTCTCCCTCTGCCCACGCGGATTCTACTTGGAGTGAGTGACTTTTTGATTGCTTATTGGTTTGTTGTGGCTGCTTTTGTGGTGCTGGTGGTTGTAGGGACAAGATTTTTTATCAGGAGCAAGAGAGGGCGCTACCTTTGGGATTATCTTCTGCTGAAGATTCCTGTTGTCGGGACGGTATTGCAGAAAATAATTCTGGCCCGCTTTTCCTCAACACTGGGAAGCCTGTTGGAAAGTGGCGTCGGGCTGATCGCTTCGATGGAGATCGTCAAGACAATCATGAATAACAGTAGAATCTCCCAAGTGGTTGACGAAGCCATTGGGCAGATCAGAGAGGGAAAGAGCATGACCATTTCCTTGAGTAATTCCCCTTGGTTTCCCCCGATGTTTGTGCAGATGGTGGGCGTAGGTGAGCAGGCCGGTACGCTTGAAAAAATGCTGAGTAAGGTGGCTCAGGCCTATGAGCGGGAAGTGGAGTCTGCCATAATGGGAATGACGGCGTTGATAGAGCCGATCATGATTGTGCTGATGGGTGGTGTTGTCGGAGTGATTATTCTTTCTATTCTGCTGCCTATTTTTGAAATGAACCAGATGATCGGCTAGCAAAAGTTAAAATAGGGTGTACAATACAGGCAAATTCTTTTTTTTTGGTGGTCATGAGTGTGATATGTTTTTGGAACACGATGACGATCCAGGAGAAAAACAGCATACATACCCCTCAACTGACGTTAGATTGGATTTGCATGGAAATTTTGCATCTTGAGGACAAGAAACAAGGCGATAAATGAACAACATACCTATGAGGACATAATCGTGAAAAATATATCAGGCAATTTCGTCGTTCTCCTCTCGGCAACCTTTTCTCTGTTGTTAACGGTACCGTGTCTGAGCCTTGCCGGCTATATCAAGGATCCCGCCTTTGGCGACGGTGGGGTTCAATTGGTCGAAATTGACAACCTCCACGACAGGGTTTTTGCTGCGACAAGCCTGCAAAACGGCAAAATCGTGGTGGCCGGCACCAGCGACAACAGTGCGACCACGGATATTGCCGTTGTCCGGTTGAATACTGACGGCAGTCTGGATACCAGCTTTAATATTGACGGCAAAGCCGTCTTATTTCAAGGAGGTGGAGATGACGGCGCCAATGATGTAGTGGTGAAAGAGGATGGCACAATTCTTGTGGCCGGTTTTACGCGGGAGGACAGCGAAGCGCCGAAAAAATTCTCGCTCCTGCAGATAACTTCAGCGGGAAATCCTGATCTCGGTTTCGGTCCCGATTCTTCCGGTGCAGTGACACTGGAGGATGGAGAGAGCGGCGGCGAAGCTTTTGCCCTTAACATTGACGGGGAAAACCGTATTATTGCAGGCGGTATGATCTTTTCCGATACACGGAAATGGGCTGTAGCTGCCAGATATCTTGAAGACGGCAGTCTTGATACCACCTTTGGTACCGGTGGGTTCCGTCGAATAGAAGTTGATGATACCGCAGCACATTTCATACTCTTGCAGGGTGACGGTAAGATCATTCTTGGCGGCGTGCAGGAAAATGAGGAAGGTAAAAGAGCGATCCTGTTTCGTCTTCATGAAGACGGCTCGGTAGATGATACCTATGGCACCGATGGCGCTGCCTATCTCGACGATCTCACCGGCGATTCAGAGTTTAACGCCGCAGTCATCCTTGAAGATGACTCAGTGGTTGCAGCGGGGTATACCACAACTGCTGATAGAAAAAGTATAACCACGGCAAAATTTACCTCCGTCGGTTCGCTCAATATCTCCTATGGCACCAACGGTCTGGTGGTGAACGACCTCGGCAATGATGGTGTTGCCTACGGTATTGCTGCACAAGATGATGGCGGCTTGCTGATTGCCGGAGAAGGCGGAAATGGTACCAACAAGGATATAGTCCTTATCGACCTGGACAGTTCTGGAGCAGTGCAGAGCAGTACGATTTTGACAGGATCTCGCGAGATGGGAAATAGCGCTGAGACTGATATTTTCTCTGCTCCTCAGGAAAACAGCACCGAATTTGACTCTCAAGATGAAGA
The DNA here is from genome assembly GCA_964446655.1 of uncultured Desulfopila sp. Lineage (GTDB taxonomy): Bacteria > Desulfobacterota > Desulfobulbia > Desulfobulbales > Desulfocapsaceae > Desulfopila_A. Next base: position 73,044 of record CAYUPL010000006.1, read on the forward strand.
GCTTGTGGTCGTTCAGCAAAAAGGCGCCCCTCTTCTTACCGATATCAGAGGAGAAGATGATAGCGGTCGAGCTGTGATGCTGATGGATGACGGTCGGGTACTGGTTGCCGGTTTTGCAGGCGACGGCATCTATGATGATATGGTTGTGGTTGCCTTTACAAGTGATACCGATGCGGATACGCCCGGGGTGGCCACAAACCCCCGCGATATTCCCTACTATATCGGTACTATGTCGGTGACCAACGTTACCCGCAACAGTGCCATGTCCGGTGGTGTGATCACCGAAAACGCTCTTTATGTCTGTGAAGAGTCGGAATCGTCTCCAGAAGAAGACTGTCGCCCGATGGTAGTTGCTCGTGGTGTTGCCTATGGAGTGGCTCCATATCCTTCCTATCGTGTGCCTGGAGATTCAACAGGTACAGGTGGGAGTGGAGCGGTGGCTGATGAACTGACGTCGGTTTTCCCCGCCTGGGTTGAGAATTCGACACATAATTCCATCGTGGTACGATGGGGGCAGACTGAGGATGGCAGCGATGCAGGAACCTTTGGTAGTGATATAACGGGAATAACACCAGACATGGTGTATTATGTCCGTGCCTATGCTGTTCTTGCAGATGATAGAGTAATTTATGGTAACCAAAAAACATTTAAAACGGATGATGCCTGTTTTATTGCCACTGCTGCCTATGGTTCTGCGCTGCAATCACATATTGATGTGCTGCGTCTCTTCCGTGACAAATATTTGAAAAACACCACAACCGGGAAACAATTCGTCGGCTTATATTACAAGTGGTCGCCAGGTATTGCTGAGTTTATTGAAAAATCATCTCTTTTGCAGGCTGCTGTGCGTATCATTCTTTTTCCCTTTGTTGTTTTCAGTTATTTCATGGTTTCTTTTTCTCTGCAGATAAAGGCTCTGCTTCTGCTTTTACTGGGTTGCACCTGGTATTGCTCTCATTTTTTTCTTTCAAGGAGATAACACGATTTTCATGAAGCTTTTCAGAAAAACAGATATTTCACCCCTCGGCAGATCTTCGTCCCCAAAAGGCTTTACGTTGATTGAGCTGCTGGTTGTTCTTATTATAATTGGAATTCTGGCAGGTTATATCGGTCCCAAGATTATGGGCCGCCCGGAAGAGGCCAAGAGAACCAAGGCGGCTATGCAGATAAAGGGACTGGAGACCGCCCTGCATCTTTATAAGCTGGACAACGGTACTTATCCATCTACAGAGCAGGGCCTCCAGGCATTAGTGGCGCCACCGGAAAGCGGTAGATTGCCACCAAAATGGAGACAAGGTGGCTATTTGGAGAAGGCAACGGTGCCTCGGGACCCCTGGGGGAATGAATTTGTCTATCTCAGTCCCGGAGTAAATTCCGATTTTGACCTTATCTCCTATGGGTTGGATGGTGAGTCAGGCGGTGAAGGTGACAACGCCGATATCAATAATTGGGAAATTGAGTAATTTTTCCAGTGTATTGAAGTTGCCGTATAAAATCCTGGGTAGAAAAGTCTGTTCTGTCGATGCCGGCTTTACGTTGATGGAGCTCATTGTCGTCTGCATCCTGACGGCTCTTTTTCTGACCGTGGCCGTTCCTACTCTGCGCAACACCCTCTATGTCAACGAGCTTGATGCGTCAGCACGTAAAATAGTGGGTACCATACAGGAGTTACGCCACCTTGCCGTGCGAGAGCATAAGGCCTACCTGCTCCACTTCGATCTTGATGAAAATCGGCTCTGGTATGAGCCTGACGGTACCCTGGATTCCTTTGCCGAAGAGCCGAAAACAGGGGTGCAGTTGCCTGACGGCATCAGGTTTATATCTGTTATACCACATTCGGGGAGTGCGGGACGCAGCGGAAAAACGACTCTGTGGGTCAGTAAACAGGGATATATGGACCAGACTCTCGTTCATCTCAGTGATACCGGCGGCAATACGCTGACTCTGTTTTTTTCCCCTTTTTCCGGATCAGCGAGGGTGTATGATGGCTATGTTGAAGATTTATAGGATGCATTCCGTGCTGCGCCTGCCACCCTCCTCCGGCTTTACTCTCCTGGAGGTTATGATTGCGGTTGCCATCCTGGCAATCACGCTGACTGTTCTTTTTGGATCACAGTCACAGAGCCTTTCTCTTGCCGCAGAGGCCAAGTTCAACACCCATGCTGCTTTTCTGATGCAGGAAAAACTGGCAGAGCTTGAAGCTGAACAGTCGGAGCTTTACAACGATGAAGGTGACTTTGGTGAAGCATATCCTGGCTTTCGCTGGAAAATAGAAATTGATGATCTCTATCTTACGGAGTCTGAGATTCTTGCGGATATGGAAAGACCTCTTCGTCACGTCACCTTGACTATCCTCTGGAGCGACAGCCCGTTCAGCCATACCGTTGACTATTATTTCCAGGAGAGCAACGGATTGTGAAACTCGATACGGTTTTTTGGAGCAGGAGGGCGGGCTTTACATTGATGGAGCTGCTCATAGCTCTTATGATCTTTGCCGCAGTGATAAGTCTGACCTATGGCGCCTATAACACCACATTCAAGGTTATCGGCAACGCCGGTGCCAATTCCCAATACGGCGAGCGTGCCCGCATTACTTTGCAACGTATTGTTGATGACCTGGAATCTCTCTATCTCGGCAAAGATGGTGTCTTTGTGGGCGAGACTGCCGTCTATGGTGAATTTCGCCGGGACAGCCTCACTTTTACCTCGAGAGCACATCTCGTTTTTAATAAAAATGAAAACCCAAAAGGCTCTGCCGTGATTGCCTACACCACTGCGGAACAGGACGATGAGGACCTGGTGCAGCTCTACCGTTCCGATGTCGCACTCTTACCCGGTGTGACGGCAGAAGAAGACAAAGGCTTCCTGTTGTGTGATGGGCTACGTGAAGTCGCTTTTACCTATTTTGACAGGGACGGAAATGAATCCGAGACCTGGGCTTTCGACGGTGGAGCAGGCATTGGCAATAGCGACCTTCCTGTCATGGTGAAGATCAGAATCGGTTTTGCCGATGAAGAGACGGAAGACGGTACCATTTACTTTTCAAGCGCTGTTGCTGTTGCATGGTCCAGGTAAAAGGTATGGCTGAGCAAGGGAAAAATAGAATTCTGCACAACAACAGAGGAGTGGCTCTGCTTCTTGCGGTAACGGTTATCAGTCTGCTGGTGGCTGTAACCGTACAGTTTAGTAAAGATATGCGGCAGGAGCTGATGAGTTCTGCCAACCTGCTGGTTTCCGGCAAACAGGGAGTCATGGCGAAATCCGGCCACAATCTTGCCATAGCGATTTTGCAACAGGATGGCGGGGATAATAAGTATGATAGTTTGCATGACGCCTGGGCGCAGTTGGAAGATGGAGATTTTGCAGAGCTCTATGGCAGCGGCACGCTGAATATTACAATAGAAGATCTCAGCGGCAGATTGCAGCTTAATAGCCTTGTCAACTCCTCAGGCCGGGGAGGCGGAGATGCGGTTGCTGCTCAAAATAAAGAGGTGTTACGCCGGCTACTGCTTGCCGGCGACCAGAACGAAATGAGCGACGAGGATGCCGACATGATCGTTGCTGCCATTGTCGACTGGATTGACGACGGTGATCAGGAAAGTGGAATTGAAGAAACGGAAAGCAGCTACTACCGCTCTCTTGAGCCGGCGTACTCTGCCAGGAACGGACCAATGGAGTTTATTGAGGAACTTCTGTTGATTCGTGGTATAACATCGGATTTATATTACGGTAATGATGCTTTTCCCGGATTGCATCATCTTGTAACTGTGCATGGCGATGATGGTAAAATAAATATTAACACGGCACCCTCTGATGTTCTACAGGCATTGAGCGAAGATATGACAACTGAAATGGTCGAAGACCTGCTGGCTTTTCGTCAACAGAGGGAGAATAAAGATCAGTTACAAAGTTCGGGATGGTATAAAGACCGGCCATGGGGACCAGTTGTTAATATTGATGATATTGTAGGCATATCTGGCAGGTATTTTACTATACAGGTCACGGCGGAACATAATCAGATGAGTAAAACTCTGGAGACAGTGGTAGAGCGGCAAAACGGTAATCCGATCACCATGATCAGCAGAAAGATCGAGTAGAAATATGGCACAGAGACTTTTATCCATAGATATTCGCGAAGATGTGGTCTGCGGAGTTTTGCTTGCCGTTGCCGGAAAATCGGTGATAGTTGCAGGTTGCGGTATTGCCGTACCGTCGGGCGGACAGTCTCTTGCTGAGCTGGTGACGGAGGTGCTTGATCACGTCGGGTATAGTGGCGAAGCATGCCGGGTCAGCTTCGGTGCGGAGAATTTCTTCTTTCGTAATCTCTCTTTTCCCTTTCACGATAAAAAAAAGATCGACAAAATTTTACCTATTGAGCTGGAAGATACCACCATTGTCGATATGGAGGATGTGGTGATCGACAGCCTGGTCACCGGCAAAAAAGGTGACCAGTCCGCAGTTGTCGCGGCGATGATTGACAGAGTTTTTCTGGGTGAGCAGCTGGATGAACTGGCCTCTCTTGGGCTTGATCCGGAAATTGTGGCCATTTCTCATGTGCAGACGGCTTTGCAGTTGTCGCGCAAAAGAAGCGATTCGTCTTTTGTTCTGCTTGATGCCGGTTGCAGAAGAGCTACCATCTATGTCATGGTGGGGGGTAGAATGCGTCTGGTCCGCACCATGGTTTTTGATGACGGCAGCAGGGCCAATTTTCGTATTGATAAAAACTCGCAGCAGATTTCCGCGGAGAGGCCTGATAAAATAGAACAGACCATTGCCTGGATGTGTGTAGGGATACGCCATACTCTCTTCGTTCTTGACGATCTTGAGCGGGATTTGCCGCTGTTTCTCACAGGAGCTCTTGCCGATGTCCGCAACAGCAGAGAAATGATTGCTGAAAATCTGGGTTCTGAAGTCCTGCACCTTGATCTGGTTCAACCGCCTGTCAAATTAGGGCAAGGCTGTGGTTTGTGGCGCGCCGATATCATGACCAGTGCCCTGGCTCTATGCCTTCGTTCAGGGAGGAACCAGGCCGGCTTCAATTTTCGCAAAGACGAATTCAGCAGACAGATATCCTTTGAGAGGTACCGCAGGCTTATTCCCCGGCTTGGTGCACCGTTGCTTCTCTGTGTTCTTATATTAACGGCTTACCTGTGGAATGATTATACCGTACGAGAGAAAAAACTGCTGTCTTTGAAAGAAAGGGGCAATGCGATCTTTGCCGAAACTCTTCCCGAGGTACAGAGGATTGTCGATCCGGTACAGCAGCTTAAGGTGGAAATACGGCAAATGCGTCAGGGAATGCTGGGAGATGCCATGTTGCAGTCCGATGCCAATATCCTCGATCTGCTGGCGGAAATATCCACACGTATTCCTTCTTCCATAAATGTTCATGTTGTACGGATGGTGGCCGACCGTAGCGGTGTCCTTCTTCGCGGTTTGACCGACAACTTCAATAGTGTCGATGGGTTGAAAAAAGTTCTGGAAAACTCGAGCTATTTCAATACAGTAACAATTAATTCGGCTAATCTGGCTACCGGAGGTTCGGGTATTCGCTTCGAACTCAGGCTGGAGTTGAACAGAGGCTGATATGACTGGTAAATATATCAGAGAGCTAAAAGAGAGATCTGGTTTTGATAAACTTGAGCCTCGGGAAAAGCTGATAATATTTATCGGTTTGTGTTTTCTCCTGGTTTTTGCCCTGCTGCAGTTTGTTGTTACGCCCTATCTTGATGCAGATAAACGGCTTGATTCTGCAATCGCCCAGAAAGAGGCCGAGCTGATTGAGTTGCAGCTGCTCCAGCAGGAGTATCGCAGCCTCATGGCGGAGGCAGGCGGTATCAGTGAGCAGCTGCAGAAGAGATCGTCTGCTTTTTCGCTTTTCTCATTTCTTGACGAGCAGGCGTCTGGTGCCGATGTTAAGGAATATATCGGTTATATGAGACCGTCAACGTTTGACGGGGACGGCGAATTTATCGAGTCATTGGTGGAAATGAGGCTCCAGGGTATACCACTCCAAAAGCTTGTTGCATTTCTTGATTTGATAGAATCGCCTGACAATGTAGTTTCAATTAAACGAATATCAATTCAGGAGAGTGGACAGGACAAGGGGCTTCTCGAGGTGATACTTCAGATAGTGACTTTTGTGGAAAACGGCTGAGAATGGCACAATCGAAAAAAGAGACGATCTATTGGTCAGCAGTGGTGTTCTACGGGATTCTTCTCGCCGGGACACTTCTGTATCTACGCTTTCCCACGGATAAGTTTCGTCAATTCTGCTGTAATTTCGTAGAAGAGAAGGTTCCCGGGGTGGCATGTACCATCGGCGAGATAGGTTATGGGTTTCCGAAGGCGCTCATTTTTGAGGATATCCAGCTGAGTGATGATACTGCCGGCACTACTCTTTTTTATGAAGACCAGCGTCTAGTCCTTAGACCGGTGTGGCGTAATCCAACCAGGGAGTTCGATATAGAGAGTTCCGCCTTTGGCGGGCATCACACGGTGAGATTGAAAAGCTCCGCCGAGACAAATACATTAGAATTAACTGATCTGAAGATTAAAAATCTGGACCTTGCCAGGTTGGCCTACCTGGGCCGTAAGCTTGACAGGAATGTCAGTGGCATTCTGACAGCAAGTGGTTCGGCGATTTTGACGAGATCAGGCCTTGAACCGGTTACTGCTTCAGGGGAGATGCAGGTTAAAGACGGCGCATTTACCTTGCACAGGCCGATACTGGAGCTTGATACCATGGCTCTTGATACTGGTTCCTGCAAAGTTGCTCTGCAGGACAAACGCTTGGAAATCACCGAAGGCACAATCGGTAATAGCAAGATCAACGCTGTTTTTACAGGTGCAATACAACTGCTTGAGCCGTGGCTTGCCGCAGAAATCAGTTTGCAGGGGGAGCTTTCACCTCTTCCTCCGCTCTATCAGGAAAACAGGCAGTTACAAGCCATCGTTACGCGCATGCAGAGGCAAGGTAATACCAAAGTGCTGCCCTTCACCGTGGGGGGAACCATTGGACGGCCGACTTTTGTTTTTGAATGATGAGACCCGGTTTTTGGAACGAATGAAAAGATGTTAAAAAACATATCACGTATATTACCGTTTTTCATCGTCACTCTGCTGTGTATAGGTGCGGTTGAGCTGTTCTATAGCATGGCGGAGCGCTATCTCCTTGTGGTGGATCAAGAAAAAGCAGGGCCGGCTATTGTGGCAGAAGAGGGCAGTAGGACTGATAGTACAATTGAAAGGCACCAGGACTACAGTGTCATTGTGGAAAGAAATCTGTTTCAGTCCTATATGGTGGAAGAACAGCCGGAGACTGTTGCAGAGACGAATCCGCTCGAAGGTCTGGAGACAAGCACGCTCGATCTTGTTCTTATGGGCACCATAACCGGCCCGGAAGGACGTAGTAGAGCCGTTATTCTCGACAAAAAAAAGAATAAGCAGGATATTTACTATCAGGGTGATGTTATAGAGGGAGCAGAGGTTAAGGAAATACTACGCGGTAAGATTATTCTCAACTATCAGAACAAAGATCAGGTTCTCGATATGACTGAAGCTGCCACCATGCGGCCGGTGGTTGAAGAGGCAGCCGTTTCTCCAAGCGCCCCATCACGACGTGTTGTTGTACCACCGACAACAGAGCAGCAGAGACGAAGAATCGTTCCGTCGGATATGCAACCTGGCGACGTTATACCGGAGGATCAATCAGGCTATGATGACGCCGGCCAGGAAAACTTTGAGGAGCAAATAATAGAAGAACCGGAATTACCGGACGAAAATTTCGAGCCCGAACCGATTGAGCCGGAGTTAGAGGTGCTTGAGGATGCTCCCGGTCCTGAAATGGAGCAACCCAGTTTTTAAACTGAATCGGCAATGAGCCGTTTATACCTGGAAACCAGGGAATTGACTGGAACAGCGGAAATGCGAGAGAGAAATGAGTCTCCCCGCGAATGAGAACATAGAGGAATCTGACAGAAATGCGGACACGACAACCTGGAAGAATAGTGATCTTTTTCACCGTGATGCTATCGCTGTTTATCGGTATGGCTGGTGGTGCGGCGGCACAGACGAGCTCACCCCAGAGCCAGCGATTTATCACAATAGACTTTGAAAATGTCGATATCCTTTTATTTATAAAATATATAAGTGAGCTGACTGGAAAGAACTTTATAATTGATAAAACAGTCAAGGGTACCGTTACCATTATTTCTCCCACCAAAATATCAGAAGAAGAGGCCTACCGGGTTTTTGAGTCGGTTCTGGACGTACACGGCTACACAACGGTGGAAACAGGTGCCGTCACTAAAATCATTCCCGCAGTGAAGGCGCGTTCGGAAAATATCCGTACATTTCGTTCCGATCTGGCGCAGCATCCGGAAGATAAAATCGTAACCCAGTTGATACCTTTAAAATACACCACACCCGATGAGATCAAGGCAGTGCTTGCTCCGCTGGTTTCGAAAACATCGGTCATGATTGCCCATACCCAGTCGGGTATTCTGATCGTGACGGAAACACTTTCCAATATCCAGCGCCTCATTGCCATAATTGATGCCATCGACGTCGCCTATACGGGAGAGGATATTGTTGTGCTACCGCTGCAGTATGCCTCGGCGGAAACGGTTGCCAAAGTACTGACGCCGCTGTTTCAGAAAGCCGGGGCTCCCCAGCCCCAGCAAAGAGGAGGGGCCCGGCCGCAGGCAACCGCCATCAAGATAGTGCCCTACGAGCGTATAAATGCCATCATAGTCGTGGCAACACCGGCGGATATAGAACGTGTCAACCGGCTGGTGAAAGTTCTCGATTCGGAAATGCGAAAGGACAGCGGCAATATCCATGTTCACTATCTTCAGCATGCCAGGGCGGAGGATATGGCCAAGGTGCTTAATTTCCTTCCAGCTCAGACGGCTACTACTCCAGAGGGCCAAGGTGTTGCGCCGGCAATCTCCAAAGATGTCAAAATCATGTCCGATGAGGAAACCAATTCCCTGATTATTAATGCTTCGCGTAATGAGTTCAATGTCCTGGCCGAGGTCATCGAAAAGCTTGATATCCCGCGACGTATGGTCTATCTCGAGGCTCTTATTCTGGAGGTCAACACCACCAAAGATTTTGAAGTTGGAGTTGAATGGGCTCTTGGTGGAAAATTTTCTAATGATACCGGTACGGCGGTGAGTGGATTCAGCGGTGACAGTCCGCCGTTTGGCCTGCTGAGTACTATTGGCGAAGCTTCACCTTCATCTGCAACCGGAATGACTGTAGGGCTCATAAAGCAGGGTATCAAAATTGGTGGTATCACATTTCCCAATATTGGCGCTGTCCTGCGTGCTTATAAAAACGATTCGGATATTAACATCGTTTCCACACCCCAGATACTGACCACCGATAATAAAAAGGCGGAGATCAGTGTGGGTGAAAATGTTCCTTTTCAAACCAGTGGTTTTGTAACGGAGAATGATGCCAGTTTTGAAAATTTTGAATATCGGGATGTGTCTACTAAACTCAGTATTACACCACAGATCAATCAGGCGGATACCCTGCGCCTTGATATCCAGACCGAAGTTGTCAAACTTAAATCCAATGTCAATTTGCGCCCGGAGACATTTCGACGTACCGTGGATACCACCGTGATTGTGAGCGACAATGAGACGGTTGTGATAGGCGGAATAATTGGCCAGGACACCAATGACTCCAACACTCAGGTTCCTTTGCTTGGCGACATCCCTTTTCTTGGCTGGCTTTTCAAAAGCGAGAATAAGCGTGATACCCAGACAAATATGTTTATCTTCATCACTCCCCGTATTATCAAAAATCCGGCGGACCTGGCCAGCGTCACTGTAAAAAAAGAGGCCCAGATAGGTGAAGTCATGCCGCAGATTAAGAATAATCTTTTTCGGGAAGCTGATGTAGGTCATGCATTACATTTAGCTGAGACTGGTTTTGATAAGATGAAAGCGGGACTGAACGGTGAGGCCAAGGAGTATTTTCTTGAGGCTCTTGCCATTGACCCACAAAACCCATATGCCCTTTATAATCTTGGCGTGATCTATGAAAGTGAAGGCAAAAAAGCCGAAGCGACCGCCAGCTATCAGAAGGTTATCTTGACTGATACCAGCATGACAGCTGCGGATTCGACAGATCCCTCAAAAGTAGGCATTCCCCTTCTTCAGCTTGCCCGCGAACGGCTGGAAAGTATGCAGCGGGTTGAAAGCGAAGAAAAAGAGTTGTTTCAAGAGGAATATCAGAGATAGTCGCGCCATGGTCAATCCGGAAGAGATTGTTATAGAGAAGAAAAACAGCCGTCTGATGAAGAATATTGTTGATATTCTGATAGAGCAGCTGCGGCTCAGCCCCGAGCAGATAGCAAAGGCTGCTCTGCTCCAGGAAGAGACGGGCGAGGATATCGGCCAGGTGCTCCTGAAGCAGAAGATTATTGATGAAATTGATCTTCTCAATGCTCAAGGCGCTCTTTTCGGGCTCGAGGTTAAAACCTCTCTCCCCGCCGATATTCAGACCCATTTTACCACAGATGTTTCCATCGGTTTTCTCAAAAGCAACAAAATGGTGCCGGTGATGACCTCGGCGGATACCTTTCTGGCGGTGAACGATCCCTATGCCTTCCAGCCGCTTGACGACCTCCGTAAGATTCTTTCTCTGGAGACGGCACGATGTGTCCTTTCCCCTAACTCGGCCATCGTCAATGCCATAAACTTTGCCTATGATATGACGCAGGATACGGCGGAAGAGGTCATGCAGGGTATGGATGACGAGGATGCCGAAGCTCTTTTTTCCGAGATCGAAGAGACCGGCGACCTGCTTGATGATACTTCCGATGCGCCGGTCATACGGCTGGTTAATCTGATGTTTGCCCAGGCAGTGCGCGATAATGCTTCCGACATTCACATAGAGCCCTATCAGAACAGTCTTAAAATCCGGCAGCGTCTGGACGGGATACTTCATGACATGCTTTCTCCGCCGAAGCATGTGCAGTCTGCCCTGATTTCCCGTATCAAGATTATGGCAAAGCTGAATATCGCTGAAAAAAGACTGCCCCAGGACGGCAGGATAGAACTCCGCATTGCCAATAAGGAAATAGACGTCCGTGTATCCACCCTGCCCACCGCCTTTGGTGAGCGGGTGGTACTGCGCCTTCTTGATAAGTCATCCATTCTGATCAGTCTGGCGGATCTGGGCATGCCGGACGACAGATTGACCCTTTTTTCGGAAGAGATCCGGGCTTCCAATGGGATTATTCTGGTGACCGGTCCCACGGGTTCAGGAAAAACAACCACGCTCTATGCCGCCCTCACCACCATAAACTCAACCGATATCAATATCATAACCGTAGAAGATCCTATAGAGTATCGAATCAGCGGCATCGGGCAGGTTCAGGTGAATGCCAAGATAAACCTGACCTTTGCCTCAGGGCTTCGCTCTATTGTACGGCAGGATCCGGATGTTATTTTGATTGGCGAAATACGTGACTCAGAGACTGCTGAAATTGCCATTCAGTCAGCCTTGACCGGACATCTTGTTTTTTCGACCCTGCATACCAACGATTCCGCCGGTGCCATCACCAGGTTGCGTGATATGGGCATAGAGTCCTTTCTGATTTCCTCTTCGGTGAATGCTATCCTGGCGCAACGTCTTGTCAGGATTATCTGCACCCATTGTCGGGAGGAGTATGTTCCAGACGAGGTGGAACTAAGAAAACTGGGGATAGACCCGCTCGAAGCTTCGGGCAGAAAGGTCTATCGCGGGCGCGGCTGTTCCAGATGCCTTCATACCGGATATCGCGGCCGAAGCGGTATTTTTGAGTTGATGATTCTTGATCAGGAGATGAAGAAAACCATTCTGCGAACCTCCGACTCCAATGCGATCAAGAAGCTGGCGGTGGAGAAAGGCATGATTACGCTTCACCAGGACGGCATTGAGAAAATCTTTGCCGGTATTACCACCATGGAAGAAGTCTTTCGCGTAGCTCACGAGTAGCTAGTGTTGCGGTGCCACCGTATATTGTGCAGCCGGATCATGGCCGCCGCCGTCAGCGAAATACCAAGAACCGTGCAGCCGGCAACGGTAAAAGCCACAATAATGCCCCATTTGTCCATGGTAACACCCGAAATTACCGCCCCGAGGAAAACGCCAAAACTCATAGTCATGGCGAAGACACCCATCATGGTGCCATGGCCGTAATGCTCTTTTGCCTCAATGGAAGCGTAGGCCCCCAGAACGGCCCAGACAGCAGCTTCGGCAGTCCCCAGGAAAAGATAGAGAATCAGCATCTGGGTAAAATTTACCATCCATGGGATGCAGACGACGGTCAGTACCAGGCAGGTGGCAGAGCCTGTTAAAATAGTCAGTTTGTTAAAACGGTCGCAGAGTTTGCCGAAAGGAACCTGGGGCAGCGCGTTTACCAGGGTCCTGCCGGCAATGACGATACCTATCAGCAGACCGCTGCTTCCTTCCCATGCCGACATTATCAGAGGTCTCTGGTGATAGAGAACACAGCAATGATCATGCCCAGCGCCAGCCCGCCCGCACCCAGCTCTGTGGCAAATACCGGCATGATGGGAATTATTATGCCGATGCCCGGAAAGGCGATAAAAACCGAGAGCAAGAGGGTGATGAAGGTGTTGTTCTTCATGGTGGGGGCAGCCTCTGAATGGTCGGGCCGTTGCAATACAGCAAAAGTCAGGAGTAGTCCGGCAGCAGAGGGAAGCATTGCCGTACATCTGCCGGAATGGCGCAGGGGCGGCCGGTATCGGATTTTACAAAAACCCAGTCTGTTTCTCCCCTGGCCAGTACTTTACCGTCGTCCTGTCTGAGAAAGATATATTTTCGCAGTGAGCGGACTTTGCGAAAATCAACAATCCAGGTGACGGCTGTTAGCCGATCTCCGGCAAAGGCAGGACGGAGATAAACGATTGTATGTGAGCGGACAACCCAGCTGCAGCCGATGCGTTCAATTGCCGCAGTGCCGCCACACATCCGCGAATGCAGGACGGCGACATCCTGCATCCACTGGATGTACACGACATTGTTGACGTGCCCGTTCTGATCAATGGCGTTTCGGTCGACCACGAATTCGTGGCGAAAAGGCCGTTGTTTTTCACTCTCGCTGCCGGTGTCTGTGCTCATAATAGTTGTTTTCCTGCTGTGAGGGTTAGAATTAAATCAAAGGGCCGTTGCTGTCTTGAGAGGATTCCGATGGAGAATCTTCTCCGTCAGAACACGAAGCAACACACCATAGAGGGGCAGGAAAAAGAGGAGGCTGACAAAAATTTTGAAGGCATAGTCAAGAGCGGCTATTTCGGGCCAGTGCATTGCCATAAAACCATCGGAACTAGCCCAGAAGGCGACGCCGAAAAAAATGATGGTGTCAAACAGATTGCCAAAAATAGTGGAGGTGGAAGGCGCCACCCACCAGCGCTTATTTTTTCTCAACCAGGAAAAGACCTTGATATCGAGAAGCTGGCCGATGACATAAGCGGTAAAGCTAGCCAGGGCAATGCGAAACACAAACACATTGAAGCCGGCCAGGCTGTCTACTCCCTGAAAACGGCCCTCGGAAAACAGTACCGAGACACAGTATGAAACAGCCAGTGCCGGAAGCATGGCACTGAAGATGATTTTACGGGCCTCCGTCGAGCCGAATATCCGTACCGTCAAGTCTGTCGCCAGGAAAATCAAAGGAAAACTGAAAGTTCCCCAGGTGGTATGCAAGCCGAAGATCTGGAAGGGGATCTGCACCAGATAATTGCTGATGGCTATGATAGCAATATGGAATATGACAAGAAGAACAAGGGCATGCTGTGATTGCGCTTTGCTGAGATAAAGCATGGTAATCCTTTTTGTTGTCGGGGTGAGGGAACCCGAGTGTAAATGTAAAACCTCAATCGGTGCGGTACACTTTATCGCATTTCGTCAGACCCTGAAGAAGTGGTACTCTACCTTATTTTATCTCATTGGCAAGTATTTTTCCTTTTCTTGGAAGAAAATGGTGAGATATCGCCTTTTATTGGTAAAGGCGGTTGTTTTTTTAACTGAGATGGATGGTACCTTGTCAAGAATCAGCCGATTGAGGTATGCTGGGTGTCAGGATTGAGAAGAGACACCCAACCTGTTGCCTTGACCAACGGGGCAGCCGTGCATACTGTCGCTTTGAGCCCGCCACTCTCGCCTATCTGATAAAACCGCCGGTATAACGGGAAAAGCGCCGTGGTATTTCATGAATCGGGAGACGGCGGCGAGTTGAAAGGACAATCAGGCTGTGAAATTCTATGATGATTAAGTATCATTTCAGCAAGGGAGATTTCTAATGAAATGGCTTGTAGTGCTTGACCCCGTTGAGGGACTTGTCTCGCGGACAGATACCTCACTTGCGCTTATCAATCAGGCCCGCGCCATGGGGATCAGTGTCGACACGGCGACCATTGATAAACTTTTTTTCGAGACATTCGCGGCTGTGCTGGCCAGTGATGCCGAGGGCAGAGAGAATGTCCGGGCCCTGCGCGACTATAATCTGATCCTGATGCGCAAAGAACCGCCCTACGATATGGCCTTCCATTATGCAACACAACTTCTGTCACTGTCTGAAACCCTGGTGGTGAATGAGCCATCGTCCCTGCGGGATTTTAACGAAAAACTGATTGTCCTCCCCTTCAGGCAATATATGCCGCCCACGTTGGTAAGTTCGGAGTGCAACCTGATAGAGGATTTCCTGAAACGTAACGGTTGCTGTGTCATTAAATCCCTGGACAGTTTTCAGGGAAAATCCGTGAGAAAGATCGAACCTTCCGACCAAGAGATGGTGAGGAATGCCACCGCCGGTGGAACGCATCCGATAATGGTGCAGAAATTTCAGGACAGGGTTTACGAAGGCGATAAGCGGGTAATTATGCTGGGGGAACGGTTTTTAGGCGCTGCTCTGCGTCGACCGAAAGAGGGTTTCCATGCCAACTTTGCCAACAGTGATGCCCTGCGAACCAGCCTGACATCCAGGGAAGAGGGAATCATCACGACTCTGGGCACCTGGCTGGTCAAGCATGGTATACATTTTGTCGGTCTTGATCTCATTGGAGAACAACTTACCGAGATCAATATAACCTGTCCCACGGGTATCGTGCAGATTGGAGAGCTGGAAAATAGAAATCTTGCTGAAGAGATGGTTGAATATTTTGTTAAACTGGTCAGGTGAGAGAATGAATGCTCTTTCAATTACAGATCTTCATAAAACCTACGGCAGTGGAGTCAAAGCCCTTGAAGGGATAACGCTCGATGTCCGACAAGGTGACTTCTTTGGTCTGCTGGGGCCTAACGGCGCCGGTAAGACCACCACCATAGGTATTGTGACCTCTCTGGTGAAAAAGAGCAGTGGCAGTGTCAAGGTCTTCGGCATCGATATTGATGAAGATTTTCCTGCTGCAAAACGAATGATAGGGGTAGTGCCGCAGGAATACAATTTTTCCATTTTTGAAAAAGTGCAGGACATCGTCACTCAGCAGGCCGGTTACTACGGCATGCCGCGGACCAGGGCCCTGGAACTGGCAGAAAAATATCTCAGAAAACTTGGTCTCTGGGACAAACGCAACACCGTCGCCCAGCAGCTTTCCGGAGGGATGAAAAGACGATTGATGATCGCCCGTGGTCTGATTCATGAACCCAGGCTACTCATTCTTGATGAACCGACAGCCGGTGTTGATGTCGAGCTGCGCCGCGGCATGTGGGTCTTTCTGGAGGAGCTCAACAAAGAGGGTATTACCATCATTCTGACAACACATTACCTTGAGGAAGCAGAGCAGCTCTGTGATAATATAGCCATTATTACAGGGGGAAAACTGGTGGAAAATACCAGTAAACGCGCGTTGCTCAGAAAGCTCGATGCAGAGACCTTTATTTTAGAAACAAAAGACCCCATGACCGATGTCGCGCCCCTGGCGGACGTGCTCTTCAAGCTCATCGATGAGACGACCCTGGCGGTAACCAAAAACAAGACGCATTCGCTCAATCAGATATTTGAACATCTGATTAAGCAGGATATTGTGGTGGAGAGTATGCGCAACAAGACCAACCGGCTGGAGGAGCTTTTCCTCGGGATGGTGGAAAAATGAAAGAAGATCTGATATCGCTGGGAAGTATTGCCAGAAAAGAGATGATCCGCATCTTTCGCATATGGGTCCAGACCCTGGTACCTCCCGTTATCACCATGACCCTCTATTTTATCATCTTCGGCAGTTTTATCGGTTCGCAACTACGCGATATCGGCGGATACGACTATATGGCTTTTATTGCTCCGGGACTTATCATGATGGCCATAATCACCAATTCGTATACCAATACCGTTTCCAGCTTTTTCAGCACCAAGTTTCAGCGCAATATTGAAGAATTGCTGGTCAGCCCAACCCCTGACTGGGTTATCGTTCTCGGTTATGTTGCCGGTGGAATGACCCGGGGGTTGAGCGTCGGACTGCTGGTTTCCCTGGTGAGCCTGGTTTTTGTACGCCTGCCTCTCTACAGCGTTTTTCATACGGTGCTGTTTGCCGTTCTGACAAGTTTTGTTTTTTCTCTGGCCGGGATGATCAACGGTATATTCGCGCGAAAATTTGATGATATTTCCATTATTCCCACCTTTGTCATCACTCCGTTGACATATCTGGGAGGGGTTTTTTACTCGATTTCCCTGCTGCCGGAATTCTGGCAGGGCGTTTCCAAGGTAAATCCCATTATCTATATGATCAATGGATTCCGCTTTGGTTTCCTCGGCATATCCGATATCAGTGTCTGGGCAGGTTTGGGGATGCTGCTTCTTTTTGCTGTTCTTCTTTTCGGCGTAAATATGTATCTGTTGAAAAAAGGAACCGGCATACGGACATAATATAATAACACCGTTTGGTATGTTTAGCGGATGTCTGTTGCAAAAGTAACCAAAAAAGGATGATGCAATGATAGAACTGTATATTTGGCAAAGTTGTCCTTTCTGCCGGAAAGTATTGCGGGCGGCGGAAGAGATGGGCTTGCAGGAAGGCAAAGACTATACTGTGGTGGATGGTGCGCCGGGTACCCCCGGACGGGATACCGTTCTGCAAACCGGTGGCAAAAGCATGGTTCCTTTTCTGATAGATGGCGACACGTCGATGTATGAAAGTGATGACATTATAGCCTATCTCAAGGACCAGACGGAGAGCTGAGCGGTGGTACCGGGTATGCTTGCGAGCCATCGGCGACGTTGGGGCGGTACCGATGGCTCGAAGAGTATGTGTGATTAGTATGCAAACAACGGGTCAATCCCGGCCGGCGACTCGCTGCTCCAATCAGATCAGCTTATCCTCGCTGGTAAAGTCAATCCAGCGCAGATCATAGAGGTCGGTGCGCCTGCTTTCGGCATTGCGTACGCTGCCTTTGGCGCGCAGTTCTTTGATGAGATCCAGATCGAGATCGGCGATAAGGGTGGTTTCTATTCCCGGAGTGGCCTCGGCGGCAATGGCATCATGAGGAAAGGAAAAGTCCGACGGGGTGAAGATAGCAGACTGGGAGTATTGAATTCCCATGGTTTCAACCTTGGGAATATTGCCGACACTGCCGGATATTGCCACGAAGCATTCATTCTCTATAGCCCGTGCCTGAGCGCACCTTCTCACCCGGAGATAACCGGTTTTGGTATCCGTCCAGAAAGGTATCAGAAGCAGTTTCATCCCTTTGATGGCCTGTAGCCGTGCCAGTTCAGGAAATTCGACATCATAACAGATCAGGATACCGATCTTGCCGACATCGGTATCGAAAACCTTCAGGGCATTGCCGCCGGAAAAATTCCACAGGGCCTCTTCTTCCGGAGTAATATGGATCTTTGCCTGACTGTCCCAGGTTCCATCCCGGCGACAGAGGAAACAGACATTGTAGAGGTTGCCGTTTTCATGAAGCTGAGGCACGCTGCCGGTGACGATATTGATATTGTAGGAGAGAGCGAGATCAACCATGGCCTGCCGCAGATTTTCGGTATGTTCGGCAAGCTGGCGCATGGCATCGGCGGGGTTGTCGCCGTGATAGGTGTGAATCAGAGGAGCGTTGGGGAGTTCAGGGAACAGAACAATATCAGCCTTATAGTCGCTGACCGTGTCGACAAAAAACTCAGCTTGCTGGAGAAAATCGTCAAAGGAGTGAAAACGGCGCATCTTCCACTGCACGACACCTAGTCTGGTGATGGATTTTGCTCCGCCGATCAATTTGGTTTTTTTCTGGTAGTAGATATTGACCCATTCCAGCAGAACGGCATGGCCGCGGGAATGATCGTCTTCGGGCCAGTAATGATCGAGCAGGTTTCTGACGTGAAAATCGTTGGACAACTGAAAGGTCAGTACCGGATCAAACAGTTCCCGGTTTCGTACCTTGAGAATGTATTCCTGAGGAGGCATCTGGTCAGAATGTTTGTGATAGCCGGGAATCCTACCTCCCAGTAGAATACCTTTGAGATTAAGGTTTTCCGCAAGCTCCTTACGCACATCATAGAGACGTCTGCCAAGGCGCATGCCCTGATAGTCCGGGTCGACAAAAATCTCAATACCGTAAAGATAGTCTCCTTCCGGATCGTGCGACCGGAAAGTGGCTCCGGCAATAATCTGGGCATAGCTGTGCTGTTCGCCGAAAAGACTGAAATCAATAACCAGCGAGAGGGCGATGGCCACCGCTTTGCCATTATCTTCAATACAGATCTGCCCTTCCGGGAAACGTTTTATAAGGGCAAGGATCTCTTCTTGCTGCCAGGGTGCATCAACCCGTTTGTAAGCTCTGTTAAAGATATCACGCAGGGCGGCATAGTCATCGATAGTGAGGTGTCTGGTGGTGAGTTTGTGTTCGAATTGTTCGGTCATTTTGAAAGAATAAGCTAATAATAGCGAAGAAAATAACTCAGGGGGTTACGAGATAGTAAACAACGACAGAGAATCGGTAAAAACATATACCACAGAATCATGGAAAAACAAGACGTGTTCGTCTCTTTCAAGAGCGAGTCGCGTCAGTTTCTCTGAATATAGTCGTCGTATTTTTTCAGATAAATTTCCGAAAGCGTCAGAAAGGCGGTTACAATCAGTGGCCCGTAAATAATGCCTAGAACTCCATAGACATTGAGGCCGCCCAAGATGGAGAGGAAGACCAGCAGGGTATGCATTTTCACCTGTCCACCTACCAGTTTCGGCTTGAAAAGATACTCTACTGATAAGGAAAGGCTCAGGTAAAAAAGAAACAGAAAGATACCTTTGCCGATATTATCATTGACGGCGAGAACAATGGCGGCCGGTATCATCACCAAACCTATGCCGAAGATCGGAAGAAAGGCGAGGATAGCCATGACACCGCCCCAGAGAATGGGAGAATTCAGTCCCAAAATGGAAAACATCGCTCCGCCAAGGATTCCCTGGATCAGACCACAGATGCCGTTCCCCTTCAGAACAGCATTGGCTATTTCTTCAAATTTTCGCAGAAGGAGCCTGTCTTCGTCATCGGGCAGCGGGGAGAGCTTGATCAGGAACTCAATAAGCCGTGGCTGGTCGATCAGTAAGAAAAAGATCACCAGGATCATCATAAAAAAGAGAATGACAAACTGGAGCAGATTAGCCGCCCAGCTGCTGGCCTGATTGTAGAGAAACAGACCACCCACCTTGGCAAGATAGGAAAAGGAGTCCGTCACCTGGCTGGGCTTGAAATCAAAGCCGACCTCGTTCAAATAGTTCTTCAGATTTAAAACGATGGGGCTTTCTTGAATGAAAGCCTGTAGTTTCAAGCCGACCCGGCTGTCCCGACCCCAGTGATAAAGGCTGAGCGCTTCGTCGGTTATTGCAAGAGTGAAAAAGAGCAGTGGGATAAAAACGATGGCAATAATGAGCAGGCAGGTGAGAGTGGAAGCGATTGTGGGGTAAATTTTTTTACAAAGAAGAATGAATATCGGTCGAAACAGGTTGGAAAGTAAAAATGATAAAACCAGAATAGACCAGAACGGCCAGAGAATCTTCCCCAGAAAAAAGATGGAGACGAAAAAGACCAGCAGAAAATATTTTACTCCCATGGGGCTGAGGCCCCGGGAATTTCGATCCGGCGGTGAGAGCTGGTGATCCATTGAGATATTTTCCGATAAGAGTGCGTGGAGGACCTTTAATTAACGTTGCAAAAACAAAGTCTGCCGGGGTATCGTAATTCGGGATTTTGCATCGGGTCAGCGTTTTGTCTATGTCCGTATAATAAAGATCTGATTCAGTTCTCAGATTATATATATAATGTAAAGCGTCTTTAGAAAAGGAAAATTACAGCACGTCGAGGAGATTGGTTTTATGTGGCAAGATCTTGAGGTAACACTGGAAAAAGTGAATAAGGACCACTTACGGGAAAAACCGGATCAAGAGAATCTGGGGTTCGGGACGCATTTCACCGACCATATGTTTCGTATGGAGTGGAACAAGGAGAAAGGCTGGCATGATGCCCGCATATGTCCTTTGCAGGATTTCAGGCTTCATCCTGCCGCCATGGTCTTTCATTACGGTCAGGCCATTTTTGAGGGACTTAAGGCATATCGCGGCAAAAATGATCAGATTTTCCTGTTTCGCCCCAAAGACAACCTGGAAAGGATGAACGCTTCCGCCATGCGGATGTGTATGCCGCGTTTCCCCGTGGACAAAGTTTTCAAAAGTCTCAAGGCCCTGTTGTATCTCGAACGTGACTGGGTTCCATCTGCACCGGGTGCAACCCTCTATATCCGTCCCACCATGATTGCCGTGGAGCCGGTTCTTGGAGTAAGGCCTTCGGCAACCTACCTCTTCTATATTATTATGTGTCCGGTGGGGGCCTATTATGCGGAAGGATTCAGTCCCACAAGGATTTACGTGTCTGATTCCTATGCCAGGGCGGTACAAGGCGGAGTAGGTGAGGCCAAGACCGCAGGTAATTATGCGGCATCCCTTCTGGCCTGCGAACAGGCCAAAAAAGCGGGATATACCCAGGTGCTCTGGCTTGATGCCTGCGAACACAAATATATCGAGGAGGTCGGTACAAGCAATATCTTCTTTCGCATCAACGATACACTTATCACACCACCTCTGCAGGGCTCCATTCTGCATGGCTTGACGCGCGATTCCGTTATTACACTGGCAAAAGAGCAGGGCATCGCTGTAGTGGAAAAACGGTTGACCATCGATGAGGTTGTCGCCGCTTCTCAGGACGGAAGTCTGCAGGAAATTTTTGCCACCGGCACCGCCGCGGTAATCTCACCTGTAGGAGAGCTTTTCTACAGGGAAAAACAGTTCACCATTGATGGTGGCCAGGCAGGAGAGCTGGCCCGAAAATTTTACGACGAACTGCAGAAAATTCAGTTCGGAGAAAAGAAGGATAATAATAACTGGTCCGTACGGGTCTGCTGAGAAGGAGTTTCTCCGGCTTATTTTTGACAGAATTACAAATATTTGTAGTGCAGCAGGGGCTTTCGGTTTTTTTTTACCGACGGCCCCTTGATTTTTATAAATCCAACCATATATTTTGGCCAGTCTTAAAACGGCAGCCCGAAATCGGGTTAAATCTTAACAGGGAAGCCGATATGCGGTGACCCTATCATAGTAGAAATTTAGGTAGATAGGAGGAAGTAATGAAAATTCGTCCATTAAATGATCGTCTCCTGGTCAAAAGACTGGAAGAAGAAGCAAAAACTGCAGGGGGAATCATCATTCCCGACAGTGCCAAAGAGAAGCCGGCAGAGGGCGAGGTCGTAGCGGTTGGTCCTGGAAAAAACAACGATAAGGGAGAACGTGTTGCCTTACAGGTGAAAGCAGGCGATCGCGTACTCTTTTCCAAATACGGCGGAACCGACGTCAAGCTTGATGGTGAAGATTATCTCATCATGCGCGAAGACGATGTATTGGGCATTATAGAATAGTTACCGCAAACCTCATATCTGCCCTGAGATTTGCAGGGAAAGATACATAAAGGAGAATAAGATAATGGCTGGAAAAGAAATCAAATATGGTGTTAAAGCCCGTGAGTCCATTCTCACAGGTGTTAATACTCTCGCTAATGCAGTTAAAGTGACACTCGGTCCCAAGGGCCGCAATGTTCTTATCGAAAAATCTTTCGGCGCACCGACCATCACTAAGGATGGTGTCACCGTAGCCAAGGAAATCGAGTTGGAAGACAAGTTCGAGAACATGGGCGCCCAGATGGTGCGTGAGGTTGCATCCAAGACCTCCGACGTAGCCGGTGACGGTACCACCACGGCAACCATACTCGCTCAGGCGATCTACCGCGAAGGTGTCAAGCTGGTGGCTGCCGGTGGTAACCCTATGGAAATCAAGCGCGGCATTGACAAGGGCGTTGATGTTGTTGTCAAAGAGCTTGCTAAAATTGCTACTCCCACCAAAGAGCAGAAAGAAATCGCTCAGGTAGGTACCATTTCCGCCAACAGCGACGAAACCATTGGTAACATCATTGCCGAGGCAATGGACAAGGTTGGCAAAGAGGGTGTTATCACCGTCGAGGAAGCCAAATCCATGGATACCACTCTCGATGTCGTCGAAGGTATGCAGTTTGATCGCGGCTACCTTTCCCCATACTTCGTCACCGATCCGGAGCGCATGGAAATTTCCATGGACGATCCTTATATCCTGCTGGTGGAGAAAAAAGTCTCCAGCATGAAAGATCTTCTACCGGTACTCGAGTCCGTGGCCAAAATGGGCAAGGGGCTGTTTATTATAGCTGAAGATGTCGATGGTGAGGCTTTGGCAACCCTGGTTGTCAACAAACTGCGTGGCACTCTGAATGTTGCTGCCGTCAAGGCGCCTGGTTTTGGTGATCGCAGAAAGGCAATGCTCGAAGATATCGCCGTTCTCACAGGTGGCCAGGTTATCACCGAAGATCTCGGCATCAAGCTTGAGAATGTCACCGTAAATGATCTTGGGACCTGCAAGCGTATCGTGGTTGATAAGGACAATACCACCATCGTTGATGGCGCCGGCGACAAAGACAAGCTTGCCGCTCGTGTCAAGCAGATCCGCACCCAGATCGAGGATACCACCTCTGACTACGATCGCGAGAAACTGCAGGAACGTCTGGCCAAGTTGATTGGTGGTGTTGCCGTCATCAATGTCGGTGCCGCAACCGAGATGGAGATGAAAGAGAAGAAAGCTCGTGTTGAGGATGCGCTCAATGCAACTCGTGCCGCAGTGGAAGAAGGCGTAGTGCCGGGTGGTGGTATTGCCTATATCCGTTGCCTTGCAGCTCTTGATGCCCTCGAACTTCCCGGTGAGCAGAAGCTTGGTAAAAGCATGCTTCTTCGTGCCCTGGAAGAGCCGGTGCGGCAGATTGCTTCAAATGCCGGTCGCGAAGGTTCCGTCATTGTTGAGCATGTCAAGACACTGAAAGGCGCGCAAGGCTTCAACGCTACCACAGAAGAGTATGAAGACCTTATTGAAGCAGGTGTCATTGATCCTGCCAAGGTGACCCGTACCGCACTGCAGAATGCTGCATCCGTTGCCGGAATGCTGCTGACCACCGAGTGCGTCATCGCTGACATTCCTGAAGAAAATCCAGGCGGCGGCGGCGGTGGAATGCCCGGCGGAATGGGCGGAATGGGCGGAATGGGTGGAATGGGCGGAATGATGTAATCATCCCATCGGCCTGAACTCACAACCGTGAGTTTTTCATATAAAAAGGAGAACTGCTCATGGAGCTGTTCTCCTTTTCTTTATACCGGCCTCCAGTAAAACGGTTCATCAAGCGGTATTACCTCGTTTTTCAGTTGCTTTTTTGCAGTAACAGGGAGGGAAAAGATATTGACACCCCTTTTTGAATAGAGTATTAAGTCTTCTCTTGACCTATGGCGATGTAGCTCAGATGGTTAGAGCACACGGCTCATATCCGTGTTGTCCGGGGTTCAATTCCCTGCATCGCCACCAAATTACAATCCGGAGAAATCCGTTAACATATAAAAGCCCGTTATCTGTCAAAGGATACGGGCTTTTCTTTTTCCTGGCTGTTCCTATAAAATCTCTTGACATCCCGTCACGCATGACGGTATTTATGACAGTATAAACAGATGTTGAAGGTTAGATACCGTCAATCTCGCGCTTTTCCCCATCAAGCAAAGCGGTTCAGGCTCTCTTTGAGAAATACTCTTAGAGGTAAATTACCGCCACCAATTGTATGGAGATACCGTCATGCCTCTCACAGATACCGCCATTCGCAACGCCAAGCCTCAGAATAAGCAATACAAACTGACTGACGAAAAGGGAATGTACCTTCTTGTCAGTAATGCCGGAAAATACTTTCGCCTTGATTATCGTTTTGCAGGTAAGCGCAAGACCTTGGCTCTTGGGGTATATCCTGATGTGAAACTTATTGAAGCAAGAGAAAAGCGGGATGAGGCAAGGAAGATGGTTGCTAATGGCATTGATCCTGTTCAAGCCAGAAAGATTCAGAAGACAATAATAATTGAGCAGTCGGAAAACAGCTTTGAGGCCATAGCCCGTGAATGGCATCTGAAATATTCGACAAATTGGGCCGATAGCCATGCTTCGAAAATTCTCCGCCGATTTGAATTATATGTTTTCCCGTGGCTTGGTTCCCGTCCTATTTCTGCAATAACTCCACCTGAACTTCTTGCAGTTCTTCGCAAGATTGAAAGCAGGGGAATCCTTGAAACTGCACATAGAGCACAGCAAAATTGCGGGCAAGTATTTAGGTATGCCATAGCTACAGGAAGGGCTGGGCGTGATCCTTCTTCGGATTTAAAAGGGGCACTGACTCCTGCAAAACATAAGCGCATGGCGACAATTACTGCCCCTAATAAAATTGGAGAATTACTTCGTGCAATTGATGGTTATGAAGGTACACCAATAGCTAAATGCGCCTTGAGGCTTGCCCCTTTGCTTTTTGTTCGTCCAGGAGAGCTGAGGCATGCGGAGTGGGATGAAATCGATCTAGGTACAGCAGAGTGGCGTATTCCAGCCAAGAAAATGAAGATGAAAGATCCGCACATAGTTCCTTTGTCTTCCCAGGCAGTGGAAGTGGTGCGTGATATCGAGCCTATAACCGGTAAGGGAAAATATGTGTTTCCTAGTCTCAGGAGCAACTCTCGTCCCATGAGTGAGAATACTGTCTTAGCAGCCTTGCGACGGATGGGATTTACCAAGGAAGAGATGTCTGGACATGGTTTCAGGGCAATGGCTTCAACTGTTTTGCATGAGCAGGGTTGGCCGTCAGATGTTATTGAACGCCAACTTGCACATGCTGAAAGGAACAGTATAAAGGCTGCATACAATCATGCTCAACATTTGCCGGAACGTAGGAAAATGATGCAGGCATGGGCTGATTATCTTGAAAATTTAAAATCAATAAAAACATGAGCTTCAACAAAGCTGCAGTAAACAGCAAACTCTTCAGTTTGAAAAAATGGCTACTGGTGCCGGAAACCGCTCGTTATTTGTCAATATTATTTAGCGAGGATGTTAAAGAAGCTGATGTCTTGCGGTTGGCCTTGGATAAACACATAACTTTATCAGTTAATTTCGTAAATGCTGTTTATTCCAAACAAGGGAAAATTGTGTCATCTGATGAGATTGAATCATTTCGTCTTAATGAGAAGTTTTCTAAAGCTTTTGGAATCTCAGATCTGATTCCCCAAGGTATACCTATTCATGACAATATCTTCATCAAAATCAATGAAAATCAGATATTCCGTATTGATGGAGTTTGGGATTTGTGCATGATTGGGAGTGAGCGATTAGATGTTGAGCATAGATACCAAATGCTAACTGGTGGCCCAGATGTAAAGTCACTTTATTTGGATGGTGTCTTTTTAGAAAAAGATGGTAAAGGTCTCCGGCAGCTTCAAGAGAGATTTCCTGATGAACATCTTCGAGACCTTCAGAAAAATGATAAAGATAGGGCGGATAAACCAGGCCCTCACCCTGAAAACTATTATCCTGCCGGAGTCCTTCCTGATGACAGTGTGCTTGTCGTCCGAACCCAGGCACTGATAGATTTCCAAAAGCGTTTATCGCAGATCGATTCTGAGAAGACAGCCTCTTTGGATAGCCGTGCCGAGACGACATACCTTAATATCATAGGAGCGATGCTTGAAACTTTCGTCCACAAAGACCACGGTAATCTTGCTTTTTCCAGTGAGACAAAATTGAGAGAGTTTTTGAGCGGAAAGTATGACGGCTTCAAAGGGCTGACAGAACGAACTCTTGCCGCGAAGTTTGCTGCTGCCAAAAAGGCAATCAGAGAGGAACTTGACTGATTTATAACAAAAACGAGTTCGATGCTTGGAGAAATGCACTATGGCATACCCTTGGGAATCAGATAGTTGTGAAGAAGTTAGGGCTTATTATTCCGCCTATTATATCCCTCAGGCTGCTGCCTTATGGTGTGGCGTTCCTGCTGAAATGGTCAACAATATTTTGGAACAGGCAACGGAAACAACCAGAAATGTTTATGCCCATCCTAAAATATCTTGCCTTGAGCCTAGATGCAGGGCGATTCATGATGCTATCGACAACAACAAGCTCCCATGTGGCAGGGATGGCAAGGGTAGGTCTTATGAATCAGAAGATCACGTAGCACCTGAGCGGCGCACAGTCTCCCGCCAGGATCTCAAAGAGTGGATTGCAAAAGAGTTTCCTTCTGATAAACCTGAATTTCTTTTTGATGAGATTGAGCGCAAAACGCATTCGGCTATCAATGCGGAATCTTTCAGGGCGTTGCAGGCCGACAGAGATGCCCTTAACCGGCAGTTGAAATCATCAAAAGAAACCATCCAGAAGATGGAGCTTGAAAAATTTGAAGCTGCCGCCAAAGTAAAACAGTATGAAGAGCGGTTGAAGCATTTGGGGGATGAGATCAATCCCCGCACTGAAAGAACCTATCTCAATATTATCGGTGCACTTCTTGAAGTCACCACCGGCACTTTTAAAGATGAAAGTTTTACGAGCGAAACCCAACTGCGTGACTTCATAGCCGAGAAGTTTGATGATCTCCGTGGAGTCAGTGTCAGAAATACTGCTGACATATTCGCTGCTGCCAAAAGAGCTCTCAATGACGATTTTGGCTAAAAATGAAACAAACATGACTTGCTGAAATCGAAATTTGATCAGACAAGTTTCTGTTTCATTCTAAAAGCAACGTTTATAGAGATCCCTAGCAATCGTCGAAGATGGAGGGCTGATAGACCATCCTTTGACTGGGTTATGAAATAGATCGCAAGAAACCATGAGGTCAGTGGTAGTTTTGACGACTCGAAAATGGTACCGCTGATCAAAGAACTCTGATGTTTGCATCTGGTACATTGAAATAAATTTCTTGTTGGTACCAGCCGCATTGTGGGCATACAAAGCCAAACGGTCATCGCACCTTGAAAAGGCGATTCTTGCAGCCCTCTTCTATACCGTATGACTTCAGAAATTGTTGCAAACTCAGACCTTTTTGAAACTGAATTTTGGTTTTTGGCATGTCATATCTCCTTTTGTTTTTAGAGATCATGACACACCTGGGTTATCACAGAGTGACTACCCTGTAACTTTTTTTCACTACTGAAGTTTAGAGGTAATCAGATATTAGAATATGGTTCGGGTTATTTTGACGACGCATTCCATTCATGGTTTTGAAAAATGCCTAGCCATAAGTTTATTACATGTGATAATTATATTTGACACACCTTACAAGAGCTTAGGAAGTTTTAATTTGAAAGCGCGAGAGCAAAAGTTTTTTTAATTAAGATCGGTTGAGACCAATGTATAGTATTTATGAAAATGTATATAATGAAACAGCCTACCTTGAAGAGCAAAGCCATAAATATAGTTTCTATTTTTCTATATCTCGCAGTGTTTTGCAGCTCAGTTCGATATGTGCGATTGAGTTGTGTTGGGAGTATGGTGGAGAAAGGGATCAAGAGGTAGTAAGTAAATTGTCTGAGCGTATGATCCAACCATCAGATGGTGATTTTTTT
>CAYUPL010000007.1:0-8601 GCA_964446655.1 uncultured Desulfopila sp.
GACCGATGTGACAACATCATAGCTGAGCTTTATACATAATCTGAGAATAACAAGCAGGGACGGTTGAACAGGTTAGACCTTGCGACAGTGACAGGGCGGGGATCTGTTGAAAAATTCCCTGCCTTGTCACTGCACGGCAACCTCTGCTGGTGAAATTCGGGCTAATTGCCGAACACTCCTTTCAGCATCTCCATGGCTTCTTCCATCTGCTGCTGCTCTTCCGGAGTCATGTCTTGCTGTTGCATGCCAGGCAGCATCATGGGATTGTTTTTGGCTTTTTCGGCAGCATCGGGATCTTTCAGCATGGCCATGGTTTCCCGGGCCATCGTTCTGGACATGGCATCAGCTTCCGGGTCCATTACCGGTGTGATTCCTTCCGGATGCTTGAAAAACTTGTCCGGTGCCGACCCTTCATCTATTTTTGTCGCTTCGCTGAGCATCTTCATACCCATCATATTGGATTCGGTTTTCAGGGCAACACCTGTTTTGGGAATGGTATACACCGTTGCCCCCATAAAGCTTACCCTGTCGCAGTTATATCCCAGAATAGTGGCGGCATTTTTCTCTATATCGGTAGTCATTCCACCAAAGAGCGGCCCGCCACTCATCTCTTCGCTGTTTTTCATAACCTGTTTCTTCTCTGCTTCGCTGAGTTTATTGTACTCTTCAATCATATATTTTTGTGGGTTTGCCGCCTTGGTCCCGGTTCCTTCGCGCAGATCAAAGTTGTAGACCCAGTCCGGATCCATAAATTCGATGGTTTCGGTGGCCTGCTTCATCCCCATCATACTCATGACCGAGGAACGATACGTCGCCGTCTCTGTGCCGTAATCGCGAATGTAGACTGTTTCGCCACCCTCTTCCATCCCGCTGAGACTGTACTCTATTGTTGCCGTCTCGAAGGGCAGTTTACTTTCCCAGGGATTTTCCGCCGCAACACAGGATAGCGCCGGGATAAGGCATACAACAAGAAACAACAGACATTTTTTCATCTTCTCCCCCCATACATTATTGTAGTAGATCGTTATTGAAATCTCACCGGATATTCCACTCGGATATCCGGTGCTGTTAATGATACTTCCAAGCCGACAGCAGCTTTTCCGCCTCAGTGGTCGGCAGAACCCTATCATGTGGCCGCGCCATCAGCTTTGCAGGGCCTCATTGAGATGCTGTGCCGCTATCAACATCTGTTCATCAGTATTATAAAAGTGAGGAGCAAAGCGCAGATACCCAGCCGGTGCCGTGATAATCACACCTCTTTCCGCCAGAGCCGCAACTATTTTCTTCGTATCACCCTGATATCGGGCGGCAAGAATCCCCGATCGATTCTGCGGAGAGAATCGAAAAAAGCGCAGTTTTTCACTATGAACATTTTCCAGAAAAATATCCTGCAGACGCAGGACCTCGGTCCGAATGTCCTCGATGGGATTGGCCAGAAAAATCTGTTGCAGCAGAACGGTCATCGCAGACAGATGATCCCAGGGCAACGTCGAATATTCGAATTTGCGACCATCTGCGTGAGGCGCCCAGGTGTGATCAAGATAGTCAAGCCCCTGGCGCATCAATGCCGGACCGGCCATGGTTGCTGTTATTTTCTCCCTGAAGGCCTCAGCGGTATAGAGAAGTGCCGACCCCTTCGGCCCCATCAGCCATTTCCAGCCCGAGGCGACCACGGCGGAAATACCATACTCTTCGGGATAGACGGGCAAACAGCCAAGGCTCTGGGCACAGTCGACAACCAGATCGACCTTGCGGTCTCGACACAACCTGCCGAGTTCTTGCAGATCGGCGCCATAGCCGCTGCTGAACTGGACATGGCTGAGAGCCACCAGCCTGGTCCTTGCACTGATCCGTCCCTCCAGCTCCTGCAGAGACCAGCCCCGTGGTCTATCGCTTTCTTGCGGGCAACCCGGTTGAGGTGTATCACCAAGCAGAACAAGTTTCACCCCTCGTCTTTCCTGGAGCGCCCAGGGATAATGGTTACTGGGATATTCATGGACATAACTGATAATTTCATCGCCAGGAGAGAAAGGATAGCCATTGGCTATCATGCAAAGCGCCTCGGCAGTATTATGGACATAGGATACATTCCGTGCCTCCGTTTTGAGAAAGGCGGCCACGGTGTTATGAAAATCCGGCACGGTATCAAAATAGCGGGGCAGAGCGGTAATTCCGCCTGAAGACATGTCCTGGACAAAACGCTGCATTACAGTGGCAGCCGGGGCGTAGAGAGGTGAAACGGAACAATGCGCCAGAAAGATGTTTCCGGCTGCGGCTGGAAATGTTTCTGCAGATTTATCGAACATACTTGCATTCACCTGGGTCTTTGGCGAAAAAGAGAAGAGGTTGCTTTTCTCAGTTACCGCCTTGCGGGCGAACAACGCCGGGTTAGGTTATATACCGGATAAAATTTCCAATATGATCATGAACTCTCCTACATTCTTCACCCTGAATAATGATATGCTTTTCACAATTCAGCAAGACATATTCTTTCTGCGCCGAGGACAGATCGTCAAACATTTTTTTTGAGCCGACACTGTCAACCAACGGATCTCTGTCGCTATGCAGGATAAGACAGGCATGATGGATATTTTTTGTCACAAGACGCAATTTTTCCAGCAGAATACCAACATTTTTAATGCCCATTATCGGATTTCTGCTGTAGTTGATATATTGATTTTCCGATCTGAACCGACAGAATTCCACCTCAAAATCACTCCTCTTTATCTTTGCAAGTAGCCGCTGCCGGACATCACGACCCGGCATAAAGCTGGTGGAATAATCTTTTAAGCGCAGCGGAGGGCAAAGGGCAAAAACTCCCTCCAAGTGTGGCAGCCTTGCGGCAAGCTCCAGAGCCAGACTGCCGCCGAAGGACATTCCTCCGAGGACCACTTTTTTACAGATACTGCTCATAACAGCATATCCTTTCTCCACACAAAGCTGCCAATCGGCATATGACTTGCCGGCCAGATCTTCGGGTGAGGTTCCATGTCCTGCAAGCCGTGGAGCATAGACCCAGCAACCCTGGCGGTTGAGAAAGCGAGCCAGTTCCAGAACTTCTTCCGGAACGGAGAGATAACTGTGCACCAACACAACACCAATTTTCCTGGTCGAGCCGTGCAACAAAAATGGCCCCTCTGACTGCATTTCCTTCTTACTGCAATTCCGACAGTCTTCCAGATAGGCTCTGCTCTCCTCCCGCACAAGGGTGCTCACAACTGTTGCCCTGATGAGAAATGACGGTTGCCAGGCAATGAAACGAATCAGGCGTTGCAGCTTCTGCAACGGTTCGACCTCGTTTGCCATAACATCTATGGGATTGTCGATCCTGCTGCGATGAAACAGCAGCAGATCCGGAAGCTTCCGTTGTTGTTTTATCAGTTTACCCTTTTCTTTCTTCAGAATATTTTTTTCCAGGGCCAGCTCAAGAAAATTCTCCACCTTTTTGAATCTGTCGTCGGTCAACAGATGAACCTGGTTTTCCATCAATGATTTATGGATGCTGCACCCAATTGAATTCTTTTCGCATATCTTTCGTGCTGCCAGAAAGACCCGGCGGCGCAACCCTATCTCACTCATGGAAGGACAGGGATATTTTGCCAGAAAAGAGGCGAAGAGATGTTCATGATTTATGGTTGTCATGTCATAAATCGCGCCCATATATCTTTGCATTATCTCGTTTGCCTGTCTGCGCATCACAACCGTCAGCGAAGCGCTGAAGCCCGGTTCTCCACCTATGGGGCGCTGCAGTTCCTTTTGCACCGGAGTAGAGGACAGATAACCGTCCATGGTAATGGGAGCACCGAAACGAATGTCAAGATCAACACCGGAAAGAAGCATGGTTCCTTCGATCATCAGCTCTTCAAGCATCCTGTCGGGAACCTCCTTCATCAATCTGGCGGCAAAATCGGAGGCGATATTTTCCTTGGCCCGTATGGGATAATAGGTCAGATTGACGGGAACGATAGACACCGACTTTGCCCTGATACCATCAAGCGATTCGATGCTGAAGGTTCGTAAAAAGGACTGGACATTAAGAGGTTCTTCTCTTTCTCGCGCCAAAAGATGCCGGCGGATAAATTCAGCACGAAGTGCCAGAGAAGCCGCACCGGTATGCGGCTTATGACTGCCATGCTCATGGCGAATGAGATATTTTCCTTTTCCCATTATCTTTTTGGTTTTCACCATCCTGCCTTCGGGAAAGATAATCCAGTTTTCCTGCCCGGTGAGCAGCCCCTTGATGATGATCCTGTCCCGGTTGGGATCTTTTGTTGAAATCACCCCTATCATATCAAGCAGTCTTTTCAGCGCGCCTTTGAACAGCTCATCCGCCGCCAGTGAAAAAGCCGGTACACTGGTAAGATTGTAGATATAGTACGGAATCAGCAGGGTTTCTATTCTGGTGAAATGGTTAATGACAAAAATGGCGGGGCCTTTGGGGATATTCTCTTCACCATGAATGACGACATCGGCCTTGGACAGATTGGCAAGGGCCTTGATGGCAAAGCCGGTGGTGAAATATGCGGATCTATTCATGCAGTATCTCAATAAATATTTCCGATTCCATGCAGCACCGCAGAGCAGATCCCCTTCCGGATGCACCCTGCTGCACTCTCTGGGCCATCGGATAAATATTATGGTGTATTATCAATATACTCTATTTGAGAATTGTGTTCTGCATTAATTCGTCTATAATACAACCTGATGTCGACATAAGCATCCCCAAAACTACAATTCGGACCTGGTTGGTGCCTGTCCATAACTGCAAGGCACCGGCAAAACCGATCATACACCATCCCTGGAGAACAGCATCATGGCCCTCAATCTTACCTATAGCCCTCCCGATTTTGATGCCGCGGAATTACAAAATGCCCCCTTTGCTACTCTGGAAGAAGCACCGGCAGACGGTATAGCCCCCCGGAACTACCATGCCACATCTAATTATCCCGAATATGTCAAGCTGGAAGGACACGGCTGGCTCCTGGCCGAAGAAAGCAGAATGGACGCTGTTCTGGTGGCAGACCAGGGCAAGCTCAGGGTGGTTGAAGCCCGCAATCTGCAAAGCGGCGATCTGGTTGTAGTGGGGAGAACGGAAAACGGGGAAGAGGGCATTTTTGTGCACCCGCAATGCTTTGAGAAAGTCCAGGCCAGTGCCGACAAGTTCGCCTTCCGTTCGCGAGGCACCCGTGAAACACCGTTTTCGAGATCGTATGACGAACTGTATCAAATCCTGAAGCATGACCGGGAGCACGGTCATATTGTCTGGGTGCTCGGCCCGGCAGTAGCTTTTGACAAGGACAGTCGCGAAGCCATGCAGGGATTGATAGCCAACGGTTTCTGCCATGCCCTGATGGCCGGCAACGCGCTGGCAACCCATGACATTGAAGCGGCCTATTTCGGTACCGGACTCGGTCAGAATATCTACAGCCAGGAGCTACAGTCCATGGGGCATTATAACCATCTCGATATCCTGAACGAGGTGAGAAGAGCCGGTTCCATAAAAAAGAGTCTTGAAACACTCAACATTAAAGACGGCATCATCAAGGCCTGCGAAGAGCATAACATACCCTACATCCTTGCCGGATCAATCCGCGATGACGGGCCTCTTCCCGAAACCATAGGTGACGTCTATCTCTCCCAGGACAGGATGCGGCAACATGCCAGGAAAGCAACCACCGTCATCACCATGGCAACCCAGTTACATTCCATCGCTTTCGGCAATATGACGCCCAGCTATCGGGTCATGCCCGACGGTGAGATCCGTCCTGTCTATTTTTATGTGGTCGATATGTCCGAGTTTTCCGCAGACAAGCTTGCCAACCGCGGTTCCGCCCAGGCTCAGGCTATTTTGACCAATGTGCAGGACTTCATTGTCAATCTCTGGAACTATCTGCGCAAATAATTCTATGAAACAGACCGTCAGCATCATAGGGATCCCCATGGATCTGGGCCAGACCCACAGGGGCGTCGATATGGCTCCCGTGGCCATACGTTACGCCGGTCTGGCCGGGAAATTACGCAACCTGGGTTACAACACCATAGATCACGGCAATATCAACGTTCCGGGACATTATACCCTTACCGGCACAAGCTACGAAGAACGCCTTCTTCCCATACGGGAGGCCTGCGAGAAAGCGTACTGGTTAGGCGCCGGATGCATGGAAAGAGGAGAAATCCCCCTGTTTCTCGGTGGTGACCATTCGGCCGCCATCGGCACCATTGGCGGTGTAAGCCACCAGAACCCCTGCGGTCTGATCTGGGTCGACGCTCACGGTGATTATAATACACCGGAGACATCCGCCAGCGACAACATCCACGGAATGGCCCTGGCCGTTCTTCTCGGCCAGGGTTCGCAGCAGCTTGTTGATGTCGGCAGGCCCGGCGCGAAAATGGCTGCCGAAAATGTGGTTATGATCGGTGTTCGCGATCTGGATGCGGAAGAAAAGAAGCTCCTTGCCCAGTCCGGTTGCACGGTCTATACCATGCGGGATGTCGACGAGCTGGGTATGCATGAGATCCTGCGTCGGACTCTGAGCAAATTTGCCTCGCTTGCCACGATACATCTAAGTCTTGACATGGATGCCATAGATCCGCAGGAGGCCCCCGGGGTCGGCACCCCTTCCCATGGCGGCCTGACCTATCGTGAAGCCCAGCTTATCATGGAAACTCTTTGCGATTCCGGCAAGCTGCAGTCCGTTGACGTCATGGAGGTCAACCCCATCCTTGACATCAAAAACCAGACCGCTCAAGTCGCCGTTTCACTGCTGGCCTCTCTTTTCGGCAAGAGTATTATCTGATTCCCGCCCGGTTTATTTCTCCTCCAGTACCTCTCTGATTTTCGCGGCAAGCTCGTCCATGGTAAAAGGTTTCTGCATAAAGTGGACGCCCTCGTCGAGAACTCCGTGGTGGGCAATGACATTAGCCGTATAACCGGACATGAAAAGGCGTTTTATGCCGGGATAAATGCTGAAAAGATTACGGGCCAGGTCACGCCCGTTCATTTCGGGCATCACCACATCGGTTATCAACATATCGATCTGGCCGGCATGTTCGCAGGCCAACCGGATAGCCTCTCCCGGCGTTGCGGCACAAAGAACCGTATACCCCTGAAGCTGAATCATTGTTGCCGTCATTTCAAGGATCATGGGCTCATCCTCCACCAGCAGGATGGTTTCGTTGCCATGCTCAACCGGCGAAACAGCATCAACCGGCACCGTCCGCTCGCCGGCAACGAAATGCGGTGGAAGATATATTGTAAAGGTGCTTCCCTGTCCCGGCTCACTGTACACGTGAATAAAGCCTTTATTCTGCTTGACAATGCCATAGACAGTAGCGAGTCCCAGACCGGTGCCTTTGCCGGTCTCCTTGGTGGTAAAAAATGGTTCGAACAGGTGGGACATCGTCTCCCTATCCATGCCGCAACCATTATCACTGACACTCAACCGAACATACTCTCCCGGAATACAATCAACGTTAGCGGCACAGTAGGACTCGTCGACAATAACCATATCCGTTTCAATGACGATTCTGCCTGTATCACTAATTGCATCTCTGCAATTCACACAGAGATTCGCCAATACCTGATCGATCTGGGAAGAGTCCATCTTCACCGGCTGCAGGTTTTTTGCCGGAATCCAGGCCAGATCGATATTCTCCCCTATAAGACGGCGCAGCATGGTCAGCATTCCCGTGACGGTTTCATTGAGATCAAGTACTCTGAGAGCAACCGTCTGCTTGCGGGCAAAAGCGAGGAGCTGCCGGGTCAACAGAGCGGAACGGCCGGCCGCCTTGCTGATCTCCTGCAGGGTCGCATGCAAGGGTTCTCCCTCATCCATGCCGACCAGGGCCATTTCCGTTCGCCCCAGGATCACACTGAGCATGTTGTTAAAATCGTGTGCCACCCCTCCGGCCAGTCGACCAACCGACTCCATTTTCTGCGCCTGGGTCAGCTGCTCCTGCAATTTTTCTCTTTCGGCCTCGGCCCGTTTACGGTTGGTAATGCTGGTGTGGGTTCCCACCATCCGCACCATGCGGCCCTGAACGTCATATTCCACCCCTTTTCCTCTGCCGCGAATCCACATCCAGCTGCCGTCTCTGTGAAGAAAGCGATAGTCCGCATCAAAAACCGCTGTTTTTCCCTGGAGGTGTGCATGGAGCTCCGTTTGCCAGCGCTCTGCATCATCAGGATGGATTCTGCCGCTCCACTCCGTGAAGAGACAGGGAAACTCTTCAGGCTCATAGCCTGCCAGGGTATAGAAACGGGAATCAAAAAAAACCTGGTCGGCGGCAATATTCCAATCCCACAGGCCGTCATTAGCCGCCAGCATCGCCAGGTAGAGGCGTTCTTCAGCGTTTTTTCTCTCGGTGATATCTCTGGCAGCAGCATAGATCAACCGTCCCTGAGACCTGGAGCGCCACTCAATCCAGCGGTATGTTCCATCTCTACAGCGATAGCGATTCTCAAAGTTTGATACCTCCTCCTGGGACTCAAGAGAAGTAATGGCCGCTTTGGTTTTTTCTATATCATCGGGATGAACAAAGTCCAGACAACTGCGCCCCAATATCGGTGATAGCCTCAGACAGTTGCGCAACGGTTTCATA
>CAYUPL010000007.1:8701-90998 GCA_964446655.1 uncultured Desulfopila sp.
ACAACTGCGCCCCAATATCGGTGATAGCCTCAGACAGTTGCGCAACGGTTTCATAGCCCAGCATTCGCACCAGGGCAGGATTCACCGCAAGCAGACGTCCCTCGGCAGTTGCCTGGAAAATCCCCACAGGAGCATTCATAAGAATCTCATGACATTCTGCAAAACTACCGGATCCGTTTGCACAATCCTCCCTGGAAGAGGAAATAAGCATAAATACCTCCACTGGAGTACGATCTTCGATCATACTGCTGAAATAAGCTGGAAGACTTTTGAGAAAGCCTGGCAAGAGGGACGCGATCCCATATTACGTGAAGCACCAGGCCTTGTAGTCCTGCACGCCCCGGCCCAGTATCCTTCTGCGTTGGTCGACAGTGTTATAGCCGCCACAACCTTTGAGCTGGTGGCCGCCACCATGAAGCTCGGCACCTGCTGGGCCGGTTATTTCATGGGTGCCGCCAAATACTGGGAACCGCTGCGTCGCAGCCTCAACCTTCCTGAGGGTCATATCCTGACCGCAGCACTCATGCTGGGCCATCCGAAATATATCTACTCAGGGCTCCCTCAACGTAACAAGCCTGTAATCACATAGAGATAAGTGCATACATTACGACAAAATCATTTCCTTATCATACATATTTACAAACTACAGAGAACCGGCAAGTTAGAACTCATCAACTCTCTGTGTTAAAACTGCAGCTCAGGCTAAAATCCATAAAAGCCCGGAAAGGCAACTATAGAAATTAGCACAGCAACCTGGATCACAATAAAAGGCAAAACCCCTCGATAGATGTCAACCGTTCGTACTTCCGGTGGTGACACTCCTTTGAGATAGAAGAGAGAAAAACCGAAAGGTGGCGTGAGAAAGGAAGTCTGCAGATTCATGGCGATCAGGATGGCAAACCAGAGCGGGTTGAGGCCGATGATGTCGGCGATGGGCAGAAGAATGGGCACGACAATATAAGAAATCTCTATAAAATCAATAAAAAAGCCAAGCAACATAATAGCAACCATGGACAGGATAAGAAAAGCCCATTTTTCCCCAGGAAGGCTTGTGAGAAAATCTTCGACGATATAGTCGGCGCCGCTGTAGACAAAGACCATGGAAAAGGCGGTGGCGCCGATGAGAATGGCGAAAACCATGGCGGTAATTTTAACCGTCTCGTGCAGGGAATCCATGATGATCTGCAGGCTCAGTTTCCGATACATGGCGGCAAGAACCATTGCTCCGACCGCTCCTACGGAAGCGGACTCCGTCGGAGTAGCAATACCCTGGAAAATCGAACCCAACACCAGAACAATAAGCGTAAGAGGAGGAATTATGGCAAGAAGGGCCTTGCTGATATTCTGTGCACGAGTGAAGGACAGATCTTCCTTGATCGGCGGAGCCACATCCTTTTTCAGAAAGGCCACGACAAGAATATAGATGATATACAGTCCCACCAGTATCAAGCCGGGCATCAATGCCGCCTTGAAAAGATCTCCAACCGGCTGCTGAAAAACGTCACCCAGGATGATCAGAACGATGGATGGCGGAATAATCTGGCCCAATGTTCCGGAAGCGCAGATTGTTCCGGTGGCGAGCCGCTTGGAATAGCCGTATTTGAGCATAACCGGCAAAGAAATGACCCCCATGGCCACCACCGATGCACCAACTACGCCGGTTGAGGCCGCCAGCAAGGTTCCGACCAGAACCGTACTCACCGCCACGCCACCGCGAATCTTACCGAACAACGTGCCCATAGCCTCTAGGAGACGTTCAGCCAGGTCTGATTTCTGCAGGATGATACCCATATAGATGAAAAGGGGAATTGCCATGAGAATGGTATTGTTCATGATGCCGTAGATCCGAAAAGGCATCATGGAAAACATCAGAAAAAATTCCTCGTAGATATCCACCAGAGAGAAGTCGGGCAGCAGTTCGATCAACGCCGCGGCAGCTCCAAAGAAAATAGAAACGGAACCAAAGGTAAAGGCCACCGGATAGCCGATGGTCAGCATGACAAGAGCGGCGAAAAACATGACGATACCAATCATTGGGCGCCTCCCTCTTTTGCCGCACCTCGATATAAGTTGATATTTTTAACCACATATCCTATGGCGCTGAATATCAGAAAGATGAATGAAAATGGAATCATTGCTTTGATAATCCAGCGGTGCGTCAAACCTCCAGGGTCTTCCGATATTTCATTGATGGTAAAAGAATCCATGACAAAACCGATGGAACCCGTTGCAATAAGCAGCGCCAGGGGAAGAAGGAAAAAAATGGTGCCGATAATGTTAATGACAGCCTTTCGGCGTGTGCTGAATTTTTCATAGAGAAAATCAACCCGTACATGTCCCTCGTCCTTGAGAGCCACCGAGACACCAAAAAGGATGATGACGGAAAAAAAATGCCACTCCATCTCCTGCATGCCGACGGAACTGTTTCTGAAAAAATACCGCATGACCACATCATAAAAGACGTTGAAAATCATGAGCAACAGCAGGATTGAAGTAATCTTGGCGACAATTCCTACCACAACATCGAAAAGCGATTCTATTTTAACCAGCATTGTTTCCCCTGTAGTCACACCTTACCGGATACTTACCTGCAGAAAAGAACATAACTCATTGCTATACCCAAAAAACGCGTACTGATCAAATGGAAAAACCGCCTGCTCTTGTGAACAGACGGTTCTCTTGTTCCATTAAAAACCTCCAACCAGGCCTACTCTACCATTTCAGATGTCTGAACATAATAGTATTCCGAAATTTTGGTCCACTCCCGAGCCTTGGTCATATAGGCTTTCTGCGACTCATAGACCGTTTTAAACTCTTCGTTTTCCGCTGCATAGGCATCCATCACTTCATCATTGGCCTTTTTCATGGCCTTGAGAACAGGTTCCGGAAAGGTCTTGACCTTGATGTCGGGAAAATCCGTTTTCATTTCCGCCCAGGCTTTGGCACTGGCATCAAAATTCTCGTTAAACATATCGGCGCTGGCAGTCTGCATGGCAATCTTGAGAATAGCCTGATACTCTGGGGGCAGTTTATCATAGGCCCGCTGATTGATCAGATACTGCAGCTCTGTTGCCGGCTCATGCCAACCGGTATAATAGTATGGAGCAATCTTGTGAAAACCCATCTTGATATCCATGCCCGGCCCCACCCATTCCAGAGCATCGATGGTGCCACGATCAAGGGAGGTGTAGAGCTCACCGGCCGGAATATTGGTGACGTTGACGCCTAGTTTGGCAAAAACCTCACCGGCAAGACCGGGAATCCTCATTTTCAGGCCTTTGAGATCTTCAAGCGAGTTGATTTCTTTTCTGAACCATCCTCCCATCTGCACACCGGTGTTGCCGCCGGGAAAGGAGAGCACATCAAATTTCTCGTAATTTTTCCGCATAAGCTCCATGCCGCCGCCATAATAAAACCAGGCATTCTGCTCGGCAGCATTCATGCCGAAGGGAGCCGTGGTGAAAAATACGGTGGTGATATCCTTTCCTTTCCAGTAGTAGGAAGCACTGTGTCCCATTTCATACTGGCCACCCTTTACCATGTCCAGAACGCCGAGGGCCGCCTTATGCTTTTCCTTACCGTCAACTCTGATGACGAATTTGCCCCCGGTCATATCACTGACCGACTGAGCAAAACGCTCAACTGAGGAGGCGAAGGGCGTCAAGGTGCTGGGCCAGGTCATGGCCAGTTTCCATCGAACCGATTCTTGTGCAAGTGCCGGACTTGCCAGCATCATCATTGCACCGCACAGTAATGAAACATTTCGTAAAAATTTCATTCTACCCTCCCTTGTTTTGAATTTTCACAGCTGAGACCGGCACATAACCGGCGTGTTGATGAAAACCAGAGATATTCGGACACTCGCCCAAAACATTAGTTATTCTTAATATGTATTTCAGGAGAAGTAAAGCAAAGGCTGATAATTTTTCCCGCTTCCCTCAACCACGAAACCCTGACACACTTTCGCAACACTTCAGGGTTGCATCGCTTCGAGGGATGGCTCACAGACGGCAACTCATCCGTCATCAAAATCAACAGGTTATTCAGAGCCGTGGTGCTTACGAAAATATGCCTGCACATAATTGATATGCTTCCGCATCAACTCACCAGCCTCTTTCGACCTCCTGGTTCGGATCATCTCGTAAACAGCCTTATGATGATCCAGCACATTCTCATGCTCACCCTGCCGCTGATACATATGCGTCAGATTTTTTCTGATACCGATAAAAAGAAAATCATAAAAATTGCGCATCAGATGGATAAGTACCGGATTCTTGGTGGCGAATGTGATTGCCATATGAAAGGCGGCATCAGCACCGGTACTGATATGTCCGACACTGCGCATATCTTCCTCCATCTCAACCAAGCTTTTCTCAATGGCAAACAGGTCCTTCTCGGTGGCCCGCCGGGCGGCGAGTTCGGCAGCGTTGGTTTCGAGGCCAAGACGAACCTCCAAAAGATCAGCCAGAGTGGCTTCTTCTATGGCCATGGCGTCTGCCAACGGATTTCCCCTTCTGTTTTCCGGAGATGCCACGAAGGTTCCCTGTCCCTGACGATGTTCCAGCAACCCCATGGTAACCAGTTTGTTAATGGCATTTCTGACGGATGTCCGGCTTACCTGCATGGAAGCGGCCAGATTGCGCTCCGGTGTTATCTGCTCGCCCGGCTTAAACACACCTTTATAGATAAGCTCACGGATCTGCTCAAAAACCTGATCCGATATTCTTTTGGGTTTTATTGGTTTTAATTCCATATCCGCTCACGCAGCATAAGTAGTTTATGAAGTATATTTAGAGAGGGAAACAGCATGGTGCAGCTCTTTTCCCGCTTTTTTCTTTGGATGTTTTCAGCCTGTCACTCTTGCAGCAGAGTGGACCAGCTATTCTACCACTTTTACACTATTTCGTTCAGACAGGGCATCGAGGAAGAGTAAATGTTTAATGTATTTATTTTAAGGGGTTAAGTCAAAACAACGTTTTTGTTCGCAACAGCACACGGGCAAACCGGCAAGACAACGCTCTCCCTGAAGCAGAAAAAATATTGCCAAGATGTTGCCAATATTGGTACTACCACTAAA
This sequence comes from uncultured Desulfopila sp., assembly GCA_964446655.1. Taxonomy (GTDB): domain Bacteria; phylum Desulfobacterota; class Desulfobulbia; order Desulfobulbales; family Desulfocapsaceae; genus Desulfopila_A. The sequence continues at coordinate 13,779 of CAYUPL010000007.1, forward strand.
GGATTTCCTGATCTCTACCACAACAGGACAGCCAGGCGAATCGCAGTCCGAGTTCCACAATCCTTATGTAGCAAAGTTTTTCTGTTCAGGCAAGTTTTTCCTTGACTTTGTTGCCAAAATAGTAAAGTATTGGTACTACCAATTACCATTGGTCTATCAAGAGAAGGTGGGCGGTAATTGAAACCAGAAGCGCTGGAGCGGTTTCCGTTCCAGCGCTTTTTTTATCATTTCTTTTTACTCATACAAGCCGGTTTCTCTCGTTACCACTCTCATCACCACACTCCTCAAAACCAGCACACCAGACACTGCCTTCCCTGCAGTCTCAAAAGGTCCTCACTTCTTTGTCCTGTGCCGCCAGGACAAGATTCTATTTGCAATTACCTCTTGAAATATCGTACAGTACTGTATCATTTTTTCTACATGTAGAATTTTTAATACAGATATTCGGGAGACACCGCGTGACACACTCGAAAATACTAAAACCGCCCCCCCTCTCCAGCAAACAGCAGCTGGAAGTGCTTAAGCTTGTCTTCGATCACATCGACAACGGAGCACTGGTGGTCGATCCCGACGGATATATCACGCACTTCAATAAGCCCTACGGTGAGTTTCTGCAGTTGGATCCGGCACTGCAGATCGGCAAACATGTTACTGATGTGGTGGAAAACTCAAGAATGCACATCGTTGCCCAGACAGGCATAGCGGAAATCAACGTCAGCCACTCCATCCGTGGCCAGAAAATGCTGGTCCAGCGAATTCCTATTAAGGAAAACGGTAAGGTGATTGCTGTTTTCGGCCATGTGCTTTTCAAAAATATACAAGATGTCGGAAAGTTAGCCCAGAAACTATCCGAACTGCAGTCCCAGGTGAAACGTTACCAGAAAGAGCTCAGCTCATTGCGAACCACTCGATACTCCTTTGATAATATCATCGGGAAAAGTGCGCAAATAAAAGCCCTGATTACCGAAGCTCGTAAGGCTGCCGCCACCAGTCTGCCCATTTTATTATCGGGAGAGTCAGGCACCGGCAAAGAACTTTTTGCCCAGTCAATCCACAACAGCAGTGCACGCCGCGCGGAAGCCTTCATCCGCCTGAACTGTGCCGCTATACCAAAGGACCTTCTCGAGTCGGAGCTGTTCGGATATGATCGCGGCGCCTTTACAGGTGCAAAATCAACCGGCAAGGCAGGAAAATTTGAGCTGGCGGACAAAGGCACCATTTTTCTCGATGAAATAGGCGATCTGCCTCTGCAAATGCAGCCCAAGCTGCTCCGTGTCCTCGAAGAGAAAGAGTTTGAACGCATCGGCGGAAACCAGGTTATCAAGGCCGATTTCAGGCTCATCTCGGCCAGCAACCAGAACCTGGCCGCCATGGTTGATCGGGGCGAATTTCGTGCGGACCTGTTCTACCGTCTCAACGTTGTTCCGCTCCATATTCCCCCTTTGCGAGAGCGAACGGTCGATATTCTCCCGCTGGCCAGACATCTTCTCGATACCGTCTCGGAAGAGGGGCAGCGTGGTGCAACCGATTTCAACAGAGAAGCAGAAACCATTTTACAAAACCATAGCTGGCCCGGCAACGTCCGAGAACTGAACAATGTCATTGAACGTATAATGGCAACCAGTGAAGATACTGTCGTAACACCGGCGGATCTGCCTTTCTATCTGCACCAGATCCACAACAACAGCCCGGGTGAGCAAAGTCTTCTCAAAGAAGTTGTCGCCAAAGCGGAAAAAACGGCCATTCACGATGCCTTGAAAATGACCGCCTACAACAAGGCTCAGGCTGCGGCCATCCTCGGCATCCACCGCACCCTGCTCTATAAGAAAATGCAAAAATACGGCCTCGCTCTCAGTGCCGAATAGCAAGCAGCAGCACATTCACTTTACTGCGGCACGCTCCGCCAACCCCATTGAGCCCGGCAGAAAGATCCTCAGATCCATCAACTCCGGCTCACCGTCCAGAACCGGTTCAAAATCCATCTGCTCGAGGATATCCTTCTGCAGATCGACTCCCGGGGCGATTTCGGTAAGCACCATACCTTCCTCACGCAGCTCAAAAACACATCGCTCCGTGATATACAGTATTTTCTGGCCCTTTTTCAGGCCATAGGCTCCACTGTACGTAATGTGCTCCACGACATCACCGACAAATTTTTTTGCTTTGCCTTCGCTGTCGATGCGGATTGAACCATCGCCGATGAGAACGTCGAGTCCACCGGCTGTGAACGTTCCCAGAAAAACAACTGTTTTGGCATTCTGAGAGATATTTATAAACCCGCCTGCCCCGGCAAGACGCGGGCCGAACTTGCTGACATTGACATTGCCCTGATAATCGACCTGTGCCATGCCGAGAAAGGCAATATCAAGACCGCCGCCATCATAGAAATCGAACTGATACGGCTGATCGATCAGGGCTTCGGTGTTGGCGGCCGCGCCAAAGCTCAAGCCCCCCGCCGGCACCCCGCCGATGACACCCGGTTCGGCGGTGAGAACAATCTGCTCCAGCATATTTTCTTCATTCACTACGTTGGCGACGCCCTCGGGCATGCCAATACCCAGATTAACGATATCACCAGGACACAGCTCGAAGGCCGCCCTTCTGGCGATAATTTTACGGGCACTAATCTCCATTGGAGGCAGAGAATCCATCGGCACTCGGATTTCGCCGCTGTAGGAAGGGTTATATTGTTCGCCAAAGGTCTGCCAGTGGTTTTCCGGCTTGGCAACAACAACATAATCAACAAAAATTCCAGGAATTTTCACATCACGACAATGCAGACTGCCCCGTTCCGCCAGCCTTTCCACCTGCACGATCACCTTCCCCCCGGAATTGCGTGTCGCCATGGCAATGGCAAGAACTTCCAGCGTGAGCGCCTCTTTCTCCATAGTGATATTACCATCGGCATCCGCAGTGGTACCGCGCAATACAGCCACATCGACTTTTCTGGTTTTATAGGCCAGATACTCTTCGCCGTCAAACTCCATCAGTTCCACAATATCTTCCGTTGTGACACTGTTAATCTTGCCGCCGCCGTTTCTCGGGTCGACAAAGGTGCCAAGCCCGACGGCGCTGATGGTGCGAGGTTTTTTCGCCGCAATATCACGAAACATCGTGGAGATGATGCCCTGGGGAAGATTATAGGCAATGATCTTATTGGCCACCGCAAGTTTTTGCAAGGCGGGTACCAGCCCCCAGTGACCACCGATGACGCGTCCCACCATACCTTCATGACCAAGATGATTCAAACCGCGGGTTTTGCCGTCACCCTGGCCTGCGGCATACATCAGTGTGAGATTGCGCGGCTTGCCGGTCTCCAGAAAATGCTTTTCCATGGCAATGGCGATTTCCTCGGCAAAACCATTGCCGACAAAGCCTCCGGTGGCGACTGTGGAGCCGTCGCCGATGGATGCCACTGCCTCTGCAGCGGTAACCACTTTATTTTTACGTCGCAAACCACTTGAATCTCGTTGGGAGTATTTTTTCATTCATGCACCTTGTTCATCTGATTATTTGGTTTTTCTATCCGGTTTTGCTACTATCATTGCTGTGACCGATCTCTTCTTGCAGCGGTATTATATCGACCGATAAGCTCTTTTGCCAATGCAAAGTCCGTGCCTGGAAAAACGACAACGCACTCTGGTACATATACGGCTGGCGCAGTTATTGCAAAAAGAGACCCAAAAGAAGAAGAAGGGATATCCTTGAGGATTCTAAACATTTTCCCAAACAACTTTCGCACACCCCGTAAAGGAGATTTTATTATGTTGCAGATCAAAGACTCGGTGGCCGTCATCACCGGAGGAAGCGGTGGAATCGGCAAAACACTGGCAGAACACTGGCTCAGAGAAGGAGGTAAAGTAGTTATTGCCGACATAATGGAGGAGGCCCTCAACACAACCGTTGCCGAGCTGAAATATATCAGCGGTGATGTTGTCGGCACCCTGTGCAACGTTTGCGTGGAACAGGACTGCACCAAACTGGCCGAATTAGCCATTCAATCCTTCGGTCAAATCAACCTTGTGGCTCCTTTCGCCGGAATCACCAGCGATGGCCTGCTCATCAAAACCGACCGCGAAACCGGTAAGGTCAGCGGTAAAATGTCCCTTGAACAGTTCCAGAAGGTAATCGACATCAATCTCACCGGTGTCTTTCTTACTGTGCGCGAATGCGTCGAACAGATGATCAACCATGATTGCAGGGGTCTTATCTGTCTGGTTTCCTCCACCGGATCACTTGGAACTGCCGGTCAGATCAACTATTCTTCCTCCAAGGCGGCAATGTCCGTTATGCCCAAGGTCATGACGGCCGAGTTCTTCCGACGCGGTTTTGCCGACAAAATCCGCTGCATGGCCGTAGCCCCGGGGTATGTTGGAACTCCAATGGTAAAAAACATGGATGAACGCGTCATCGGCAAGATTCTCGATCAGGTTCCCATAAATCGTCTGGTTGAACCCGAAGAAGTTGTTTCTCTTGTTGCCGAATTATATCGCAACGAAGCCATGGCCGGAGAAACGGTCTTTATCCATGGCGGTCTCAGACTCGGTTCGAAGGGATAAGTCAGAAAAGAAAATAAATTTTAGATGGAGTAACGATATGGAAAACGTTGTTATTGTCAGCGGAAGCAGAACTGCAATCGGTGCCTACGGCGGTAGCCTGAAAGATACCCCCGTGGTCGATCTTGGTGCAGTTACCATGAAAGAGACCTTGAAAAAGGCTGGTGTTCGCCCTCTAGCGAGTCGTGAGTGTATCAATTTTGGTGCAGACGCCATCCGGGAAGACGGCCTTCTGGAACTGGAGTCACAGTATCATGACTATGACGACACTCTTCCCCCCGTAATGATCGACCAGGTTATCATGGGCAATGTCGTCAGTGCCGGCCAGGGACAAAACGTTACCAGGCAGGCAATGATCAAGGCGGGCATTCCCAAGGAGGCATGTGCCACCACGGTAAACAAACTCTGCGCCTCCGGCATGGAAGCGGTCGCCATTGCCTATCAGGCTATCCGCTCAGGAGATGCCGAGGTGATTCTGGCAGGCGGCATGGAAAACATGTCGATGATCCCCTATGCCCTTCCCACCACTCGCTGGGGCCAACGCATGGGGAACGGTGAGTTGGTTGACCTGATGGTCCATGATGGTCTGTTCGAAAAGTTCTATGGCTATCACATGGGAATCACAGCTGAAAATATTGCCGCTCGATACGGCATCAGCAGGGCGGAACAGGATGAAATGGGAGCACTCAGCCATCAACGCGCCATGGCCGCTATCACAGGCGGTGTGTTCAAGGATGAGATCGCCGCGGTATCAATTCCACAGAGAAAAGGTGATCCACTCATTTTTGATACGGACGAACGTCCCATGGAAACCAGCGCCGCCAAAATGGGCAAACTCAGACCCGCTTTCAAAAAAGACGGTTCCGTTACGGCGGGCAACGCCTCCGGCATAAACGATGCCGCGGCTTCTCTTCTGGTTATGAGCGAGAGCAAAGCCAAAGAGCTGGGACTCACTCCTCTTGCCCTCATTACAGCACATGCCTCAGCCGGTCTGGATCCTGCCTATATGGGACTTGGTCCTATTCCGGCTGTACGCAAGATCCTGGCAAAACACAAGCTCAGCATCGGCGATTTTGGTGGAATTGAGCTGAACGAGGCCTTTGCCGCCCAGGCCATCGGTTGCGTTCGCGAACTGGGCTGCGACATGGATAAAACCAACACACTGGGAAGCGGCATCTCACTGGGCCACCCCATCGGCTGCACCGGCGCCAGGATTCTTGTCACTCTGATGAGCAGATTGCAGCGGGAGGACTTTCAGTTGGGCCTGGCCTCTCTCTGCATCGGCGGCGGTCAAGGTATGGCCATGGTTCTGGAGCGATGGTCTTGATTCAGGATGGCCCCACTTAGCCTCAAACGGCTCGTCAATTTTGCCAAACCACTCATTTCCATTGCTCTACGATGGAAATGAGTGGTAGAAGAACTCCTGCACTCTCCGCTTGATCCATAATTTTCCTTGCTTTCCACCCCGCCGGTCTGGTAGTCAAGCTACATCGTCACCAAAACCACGCCATAGAGAGGGAGAATCATCCATGAAAATACTCGGCATATCCACAAGCCCCCGAAAAAACAAATCAAGCCACTTTCTCCTGCAACAATGCCTGAGGGAAATCGAGAAACACTCCGCCGCACTGGGCACCCCTCTGGAGACGGAATGCATCGATCTTGCCGGTCTGAAAATTTCGGGCTGTATCGCCTGCGATGCCTGCAAAAAGGGCGTCCTCTGCAGCCAGGACGATGACTTTCAGCAAATCATCCCTAATTTGTCCGACCCGCAACTCAAAGGTCTGGTTCTTGCTACTCCTGTCTATCTGGGCAGCATGAGTTCACAGGCCAAAGCATTTCTCGACAGATCGGTACTGTTTCGCCGCAACGGTTTTCTTCTCAAAAATATGCTCGGTGGAGTGCTGGCAGTCGGCGGCTCACGCAATGGCGGTCAGGAACTGACCATTCAAGCCGTTCATGCCGCCATGCTGATCCATGACATGATAATCATAGGTGACGGCCAACATTTCGGCGGCACCGCCTGGAGCAACCATCCGGACGGATACGAAGGCGATACTGAGGGCATCGAAACAGCCCGGCAGACCGGCAGGCGTTTCGCCGAGGTAGCGGCACTGATGAAGTGAAACGGGGCCCTGCGTCCACGGAGGACATGATGGAACAGTTCGGCATCATCAATTTTCCGGTATTTCTGCTGGCGGGCATTCTGCTGAACCTGACCCCGGGATCAGACACAATCTACATTGTGACCCGATCCCTCGCTTCCGGTACCAGGGCCGGAGTTCTTTCCGCTCTTGGCATTTCCACCGGCGCCGTCATCCATACAATCGGGGCGGCATGTGGATTATCGGTAGTTCTGATGCACTCGGCCACGGCCTTTCTTCTAGTGAAATACAGCGGCGCCTGTTATCTGCTCTATCTTGGCCTCAAAGCCCTGATGACATCCTCTACACTATTTATACCCCAGGGAAAACATAGCAGAGAAATCGATTACCGCGGCATGTACCTTTCCGGCGTCTTGACTAATGTCCTCAATCCGAAAGTCGCCCTTTTTTTTCTCGCCTTCCTGCCCCAGTTCGTCATCCCCTCGCCCAGCCACTCAGCCATATCCTTTCTCATTCTCGGCACAACCTTCATAATAACAGGCACCATCTGGTGTCTTTGTCTTGCTGTCTTTGCCTCGCTACTGACCGCAAGGATGCTGCAGAAACGATGGTACTCGAATCTGCTGCAAAAAATCAGCGGTGGGGTCTTTATCGGACTTGGCATACATTTGGCCCTCAGTGAAAGAATAAGATGATCAGACCTGCAATAGTAACAGATTCTGAGGTATTAACCGCTATATCCTTTGCGTCCAAAGCATATTGGAAATATCCGGAAGCATACTTCCTGACCTGGGAAAATGAACTGACCATTACCCCCGAATATATTGAAAAAAACGATGTCTTTGTTTACGAAAGTGGACAATCGATCAGAGGGTATTACTCTGTTACAATCCTTACAGAAGACATCAAAATATCCGACGTCACTCTCAAGAAAGGCGCCTGGCTCGAACATATGTTTATTGATCCACCCTCTATCGGCCAGGGAATAGGAAGTAAGCTGTTTGCTCATCTACGGAAAAGGTGTATTGTCGCCGGGATTTTAGCCATAGGTATACTTGCCGATCCAAATTCAAGAGGATTCTACGAAAAAATGGGCTGTTTGTATATCCGCGATTACCCGTCTACAATTAAAGGCAGAACCACACCTTTGCTGCATTACAAACCTTCTTTTTCCTCAAAACATCCGGCAATGTTTTGAGATTTTTACGGAACCTGCCCCTCCACACTTAATCATACGAAAGGAGGCGTAAGAGGGGACATGCCATGAAAAAAAATATCCTGCGATCAGCTTTGTTCTTCGCAACTTCACTCCTGTTAAGCGGCTGCCTCGGCTATCCTAAAGGAATCGTGCCCGTAGACAATTTTGAGCTGAACAGATACCTTGGCACATGGTATGAAATTGCCCGCCTGGATCATTCTTTTGAAAGAGGGTTGGAGCAGGTCACTGCCGACTACTCTCTCCGTTCGGATGGCGGTGTCCGGGTCATCAACCGTGGCTTCCTGCCGGACAAAAACATCTGGAAGGAAGCAGAGGGTAAAGCTTTTTTCGTCCGCTCCTCTGAAGAAGGGTATCTCAAGGTTTCTTTTTTTGGCCCTTTTTATGCTTCCTATGTCATTTTTTACCTTGACAGCACCTACCAGCATGCCTGGATAACCAGTGGAAACACCTCCTACCTCTGGTTTCTGTCGCGCACCCCTACTGTCGACCGGGAAATTCTTCAAGATTTCCTGGATTATGCCGCAACATCAGGATTCGATACCGAGGAGATCATTCTGGTCAAACAGCAACACTCCTTGTAAAAACAGGGCAGGAAATTTTTCCACGAAAAGGCTCTATCCGACAATGAATCCGGATTTTTCACCAGCCGAGGTTGCCGTGTATGTCAGGCGCGGCACGATCGGCCGGCCTTCGGACTACCCCTCTTCCATACTGATTTCCATGAAATCAAACCAGAAACCATTGCGGGCAGCATGATCCAGTTCAATTCTGACCACATCGGTATGTCTTTGTTCTATTTCAACAAATTTTGCCATAACCTTCTGGATATCACCTTCCGTCCTGTTAAAGGCGTCCTTATAATAATCAGTGGTTTCTATTTCCATTTTCAAAGCGCTGTTCAAGACACTTTTGACATCGCCCAGCATTCGTTCGGGAATACTGCTCTTCATGCTTTCGATTCTCTCACCGAGAGCTTCTACATCCGGTACCGAGGTGCTCAGCCGCTCAGGATCGATACTGCCGTTATTTTCCAGAGTTTGAAGACTGTCTTCGAGAAAATCGATATGAGACTGCTCTTCATTGGCCAGGCTGCTGAAAATCTTTTTCCCTCTTTCATCGTCAACGATTGACTCCGCCGAGCGATAAAGATCACGTATCTTCCTTTCGAACTGCAGGGCTGTGGTAAAAATTGCAATTGAATCCATTTTCCCTCCTCTGTTTCGCCCGTGGGCTGAATATACCGGAATAGTATTGACCTTCGTCATTTATCATAAGCGCTGCAGACCGTTTTGTCGATACATGACACTCAGGCCGGCAGACTCGTATTCTTGCCGGACTGCCTACTCTCTATCTTCCACCATTCTTACAGACAAATACTTGCTTTCTTGCTGTCGTCATGATAGTGTACCTAACGGTCGGTTTTTTTTACAACTGATCTTCACCGCGAGACAGTTACCGAGCGGTTCAACACGTCTTGTTTCTAGGAAATGACTATGGAAACCATTACAAAGGGTCAGAAAACCAAGGCCGGCATCCTCTCCGCGGCAAAATCACTTATTACCACGCAGGGGTTCAAAGCCAGCAGCATCAGTGATATCTTGGCGGCAAGCGGCGTGAAAAAAGGCACGCTCTATTTTCATTTCCCCGGTAAAGAAGATTTAGGCAAAGCCATCCTGGAGCAGAGCAGACAGGAATCTGCCGATTTCCTGCAAGCTTCCCTTCAAGGCGATTCTATTGCGGAAAAACTTGCAAACTATCTCTATGCCGTTTTACGAAAACACCAACAAGCCGGTTTTGTCGGTGGCTGCCTGATAGGCAACACTGCCATTGAAATGGCCGACAGTAATCCCGCTTTCCTGGAAACCGTTCAGCTCACCTTCCGACACTGGAGAAATACGCTGGCGAAGCTTATCGCCGAGGGACAAGAAACCGGCGAACTCAGCAACACTCTACCTGCGGAGCACCTCGCCCTGCATATGGTTGCCGTCATCGAGGGAGGCATCATGATGAGCAGGGCCGGCAAAAATGAAGAGGAGTTGCGTACCTGTCTTGAAACACTGCACCATATTCTGGGAATCAGTATTTGAGCCATGGCCCTCGACAATGCCATATTCCACCTGGTTTCTTTCAACCTTTCCAAACAAGGAGATCATCCATGACACGGTTAAGTTCCTATTCAGAAGAAGAACGCCAACATCTTTTAGAACTGCCCTGCCCAACCTTCGACTCGACTCCTTTTGTCATACCACCTCCTTTAAATTCCCTCAGAGTTGCAATCATCTCCACGGCAGGCCTGCATCGTCGTAATGACCCCCCTTTTGGTCTTGGCGCCTCCGACTATCGTCTGATTCCCTCCGACACGCCGGCCGATGACCTTATTATGAGCCATGTTTCGACCAACTTCGACCGCACCGGTTTTCAAATGGATGTCAATATGGTGTTTCCGCTTGACCGGCTCAACCGTCTGGCCGAGCAGGGATTCATCGGATCTGTGGCCACCTACCACTACTCCTTTATGGGAGCTACGGAACCCGAAAAAATGGAAGCAACCGCCAGAAACCTTGCCGGCATCATGAAAAAGGACGAAGTCAACGGAGTACTGCTTGTGCCGGTCTGACCAAACTGCACGCGCGCCGTGGGCGGGCTGGCACATTATATCGAAGAAGAAGGCATTGCCACAACCCAGATAAGTTTAATTAGGCAACACACGGAAATTATCAAACCTCCCCGAGCCCTGTGGGTCTCTTTTGACCTGGGACGCCCCTTGGGAGTCCCCAATAACGAAAAGTTTCAAATCAAGGTATTGCAACAAGCTTTGTTTCTCTTTGCGGCTGAGGTCGGTCCCATACTTGAAGATTTTCCCGAGGATGCCCCGGATAGCGGGACCGGACAGATGCAGATAGCCTGCCCGGTACATTTTGGCAACACGGAGGAAGGCGCCGGGGAAGAGCAGAGCTTAAATGACCGTTTCCAGCGAGAAATAGAAGACTTGCAACCATGGTATATTCTTTCCCGCACCGAAAACAATCGCACCACCATCGGTATCAGCGGACTGTCCCTGGATGAAGCGGTAAACCTGCTCAGCCTCTTTACCGATGATACGGCACGGCCGGAATTACTCCAGAAGCCAACATTACCGGACCAGCTCCGTCTGGCCTGTGAAGACATCAAGGCCTACTATTTTGAGGCGATATCGTCCCAACCCGGTCAACCCACCGACGGCAAAAGCCTCGCCGACTGGTTCTGGCGGGAGACGGCGGCAGCGCGGATGATCAACAGGGCCAGGGAGATCTGCCTCGCGGAAACATCGAAAAAACTGCAGCTTCTCGGCAAACTGCTCCTTATCCCCAGAAATCAGATGCACAATTTCACCAAGGGGGAGTGATGCCGGACTAGAGCTTGTGGAGCACAGTCGAGGCAAAGCTGAGCACGAAAAAAAAGCCGCACATGTCCGTCACCGTGGTCAGCAGCGGACTCGAAACAAGCGCAGGATCGAGTTTGAAACGTTTAAGAACAAGGGGAATCACACCTCCTAAAGAGACGGCAACCAGAGTGTTGGCTGCCATGGCCCCGCCTATCACCAGACCGAGGTAGCCGTTGCCCATCCACAGGAAGGCAACCGACCCCAGCAGAATCCCCAGAGCAATGCCATTGATAACTCCCACGGCGACTTCTTTACTCAACACCCAGAGCAGCTCAGCCGGCCGCACAAGCCCCAGCGCCAGTTCACGCATACTGACCGCCACCGCCTGGTTGCCGGAACAGCCGCTCATGTCGCTGACCATGGGGAGAAAGACCGCCAGGGCTATGGCGGCGGCAAGAGTGTCCTGATAGAGAGCGATAACGCTGGCGGCGATGATATTGAGAACAATATTGAGTGAGAGCCAGGAGAGCCTGCGGCCTGAACGAACCAGAATCGGCATGGAGCGGAATTCCTCTCCGCCGATAATGCCCGAAAACCCCAGAAACTGGTGCACGCTCTTTTTACGATTGGCCTCCTCCACAGCCTCGGGAAGGACCACCCCTTGCAGGCACTGCTCTGTGTCGATCACCGGAACGCCAAAAAGACTGTGATCCTCAAAGAAGTTATGCAGATTGTCGAGAGTATCATCCACATGAACCTTGAAAGGATTACGGATCATCACCTCGGCAAGCCTTGTGCTTCTCGCCGGAAAAAGCAGATCGCGCATACGCAGTACACCGATAAGGTGTTTTCGGTCATCGGTAACATAGAGGTACTGGACATCATAATCGGCATATTTTTCACGGTTGTGCTGCAGATCATCCAGCACATCCTGAACGGTCTGCTCTCCCTTGTAATGCAGGAACTCATGGATCATCAGGCCACCGGCGCAGTCTGGAGCATACTGGAGGAGACTGCGGGCCTCCAGCGCTTCCTCCGGTGTCATTTCCTCAATGATCAACTCGACATCAGCCTCATTGAGTTCACCAAGCAGATCAGCGACATGATCGGAGTCGAGTTCCTCAAGAATAGAGGCCGCCTGCTCAGGGGGCAGTTCTCCTAGAATATCACCCGCCAGCGTATCTGAAAAATCCTCGAGAACCTCTGCAGCATCCACCGGCTGAAGAAGCGTCATCAGTTCAGTCTGCTCGGCAGTTTTAAGGCGTGAAACAGCCAGAGCGGTATCGGCAGGATTAATGCTGTTAAGGTATTCGAGAATCCGGGCAGGATTTCCCGTTTCTATCAGTTCTGAGAGTTTTTCCCAAGGGTTGTTAAGTATTTCTGTTTCCATAGAAATTCCTGGCTCTGGAATTATTGACTTGTTATGACATCAATGTTCTGAATCAAATAGCCACCAAAAAAATCATCGGACCAAAGGCGCAGTTCATCTTTTTGCCCACTCTTTTTTAAAAATGGTTCAACGTCTTTTTTTGCCAGGGAAAAGTCAACCTCTCTACTTTTTGCCGACAATAATTCAGCAAGTATTTCTTTGGTCAGCGTCTCCGAAAAATCAATATGACCTGTTTGCACCATTTTATTCTTAAGATAGTGCAAGTCACATGGGATGGTATTCTTCACAAACCAGATTAAATCATACCAGTCCCGCCCTTTACTATTTATTCTTGTGGTCCGACATAACAAAGCGTGCATTTTACCTGCAAACAAACTGGGTAAGGTCATGGTTTTAATGGTAAACGGTATTGGATGGAGGTGATATTTCATATCACTGACAAACCCGGTAGCCGGATCCTGATCAATTTCTACTTTTATCTTCATCATCGCATTCTTATGCGTCTTCAAACGTGGATCAATTTTTAATAAATGGACCAATGTGTTTGCTTTGATGAAAGCGGAATCAATGGTGTTGGTATTCTTCTTTTCTTTTTCTTCCGCGGTAACTTCAAAACCCCATAATTCCAGCTCTGCCTTTACTGCACCAAGGTATTTTTTTATATCGAAAGCTTTTTCCGGCTGCAGTAAGGAAAAATCCAAATCCTCAGAGAAACGGTCGAGCTTATACAGAATTCGTAATGCGCTTCCACCGTAAAAAGCAGCCTTTTCATAAAATTTAGACCTCCATAAACCAAGCAAAACGATTTCCTGCATGATCTCCTTGAGCGCGTTCTCATGATCATGAACCGTATATAACTCGTATCTGCCTAGCATTTGGTCGACTTTTTCATCAAACATGGTCTTCCTTTAAACAATCAAGCAGGAGTCTAATACTTTGCCGTTTATACCCGGTCTTGATTTCTTCCAATAAAGAAAAATCAAAATTTTTGATATCACTGTCATCCACGCGCATTAAGTCGAGGAATTCCTTCATTTCCGTTTTTGTGGAAATATGCGTCTGAGGGGCTGTCATGTCACATAGCGCCTTTTCAGGGGAAGCAATGAGAAATTTTTTTTGATCTCCGGCATCTCCAAACTGAACCCCTATATTGAATACATTTTTGGGGCAACACAGATACGAAAATCGGCCAACCGGGGTTTCAAACTGCTTCTTTCTTTTCATTGTCATACTGATCATGAGCTCAACACGTTCCGGTATCATTTTCCAAAATGCCAGAGCGGTTTGGGCGGTTATGTAAGACGGCCCATAGATCAGATTTGCCAGGATAAATTTGTTATAGGGCTTATTATACTCTTTACCCAACACATACAGCCCCTTTTTAACTCTAATAATATCTTTATCCCTGAGGAGCCCCCTGATCTTATCTCGCGGCTTTTTGTACTCCCTTAATGCATACAACAGTAAATTGTAATCAAACTCCGCGGGAAACTGAATCAGGTTCTTCATAACATACCAACCAATATGTCTAATATTTTGGACTTACTAGTTGGAGTATGGCTTGTTGGGTAAGACATGTCAAGAAAATTTGACGAAAATATTGAAATGTCATTTAATTTATGGAAATCGATACAATGTTTATGAAGAATACCGGCTAAAGCAATGCCCCAAGAACTTTAAGTGATACTGGCCACTTCTCTGGAGGATATCACTCTTTGTCTTCACCTGGAATGTCGGCCGTTTTTATATTCCCCATATTCCCCATATTCCCCATTTGGAAGCCCTCCGGCAGTCCTTTAATATATATGTCCTGCTTGGCATAGGGGATCTCTATATTGTTTTGCGCGAATTTTTTGTAAATCGCATCGTTGAGCGTGTCCATGGCCCGACCGCGCAGCTCCGGATCGTCGACCCAGCAGAGCAACTCGAAATCAAGACTCGATGCCCCGAATACCCTGAAGCGCACCCGTGGTTCCGGCATTGCGCAGACCAGGGGATCGCTCTTGCCAACCTGCAGGAGAATCTCGCGGACCAGGTCGATATCGGAACCGTAGGCGACGCCGATCTTGACGCGGAGACGCATCTTGGTATGCTGTCCGCCGGACTGATTAACGATGGTGGAATTTCCGATAATGGAGTTCGGAATGGTTATTTCGATATCGTCCCTGGTCAGAATACGCGTACTGCGCAGGCCGATATTCATGACCTTGCCCCTTTCACCGCGATCAAGCACCACATAATCGCCAATTTTGTACGGTGCGTCCGCCAGAATAAAGACCCCGGAAAAGAGATTGGACAGGGTATCCTTAGCGGCAAAACCGATGGCGATACCGGCAATACCGGCCGAGGCCAGCCAGGCCGTCATATCGATTTTCCAGATGACGAAAATGGCATAGGTACCGATACCGATGATAAATATTTTCGCGGCATTATCAAAAAGCGTGACGGTACTGTGCTGAATAAAAGTATGCTTATAGCTCAAATCCGCCAGCCGCTGCAAAAACAAGCTGGCCAGCCGGGAGAAGAAGTAGACCCAGATAAGGGCCCCCACAGTGCGGATTGCCCTGCCCAGCAGCAGATCCAGCCTGTCCGACAACGGCATCAGTTCCAGTCCGGCATAGATACCCGAGGCCAGCAAGGTGAAATAAATGGGTGGCCGCAGCAGCAGTACAACATGATCATCAAGATCAAAACTGGTGGCACGACACAATTTACGCAGCAGTTTAAAAAGAAGCCAGGTGAAAAATGAAGCTACGGCAAAGGTAAGAACGATGACAGTTGCTCCCTTTACCCAGGGATTACTGGAAAAAACGGTAATCAACGGATCAAGCAGGGCTATGATATCCTGCTGCAGAGACGTTTCCGTCTCAGCTGCCGCCTGACAAGGAAGCAAGACAGCCAGAGTAACAGCAAATAAAGCGCGTAGATACAGCACCATTGTCATGGTCTCCTCTGTTTGGTTCACTTACCATCGGCAAAACTTCTTACACTGTTAAGGATGGGACAGGATGAACCAACCGGGCATGTGCAATTTCCGGATTGACTTGTCCCATGTTTCCGCATGAACACGTCAGTCATGAAATGAGGTGAAACTCGTAACCTCTTCTCGAGGTGTACGGTAGCTGTTTACCAGGGCGCCCTCTTCTGCGTAGCCCAATGCCATGCCGCAAAGCAGGATTGTTTCCCCGGGGTAGCCGAGAATATCCTTAACCAATTTGGCGTAGCCGCTTAGAGCCGCCTGGGGGCAGGTTGCCAGCCCTTCGTCCAGAGCAGCCAGCATAACCGATTGCAGAAACATGCCGCTGTCCATGTAGGAACCGATGGCAAGCGAGGGATCAAGAAAAAAGAACAGCAGCACCGGTGCATCAAAACCACGGTAATTCGCCTCCCATTGCTTCAATCGGCCCTGGCGGTCTTTTCTGTCGATTCCCAGGGTTTCGTAGAGCTGCATGCCGCAGGCAATTCTCCGTTTTTTAAAGGGTTCCTGCCATTGCACCGGATAGTAGTCAAAATCGCGATCTTCGGCCTCTTCCCGACGAAAGGCCGAAATGAGGGCTTCGGTAATTTTCCCCTTGGTTGCTCCGCTGACCACGGCAACCTGCCATGGCTGGCAATTGGCCCCGGATGGGGCATATCTTGCGGTATCAAGTATTTTTTCAATGATGTCCCGGCTGACTTCCTTTTTACGGTAAGCCCGAATGGATTGACGCCGTCGTATCGCCTCTGATGTATTCATAATATTGTCCGTGATTGTGTAATTGATAACTCTTTCCTGGTCTTTTGCCTTTCCTTCTAAGTTGATGTTCTTCGATCGTGCTGCAATTGCCTCTTCCGCCGCAGACCTGTTCTTGTACTATACTCCAACTTGAGCGATTTTCAATTTTGATCATAAGGCAAGCTCCCCAGCCAAAACATAAGCTTGCCGGTTTTCGCTCGACAGACCACGGTAAAAGCACTTAATTGCAATTGCTTTCAGTTATAATGACAGAGTATAGTTCCCACAGACCGTTACCGGCCGAAACGTTTTACCAAACCAGAAATCTTTGAGGCAACCATGCTGGAAAAGCTGTTTTCACCGCAGAGCGTCGCTGTCATCGGCGCCTCTAAAATCCCTGGAAAAGTCGGCCATGACATTCTTGCCAATCTGGTCAACGGCGGTTTCAAAGGGACCATCATTCCCGTCAATCCTGCAGGAGGAATCTTGTTTGGTCTGCCGGTGCTGAAGAACATCAAGGAACACAGGCACGACATCGATCAGGTCATTATTGCCGTTCCAAGAAACAGCGTACTGACAGCCGTTCGAGACGCCATGGCCCGAAAGGCCAAAGGCGTCATTCTGATTTCCGCGGGATTTAAAGAGACCGGCAAAGAGGGGAAAAAGCTCGAAGAAGACGTCAGCAAGCTCTGTAAAACTCATGGCGCCCGTCTGCTGGGCCCGAACTGTCTCGGCCTGCAGAACACGGCTAACAACTTGAACAGCTCCTTTGCCGGCAACATGCCCCTGCGCGGCAATATCGCCATCTTCTCCCAGTCCGGCGCCCTCTGTACCTCCATGCTGGATCTTGCCGCCGGTCGGCACCTCGGTCTTTCCAAGCTGATAAGTATCGGCAACAAGGCTGATATTAACGAAAATGACCTGTTGGCCTATCTGGCCGACGACAGGGAGACCAAGGTTATCGCCGGTTATCTGGAAAATATCGTCTCCGGCGATACCTTTATCAAAACTGCTGAAGATGCCTCTATGAAAAAACCGGTGGTTCTCCTCAAATCCGGTACAACCGAGGCGGGCCAAAAGGCCGCTGCCAGTCATACCGGTGTACTGGCAGGAACCGATACCGCCTATGGCGCCGCCTTCAAACGCTCCGGAGTGATCCGGGCCGACACCTTCGAAGCCCTCTTTGATTACGCCACGGCATTGTCCATGCAGCCCCTGCCCAAGGGAGACCGGGTACTGATCATCACCAATGCCGGCGGCCCCGGTACCATGGCCGCCGATGCCGTTGAACGCTCCGGCATGCAGGTTGCCGACCTGGCCTCCAACACCGCCACGGCTCTGCGCGACAAACTTCACGAAGGCATAAGTATCGGCAATCCCGTCAATGTCCTGGGAGATGCCCCACCACGGCGCTACCGCGAAGCACTGCACGCCGCCCAAAAAGATGACAGCGTCGATGCCATCATCATTATCCTGACGCCGCAGGTCATGTCCACCCCGAAGGAGACGGCCAGGATCATCGCCCGTGAAATAGACGGCCGCAAGCCGGTTCTGGCTTCATTCATGGGAGGAATGGAGGTCATGCCGGCACGAAGCGAACTCTCTGCGGCGGGACTACCCGATTATCAGTCGCCGGAACGGGCGGTGGCCGCATTGAAGGTGATGTATGAATACGGCACCTGGCTGAACCGGCCACCCCGCAAGGTAACGCGCTTCCGGGTTAACAAAAGAAGAGTTGAGCGTATCATCACCAGAAGCAGACGTTTCCATATTCTCCGTCTTAACGAGGTTAAATCGAAAAAAATCCTGCAGTCCTATGGTTTTGACGTACCGGAGGGCAGACTGGTCACCAATGCCGAAGAAGCCGTGGAACAGGCCCGTCGAACCGGCTTTCCGGTGGCCATGAAAATCGTTTCCCCCGATATCGTCCATAAAAGCGATATGGGCGGGGTGAAACTGAACCTGACCACCGCCCAGCAGGTCAGGGACGGTTTCGATCTGATGATGATGCGCATCCTGCAGCAGGTCCCCAGCGCTATAGTTGAAGGCATCTATGTCGAGAAGATGGTGGATCCCGGCCTCGAAGTGATCATCGGCGTCAGCAGGGATCCGCAGTTCGGCCCCATGCTGATGTTCGGTCTCGGCGGCATCTTTGTCGAGGTGTTGAAGGATGTCACCTTTCATCTGGCACCCATCACCCAGGACGAGGCCATCCAGATGCTCAAATCCACCAGATCATACGACATTCTCAAGGGCAAGCGCGGTCAGAAAGGGGTGGATATCGTCGGCATCGCCAACGGGCTGCAGCGTATCAGCCAACTGACCACCGACTTTCCCCAGATCATCGAGCTTGATATCAATCCTTTTATTATCGGAGAGTCGGGCACCGATCCGGTGGTGGCCGATGCCGGCATGACCCTTCTCTCGGCCGACAAGAACATTATTATTTAACAGTCTTTCCGACTTTCGGAACAAACACCTTTCATGGAAAAAATGATGCATTACGATCCCAACTGGCTTGAACGCTACAAAGAAATGATCAGCACGGCGAAAAAGGCCCTCAAACAGGTCCGCTCCGGTAACAGAGTGTTTATCGGTACCGGCTGTGCCGAGCCGACCGAACTTGTAAAAGCCCTGACCGCCAGGACCGCCGAACTGGCAGACGTCGAGATCGTCCAGCTCTTCACCAAAGGTGATGCACTCTATGCCCAGAAAAGCCATATCGAGAGCTTCACCGTCAACTCCTTTTTTATCGGTCGAAATGTGCGAGCCATGGTCCAGGAGGGACTGGGGAATTATACACCCATTCTTCTTTCCAATATTCCTCATCTTTTTAATTCCGGCCAACTTCCTCTCGACGTCGTTCTCATCCAGGTGACACCGCCTAACATCAACGGCAAAGTCAGTCTCGGCATATCGGTTGATATTGTCAAGAGCGCCGTCGAAAACGGTTCTCTCATCATCGCCCAGGTAAACCCCAGGATGGTATGGACCATGGGAGACAGCATGGTGGATGTCTACGATCTCGACATTCTCGTACCGGCTGATGTTGCCCTGGTTGAAAGAGAGGAAGAGGCGCTGAACGAAATCAGTCATGCCATCGGCAAAAATGTCGCTACACTGATTCCGGACGGTGCCACCATCCAGTTCGGCCTTGGTCGAACCCCCGGATTCGGCCGGATTCCCCATGCCGCTATTCCCTACCTGATGGAAAAGAAAAATCTCGGCATCCACTGCGAAATGATTACCGACGCTGTTCTAGACCTCATTGAGGCGGGTGTCGCTACCGGGTCACGCAAAACCATGGACAGAGGCCGAATAGTCACCAGCTTCTGCATGGGCACTAAAAAACTCTATAACTACATTGACAATAATCCGCTCTTCTGTTTCCGGCCCACGGAATATGTCAACGACCCATCCGTCATCAGTGAACAGACCAAAATGGTGGCCATCAATGTCGGCCAGGAGATCGATCTTACCGGACAGGTCTGTGCCGACGCCGTCGACGGCAAATTCTACTCCGGCATAGGCGGACTGATCGATTTTAACAGAGGTGCAGCCAGGTCCAAAAACGGCAAGACGATCATCGTCATACCATCAACCAGCCTGGACGGCAAACGTTCACGAATCGTTGTCGGACTCAGTCCCGGCGCCGGTGTAACCATTACACGCGGGACGATTCATTATGTCGTCACGGAATACGGCGTGGCCTATCTCTATGGTAAATCGATCCAGGAAAGGGTCATGGCTCTTATCTCCATCGCTCACCCAGGCTATCGCAACCAACTCTTCAAGGCGGCCGTCGGAGCACACTACATACGGCCGGAGATGGCCGATGTAACTACCGGTTTCCTGGTGCCTCGAGACGATTTCATGCGCAGCACCATGCTGCTCAAGGACGGTACGCAGGTGTATTTCCGCTCCGTCCAGCCCACCGATGAACCGCGTATGAAAGACCTGCTCTATGACCTGTCCCGGGAAACCGTCTACTATCGCTTTATGAGCCAACAGAACAGGTTTACCCATAAGCAGATCCAGGACTTTGTCTATATTGATCACCGCAAGGATGTTGCCATAGTCGGCACCGTGCCGGAGGCCCATGGAGACGAGATTATCTGTGTCGGCCGATACTATCTCGATGAGGAAACCAACAGGGCCGAGGTCGCCTTTATCATCAAAGATGACTGGCAGAACAAGGGGTTGGGAACCTTTCTCTACCAGCATCTCGCCGATATTGCCAAACGTAACGGCATAGCCGGATTTACAGCGGAAGTCCTGCGGAGCAACAATCGTATGTATACCATTTTCATTCACGCGGGCCACAAAGTATCCCATACCCTTGAAAAGGATGCATATAGTTTTATTATTGATTTTTAAGTGACGATATGTCCTGCCCCATCTCGGGGATTGCGGCCTCCACTCTCTGCGGCTGCCCTCAACCAGCCCGGCAAACGCCCGGATGAACTATCAGGAAAAGCTTGCCGCATGGCGCGCAGCCCTGGTTGAGGACTACTGAGAAGTTGTATCGTCGACTCTTCTTTTCCTGGGAAGCAGTACTGAGGCAACTCCTTCGAGAACGGCTACTCCGTTCTGATTGATGCAGGTGGTTTTCAGTTGGGCGGATTTCTTTTTGGGACCTATCTCTATGATTTCAGCCGTTGCGGTAATGGTGTCGCCGATACGAACCGGAGCCAGAAAACTCAGGGTCTGCCCCTGATAGATAGCCCCCGGGCCAGGCAGTTTCATGCCCATAACGGCGCCGACAAGGCCGGCGCAGAGCAAGCCGTGCGCGATTCTGCCGCCAAAAGGCGTCTGTCCGGCATACTCCTCGTCCATATGGACCGGGTTCATATCTCCGGTTATTCCGGCATACTGATAAATATCCGATTCGCTGATTGTCCGTGAAAGACTGGCTGAATCTCCCACTTTCAGTTTGGCTATGTCCAGAAGCTGGTGTGGCATTATTGAAAGGGTCCTCCCGTGCTTATTTCTTTTCGAATATGTCCGCGACTCTGTCCTGTAAAACAGTGATGGTATCGCTCTTTTTGGCGGTATTGGCGTACATGTCCCGCGCTTTATCGCGGCACCGGCTGCAACCACTGAACGGCAGACAAAAACCATGCAGATGCTGATGCAAGCCTTCCGCCACCACTTCGGAAAAACCCGGACACCGGTCACAAAGGTGATACACTCTGGTCTCTCCCACCTGAAAACCGGTGGTATCATAAAAAATCCGTTTCCTCTCGACAACAGTCTGTTTGCCGGCATACTCTTTTTTCATGTCGTGTCTTCTGTCGAACAATTCCACTGCCTGGCCGCAGAGGCTTTCGATATAGCGGCTCATCTCCGCTTTCTGGATAAAATTCGCCGGATTATAGTCCGGCTCGCGGACATGGGAAGTATCCATTCCGGCCATGGCAAGAATGATGCCCAGGTTGGTGTAGGGCAAAGCTCCTTCGATGGCATAGCCGCCTTCCAGCACACAGATATCAGGGTTGAGATTCCGGTTGAGCCTGGCATATCCCTGGGCGGTGAAATTCATATTGGTGATCGGGTCGGAATAATGGTTGTCCTGTCCGGCTGAATTGATGATCAGCTCCGGCTGAAACTCATGCAGCAGCGGCAGCACAACCCGCTCCATGACCATGTCGAACCCTTCCTCGGACGTCCCTGGCGGAAGAGGGATATTGATGTTATATCCCGGTGCGGCGGGCCCGCCCGACTCGTGCAGAAAACCGCTGCCTGGGAAAATGGTGCGGCCGTCCTGGTGCATGGAAATAAAAAGGGTATCCGGATCATTGTAGAAGATATCCTGGGTGCCGTCGCCATGATGACAGTCGGTATCCACCACCGCGATTTTTCTGATGCCGTAATGGCGGCGGATATACTCCACCATGACTGCTTCGATATTGACGACGCAGAAGCCCCGGTCACCGAAAACCGTCTGCATGGCATGATGTCCCGGCGGCCTGACAACAGCGAAAGACCGCTCCACCTCCTTTTCCATCACCGCCCGTGCCGCCCGGATTGCCCCACCGGTGGAAATAAAATGAGAGGCCGTCAGCAATTCCGCAGTAGACGGTACACAGAGATGTACCCTGTCGATATCCTTTTCCAGAGCCATCTCGGGATTGAAGAAGAAGATATTTTCCACATCTTCGAGTCCTTCCTCTATCAACTGATCCTTGGTATAGAGAAGACGCTCCTCCCTCTCCGGATGTGACGGGCTGATGCACCAGTCAAAGGCCGGGAAAAGAACCAGGCCGGTTTTACGGGGAGCCTTGGGCATATATGCGGTCATAATCAGTCCTCCACCTCGGTCAGTCCAGGGCGAATCTGCGCCTTCAGGCTTATTATCCTGCCCGTTGAAGCAAAGCCCCGGACAGTCTGCACCTCAAGGCGCTCAAGAAAATCGATTTCAGGAAGGCGTCGCGCGTTCCGGTCATAGACCAGCGTCCGGACGGCATCTTCCAGGCGCGTCTCCGCCTCCTCCATGTCAAATAATTTACCGATACTCTCCATGGCGGAGATCTCCGGAATGGAGAGCATGCGCAAGTTGGTATCACCATATAGACTTGCCTGGACGGTTACTCGGGCCCTGGCCGACCCAACGGCATTGGCAACTTCGTAATCCCGGGGCACAACACAGTTCAGGGCAAAGGTCTCCTGGAGAATTTCCTGCAGGGCCTTGGCCGGGCCACCGATGGTGATGAGCCGTTCGGGACTGATCTTCTCCCGTTCAAAAAAGGCGGAAACCGTATAGACCGGGCGACGGAAGACTTCGAGGATCATCTCGGTCACCACCTGGTGAATGGTTGCCGTAAAACTGCGCAGAAGTTCCGTAGCCGTCTGCTCCGCCGCCTGATCGGGGCGCAGCAGTTCCATGGCTTCCCTGGCCCGGGAAGTTGAACCTTCCGCGATTGTGCCGAGCACCACCATGGCATCGGTTGGAGTCGGCCGGCTGCCGCCGAAGGCCATGGGGGAATCTTTCCGTTCCGGACCGATGATAAAATGATCATCCTGCCACACCACCAGGCTGTCGCCGCCAAGGCCGATGCTTTTACTGAGCAAGGCCCGTATCAGGGTCGGACGACCATCGACCGTGGCGCCATAGGGTTCAAGCAATGGTATACCATCGGCAAAAATGGCGATATCCGTCGTTGTACCGCCAATATCAAGAAGAACCGCATCGCCGATCTCTTCGAGCAGGGCCAGGGCGCCCATGACACTGGCCGATGGTCCGGAGTGTATCGACTGACAGGGAAACTCGCAGCCGACCGCAAAAGGCATGGTGCCGCCATCCGCCTTGAGGATATAGCAGGGGCAGTTGATGCCCAGTCGGGCGAAGCCCTGTTCCATGGCCTTTTTAAATTGCAGAAATCTGGACTGTAAAGCACTGTTAAGCCAGGTTGTATACACCCGTCGGGGAAAATTGGGCAAACCCGATATACGGTGTCCCATACTGATATGAGCAAAGTCATTCTTGACCTGGTCTCTGACCCACAACTCATGCTCGTTATTGCGGTGCGAAAATTTAGTGACGATACCGACAGAGGAAACCTCCCGGCGTCGCAATTCCAGCACCGCATTTTCAACTTCTTTTTTGTCCGGTCCGCGAATAATCTTGCCGCGATGATCCACCGCCCCTGCAAGAAAATGGAGGTTGTCGCCACAGTTAAAAAAATCGGGATTCATGCCGGGACCGGCCTGGACAAACATGCCCACCCTGTCAAAATCCTTATTTATCAGGGCATTGGTGCAAAGGGTTGTACTGAGGTTTATCCTTTTCAGCTCACTTGTATCCCCCGGCAAGAGCGCTTCGAGCAGGGTTATGATCGACTCACCGAGATTGTTCTGGTCCACACCGACTTTTTTTTTGGCTGCAACAACATTGCCCCGCAGAAGAACGCCATCGGCATGGGTACCGCCTACATCTATTCCGATAATCATTGTGTCACCCTGTAAAAGTTGCCGTCAGGATCATCGTGTTCCACAAACTACCATGGAGGGCTGCACCCGTCTTGCCGGTTTGCTACAACCCCCATCCTCGATACTATTCAATATGCCGGGAAAAACAAAGAATTTTATCAGCCGGAGGAATGATTCTTCTTTGTAGCCCCATGCTCTCTCGATTCTCTCTGCCCCAATAACAGCTAATTGCGGGCGATACGACCTGCTCAGATCAATCTTTCCTTGTTACGTCGGCACCTGCAGAGCCTCTTGCACGCGCAGGGCCAGCTCACGGCTGGAAAATGGTTTCTGCAGGAAGTGCACATCTGCATCAAGCACACCATGATGCGCAATAACATTGGCGGTATAACCGGACATAAACAGCGACCTGACTTCCGGATAGATTTTATGTAATTCCTCAGCCAGTTGACGGCCGTTCATCTCAGGCATAATGACATCGGTGAGAAGCAGATCAATTTCACCTTCATGCTTTTCGGCAAGTTCCAGGGCCTGTTGCGGACCCTGTGCCTGAAGCGGTGTATAGCCAAGTTCGCGCAGCATTTTTATAGCCAGACGGAGAATTGATACCTCATCTTCGACAACCAGCACCGTCTCGCCATGTCCGCGGGGCATTTCATCCTCAACCGTTATTTGAAGCTGGTCGGTGCTACTCCGGTGACGCGGCAAATAGATCTTGAAGGTCGTTCCCCCTCCCAACTCGCTATAGACATTAATAAAACCGGCGTTCTGCTTAACGATGCCATAGACCGTCGCCAGCCCCAGCCCAGTACCTTTACCACTCTCCTTGGTGGTGAAAAACGGATCAAATACTCTGTCGAGCGTTGCCCCGTCCATGCCGCAACCGTTGTCGCTGACAGCGAGAAGTACATACTCTCCAGGGATAAACCCATTATGTTCTTTACAGTATTTTTCGTCAAAGATAGTGTTGCCGGTTTCGATGGTGACCTTGCCGACATCGGCAATGGCATCCCTGGCATTGACGCAGAGATTGGCAAGAATCTGATCAAGCTGGGAAGGATCGATATTTACCGCCCACAGACCGGGGCTTGCCCTCCACAGAAGATCAATATCTTCCCCAATGAGCCGACGGAGCATCTTCAGCATGTTTCCCACGGTATCATTGAGATCAAGCACCTTGGGAGCAATGGTCTGCCGGCGGGCAAAAGCCAGCAGCTGCCGGGTTATGTCGGAGGCTCGGTGAGCGGCAGCCAGTACTTCTTCAAGATCGTCCCGCCGTGGGTCATCAACAGTAGTTTTGGAAAGAGCCAGTTCAGTAAAGCCCATGATAACGCTGAGCATATTGTTATAATCATGAGCCACACCCCCGGCGAGGCGGCCGACGGATTCCATTTTCTGGGCCTGGATCAGTTGAGCCTGGAGTTTTTTCTGTTCCTTTTCTGCCCGTTTGCGAGCGCTGATATCGACAAGAACGACAAGATTGAGCCCACCGCTGACGGCCAGACGAAACTCAACCTGCCGGACACTGCCGTCTTTACAGGTCACCGGATACTCCATGGGAGCGCTCTCGGAATGTGTCCTGCGCACGGTATCAACAACCTTCTGCCATTCCCGACGAACACGATCTCGCAGATCTTCTTCCGGATAGGCCAACGGCCACCACTGTTCCACCGAAGGTATGTCTTCGATGGTGTAACCGAACAGTTCCGTGAATTTGGTGCTGGCAAAAAGCGTCTTCTGCTTCTCATCAGAGATGATGATACCCACCGGCGCCATCTCGGCAAAGTGGCGGAAGCGGGATTCACTGCGCTGCAGGGCTGCCTCACTCTTTGCGTGTTCTTCCTCTCTTGCAATAACATGCAGCGCATAGCCTAAGTCACCTGCCATTTCACCAAAGAGGTCACGCTCCTCTTTATCGACAGCCAACTCATCTTCAACGGCCACGACAAGATAGCCCAAGGTGCAGCCATCGTAGCGCAATACCGCACAGAGAGACTCCTTTGCAGGACACTCCTGGGCCGTCGGACACGCGACGCAGACGCCCCGCCGGTCATCAATAAGCACCACCTCATCTTCTTTTACGGCAAGGATGCAGCAGCCGGGAAGAGTTCCCCTCTCTAATAGTCCTGCAAGTCGCTCATTACTTGCAGCAAGACCCTCCAGGGACCAGAAGAAGGGCTGGTTCTTCGCATCGACCAGAATTATCATTACCGAAAGATAGCCACGATTGTTAACCAGAAGTTTACCTGCTTCGCGGATGAGCGTTTCTCTGTCCCGCTCACGGACGATCAGCTGGTTGATATGACGAATTGTGCGCAGCACGCTGTTGAGATGCCGCATCTGCATTTCGACATGTTTGCGCTCACTGATATCGACCACATTGGTGACAAAATAGAGAGGTTCACCCTGAGCATCCCGTCGTATAACTACGCTGACGTCGGCCCAGATAGTGCTGCCGTTTTTATGGATATACCGTTTTTCGAAACGGGCCTTATCTTTGCTGCCATTCAGCAGTGGAGCAATTGCCTTTTCCGCGATCGGCAAATCTTCCGGGGGAGTGATACTCTGCCAGTCTGTATCCTCCAGCTCCACCTGCGTGTAGCCCAGCATCTCGGCGAAGGCCCGATTAACATTGATCTTTCCGGAAGGCAATGTCAGCGATTTCCCGACATTGGCAGCTTCGAAGATAAATCGGAAACTGTCGGCGCTCTCTTCCACCTCCCGGGTCTTTCTCGCCACCTGACGACGGAGCGACCAGGTCCACAGAGCCAGAAGCGCAGATAGTGCCAGCAGCGGCAGCACAGCCATGGCAATATAGCGAAGAATGGCTGGAAAATCGGGCTGTTTCTCCTCATAGAGCCCCAGCCATTTTTCATGAATACGCCGGTACTCGCCATTTTCCTGAAGAATCCTCAACCCTTCAGTAAACTGCGCCAGCAATGCGACATTACCTTGGGCAACACCATAGCCGTATTCCCCTGCAAGGAAACTGTGCTTGCCGATGACAAGATTGTCCCAACCGTTTTTTTCAATCAGATACCTGCTGTTCATTCGAGGCAGCAGGGCACAGTCACTCTCACCTGTAGAGACGGAGTGGAGAACTTCATCCTGAGTCGCAACAACATTCACCCGGTCCCGCAGTCCGTTTTCCGTTAATATATCGAGCACGACATCACCACGCTGGACAACTATACTTTTATCGGCAAGATCGGCAAAACTTTGCGGCGGACTGCCGCTTTCTCCTCGGGTAACGGCAACAAAGTGGGCCAGCAGATGCGACGGAGAAAAATCAAAGCTGCGATCCCTTTCAGGCGAATAAAATATTCCTTCGATAATATCAATATCGCCATTCTGCAAGGCAGCCAAGATGTCGGTCCTCTCCCCCAGGCGAACCTGCACTGCCATATTCATCTCTTCGGCAATGGCACGGGTTAGTTCAACCGTAAAACCGGCTGGTTTTCCCTGGTCATCCAGATATTCAAAGGGAGGGTAGCGAGAATCACCGCCGACGATAATGGGCCGGTCAGCCGGCAGCTGCATGTCAGCAAACCATTTGGCATGCAGGCGGCGATAGGTGCCGTCGGCCATCACCAAAGCCAGCCCTTCGTTCAGCAAGGCCAGGGTCTTGCTGTCCCCTTCCCGAACGGCAAAACAGAAATCCTGACGGAATCCCTCAATGGGGGCCTTGCTAACATGAAGATCGGCCAGGCCCAGCTCCTGTACAAGACGAATAGCGACCAGGCGCTGGATGACTACGGCATCATGGAGTCCCTGGGAAAGCTCCGTCAATGCTTTTTCAAAAGATGATGTGGTGACGATGGTAATGCCCCGATCCTGGCGGTGGAGAAACTCCTCGGCATTGTCACCTTCCATAACGGCAACCTGCCGTCCCTTAAGATCGGCCAGGGTATTAATTCCTGAGGTCCCCTTTCTCACAACGATAGCACCGTGAAGGGACATATAGGGAAAGGTGAAGTCAAAGAGTTCTTCACGCTCCGGAGTGCGGCCCACCAGGGGCAGGGCCTCTACTTCGCCGCGCTCAAGCAGACCACGAACTTCCGGCCAGGGACCGGTACGAAAAGTAACATCCCTTTTCATGTGGCCAAGGGTGGCGCGCAACAGCTCGACGGAGAAACCGTCGGCCAGACCATCGGGTCCAACCATGGAAAAGGGGGGATAGTCTCTTTCGGCAGCAGATTGCAGAGATCCATGAAGCATGCTGCTTTCTTGCGCAGCTGCAGACACGGCGGCCATCGTCAGAAAAACGAGAAGCCCGGCCAGAAGGCAAGTTCTTTGTAGAAATGGATAGAAATGCATAATCATGGCAAAATATCTTTTAGAGTAGAGGAATTCAAGAAAAGAACCCCCGTGGCTTTCATAGCGGCAGGGTAAGGATAAGATCCGTGCCTTTGCCTTCTTCCGATGTCACACTCAGAGTGCCGCCATGGCCCTCAACAATAGCTGTGTAGGCCATGGAGAGGCCCTGCCCGGTACCTTTTCCCACGGTTTTGGTGGTAAAAAAAGGATCAAAGATCTTATCGAGTACTGATTTGGGCATACCGGTACCGGTATCGCTGACGACAACCCTGACGCATTTTGTTTCACGACTCGTTGCAATTGTAATGCGGCCCTTTTCCTCCGGGCTGTCGGCTGTTGTAGAGGCAATGGCCTGGGCTGCATTGACTATGATATTTAACAAGACCTGTTTGATCTGGCCGGAAAAGACCGACACCGACGGCAGATCCTGATCCAGAGCCAGGGAGATGTCGGCGCAATGCTTCCATTCACTGCGTGACACCGTTACCGTGCTCCGGATAAGCTGGTTGATATCTTCCGGGTGTTTATCCGGACTGCCGGGATGCGAAAATTCTTTCATCGCTTTAACTATGGCGGCAATTCCCTGCAGCCCTCCCAGAGATTCCCTGATCGCCTTGGTCGTTTCCTCGGTGATAAAGGCAAGATCGATTTCTTCCTCAAAATCCGTCAGTGCCGCAACTTCTTCGGCAAACATCTCTCCTGCAGCAGCGGTGTGGCAAAAGCGACGGTATCTCTCATGAAGAGCGAAAAGATCCCGGCAGGCACCCTCCAGGAATTGGGTATTATCGCGGACGTATTGCAGCGGCGTATTGATTTCATGGGCGATACCGGCCGCCAGGGTACCGATGGCTTCAAGCTTGCTTGACTGAAGAAGTTGTTGCTCGATGGCCAGTTCCTGGGTGACATCACGTTTGATGCACACATAATTGACAATCGCCCCTTCTCTATTTTTAACCGGCGAAATAGTTGCATTCTCCTGATATATCCTTCCTTCCTTGGTCCTGTTGATGAAGCGCCCCAGCCAGACATTGCCGCTTGTTATGGTCTGCCACATATCCTGATAAAATTCTCTACCGAGGTGGCCGCTCTGCAGCAGATTCGGGTTTTTACCGACAACCTCGGCAGCGCTGTATCCGGTTATTGTCGTAAAAGAGGGATTGACGTAAATGATACGGGGTATCGTGTCGGTTATAACCACCGCCTCGGCCGTGTGTTCAATGGCGGTGATCAGTATTCCCTGCTCTTGCTGAACTCTGTTTTTGCGCCTGATTTCACGACGGAATTCCAGATTGAGGGAGGAGAGCTCAGCGGTCCGTTCCTGCACCTTTTTTTCCAGTTCTGCCTGATGCTGCTCCAACTCGGTCTGCACCCGGAAGAGTTCGGCTGCCTGCCTTTTCTGCATCAGATTGAGATATCCCATATTTGAAATCTCATTGGCCATGAGCCATAGGAAGCTGAGGATTTTTTCAAAACGTGCCGCGCTGATTTTAGGCATATCCCGGAAGGCCGCTGCCATTTCTTCCTCATCTGCGCCTATTTCACGGGCATAGTCGCGGATATGCTCCTCATCAACATTACCGACATGGTACTGACCAATCATCCAGTTGGCGATATGCACTCCATTGACAATAATAGGAGCCGCGGCATCGGTAAAACCGCAGCTCAGGCACGCCTTATGAAAAGGCTGCATCCTTTTGGCAGCCTCAAGGCCAAGTTGCTCACCGGAAACCATACAGTTGGCAAGGCCCGACTCCGTTGCCCGAACCATGGTACAGACACGTGAGTGGTTGCTTAACCTGGTGATGGGAGTGCCGTCCAATTCAATTATGGTTGCTGCCACCTGGCTCGATTCCGCAAAGGTGTCCTGGATCTGCTGCAGTTTATCTAGATCGACCAACTCCGTCAGAGTGAATGCCTCTTTCTTGATAGACTCTTTTTCTATTTTCTTTTCTGTCATCGCAGCAATTCCTGATCGTTTTTGGCTCTATATGTCGGCGAAGATCAACAGATCTGCTCCTCTCCACCGCATTAAGTGATTACATGATAGCAGGGCGCCGGTGCTTAATCAAATGCAGGACAACATATTTTCCGTTTTTTTGAGATGACCACAATTGATTGGAAAACTGACAGAAAACACTTCTTCTGTAGTCTAAAGATTTGATTTTTCGCCTCACTGTTGATAGGATCTGTTACGAACAGATGTTTTTCTCGTCGTTTTCATCGTTTTGTACCGGCAGCAGAAACTTGTTTTCAATACATTTTTTCTCTCAAACTACGGTGGAAACTTATCGTGCCGGAAGAAAAATCACTTATGAACCGAGGCGCCAAATGGCATCAAGCAACAACACCATCCTCATCGTTGATGATGAGGCATCGATACGAAAGCTCTTACGAAGTTATCTTAAAAATTACTCCGTACTGGAAGCCGGCGACGGTATAGAGGCACTGCAGCTCTTCCGACGCCATAAACCCGATGTCGTCCTCTCCGACATTGTGATGCCGGGCATGGATGGTCTCGAACTCTTTAAAATACTTCGAGATGAGTCTCCAGATACACCGGTGATCATGCTTTCCGGCGCCGGGTCCGTCAACGATATCATCACCACACTACGCCTGGGCGCCCATAATTATCTGGAAAAGCCCCTGCACAACAAAGAAGTGATTATCCATGCTGTGGAGAAAGCCTTTGACTATCTCCGGCTTGAAAGGATCAGAATCAACTACCAGAGCAATCTTGAACGGGCCGTTGCAGAAAAAACCATCAAGCTCCGGGAAGAACTGCACGCACGAGCCGAAACAGAAGAGGAGCTTGTAAGATCGCAGAAAGAATGGACCCGAACCTTTGATGCCATCCCCGACCTGATTGCAATCATTGATTCTGATTTCAATATTGTAAAAGCAAACAAGGCCATGCTGAATGCCATGGGGGGCCGAGAGTCCGCAAACGGCTGTCCCTGTTATTTAAAAATACACGCCGACGGCAAGGTCCCCTCGTTTTGTCCCCATGCTCAGTTTCTTCAGGATGGAAAACAACATACGGCTGAGGTACACGAAGAGACCCTCGGCGGCTTTTTCGAAATAACCGCCGTGCCCTATTACGGCGAGGACGGCAAGACCCTGATGGGATCCGTGCATATTGCCAGGAACATCAACGACAGAAAGACGATGGAAGCCGAGCGGGAAAGGATGCAGGTATCTCTGCTCCATACCCAGAAACTGGAGTCGGTCGGCCAGCTGGCGGCCGGAATCGCCCATGAAATCAACACCCCGATCCAGTTCGTCAGCTCCAACACCGATTTTCTGGAGGAGTCTTTCAAAGAGATTGAAATGCTAATCGCCGAGTATGAGCATCTACTGCAAGCAGTAGAAGAAGGGCCGACTATCAAAAATCTATCCGATAAAGTGGATGCTATCCGGGAAGAGGCGGACTGGAACTATCTGGCGGAGGAAATCCCCAAGGCAATCCGGCAAAACAGAGAAGGATTACAAAGAGTCACCTCCATTGTCATGGCAATGAAAGAATTTTCCCACCCCGGCTCAAAGGAGAAAGAATTACGGAACCTCAACGATATCCTGGAAACCAGCCGAGTCGTGACCAGAAATGAGTGGAAGTATGTCGCCGAGCTGGAAATGAATCTGGATGAAAATCTGCCGGCCGTAATGTGTTACAGTGACGATATCGGTCAGGTTTTTCTCAATATCATCATCAATGCGGCCCATGCCATCGAAGAAAAGCTGGGGCGCAATCCCGAAGGCGCCAGGGGCACCATACAGGTTAGCTCGACAGCGACGGATGGTTATGTGGAAGTGACTATACGGGACAGCGGAACAGGCATCCCCCAGAAATCCCTGCAAAAGATCTTCGATCCCTTCTATACCACGAAAAAAGTGGGCAAAGGCACCGGTCAGGGTCTGGCCATCGCCTGGAATATCATTACCAACAAACATGGTGGTGAGTTAAGGGTAGAAAGCCGGGAGGGTATCGGCACGACGTTTATAATACGCATTCCCACTTTCTGAAGTAACTATCCAGGCGCTGCGAGTAATGCCCTGTGAGAACCACGACATTTTTTTATGGACTGAGATGGTGGTGGCGGAACAGAGGCAAAAGAGCTACTCCGCAGTATCATGTTCCTCCATTTGCGCCCGGCAGATTTCCTGCCATGATTCGATCTTTTCTTGTAGCCCTATTGCAGTAATATACTCCTCATTGAGTACTGGTGGCGAGCCGACAACCTCCTCCGCAGCGTAGGTATAATACCCGGCATCAGCGAAATGAACGGCAAGCGTGGCTGTGAATACCTCAACGGGATATTCTTCCAACAGGTGATGAAAGGCGACAGCCTCGACAATTGTGGAATTAAAACCCCATAAACCAACCAGGTATCCACCTATCTGGCAGT
This sequence comes from uncultured Desulfopila sp., assembly GCA_964446655.1. GTDB lineage: Bacteria > Desulfobacterota > Desulfobulbia > Desulfobulbales > Desulfocapsaceae > Desulfopila_A. The sequence goes on from CAYUPL010000007.1 coordinate 46,777, forward strand.
GGGTCGACTGCAGAATGTCGTGCTCGGCCTGAAAAAGGGCAAGGCTTTCGGCTACAGCCCTCTGCCTGACGTTTTCGTACTTTTCCTCCAGTCTGGAAAAGAGTATCAACTTGCCGATGTCATGAAGCAACCCTGCTATCATGACATCACCGGCAAGTGTTTTGTTACCGGTTTCCTCCATGACAATCTTACGGGCGAGAATCCCCACCGTCATGCTGTGCCTCCAGAGGGTGTCGATATATCCTGGATTTTTGCTGTTTTTCATTTCCGAAAAAATCTGTACTCCCAGCACCAGCGCCTTAATGGTGTCGAGACCCAGCAGGGTAACCGCTCGCTCGGTTGTTTCCACCTTCTGGTAAAGACCGAAAAAAGAAGAGTTAACAAGCTGCAGGACCTTGGCGGTCATGGCAATATCCTGACTGACTATCTTTGCTATGTCACCGATGACCACCTCGGGATCCTGGAGTTTCTTCTGCATTTTCTCGTACATGGAAGGAAGACTGGGCAGACTGTCTATCTCCGAGACAATACATTTCAGCTCCTCATTATTCAACAAACTATGCAGAACGCTTGATCTGTGCAGGATATTTTTCAGTATTTCAGGGTCACAGGGCTTAGCAAGAAACTGGTGCACCACATTGACGCACTGCATGACCGCCGCTTCATCGGCCTGGCCGGTCAGCATGATCCTGATGGTATGGGGATGTTTGTTCTTGACCTCGGTGAGCAGGTCGGCTCCATTCATTCCGGGCATGCGCATGTCGGAAACCACTATTTCAAAGGATTTCTCGCCCATCATCTGCAGAGCCTCGGTCGCTCCTTCGGCAAAGCTGACGTCGAACTCATTTCGCATCGGACGGAGCATTCTCCGCAGACCATCAAGGATATTGGTATCGTCATCAACAAACAGGATACATTTTTTTGCCGTCATAATATCACGCTCCACAGCACTATGTTATCTTTCGATCTGTCGGACGCAGACCGGTTCCCGTACCCCGACCTTATGGGAAAAATTCCGCAGTCCCTGCAGAACCGCCCAGGAAATCTCCTGGCCTTTCGGTATAAGCATGGCGCCATTTTTGGCGATGATATCTTCCTCTGCCACCATGCCGATGGTGACATCCTTGACCGCCAGGCGGGAAATAATCGTCACTCCCTCAACTCGTTTGATTTTTTTCAGAAGAGAAAACATCTCAGGATTGTAGGCATCCTGCAGCGCCTTCATCTTCTGTAATGCCTCATCATGTTTATTCCCCTGGAGGAGAAGCAGATCATAATCAACGGCGATCCGCAAAAGCTGGGCACCGGTTTTGATATCCTCGTCAAGTGCTTCATCAGCGGACAACTCCATAAAACCGCGCAGCTGATGGGCAATCATTGCGGCGATATCTTCAATCCGTGGGATGTTTTCAAGCAAAGCAGCGCCAACTCGGGGATGGTTAGCAAACATGGCCTGCTCATCCTCGTCCAGTTCAAGGTTCTCCAAACGTTTGAGAAGTATGGCGGAAGGAAGGCTTATACAACCGATTTGGGCAATTAAAGAGGCAATTTCATACTTCCAGGCGGCATTGAGTTGAAGGCCTTCGGCAAGAGCCGCCACGATTGCACTCACCCGACGACTGCTACTGAAAGCAGTAGGGTTCGCAAGACCGAGAAGCTCGGCAAGAACCATGACACTGCCCTTGAGCGTCTTATCGAGTAGCTCTCTTTCGGCAGTGACAAGACGATATTGCCGTTGAGCAAGAGCCAGGGAAGTGAAAAGAGTGGCCGCGGAGCATGGCTTGGTGAGAAAACGGAATATCTGCCCCTTATTGACGGCTTCCGTTGCCGTCTCCTGATCCGCGTTGCCTGTCAGCATCAGGCGCACGGTATCGGGGAAGGCCTCTTTTACCTGAGACAACAGTTGCACGCCATCCATGCCCGGCATTCGCATATCAGAGACGATAACGGAAAACGGCCCGTTATCCTTGAGCACTTGCAGAGCCTCTTGTCCACTGGCTGCCGTCCTCACCGTGAAGCGCTTGCGCAGCTGCCTCTCCAGGGATTCCAGTACGTTTGGTTCATCGTCTACAAGTAAAATAGTATCCGTCATGGTGTGCTAAGTATTCGTGAAAGGCTCCGGGACCGATTGCGAGAGACCGAACGGCAGAGGTGCAACCATTCCCGCTTGCCGATTGGTTCATTGCGTTGATTTAGCCGGATTATATCGCAATGTTTGCTATAAATGCAAATAATTATGAGGCCCTGCGACCGGTGTATTGACGTGCGGAGGTATCTCTGTTTTCTCTCCCATGCAGATTCTGCAAGAGAAACTATCCTGTTAAATTGTGTTTACTTGTCAATTGCTGTCGAAAATAATATAGCCGGAGATGCTCTTTGGCGTGCACTATGATATACTATTTTAGTACAGTCGAGCTTGGATTTGTTTTTCTTGAATTGGCTTGTAATTATCATATCTCAACAGACTCACAACAGGAAGTATGCAATGTCTGCAAATATTGATGCACTCATAGCGAGCGTCGAGGATCTCCCCCGGGTGCCCTTAGCCGGAGCTACCGCCTACCGGAACATGAGAGTGGAGCTGACCGGCTATGTTGATGAAACCATGATGGCGGCCGAATCCATAGGCAATCTGATCGGCGGTAATGATCCCCAGATCATGTATGATAACCATCGTCACCATGCCTCCTTCATGCTGACGGTATTCTACATCGGCAATTATGAGCTGCTTGCCCGGACATTGCCATGGGTCTACCGCGCCTATTTCTCCCACAATTTCTCCTACGACTATTTCAAGGTGGAGTTGCAGACCTGGATAGCGGCCCTGCACAAATGTATCGAACCCGCTCTTACAACGGAGATCATCAGCATTTACTCCTGGATGCTGGACAAGCATGAACAAATAGTTCAAATATCACAAGAGTATACCGAATCTGACATTCCAGTTGAGACAGACTGGCTTGCAAGAAAGGATGACTTTCTTACAGCTCTGCTGGAAGGAGATCGGCATCACTGTGTCGCCATCGCAGAACACTCGGTGTCAACGGCCGAAGAGTTGCAGCAGTTCTACCTGCAGGTCATCCAGCCGGCCATGTACGAGATTGGCAGACTATGGGAAAATGGCGTAATTTCCGTGGCCCAGGAACATCTGGCCTCGGCCATTGTCGCCAGGGTCATGGCCTCGATAAACAGTATTGACATTCAGGAGAAACTTTCCAGGGGGAAAGCGGTCATCGCCGCCGGCCCAGGCGAATACCATGAAATCGGCGCCTGGATGATTTCCGATCTCCTGGAACATGACGGCTGGCGGATTCGCTATCTCGGCGCCAACATCCCCTTAGCTGATCTGCTTGATTTGCTGCACAAATTTCAACCGGAAATTCTGGTGCTATCCGTCACCATGCCTTTCAATATATTACCGGCAAGGGAAACTGTTACCGCGGTGAGAAACGATCACAACCTCAGCAAGGTTCGTATTATGGTAGGCGGACGTGTCTTTAATGATATTGACGGCCTCTGGCAGTCTACCGGAGCACACGGTTGCAGTGCTAATGTCGCAGGAGCGGTCAAACTTGCGCGAACATGGTGCGGCAATGGTTGAAAATCTGACCTTGATGAAGCAGCACAGTGATCTGATCGAACAGTTTTTGACAACGACCGACCTCCTGTTTGTGCTGGTTCTTGACCGGGAACTTGTCATAAAAGAGCATAATGAGTGCTTCAAGAAACTGCTCCAATTGCGGCACGATTGCCTGGGGGAGCAGTTGCTCTCCTTTCTCTCCCCTCCAAGCCTGGATATACTGCCGCTAGCTCAACACCATAACCAACTGTCGACAACGCTTCTTTTCAGAGCAAAGGATGCTTCGCTGCTGCGGCTTCGCTGCCGGATTTTAAAAACAGCCGATGACGGCTACCTCATTCTCGGGGGACATCTAATGATGGCTCCTGACCATATCCTCCAGGAAATGACTGCTTTAACAAATGAAATGGCCAATATGGCCCGGGAACTCCATCGGAAAAACAGGGACCTTGTCGAGGCGCAGGCAAAAATCAAAACACTGAGCGGTATTATCCCCATCTGCTCACATTGCAAAGAGATCCGCGACGACAAAGGGTACTGGAATCAGCTGGAAAAATTCATCTCAGAGCACTCCGAGGCCCAATTCAGCCACGCCATTTGCGATAAATGCCTGAAGAAATATTATCCGGAGATGGACTAAGCCGGATTTCTCAAGCCCGTAAACACTATTTTACTCTCCTTTTTACCGCCTTTTATTGGCAAAACATGAAAGTTTTGCTATGTCTGCAAGTCTTTTTTAGAAAGCCGCCTTGCCGTTCCCGGATTCGGTATGGATCCCAGGTAAGATCGAAAATTTCTCTCGGTGATAAACAAGACTTGTCCCCCGATCGTTCCTCATCAGTATGGCGCAAATCTCCGGCAGATCGGCTATCCCCGTCCCCGATAATTTGATACACCCTGATCTGGAATCCAGAGACCGTGAGGCGGCTCTCCTGTCTGATAAAATACATCGATCGGAATACCGCCGCGTGGATACCAGTATCCACCAATGCGCAGCCATTCCGGTTCGATACAGGCGATAAGCCGGCGGGCGATTGAGATAGTGCAATCCTCGTGAAAGGAGCCGTGGTTGCGGAAAGAGGTGAGAAAAAGTTTCAGAGATTTGCTTTCAACCAGCCATTCTCCCGGTAGATAGTCAATGACGATATGGGCAAAGTCCGGTTGACCGGTAATGGGACAGAGGGAGGTGAACTCCGGAGTGGTAAAACGTACCACATGGGACACGCCCTTCTGAGGATTCGGTACTCTTTCCAGAAGAGCGTGGTCCGGACTTTCCGGAATGTCGGCTTTGCCACCCAGTTGGGTGAGATTGCCGTAAATGGTTTGGTCGGTCATTCTTTCTTCTCCTGTTGTACACTGCAGTTGCTTGCTGTCAAAAAAGTCACGAACAGAGCCACCAGTTCCACCATGAACTCGTCATGTTCCGACAAATCGTTATTCCCCTTACCACGAAATCGCACCATAAATATCACATCGTATTCTATCGAATCATGCTTATCTTGTCGCGCAGTAGTGAGCGCTGCTCGCCTACAAACCTAAAGGGACCACTCTTATTTTCCGGGACTTCGACGACACCATGTATATCGTTCATAAAGACCTGTCCGACCGGCTCTGGGGAGACTCGGCCATCAAGACATTCTCTTGATTTCTCCTTCATTCCATTGTCTCTATTTTCAGTTGAGCCCTAGCCCGGATTTCTCATGAACATTGTGCCGATTTTCAACAAATTAATGACATTTCAATATGTTCAAGCAGTATTCTGTTATATGAAAATCATACACAATGTTCACCGAAGGCCAGGCGATCTTACCGTGCCCGGAGTCTCACTTCGCTCGCTACCTGCAGCGTTGCCAGCAAGATATAATGGCTTTTAGCCCGGCAGGCTCGTGCAATTTCCGGTTTAGAAAATACTGATATTAATTTCTTCCTTTACCTCCGCTATTGCCGCCACCGGCATTGTCGCTACCTCTACCGCCGGCATTACCGCCACCAGCATTACCATCAGCATTACCACCGGCATTACCACCGGCATTGTCGCCGCCTCTACCACCCGCATTGCCGCTGTTACCACCTTTATTTCCACCGGCATTGCTGTTACTGTTTGCATTTCCTGCCCCACCGCTGTTTCCAGGACCGCCTTTACCGCCTACCGAAGCTCCGTCTCTACCACTGCTGAGACCGGCAGTGCCGGAAATATTGCCTCGTGCTGATTTATCCGGGCCTTTTCCACGGTCTATGCCCAATCCTTGATTAGAGCTGCCGACACCACCATGTACGCCGAGACCATGTCCTTTAGCCAAACCGTTTCTGGTATTGCGGGCAGTGGCTTCCGCCAATTCCTGTTCGGAGAATTCCATCCCTCCTCTTTTATGGCCAAGCCCGAGGGTTGACGGATGTACCCCAAGTTCATGGGCGATATCCCCCCATCCCATTCCGGAGGTCCGCATTGCCTCGATATCGGCTTCTATAACACCGGTTACGGCGGAGAGTGCCTCCTGGTAGGTTTCTTCGAGCGCCTGCACTTCAGCGAGTTCTTCATCGGTTGGTTCCTCTCCCAGCGCATCGAGTGCTTCCTGGTAATCATCAAACGCCTGCTGCACATCATCATCACTCAAGGCAGCTTCATCTGCAAGTTGCGACGCGTGTGCCGCTTGAGCAGGATTGTCATAATAGCTTTCCTCGTTGTCCGTAAATTCATCGGCACTAACCATTGAAGTTGAAAACACTGCCAGCACAATTGCCGCCAGTCCCAATAGCAGCATTTGAGCCGGTCTCTTGCCGGATAGCTGTAAGCTTTTCATGTAGAATTCCTCCTGTTTTCACTAGATGTAGGGTTTGTAAAGATCAATATACTTGGTGACAATAGCTGGTTTTCATTCTTTGTCGCAGTAACTGTTTCTGCGACATCAAACCAGCTTAACCTGATGAGAGCGGGGCATTCGGAACCGAGCTGGTCAAACAACAAACGGCGCAGGTTGAGTGCTGTCTCCCTGGCTTTGGTTTTGTCATCTTGGCAATAGGTGACAATGTGCAGTTCTTCTCCGGTCGTTCTACGCACCGCAGCGGCTAAATATTCCACTTCCCGGTTCCCGTGCGATGCATTTTCCTGAAGAAGAGTGGACATATCTAAAATTATCCGATAAAGACCGACTCTGTAGCTGCGGTAGGTATAATCTCCGAGCTGATGCAGATGTTCTAGCGCCCGATGTGCCCACTTACCGGTGCGATATGACGCCAGGTAGCGCTTAAATGTCTGTATTTGCTTGGCATCGTTCTCAAGCTTATGGTAAGCAAGCGCAGAGTTGTAAAGCGCTTCCGGGACATCCGGATCTATATGCAATACCTGCTGATACTGCTGAAGCGCAGCCTGAAAGTTACCGCTTTCCAGATAACTGTGACCCAGATTCAATAATGAAGGCAGGTAGTCAGGTTCATTTCGCATTGTCTGAAAATAGCTTTGCCTTTCAAGTTCCTTGTTGTCCAGCGCCCAATAAGTAACACCCTGCCAATGGGCATATTCGGGATTATCCGGTTCAAGTGCAACAGCTTTGCGAAAAAAATGAAGCGCTTCCTCTCGCAGATTCAAGGCGAGCAGACTTCTGCCGACACGATAGTTTGTATGAGCATCCTCGGCGTATCCGACAACGCCGCCATCCTGGGGGGCCGTGGTATTTACAGCATTGCGCTCCACCATGACGCCGCCCAGAAAAGCTACAGAGGTAACCACCATGACCAAAAGTGCTCCGGCCGGCGAAAATCGAAGAGCAAACGGCTCCATGAACCATTTTGTCAGCCTCCGGAGTAATCCAGGCTTACGATTGCAAATCCGCTTCATGATTTTTTGCTTCAGCCAGGGCGGCGCATCCGGTTCCTCCGAGCGACGCAGCAGATCCTCTATTGCCGTTTCATCGTTTAGCTTATCACTCATGATCGTCGATTCTGATTGGATGAAAGTATTGTGCGAAGCTGCGCAAGTCCTCGTTTGATTCGCATTTTCACCGCACTTTCTGAAAGATTGAAGGCGTCGGCAACGTAACGTATTGAGCATCCATGCCGATATCGCAGGATGAGAGTTTCCCTGGTGTGGTCGGCAAGTTCCTGCAGGGCATCCTCAACCTGACTATGCTCCTCCTTATTTTCCATACGCGCGCAGATATCCTCGCCGGTTTGTCTATCAAGAGCTTCCTGCTGCAGGATATGCATTTTGGCGTGATGCCTCAAATTCTTACGACTCCAGTCATCTGCCAGATTAACGGCCAGGCGGTAGAGCCAGGGGAAAAACGCCATATCAGTTCGAAACAAATGTAATTTATCAAATGCCCGCACGAATACGTCCTGGCTCAGGTCTGCGGCTTCGTCATTATCATGGACATATCTGAACATCAGGTTGAATATCGGCCTCTGATAGCGCTCAACCAGCACTTCATAACGCTGTTTTTCACCAGCAAGGACCATTTTAACAATTTCTTCGTCTGAATAATTCATCCGGCCCTGAGTGTGAGCGCATCCTGCTATACTAATTTATGCCTATACCTATACATACGTTTGGCAGAGGAAAAGGTCACTTTTGGCGGGTTGATTTCTCAGAAAACTCGAAATCGGTGAGAAAAAAACGGACGGATTCATTGAGACGCAGAGAAGTATTGAGTACAGTCCGTTTTTCAGGGACATCAAACCAGCTGAGCCGTATACGATTGTTCTTCTTAAGATCAGGAAAGCGCTTTGCCAAATAATTACCGATACTCAGCGCACGTTTCCGGGCGAGTTCGCGGTTATTCAGTTGATAGACAATAATATTGAGAATGCCTGCGGGCATATTGGCAACCGTCGCCCCAACAAGATTAAGGGAAGGATACGCATGGGACGAGAGGTTGTCGGAAAAGGGTACAAAATCAACCTCTTTAAGTGTTACCGTGCGCACTCCTAATCTGTGATTGCGATAGGTATGATCTCCGAGGCTGTTGAGTCGATCAGCTGCCCGACGGGCAAAACTGCCGGCTGGATAGACATGTAGATATTGACGCCAGGCTTCTTTTTCCTCCGGCAGTCGCTCCAGTTTTCTCAAGATAACAGCTCGATTGTATAATGCCTGAGGGTTAAAATATCTTAATTCAAGGCTTCTGGTATAATATTCAAGGGCCTTTTCATACTTTCCTGCGTTCAGTAGATTATTGCCCAGGTATGTCAATGCCTGAACATTATCAGGATCAATCGATAAAGCTTCGCTGTAGCTCCGACGTTCCAGCTCTGCCTGGCCGGTTTCCCCCTGTGCCACCCCCAGCCAGAAATGATATTCGCTTTTACCAGGATTTAGAGCGACTGCCCGTTGTAAATAGGGCAGGGCCTTGCCGGTTTTGTTTTCAGCCATAAGAAAACGGCCGTAATAGTAATGGGCCTCTGGGTTTTTCGGTTCTTTGTCGACAGCTCCACTGAAGGTCTTACTGCCCTGTTGGAATTTTTTTTCCTGGAGGAAATATTCACCCTGTATGTTGTATTTTATGCTACTGCCGAAATCCTGAACCTTGGCGCAGCCACCAAGAAAAAAGGCCATGCAAAGCAATAGAGATACCGATCTGTTCATAGAAATCTTCTCCAGTTCATTATTTGGTGTAATTGTGATACCAAGCCTCTTGTTTTCAAGCCCTTTATTTTTAAAAACATATAGAATCCTGTCTATTCGATAGTACGACAAGAATGATCAAAATCAATACTTCTCATTGAAGTAATATTTAACAAATTTGATAACTATATGAAACAAAAGAGCATTACATACCGAAAAGGCCTAGAAGGTACAGGAGCATGACAACTCATTTTTTTTGGCAGGCAGCGGGTATGTTCTCACCTCCCCGCATCGACAATGTCATACATGATTATGGCGGCGATCACCGTCCAACCGACCGCATGGAACATAAATATACCTACAGGATCAAGGATGTCGGATATGGTGTTTAACACCGCACAGACCAGAAAAATCGTCCCCAACAACATCAACATACTGAGTACATGGTTAAAGAACAGCAGTATCGGTCCATTGATTTCAGTATAACTGTATGAAGTCCACAGTTGCGTTATTGTCGCCCATATTATTGGAATAGCAACAAAAAAAAGCAAAAGATTGTCTTCTTCCGGCAGTTTGTAGTCGAGATAAAATTCAAAGAACCACACACCGGAGATAAACAGTACAATGTTTCTGATAATTACAAATTTTCTCATTTTCCTCCTCTACATTTTACGGTAAGACCTCGGCTGGTGAGAAATCCGGGTTAGCACTTGACAAAACTTCCATTTCCGGTTTTGTTTGGTACTACCATTAAATACGAAACGCAGGCCGACGCTTTTTTTAAATACTACATATTTCTTTGCTTGTGCGCAATTAAATTGTTTTTCTCCGCATCATCCTCACGGTTTGCTTCAGCAAAAACACATTGTTTGGTACTACCTTTTAGGAGATTACTTACCCGATGAGTCCAAAAATACTTTTTACACCGGTACAGATCGGCCGAAGGGGTGAAGACATCGCCCTGCAGATCGAGGCGGCCATTCTTGAGGAAAAGATCCTGCCCGGAGAACGTCTCCCCAGCGAAAGAGAACTGCAGATGCAGTTCCAGACCGGTCGCGGCGTTATTCGCGAGGCCATCCGCGCCCTGAAACAGAAAGGTCTGGTGGATATCCGCAAAGGGGCCAAAGGTGGCGCATATGTGAAACATATAGACGTCGCCAACGTCAGTGAGTCTCTGGCCCTCTTTTTAAAGCAACAGCAGATTGAACCGGACCACATCGCCGAATTTCGGGAGAGCATTGATCGCGTCATTACCATTCTGGCCATCGCCCGAGCCGATACCGCGGCCAAAGAGGCTCTCGTTGCTGAAACTGAAAAGCTCATGGAACTTGCCGATCAGGAAGAGCCTGATCAAGAAAGCCTTGCCGGGCAGGATCGGATTCTCAACATCCGTCTGGCACAAATGAGCAACAATCCTGTTTTTGCCTGGGTCATGGAGGCCCTGCAACAGGGCTTCAGTTCTCACGACTACACCCTGTACGACGAGCCCGATTATCGTCGCAAAACCGCGGCAAACTGGCAGAAAACCGCCCTGCATATCGCCCGGAACGATCCCATGCAGGCCCTCTCCTCCATATCCGCCCACTATGCCCTGCTGCGCAGTTGTGTCGCCGAACAGGAACAGCGCCCCGCCGGAGTATCGGAAGACACCGGCAGGGCCGGTTAGTCCGGCACCTCCAAAGGGGAGATTTTGATCACGACGCAACCGGAACAAAGATGCCGGCTGCATTTATTGTATACATAATGGAGTAAGGTAAAATGAAAGACATTGTTTACGACTACATCATCATAGGCGGAGGCTCGGCCGGAAGTGTCCTGGCTAATCGCCTGAGCGCCAACCCGAAAACAGGGGTCCTGGTCCTGGAAGCCGGCAAACCGGATTACCGCTGGGATTTTCGCATCCATATGCCGGCGGCATTGACCTATCTGCTCACCGACAATACCTATAACTGGCTGTACGAGTCGGCACCCGAACCGCAGATGCACAATCGTCGCATTGCACAGCCCCGCGGCAAGGTACTGGGTGGTTCCAGCAGCATAAACGGCATGATCTACATCCGCGGCAATGCCATGGATTATGAAAAATGGGCCACCAACAAGGGGTTGGAGGAATGGAGTTACGCCCATTGCCTGCCCTATTTTAAAAAGGCGGAAAACAGGCTCCAGGGTGCAGACGAATACCATGGCTCAAACGGCCCTCTCTATCTTGACACAGCCGCATGCGACAATCCTTTATTTACCGCATTTTTCAAAGCGGCAGAACAGGCCGGCTACCCGCTGACCGATGATGTCAACGGCTACCAGCAGGAAGGCTTCGGCAGGTTCGACCAGAATATCTATCGAGGCAGAAGACATAACGCGGCCAGGGCCTATGTCCATCCCGTCAAAAACCGGGCGAATCTCACCGTTTGCTGCAAGGCGACGGTCAACAAAATTCTCTTCCAGGGCAAAAAAGCGGTCGGAGTTGAGTACAGCAAAGGAAAGAAAACCGTAAAAGTCAGCGCCAAGGAGATTATTTCCTGTGGCGGCGCCATCAATTCGCCATCTCTTCTGCAACTGTCAGGTATAGGCAACGGAACCGAATTGCGCAGCCTGGGTATAGACGTGGTGCATGATCTACCGGGCGTCGGCCTCAATCTGCAGGACCATCTCGAGCTCTATGTCCAATATTCCTGCAAACAACCGGTCAGCATGTACCCGGCCCTGCAATGGCAAAACCAGCCCAAAATCGGCTATGACTGGCTTTTTCACCGTAAGGGAGCAGCAGCCACCAACCATTTCGAAGCCGGCGGCTTTATCCGCGGCAACGACAGAGTTGATTATCCAAACCTCCAGTTTCATTTTCTTCCCATTGCGATCCGTTACGATGGCTCGGCTCCGGCACAGGGACACGGCTTTCAGCTCCATGTCGGCCCGATGAACACCGATGTGCGCGGTCATGTCAAAATCACTTCGTCCGACCCCGCCACCTATCCGGAAATCTTTTTCAACTATCTCTCCACCGAGCAGGAACGACAGGAATGGATCGAGGCCATCAAGTGCTCTCGACGCATTATCGGTTCGGCTGCTTTTGACACCTTGCGGGGCGAAGAACTTGCCCCTGGAGCAAAGGTGCAGAGTGACGAGGAAATTCTCGATTTTGTCGCCCGTGAGGGTGAAAGCGCTTATCACCCCTCGTGTACCTGCAAAATGGGTTATGACGATATGGCTGTGGTTGACGCAGAGCTGAAGGTGCATGGGGTGGAAAATCTGCGCGTCGTTGATGCCTCGGTTTTCCCCTCAATCACCAACGGCAATATCTATGCGCCGGTGATGATGGTGGCGGAAAAGGCTGCCGACATAATCCTCGGCAATACCCCTGAAACCCCATCAGCAGCCACGTTTTACCGACACAGCCGGACGGAGGCCGGCAACAAATGAGCCAAACGACAGGAAACCTCTACATCAACGGGCGGTGGCTTCCTGCGGCATCGGGAAAACGTCGTACCATTATTAATCCCTGTAACGGACAGATAATTGCCGAAGTTTCCGAAGGAGATCGCAGCGACGCCCAAAGCGCCATAACGGCGGCACGACAAGCTTTTGACAGCGGAGTGTGGTCGGCAAGGCCCGCCTGTGAGCGCGGGTCACTGCTCTACCGGCTGGCTGATCGTATTTCTGCGGAAAGCGAAGTACTGGCCGAACTTGAGACGCTTGATACCGGCAAAACACTGGAGGAAAGTCGGTGGGACATGGCCGATATCGCCGGCATATTCCGCTACTATGCCGGTCTGGCCGACAAGGACGGCGGCGAGGTTATCAACTCCCCACTGTCTCACAGCGAAAGTCGCATCGTGCGTGAACCGGTCGGTGTCTGCGGCCAGATTCTGCCGTGGAACTACCCGCTGCTGCAGGCAGCCTGGAAAATAGCGCCCGCCCTGGCAGCAGGCTGCACCATCGTCATCAAGCCCAGCGAAATTACGCCGCTGACCACCATAAAAATCACCGAACTGGCGGCCGATCTTGATTTTCCCGCAGGTGTTATCAACACTGTTCTCGGACCAGGCGCAAGCGTCGGCGCCGAGCTCGCCGAAAATCACATGGTCGACCTGATCTCTTTTACCGGCGGCATTGAGACAGGCAAAAGAATCATGCAGGCCGCCAGCGGCAATGTGAAGAAAATCGCCCTTGAGCTGGGCGGCAAAAATCCCCATATCATTTTCGCCGATGCCGAAATCGATAGTGCCATAGATGCCGCTTTGAATGGTGTATTCTTTCACGCCGGCCAGATTTGCTCGGCCGGTACACGCCTGCTGGTCCAGGATTCCATCCATGATCACTTTGTCGAACTCCTCAGGTCCAGAATAGCAAAAATTACTCTTGGCGACGGCATGGAAGAAAAGACCCAGATGGGTCCGCTGATCTCCGCGGAACACCTTGCCAAGGTTGAGAAATATATTGCTGCAGCAAAGGCCGAAGGAGCCAGGCTCGAAGCAGGCGGCAGACGACCACGGCAAGCGGAGCTGCAGTCCGGCTTTTACCTCCTGCCGACGCTGTTCAGCCAATGCCGCGATGATATGCAGATTGTACAGGAGGAGGTCTTCGGTCCGGTTATCACCATAGAAAGATTTCACACCGAAGAAGAAGCCGTACAACTTGCCAACTCGACCATCTACGGCCTGGCCGCCGGCTTCCGCACCCTCGATCCGGCTCGGATCCACAGGGTCGCAAAGCGCTTGCGCTTCGGCACGGTCTGGATCAACGATTTCAACGTCTATTTTACCCAGGCGCCATGGGGAGGATACAAGCAATCCGGTATCGGCAGAGAGCTTGGCCGCCTCGGCCTGGAGGAATACACCGAGGTGAAACATATCTTCCAGAACTGCAAGCCGGCGCCTTCGCCCTGGTTCGGCATCTGAGTTTTTAAAAAGAAAAGAGTCTTTCGGCCATCCGGCAGATTTGCCGAGATGGTCCACCGGGGGGTCTCCCCCATTTACAATCACATCGAGAAGGAGAAATCATGCAATCGCAACGAAAATTGAAGATCGCGCTAATTTTATTGGCAGCAGCCCTACTCTTCACCGGCCCGGCTTATGGCGCAAAGGAGGTGCGCTTCGCCAGTGTCAGCTGGACCGGAGTGACGGTAAAAACCGATTTGGGAAAGAATATACTTAACAGCCTGGGCTATAAAGCCACCAGCATCAACCTCTCTGTACCGATCGTCTATAAGGCACTTGATTTGGGCGACGTCGATATCTTTCTCGGCAACTGGATGCCTACCATGGCCGGTATTGCCAACGACTTCTTCGAAAAAGGTAGCATAATCAAGCATGTAGCCAATATGCCCGGGGCGAAATACACCCTTGCAGCACCCTCCCATGTTGTGGACGGCGGCCTGAAAGACTTCGCCGATCTGGCCAAATACGCTGACAAACTCGACCATAAAATATACGGCCTTGAGCCCGGCAACGACGGCAACCTGGTCATTCAGTCCATGATAGACAGTAATATGTTTGGCCTGGGTGAGTTTAAGCTGGTCGCTACAAGTGAACCAATTATGCTCTCTGAAGTCAAAACCTTGAGCAAAGAAGGGAAATGGGTCGTATTCTTGGGCTGGTCGCCCCACTATATGAATCAGATCATAGACATGAAGTACCTTACCGGAAGTACCGCCGAAACCTTCGGTGAAAATGACGGCACCGCCACGGTCTATACCAATATTCGCCAAGGATTCGACCAGGAACATCCCAACGTGGCACACTTCCTCAAAAACTTCATCTTCCCAATCTCAATGATTAATGAGATCTCTCTGATGCTGCAGAACGACAAGCAGCTGAGCCATGCCGAGGCCGGACTGGCCTATGTCAGGCAACATCCGGAAATCTATCGTGGCTGGCTTGATGGAGTCACCACCGCTGACGGCAAGCCGGCTCTCCCTGCTTTTGAGGCGTATCTGGCAAAACAGTAAGTCACCTTATCCCACGAGCCCTGACGGTACGATCAGTGTCCGCCAGGGTATAGTTTGGGCGAGCAGCAATTGCCTAACCCTCGTCGTAAACATGCCGGTTGAGCACCTTTCGAACAGCCGGCATTAGATGCGATATTTGTTCTTCATCTCCTGATAGACCAGGGTGGACACCTGTCTGATGACATTACCGCGGGTGCGCATCCAGGTGCCGTAGTCATTCGTCCGACTGCCTTTTTCAATAACTCCGACGATGGCATAGGGATAGCGGCGCCCGTTTTTCCCACGCAGCACGAGGATGCCCATATCACCGCAGAGATGTGCTGTAGAGCCTGTTTTGTTGTAGACCGTAGTTCCCCTGGGAATGGGGGTACCGTCATAGAGACGATCACGGCCCGGCAGGGACATCAGACGGCGCATCTCCTTGCTGTAGGGCAATTCATCGTTCCATAATGCCTGAAGGAAGCGGATATAATCGGAGGGTACGGCACTGTTCTTATAGGTTCTGCCACCGGGAGGAATGTATTCCACAATCTTTGTATTCTTAAATATATGACTGTAATGTTTCCGTAAAATCTCTTCGCAACGGGCAGGTCCCCCTGCCATCTTGATAACCCAGTTGGTTGAGCCATTGTTGCTGTGCTGGATCATTGCTTCCATATTTCTTCTGCTTTGCGGGCCATAGATCAAGCTGCCTTCCTTGACCTGATGAAAGAAAGCCAGTGAGATAAAGGGCTTGATCATGCTGGCAGCCTGAAAAACCTGATCTGTGTTGATATTAACAAGACTTTCCCCTCGGCTCAGATCATACACGGCCCAACTGGTCCTTTCATCACCGGCGAGCTGGCCTTTGCGGCGCATTTCGCCGATAAGCTCCTCAATGCTCTTTTCAAACCGAGGATCAGCAGGAGGAAGAACCGTATAGGTTTTTTTCACCATACGCGGCGCCAAGGCAACGACAGGTTGCTCCACTTGAGGGAGAGGCGCGACATTCTTCTCCTCGGCGATCTCTACCGGCTCAGAGGGTTCAGAAGCAGGCAGCGATTCCGTCGCATCATAGAGATGGCTGGATTCACCGTAAATGACCGGACTGTTGATCTCTGGAGTTATGGATGTATGAATACGTTTGGACTTGAGCAGCTTGCCGTGCCGCCGCGCTACCGTGTTTGTTGAGGCCCGATCCCCCATGCGTCGATACACAAGAGCGTAGTTATCACCACCGGTCTGCATGATGAACAGCTTTTTGCCCACCTCTTCGCCAAGATAGCTGTACACCCGGGTATAGACCTTTTTCAGAGCATCAAGGTTTGGACCAAGACCATAACTGACATTATACAGCTCATAATACCCTTTATCTTCAACGGCATAACATTCCGGCAGGCCTGCTTGACGAAGAATTGCATTATGCCTGATGACCTTCTGCAGCGCATTCAAAGCGGTTTCGTTCAGATCATTGATCAGGCCGAACTCACCTTTGTCGCGGCCGACAATGCGAAATTGCGAAATTTCCTCCTGCTCAAAAACTTCGCCGAACTGCTCCTGATAGTCAAGAACAGTTTCCAGATTGCTATCCCATATATAGGCGATATCATATTCAATGTCCTGAGCAAAAAGACAGGAGGGAACCAAGACGACAATAAAAAACAGTGCAACACAACGCAGCATAACATTCCATAGGGTTAAAACTTGAACACTTTTTCAGCAAAGCCGGCACATAAAGCCGTCACATCTGCTTCCACGGCGACCTCGGCTGATGAGGAGTTCAGGCTCTCTCCGTTGCCGGATGGTATTGCCATTACGATAAAGCATGTAGCAGAACATGCGGTACAACTCTGGTCGGAGGAGTTGTAGGATCCAGCCAAACCATCATCCCGGCGAATATACCAAAAAATACACTCCGGTACTAACACTTTTCCGACGGTCTCCGTTCCGGAACGTAGTGCTCGATACGACCATCATTCCATTCTTGCGATACATACAGAGCGCAATAGCAACTGCCGTATTGCGCAATATCGGCTTCCCGATAATCGCAGGGACAGATAATATCCCGGTCGGCTTTGATATCTTCTTTGGCCAGACGGCAGGGACAACACATATACCCGTAACGTTCCTTATTGGTTATCAGGGCCCTGATCAGGAACATGGTCTTCTCCTGATCCTTGTTAAAAAAGTAGCCTTTAGGCTCGTTAATTCGCTTAAGCTGCTCATAGAGTTTTTCAGCATCCATCCGTCACCTCCAGCTCTGCCAGAATGACCTTTTTCTGAAAACCGACAATGGCCTTGTTGCCGATAAATGCCACAGGAAAGGCCTTTTTTTCATTATATGGCTCCATCCGAAGCAACAGATCTTCACGCTCCGCCTTCTCCAGAAGATCGATATTGGTCGCCTCAAAAGTGACCTGGTGCTCCCGCAACAAGTCCATCAAAGCCTTACATTGCAGACAGGTGCTCAGAACCAGGAGCTTTACTCTGGGTTCTTCGGTCTTTTGTTCATCAGTCACGTTATCCTCCCTGGTGCAGGTAGAAACAGATTTTAAATGTAACAGCAACTCCATCACGTTAATCCTTATACGTCGGAAAGGCCAGCGTTGCCGCGATTTTTTCCAGCGAAACCAGAGAACACCACCAGAACCTGTCTTACAAGTGATGGTACGTCAACACGACGAACACCCCACGAAGGGGAATATGTGTTTTGAACAGGGATACAACCCAATCGATACCTAATTATTTCCCGGTGGTGTTGATACTGACAGCAGCTGGGAGCAAGGCACGTACCAACTCAACAAGGAGGATGTTATGAAAGGTGGTTATGAAACAATGGTTTGGATACGGGATAAAGACGGCAAGGAATACGCCTGCTACGCCGACGACCTCAAGTGTGTTGAATGTTATCGTCGGGAAATAAAAGTATTCAGCCCCCTTCCCAATTAATTCCTAATCGTATTTTAACTCGTCCTCAATAACCATAATGTAATTAACCATTCTACAAAATGGTAAGCTCAGCCAGAAGCTTTTACCGCAATTTTAAATATTGATCCTGTTGATAAATTTAACATTGACCAGCCGGCATTTTGAGGTCCGCACTCTTAAATTTCCTTTTGTGTATGTTCTGTAAATTCCAAAGAAAAGCAGCCGCATGGAGAGCGCCGGTAAAGCAACAATTGTCGCTTGGTGATATTGCAGCAAGGAGAAAGTCATGAAAAATCCGTTTTCGCTTATTACTAAAAGTGTCAGGGGCTTCGCCGGAGTCATCCGGAGAATGTCTCGATCAAAATATATCGAGATAATTTTAGCTGTTGGCCTGTTCATTCTGCTTGATACCGGTGTGTTGATTATCAATTTTTATACCTCTTATCAGATTGCCGACGATGCCCACGCAATAAAGTTGGCAAGCCGCATGGGAACATTGAACCAAAGCCTCTTAAACGAACTCTATCAGGTTCAGGAAGATGCCCGTAATCCCGATGCAGATCATTACGCAACAATCGATTCCTTTGCCGGTACATACAAAGTCTTTGATGAAACACTTGATGCTTTCATCTATGGAGGTTCTTTGATCGGTCAAGGACAGGAACAGGATTCGCTGTTAAATGATCCAGCCTATCGGAATACTAGCCTTCACTTGCTTAAAGAAGCAGAAGAGATCTGGAAACCATACCGTAGTAAGGTCAAGCCAATTGTTTATGCTCACTTCAATGATATTGATCGAGCCGGCATCATTGAAGCTTCTGAAGATGCTATTGCTTATGCCAGAATTAATGGCGGCAAGATTTTGCATCTCATGCAGTCATTTACAACTGCCGTCGAGGGAGTAGCCCAAAGTAAGGCGGAACGTTTGAGAAAAATTCAAGCAATAGGTATCACTCTTGCCATAATAAACTTTTTCCTGATTCTTTTTCATTTTCTGAAAAGGCTTAGACGAAGTGACGCTCTGGTTGAAAAGTCCCGTAAGGAAACAGAGGATATTCTAAAAAACGTAAATGAGGGATTGTTTTTGCTTGACCAGAAGTACATAATCGGGACCCAGCATTCAGACAGTCTCCATGCCTTGTTCAAAGAAGACAAACTGGCCGGTCAGAATTTTATTGATCTTCTCCGTCCTCTTGTGACGGAGAAAACGCTGGATACCGTTGAGGACTATACAGAAATACTCTTTTCTCCAAGGGTCAACGAATCCTTGATAGCTGATCTCAACCCTCTAAAACAGGTTGAGATGAACCTGACGACTGATGCCGCTACGTTTGACATTCGCTATTTCAGTTTCCAGTTTTCCCGAGCCTATGAAAAGCAAGGGTTTAGTTCTCTGCTTGTAACTGTCAAGGATATTACCGAGCAGGTTCAGCTTTCTGAACGGCTCAAAGCAGCCAACGAGAAGGCAAGCAAGGAAATTGATATGCTGCTTGCAATCATACATGTCGAAAGTACTTTACTGACAGATTTCCTCCAGGCCACTGAAGAGGGGCTTAAGAATGTTAATGATATTCTGAAGGAGCCGACGAATAGTTCGAAAAGCCTGCAAAAAAAGCTGGAAACCATTTTTCGTATTGTTCATAAACTTAAAGGGGATAGCACCGCGCTCAGCCTTGATTTTGTAATGAATAAGTTTCATACCCTGGAATCATCTGTTGTGGATCTCAAGGAGAAGCAGCAGATAACCGGCGAAGACTTCCTGCCGCTGGTTGTAAATCTTAACCAGTTGATGTCGGATTTTAATATTATCGGCAAACTGCAGAAAAAAATGGCCGTTGCCAACGCACCAAAACTCCAAAACGATCCACCACTGCCACTGGTAGAATCATCAGCTGATAATAAAAATTCTTCAAGGCCAGAACTCCTGTGGAAAAAGCAAATGGGCGCCCTTGTGGAACGAATCGCCAATGACTACAAAAAGGAAGCGTCTCTGGATATGACAGATTTTGATGCTACTCTGTTGTCGATGGCGCAGATGGAACCAGTCAAGGATATAATTTTACAAAGTCTTCGCAACTCCGTTGCCCATGGACTGGAAATGCCTATGGCGAGAGAGAATGCTGGAAAACCTCAGGAGGGCAAAATAAAGGTTGCCCTGAAGAAAAACAGTGCAGGACTTCTATTGACAATACGAGATGACGGTAAAGGTATTGATCTTGAGAAAATAAAGGAGAGGGCCATCTCCACCGGGTTGGCAACAGCAAACCAGATCAGCAATTGGGAACGTTCCAAATTGCTTTCATTGATATTTTTACAAGGATTTAGCACTGCACCGGAAAGCAATGTACATGCAGGTCACGGGGTTGGCATGGATCTGATTAAATCCAGACTTGATCTGTTAAGAGGGCAGGCGAGGGTAAAATATCAATCCGGCTTCTACACCGAGTTTCAATATAATTTCAAGGCGGTGGACGCAGTCATTCAAAAGCAGGCGGCGTAGGGTAGGCATTTCCTAATCCCCTGTAAGACCAGTCTTCTTGAGCACGGAAAGAGTGCTGGCAAAAAATGGAAGGGATTAGGGATTATGTGTGCTTTGCCCATTGTTTGTTTGTCCGCTGAAAAGTTGTATCTTATGTGCTCATTATCAAGATTCATGAGGAGAACTAAATGAAAATGCTAATCGTTGATGACTCGCTGATCGTTCGTAGGAAGATTGAGCGGGAAATCAATCTTCCTGAATTAGAAAATATTTACACAGCGACAAATGGGCAGGAGGCGGTAGAAGTTTTTAAAACCCATGAACCAGAGCTGGTCACCATGGACCTGACAATGCCGAAAATGGATGGTACCGAATGTGTCAAACAACTGATATCTATCAAACCCAATACGGTCATTCTGGTAATATCCGCACTTGCGGATAAGGCAACCGCTATCAAGGCTGTAAAACACGGCGCTTACGGCTTCTTATGTAAACCATTTACAGAATCCGAACTGAACGAGGCACTTATTAAATGTATTGCATTCAGCAACGAACTGAAGGGATAACGTGACAATATGATAACAGAAAAAGATATTGAGGTATTTATCAGCGGAATCAAGTACTATTTCCGTGCCAGTACGAATAAAGATATAAAGGTTGAAACCCCTTACCTCACTTCTGCAAAACAGATAAAAGTTGACGATTACACTGGAATCATAGGAGTTTCTGGAGAACGTAAGGGTTTTGTTCTGGTGACAGCGTCCCAGGAGATGCTGCACCACCTGGTTTTGAACCTTGGTGAAGACAATGCCACCGAGGATCTAATTCATGATGTTATTGGTGAGGTGGCGAACACGATCTCCGGCAATGCTCGCCGATCATTTGGCCCTGGGTTCATGATTTCGGTTCCCATGGTCCTGCAGGGACAACCTGAACGGATCGGAACTTCCAGAAACACCAACGGATACGTCATCCCGTCTCGGTGGAATAGCTATCCATTTCAACTGGTGGTGGCACTCAAGTGATAATAAATTGCTTGATATGTAATTGGGCCTTAACCGACCTGTATGGAAGATAATTTTTAATAGTTTTTAATTCAGCAGCAATGGCAGACAAAATTAAAATTGCAGCAGTACAAAAACAGGTTTGTGTTCTGGTGGTAGATGATTCGCTTGAATTCAGAAGACTACTTAGAGACATTTTTGGCAAAACCAACAGAATAAAAATCGTTGGAGAAGCAGTCAACGGGGTCGAGGCCCTCGATATGGCCCTGAAATTAAATCCTGATGTGATAGTCATGGATATGGAAATGCCATTATTGGATGGTATGGCGTCACTTCAACAGTTGTTGATATTTAAGCCAACGCCAACCATCATGGTTTCTTCCCTGACAAGAGAGGGTGGCGCTAGAGGTTTCGATGCCATAAAGAACGGTGCGGTCGATTTTATTTATAAAGACTCATTTTTTCACGGGAAAGTCGCTGTTGTTGAAAACGAAATAATCTCCAGAGTACTCTACGCCTCTAATGTAGTGGTTCAATCAGTCAAGCCGCTGTTTGTAACGAAAAATGATATCCCCTCTACTCCTGTAAAACCAAACGATATAATTTTTTGTGAAGAGTGCGGCACAAGAAATATCTTTGACGCTGAACAGAAAAAGGTGTTGAAGGAGTTGAAATGCAATCAATGCGGTGACTTACTTGAAGAAAACCTGATTAATAAATACAAGCGGATCAATTATGTATCTGTTATAGGAGCGGGTATGGGAGCTTACGCCAACTTATTGCGGATTATACCTGAAATCCCAGAGGAATTCAGCGGTGCTATAGTGATTGTGGTTCATGCTGAAAGTTGCCATGTTGATGCCTTTGCAGGCTATCTTGATGCTGCTAGCAATATAAAAGTACGTCGCATGGTTGACGGCCTGAATATCGAGGGAGGCAACTGTTACATCGCATCGGCCCATGACAACATTTACATCAAACCATACAGTACCCAGTATACCATAAGAAGAGCCAAGGCAGTTCCCGGGTATGGTCCTGTTGATATTATTATGAATTCAGTTACATCCGTATTTAAAGAACGTGTTTCAGGAATAATTTTGTCAGGAGAAGAGCTAGATGGTGAAAAAGGTATTCATGTCATAAAGAAAAACAATGGGATGTCCGCCGTGTTGGATGCTTCGAAGTGCCTCTGCAAGGGAATGGGGGAGAATATCACTCGAAAATGCATGGTAGATAAGATAGTTGATGAACAAGGTATAATAGAGCTCATCGTCGGATTACATAAAGCATCCAATGCAGAACTCTCAAATTACTAGTTTGGTGGGTAGTATTCGGAATTCTGTGTCATTTCCCATGTTCAAAAAAGGCAGTGATTAAGAATATTCATACTCATCTGAATATCTTCGAAGAGAAGAAAAACATGGCGAAGGTCGAAATATTGACGAAGCTGCAGCACGATAACCCAAGGGTCCTCCAATTCGGGGTTGCTACATTGTGCATCCTTGTGCTCGTTCTGGCCTGGTTGGTCACACTCCACCAGCTCAATAAAAACCAGTCTTTACTCCTGAAAAGTCTGGAAAGGGAGCAAGGGAATCTAGGGAGTGTCCTTGCTGAAAATCTCTTTCAGGTTTTGGAGAAGAAACAGACCATTGAAATGCTGGCGGTGAATTGGCTCGAGAGCTTTGACCAGAAATCGCTTGAGAATATACATAGCTTTCTCTATGGAGAACGTCCTCTCACCCGTGTTGTTCTGTACGAGATCTCCGGCAGACCTTTTTTTCAATCCTCTCCCAATCCCAGCAGTGATCTGCAGATGCAAAGAAACATCGAAGCGTATCTTGAGCGGGTAACCGCAAACGGAGAAAGGATGTTCATAGACATTCCCCGGGGAACGTCACAAAATCCCTGGCAGGTCTCCCTGTTGTTTCCCTTGATCGCCGATCGCACGATAAAAGGCGTGATGCTTCTTGAACTCGATGTCGGTTATATTCTTAATCTATTACAGGAAATTAATCTCGGAAGTACGGGCAGGGTCATGATCGTCGATGGTGAGTGGAGAAACCTAGCGTGCTTTGAGAGCAGCGGGTTGAGAATTGACGATTCCTTGTCCCAACTGGTGGATTCGAATTTGGCGCAACTTTCCTCCAATTCGGGAATTGTCCGGTATGCAGGTATGCCAGGCATGTATCTGACGTACACGGAAATTCGCAATTACCCTTTTACTGTCGTGTTGAGTCGTGAAGTTGGAGAGTATTTATCGGATTTTTCTCGCTACAGGGAAAAATTGCTTTTCGTGCTGGCGGCGCTTACCGCTTTCGGCTTTGCGAGCCTCTATTTCTTATTGCAGATGATCGGCCGTCAGCACAGGTTCATGCATAATCTGGCCATTGCCAATAGGGATAACAAGGAACTGATTTTGCGCCTTGAAGAAGAGCACAAGGAATCGGCCAAGGCTGCCTCCGTCGATCCGCTGACCGGTCTCTACAATCGCCGTCTTTTTAGTCTTATGGCGCAGCAGAAACTGACATCAGCCAAACGCAACCGGTTGATTTATGCCGTCGTGTTCATAGATCTTGACCACTTCAAGGATGTGAATGACACCTACGGCCATCGAATTGGCGATCTGCTGCTGAAGACGGTAGGAAGGCGTCTTGCAGAATGCACGCGGGAAATCGATATTGTCGCCCGTTTCGGCGGCGATGAATTCGTCATCATGCTCTCCGAGATGTCCACCGAAACGGATATCCTGCCAATTATCGAAAAGATTATGTCCTCCATTGCAAAGCCGTGCGAAAACCTGGACGGCCATTGCCTCGATGTCAAGCCGAGTGTGGGCATAGCAATTTTTCCAAGGGATGGCAATGATGTCGATTCGCTGCTGCTCAGTGCGGATGGAGCCATGTATACAGCGAAGAAGACGGGAAGAGGCCGGTACAGTTTTTTCGATGCCTGCCTGAACCCCATTTCTCTTAAGGATGTTGAGCTGGAGAAGGGTCTGTCTTCGGCAATTGTCAATGATGAGTTCATTCTCCATTATCAGCCGAGAGTGCGGCTGACGGATTTTACCGTCGTTGGGCTCGAGGTATTGATCCGCTGGCAACATCCTGACCAATTGATCTTTCCGAATAACTTCATTGGTATCGCTGAAAGGAGCGGAGCTATGACTACACTCGGAGCCTTGATTGTGGAGAAGGTCTGTAAGCAGATGTGCGCATGGCAGGCGGATGGTTTATCGCTGGTTCCGGTCTCCTTGAATGTTTCATCACTGGAGCTAAATGAGCCGGATTATGCTGATAAGGTGAAGCGGACGACCAACCGGTATCAGCTTGCTCCTGAACTGCTCGGTTTTGAAATAATCGAAAGCGTCATTCAAGAAAGAAACGACATTGTGATAAGGAACCTCCATGAGCTTGATGCGCAAGGGTTCGCAATTCTTCTCGATAATTTTGGCAGGGAATCTTCCGACATGAAAAGCATCCGCGCATTACCAATCCAAAGCCTCAAGATTGATCGCGGATTCATTCAAGATATCCGCAACACCTATAATGACAATCCCATTATCTATTCCATAATTATATTGGCGCAAAAGCTGAATTTGACTGTTGTCGCAGAAGGGGTGGAGACCCACGAACAGTTGCTCAACCTCAAGGTTGCCGGCTGTGATCAGGTGCAGGGGTACTATTTCAGCCGACCGGTGGCCGAAGAAGAGATTCGGCAATATCTGCTTTCGCCAAAGAGGAGCATATCGATATGAGATCGTGTTTAAACAGATTGAAATGCCTGGTGTTTTGCTTAAGCCTTTTTGCCATGGCCACTTCCGTGAACGGCGCAGACCTTTCTCAGGCTGAAAATAATGGCCCTCTATATTTTTCCCTGGTGCCCAAAAAGAATGTGGACAATCAGATTGAGGAGCTGCAGCCGCTGTTGCAGCTGCTGGAAGAAAAGCTCAACAGGACGGTTAGAATCGTTCGCCCGCAATCGTATCAATCGGTCATCGAGGGAATTCTTTCACGAACCATCGACTTTGCCATTCTGGGGCCTGCATCCTATGCAAAGGCTCGAGCCAGGGATGAAGAGGTCGAAGCTTTCGCATCCTTTTCAAGTGAGGGAGGGAAGCTTACTCCGCCAGGCAATTACTATCATTCCATGCTTTTCACGCTAAAAGTTTTTTCAATCGATACGGTGGAGGATCTTCGCGGGAAAAAAGTTGCACTTACGGACCCGGCCAGCACCTCAGGAGCAGTGATTCCCAATATGTATTTTACCAGGGTAATACAGGCTCCTTTGGAGGAGTTTTTTGCATCGCAAATCTATACCGGCTCCCATGACCGCGCCATCTCATCTGTTGCCAAAGGACATGTCGACGCAGCATTTGTCTCTTCTGTCAGAATTGATGAAGCTCTACGCCGAGGGATTCTTGATTATGATGATGTCGTGGTTCTCTGGAAGTCGAGACCGATTCATTTTGATCCATTTGTCTTCAGGGGAGGGCTGGACAGCGCCACCAAAAAGGCAATCAAGAGCGTCATGCTGTCTTCGACTCCACAGCTCAAATCAATGTTCAAGGTTATGAAGGCGACGGGCATTCAGGAGGTAATCGATGACGATTATCTCGCCATTCATGAAATCATTGGTGCAGAGAACCGTCAAAAATAGGGAAAGGATCTACTTGGACTTTTTACGCCGCACAGTTCTTCCCTTTTTCTGGTGACATTTGGAAATCAGTCAGAGTTTGCTGTAGCATCTGCAACTGGTGCCTTCTTGCCGGCATCGTCTTGACTGACCGCAATCACCGATCTGTCATGCAAATAATTTTCCTGAGCATAATTACGGTTCTTTCGGTTCCATTCAGTGCATTTTTGGGCATGCCATATTCTCATGCACTCATGATCACCGCATGTTTTCTGCCGATCCCCGACTCGAGGATCCGGTATGAACCGTTTTCGACAAATTCGACAAGGACGTTTTTTACTTCTACGAGGCGACATCGTTTCCTTCCGGCATTGGATATGAAATGATATTAAATTAGGAGTAGAAAAATGGGGACTTTAAAAAAGAGGGTCTCTAATCCGGTGGTGTCTCTGTCCGAAACTCCGGCTTGGTGGGTCCGTTTTTCGTCGGTGGGGGGGATAGCTTAGATCAGTGATGGTAGTTTTTACTACCGTAATACTGCTTTTTTAATACTGTTGAACGCCACCATAACCTGTCTTACAAGTAATGGTACGTCAACACGACGAACACCCCACGAAGGGGAATATGTGCCTTGAACAGGGATACAACCCAATCGATATCTAATTATTTCCCGGTGGTGTTGATACTGACAGCAGCTGGGAGCAAGGCACATATCAACTCAACAAGGAGGATGTTATGAAAGGTGGTTATGAAACAATGGTTTGGATACGGGATAAAGACGGCAAGGAATACGCCTGCTACGCCGACGACCTCAAGGGCAAGATAAAAACCAAGGAGGAGCTGACCGAAGAAGAGAGGGCTAAGTGCATGGATGTCAGCCAGATTATCGGAACAGAGCGTTGGTAGATCTACACTATCAGCTCCGGTGCGGTGTTATACTGCCCCGGAGCTGAACTGGGTTAAGAACGTAAGAGATTGAAAATGCAGGAGAACAATTCATGTCCAGGCCAACGACTGACATCATCATTGTCGGCGCGGGACCGGCAGGCCTGACCTACGCCCGAAGCCTTTATAAATTCGGCCATCAGGCCGAGGACTGGATGTGGAGGCTCCTCCAGTATAATGGTTTGCTGCTTCGCCAGCAGAGATTTAGTCATGGCGAGGGTTTCCGGGCGGTGAGTGGAATAGAGCAGCGTAATGGTCTTCATAACTCTTTCATGATCGAAGGGGAAACCGTAGCAGTGAGATTTTCAACGTAATAGTAGCAAAAACTACCACTAAACTACTGTTTTTCATTCATTGCCTGCGATCGCTTTCCTCTTATTGTATCAGGTAAGGATGCAGCAAGCATCGATAGATGCGCCCTCTGCCATAGATACTCCTTGCTGCTTTCTACCATATATTGAACCGGTTTTTTCCCGTCATTTGCGATTTTTATTCCAGAGACATCAGATAGGATCGAAGATTCTGCGGACTGTTGGTAAGACCGAGTTTGCGGCGCAGGCTTTTTCGGTGAAAATCGACACCGCTGACCGACAAATTCAGCACTTCGGCAATCTCCTTGCTTGACCGGCCACCGCGAACCATATTGGCCACCTCGATCTCCTGAGGAGTGAGCATCACTTTCAGACCTGCCAGCGTACGAAGAAACGGCGCCGTGATTTCCCGAAGATTTCCCTCCACTACCTCAGCGAGAGTGCGCTGCTTTTCCGTCAATTTGCCCTGGAGCAGTCGCTCCATATAGGGCAGAACCAGCCGGTCCACATTGGTATAAATGGTCTCCTCAATGCGCGTTTTATCCTCATCTCGCTGACGAAGGAGTACTTTCAACGCTATATTGGTCTCTTCCAGTCGTTCATGCTGACGGAGCAGTTCAGCCTCTTTACGCTGCAGTTCCTCCTGTACCACCATGACCGGCGTGATATTTTCATGGGTGACAATAACCCGATGAACATTCTCATCTCGGTAAGGCACCACCCGAACTGCAAACCAGCGTTTTTCTTCCGGACTGTGACAGGGATATTGATGAAAAAACTCCACTACCTCACCACCTACGACCCGCTGAATTCCCCAGGCAACGATCTCACCATCATCAATAAAATCACTCTCTCCATCCCGGCAGGCGGAGTAATAGCTGACACCAACACTGTCCCAGCCCTCCTTCATGCCGTTGGCTTTGGCAAAATTCTGCCAGGCCTCGTTGGTTTCCAGAATGATACCCTCCTCATCCAAAATAGCCACATGGGCCGATAGCGAGTTCACTACAACTTTGTATATATCAGCGTTCGCCATTCGTCTCTCTCCATCGTACGTGTTCATTCACTTCTTGCTCTTCGCCCGGATTTCTCATGACCATTATGTCTAGCTTTTCTCCTCTGCTCTGTCAAGCGGTTGAGAAGGTTCGGAGAGGCGTACAGACACCTGCATGGCCAACGGCCAGAACACAGCCCAGACCACTGCCAGCACCACAAGGGAAAAGAGCATTGACTGAGGAAAGGAGGCAGCGCCAAGACGCACTCCGGCCCAGTAGGCCAGCGGTCCGCCCAGAGCACCGAAAAAAACATTGAGAAAATGTCTGCCCTGCATCCAGCGCAGACCATGGAGAGGCAGAGTGGCCAGTCCGGCCCAGATGACCACGAGCCAGAACGGAATAGGCCGGGATGGTGCGAAAAAAGTCAACACATCAAAGAGCTGCATACATGAATCGATAAAGAGGCCTGCCGCCACAAAAAACGCTATCATTTTCATATCAGCAAGGCGTCGAGGACTCAAAACAAAGTGCAGAGTAAGAAGAGCAAGAGCTATCAGGCCACCCCGGTCGCCGTACAGCACCCCCAGAAACCAGACACCCTGATAAATCAAGATATTGACGAAAATATTCATAGTTTCTCTCCACTACACCCGGATTTCTCAGCTACGGCCTGGGCTGCGGGACGGTCGGCCACAATATGAACAACGCTGATGGAACGTTCAAGAAACCCTCCTTCGCAGTAGCAGAGATAAAAATTCCACAAGCGGCGAAAGCGTTCATCATAGCCCTGCTCGGTAAGGGTTGACGTAGCCCTGCCGAAACGCTCGCGCCACAGGGCCAGTGTACGGGCATAATGCCCGCCGAAATCTTCGAGATGCCGTACTACCATATCGGTCTTCTCGGTCAGCAGAGTCTGCATCCTGGTATTGGAAGGCAGGCACCCCCCAGGAAAGATGTGTTTCTGGATGAAGTCGACATTATGGACATAGCTCATATACTTCCTGTCACGAATAGTTATGGCCTGAAGAAGCATCCTGCCGTTATCTTTAAGTAACTCGCCGCATTTTTGGAAAAACCGGGGCAGGTAGGCATGCCCCACCGCCTCTATCATCTCTATGGAAACCAGTTTGTCATAGCTGCCCTGCAGATCGCGATAATCCTTTTGTAAAAGAGTGATGCGATCTTCCAGCCCCGCTGCGGCAATCCGTTTTTTAGCTTCAAGGTACTGCGCCGCGGAAATGGTCGTGGTCGTGACCCGGCAGCCGTAATTCGCCGCAGCATAAATGGCAAAACCACCCCAGCCGCTGCCTATTTCCAGAACATGGTCCTCGGCCCGCAGGTTGAGTTTGGAGCAGATCAGCTCCAGTTTATGTCGTGCCCCTTCTTCGAGGCTGCTGTCCTGCCTGGGAAAGATGGCGGAAGAGTACATCATGGCAGAGTCAAGAAAGGTACTATACATTTCATTGCCGAGATCATAGTGCGCCAGAATGTTCTTTTTTGCTCCCCGACGATCGTTTCTATTGAGGAGATGTCGGAAAACATGGAATGGGCGAAGCAGCCAGGCAATACCCTTTTCCATACCGTCCAGTACCTCCATATTCGCCACCAGAATGCGTACCAGGCTGGTCAGATCATCCGTATCCCACTGTTTTTCGACATAGGCCTCACCTGCACCAATGGAACCATGCAGTAAGATTCGTGGGTAAACGGCCTGCGAATGGATATAGATATGGGCAACACGCTCACTCTCCTCATGACCAAAGGTATAGGTCTCCCCGGAATCATGCAGGACAAGGTGACCGTGACGCAAGCCGGCAAGCATTTTATAAACCAGCCGCCTGGCAAAAGGAAGAGAAAATGGCCTGACCTTGCTGTCTTCTCGATATACAGTGCTTTCTCTCGAGATCATAGCGCCTCCCTGGCATACCCTAAATACGGTACACCTTTGATATATAATTTAAATGCCTGCCAATAAATTCCAGCAACGACAGAGCCGGTCATCACCGGTTTTTTGATTATCAGGTTGCGGATCCGGTCTTTCTGCAGAGGGACCCTGCCAAGCTCCAGTCGTGCTTCAAAAATGCGACCACGATGGTCATCAACCTGCAGTTCCACCTTCAAGGCGTCATCGGGCGGCTCGATGCGCCAGCTATAGTGCTGGTCCAGATGGTTGAAGGGGGACACATGAAAGGCCTTTTTATGATGGGGCGTAAGCTCTTTGCCGGCCACATAATGACCATATTGATGCCTCTCATTCCAGGGAATATTAGAGACCTCGGCCAGAAAATGGCTGAGTTCCCCCGAATCGTCGAATCCATAATAAAAATTCACCGGGCTGAAATAGAGGCCCATGGTGCGCAGATTCAAAAGAGCGCAGATACGTCCTGTCACATTCACACCGGTCAGCTCCGCCATGCGCTCTTTGATGCAGTCTTGCAACGGCCTGTTGCCGTCGCCATAGTAATCCGGCCGGTGAAACCCGGCAAAGGCCCAACCCGTCGTCGAGAACCAGGGCCGCATGGAGGGAAGCTGTTCTACTTCCTCTAAGTCGAGATACCACATGAAAAAAGGATAGCTGAAGCTGTGGGAGAGGGGAATATGTCTGCGATGGCTGATACGACCCACATATATGGCTGAATTCATTTCTTGCCCTCCACCATGCGACAGACCCGCAAGGCACTGCTTACCCCGTCTTCGTGAAAGCCATTGCGCCAATAGGCGCCGCAATAATGAAGAGCGGACACACCACTGATGTCCTGCCATTTTTCCTGGGCCCTGACGGCATTCAGGGTATAGACGGGATGTCTGTATTGAAAGCGGGCCAGAACATGTTCCTTGGCCACTTCCTGATTCAGAGTAACCAGGTAGGTATAACGGCTGTCGAGCCGCTGGAGAATATTCATATCATAAGTCAATGTGGCCTGCCGCAGAGCGTTGTCAACAACGCGGTAATTCCAGCCGGCCCAGGCCCGAGGGGCTTTGGGCAGATGGCTGGTATCGGTGTGCAGGGTTACCGGGTTGTCGCTGCAGGTAAAGGCTGAAAGCACTTCTTTTTCCTTCGGAGTCGGATCGCTGAGAAGCGCAAAAGCCTGATCACCATGACAGGCAAATATAACCTCATCAAACAGCTCGGTACCGGAAGGTGTTTCGACGACGACTTCATCCTGCTGCCGCCGCACGCGGGTGACCGGTGTGTTAAGACGGATATTCCTACTAAATCCACGGGTAAGAGGCTCGATATAACTGCTCGACCCGCCTTTTATGGTATACCATTGAGGACGATTGGTAAGATCCAGCAGACCATGATTATCAAAAAATTTGATGAAAAACGACAGAGGAAACTCATAGCACCCGGCATACCCCATGGACCAGATTGCCGAGACCATAGGAATAATGTAATTTTCCCGAAAGAGGGGGCCATACCCGCTCCGGTTGAGAAACTCGCCCAGGGTCATGGAATCATGGTCAGCCGCCTGGCGGACTTCCCGGTTAAAGCGCAGCACCTCACGCAGCAAGCCCCAGAAGGCCGGCCGAACAAGATTTTTCGGTTGGGCAAACAGCCCTGCCAGGCTGCCGCCGTTATATTCCAAAGCAAGTTCATCATTGCGCACCGAAAAACTCATCTCGGTTTTTTGCGAGGCAACCCCTATTTCTTCCATTAAGTTTATGAAATTCGGATATGTTCGATCATTGAAAACAATGAAACCGGTATCAATTCTGACTCTTTCACCGTCCTTTTCCACCTCGACGGTATGAGTGTGACCACCGATATAATCGGCGGACTCAAAGAGAGTCACCCGGTGGTTGCGGCTGAGGTGATACGCGCAGGTCAGACCGGCAATACCTGTACCTACTATACCGATTCTTTTTCCTTTCATGCGCCCACCAGCCTTTTCGCTACTCTCAACCAGAGGCGGCGCGGCAGCAGTGACAGAGTTTTGAGCAACAGGGTAAAGCGCCTCGGGAAATGAATCTCCAGACGCCTTGCTGCAATACCTCGACGGATGGCCAGGCTGGCCTGCTCTACACTGACCCGCATGGGCATGGGAAAGTCATTACGGTCGGTCAGTGGAGTTTTGACAAAGCCGGGTGAGACCAGGCTGACATCGATATTTTCCCTGGCCAGGTCAATCCTGAGGGTTTCCATCATATAGGCAATGGCCGCCTTGGAGGCGCCATAGGCTTCCGCTCTGGGCAACGGCACATAGGATGCCGACGACCCAACGCCGACCAGATGGGGCTTGTTGCCACGACGCAGAAGCGGCAGCACGCCTTCGATGGATATTGCCAGAGACTCCACATTGGCGCGCATAACTCGGCTGACCAGGGCGCTGTCAAATTTCGGTAAGTCTATATATTCACAGGTTCCGGCATTAAGAACAGCCAGATCCAGACTTTCCAGTCCTGTAAACCAGTCAAGAGCCGCCTGCCGGTCGGTAAGATCCACCCTGCCGGTGTGCAGCCCTTCCGCCGCCAGTTCAGCAAGAGGCTTTTCACTGCGCCCCACGGCCCAGACCTCTTGTCCCTCTTTATGGTAATCCATGGCCAATTGCCGGCCGATACCTGAAGTTGCTCCCGTAACCAGTATTTTCATTGCCCCAGCCTCTTTTTAATGGAAGTTACCACCATGCCGATGAGCGGCAGGTTTTCATACAACATTTCACCCAGATCAAAATAATCGCGATGCAACCTTACCTTTTCTTCCGCGTCAAACTCCAGTCGGCTGAGCCCTTCGACGGTTACCGGACTGCCCTTTCGCAAACGGGGATGGCTCATGACCATACGCCACTGTACATAGGCGACCTGTCCCTGCCGCAGATGGTGGATAAAATCCAATTCTATGGAATCGAGGTCAGAGTAGAGTTTCTCGAAATAGTTCTTCAGCTGTGGTAGTCCGGAAATTCTGTGGGCCGGATCTATAAAGACGATCTCCTCGGTATAGATCTGAGCCAGAGTATCGAGATTGTCGCGGCGTAGATGGCGATACACATCAAAAAACTTTTCCATGATCCTCTCCTCAGTTGCGGCCAAGCAGCCTGTTTCTCAAGCTGTCGCTTAACGGTTCTTCAGGTCCCAGCCATATACCGAAATAGATCTCGGCAAACTCCTCGGAAACAACCTCCACCTGCGGCACTCCATTGCGATACAGAGTAGTTGACCTTGCTGTCGCATCATAACAGAGGATGTAGTTGTCTCCTTTCGCCACTTTGCTGTAGCTCCCATGCAGTGCATCTATCTCGGCCTCGACACGACGCAGCCTCTTGTCGTCGTGCTGACGGCGCAGAATGGTGTCTGCTGCTTTGATAAAATCTTCGGCGGAAACTTCGACGGCATAGTCAAGCTTGAGACAGCGCGAGACCTCCGCACTCAGGATGTCGGCAGGTGCTGTTTTCTCCCGGGTATAAAGAGCGGCATCATACACCGTTATCATGCCGAGATATTTTGCTTTCCCTTCACCCACCATCTCCATATCATCGGGAATGGCCATGGAAGTTGTCGCATAAAAAAGAAGCATGGCTGTAAAGAAATAGTGCCTCATACTCATCCCTCAATAGATGCCGGTTTCATATATCCTCCGATCGGTTTATGAAAAAACCTGTTCTTGTATGGGCAATACCCTATACACTTCCACATCAGTTTCAATTGTTGTATTTAAGTAGTTTATTAATAGTATATACTACCATTTATGTCCTTGCTGCCGTTTCGCCGGCCTGCCGAGTATTTTTCCTTGCAGCTTTTCTCAACTTTTTATCTTTTTAAGGTTATACTTAGGGCGTTGACGTAATAGACAGGAGACAATCTCAATTAAAGCTCCACCAGCAGGCTGCAACAAAGGAGATACAATGTATCTGACCGCCATGACCCATCGGGATGAACTTTTCGACCTGACCCTGCGGTGGATGAATGATGATTTCGACCCGGACGACGGCCGGAAGCTTACCCGGATTTTTGTGTATGAAAGCGCCATATCCACCATTGCCATTGATCGCGTTCGCCGCCTCCTCGGCCTGCTTTTTCAAGGAAGCTTTCGTGCCGACCGCATTCAGCGCAAGCAGGCTCTGCGTGATTGTATCATCGCTCACTGCCCCACCGGAAATCCCCGGCTGCAGGAGCTGACAACTCATTACTGCGACAATCCGAAATACTACTTTCCACACCTGCCCATAGACGCCCTCGTTTTAACAGACGATCTCTCGCATCTGATCGCCATTTGCCGCATCAAGAGGCTTTCGCGGGTGGCGGAAAAAGTCTCCTTCCGGCTGGTGGATGCCCTGTACAGGGAAATCCAGGAAAAGGCCGAACAGCTCGCCGAACAGAGGGCGGCGGTGGCCGGTGCTCCACTGGCCGGTTTTATCAGCTCACCACTGGCGATGCAGAATGACTTCATTGAGGCTGAAACTTTGGTTGCACGTCATTTCATGGATGGGACGGTACGTCTCCGACCTGAATCCATGACGGTCAACGATATTATCGGTTTCAAAATAATCGGCGACCAGAATCTGCTTGAGCGGATCCCGCAGGTTCTAAAGGGACAGCCGGACATTACCATCATCGAAATTGAAAAACACAGCGGTAATTATAATGCCGTCAATCTGCTTCTTGATATCGACCTGCCGGCCGCGGATGTTCTGGTGGAGAAGCTGTCCGGTTTCAATTGGGACATGGCTGAAAGACGCGGCCTTGATCCCGCCGATATTCGCCGCAATCTTCCTGACTATACCGCAGAGGGGGCGGCAACTATCCGGATTGAACTTATTCTGACGACATACGAAGAACTTATGGAAGCGGAATTCGGTCGTTCAATCCACGAACTCAGAGTATTGCGCCTGCGGCAGAGACAGGCTTACTGCGGCCCTCTTGGGCAAAATGCCGCCTATCTCATTGAATATATGCTGGTCCTGGCATCATCACCGTCGGTTGCTATTGAGGAAATCCCGATTAAAATGTATGGCCGCTATCTCCCCGAGGAGATAGCGGCCTTAAAAAGCGCCTTATACGGCAATACCATCGATGGTAATCTGCTCAATTCTTTCTCTCCCAATTAGAGCCGCTCTTACCGGTATCAATGGCTGCACCGCATATTGCCAATGTGCCCCGCATGTGTGTCGTTACCCTTTCAAAGGGAAAAGAGCAGCTCACCAAAAATCAATTTCGCTAATGCTTTTTATAAGAAATACTGCTACAGTGGACGATGCCTTCTTTGTACTTGCGCAAAACAGAGGATACTTTATGATTGCGTCGTAAAACAGCAGAGTCATGCCGATTCTGATTTTTACTTTAGAGGATCAAGTACAGTATGAAAAGCGAGAAAGATACCCACGAATTCGAGATATCGACGCAGATAAAAGACCAGGAGCTGGTGAAACAGCGACGCAGACAGATAGTTGATTGCGCCGTGAAGTTATTTATCAAGCACGGCTATCATAAAACCTCAACCCGCCTGCTGACCAAGGAAATCGGCATCTCCACCGGCACCTTATACGAATATATTTCCACCAAGGTTGATGTGCTCTATCTGGTCTGTCGGGCTATCTACACCGATGTGGAAAACAGCATGAAAAATATCAGCTCCGATGCCGGCGACGGCAGAGAAGTGCTGAAAAATATTGTCAGGGAATATTTTCTTGTCTGCAACCGCCTCAGTGACCACATCCTGCTGCTCTATCAAGTCACCCATTTCCTGCCCCAGCAGTTCCAGCAAAAGATACTGGATGCAGAGATGGAAATTACCAGCCTGTTTCTAGACGCACTGGAGCAGCTCAAGGCAGAAGGAAAGCTCGACCTGGATGAGCAGACCATTAACTTTGTCGGTCACACCATTTCCGTGCTGGGACATACCTGGGCCTTCAGAAGATGGTACTTCGCCAAACATTTCACCATCGAAGAATATATCGAAAAACAGACCGAATTAATTCTAGGTTTTCTCTCCACCGAAACGGAAAAGACCTGAGCTTTCTTCCACCATGAAACAGGCTCAGGCCTGCAAACCACACATCACTTTTTGCACCAGCCGGAGAAGAGTAGAGCCGGACGCCTTAACTTAATTTTTCTCCTCGTATTCAGACCACTTAGCGTCAATCTGCTGCTGGACCGAAGTCAGTATTTCGGGATCAAGTGACTTAAAACGATTCTGTATTTTAAAATACTCCGTCACCGGTTTCCTCTCTTTGCCCAGCAGCTTTTTCGACGCTCCTGTAAGACTGAACTCGCCATTTTCCAACTCATAGAGATCAAAGAGACCTGTTTCCACGGCAAGCTTGCCGACTTTTATGGTATATCGGGTGTCAAAGCCCCAGCCCGGCGGACAGGGTGTATGGACATGGATATATTTCGGCCCGGCAATGGAAGTGGCCTTTTTAACCTTGTCGTAGAGGTCGAGAGGGTAAGCGGCCGATGCCGTGGCCACATAGCCGATACCGTGGGCGGCAATGATGGCCGGTACATCCTTTTTGGCCTGCAGCTTACCCTTTATGGGTGTGGTTGTGGTCAAAACACCCCGAGGAGTGGTGCCGGAGCGCTGCACCCCGGTGTTCATATATGCTTCATTGTCATAACAGATGTAGATAATCTCCTCACCCCGTTCGCAGGCTCCGGACAGTGCCTGAATACCGATATCACCGGTACCGCCGTCACCGGCCCAGGCCACCACATTGACACCCTCTTTTTTCAAGGCTTTCATGGCGCCGCGCACACCGGTTGCCGCGGCCCCTGTTGACGCAAAGGTCACGTTGACGCAAGGCAGCTTGGCCGAAGCCACGGGGTAGAGTCCCTGCAGCACCGTCAAACAACTGGGAGGCACCACCAGAATAGTATTTTTACCAAGCGCCTTCAGTCCAATCCTGTAGACAATGGAGAGTCCACAACCGGAACAGGCACGATTGCCGGGATGGACAAATTCTTCTTCCGTCAGATTGAGAATACTTGTTTTTTCCGCCATAATCTTCTTCCTATGTGACTATTAAGCAAAGAGCTAAAAACCAGCAGTTTACCTTCCTATAATTTTAAACCGATCCACCGCGGTGCATCATCGAAAGCGTCGGGAGCGGAACATGACTGCCGCAGAGCCTCCAGCAGCTGTTGTGTTTTGATTTCCCTGCCGCCAAGTCCCACAATATAGTTATGAATACGCGGACCGGCGTTACGGCTGTACAGCGCTGCTTTAATATCGCTGAAAAGCGGCCCCTGGTTGCCGTAGCTCAGGGCCTTTTCAAAAACAATCACGCATTCTTTGCCTGCCAGTGCCTCGACAATGACTTCATCGGGAAATGGCCGGTACATCTGCACACCCATAACCCCGATGTAGACGCCGTCATCACGCATGGCGTCGATAACATCTCTGAGCTGGTAGGACAATGAACCGATACATACAGCGACAAACCGAGCATCGTCGCATCTGTACTCTTCGATGAATGGAGTGCCGCCACGCCCGAATTCTTCAGCAAAATTACTGTCTATGGCGGCATAAACCTCAAGGGAGGCCCTCAAGTCTTCCTGAAGGTTATGCCGAATTTCCATATAGCCCGGTTCCATGTTGCCGTCCACCCCGGGCCGGATATCCGGCAGGGTCACGGTATTGAAATTACCGGGTTCTTCAGGGTTCAGGAAATGCTTCGGCGAAAATGGCGGCAGGAAGGCATCGACCCGGCTTTGCTCAGGCTGTTCAAAAGGCATATAGGTGTGGGACAGCAGGTAGCCGTCATAACACACCATAACCGGGATACTGACCGTCTGGGCCAAGCGGAAGGCCTTAATGACGGAGTCGATGATCTGCTGGTGATCGTTGGCATAAAGCTGTATCCAGCCGACATCACGTTGCGACATACTGTCCTGGTGGTCGTTCCATACGGTCCATGGAGCGCCTATACCGCGGTTGGCAACACACATGACCACAGGAAGTCTGGCTCCAACGGCCCAATGAAGCTGCTCGTTCATATAGAGAAGACCGTTGGCGCTGGTGGCGGTAAAGGCCCTGGCGCCTGCCGTGGAAGCGGCAATGCAGACCGCCATGGCGCTGTGCTCGCTCTCCACCGGGATATACTGTGCGTCAAGTTGCCCTGATTC
Source organism: uncultured Desulfopila sp. (assembly GCA_964446655.1). Taxonomy (GTDB): domain Bacteria; phylum Desulfobacterota; class Desulfobulbia; order Desulfobulbales; family Desulfocapsaceae; genus Desulfopila_A. The sequence continues at coordinate 85,199 of CAYUPL010000007.1, forward strand.
AACAAACTCGGATAATTTTTCGGTCAACGGCGTTTGTGGGGTAATTGGATATGCGGCAACAACCTGAGCCCGTGATAATTTCACACCCGTTGCCGCGGCGACATTACCCGATTCAATAATATGCATGGTCCTATTTCTCCTTCACAATTAAACTTGCCTCATCAACCATCTCGATGGCGTCCGCGGGACACTCTTCGGCACAGATCCCGCATCCTTTACAGTATTGCAGATCGATGGTCGGTGGAATCGTCTTGGTCACAACACAATCAGGGCAATAGAGCCAGCAGTTAAAACAGGCCATTTTTTGCGTCTTTACCGGAATGCACTTATGTAAATGTATAATCGGCCGCATCACCCGCCATGAGCCTGTGTTGCCACCGTCTCCGGGACCCGGTTTACTGCGTGAAATCATTTTGCAAAAATCTCTGTCTGCCATTTACATCCCTCCAACGGAAGTATTTTCATATGCTATTCTGGCCGCTTCTGCATTCATTTCCGGTTTTTTACCGATAAATTCATTCCGGATAGCCGGCAGAAGAACATCAATATCAACAAGCCCGCTTGCTTTAGCAAAAGCACCGATTATTCCACTATTGACAACACCAGGCGGCAAGCCTGCCTTGACAGCATGCGTATTGACATCGGAAACCGCCACCCGAGCTCCGGGAAAGCTGTAATCCGTAACCGGTCGCGGAGCATTAAGTACCACCAGACCATTATCCTTCAATCCATCAACAACGTTCACTTCTTCCAGTAAAGAGTGGTCAAGCACCACCACCATATGCGGAGTTGTGATCGGAGAGAGATCATAAATTTTTTTCCTGGCTATTTTCAGGGAAGTGAACACCGGCGCTCCTCTTCTTTCGGTGCCGAAGGTCGGGGCCATAACAACACCCCTGTATCCCGAAACAAATGCACCATTGGCAACGATCTTGGCGGCGGTAATCGCCCCCTGGCCGCCCCGTCCATGCCAGCGTATTTCAATTATGTCGTTTCTCATTTTTCACCACTGATTGTTATTTCTCTGAATTGGATATGTACAAGCTGCTCCTCGTCACAAGGCCTTGCCGGATACCGCACCGTTTTTATCGCTACTGACCATCTTGACCGCCGTCTGTTTTGTCCAAACAAACACGTGTTTGTTTTCGCAAACACCATGCTGTTGATTTTACAGTTATAACCTTGATTTTTTACAAGCAACATGGCTTACTGTCAAAAAATAGTCTGCCGGTAGTCTATCGTGGTCTTCTCTGGGGAAGGATGGAGCAACGAAATATGGAAGATCGGCACCTTACATCTCTTTTGAAGGAGAGACACACCATCATAATAAACCTTTGCGTGCACGTAAACAGCTAGCCCGGATTTCTCACCAGCTGAGGTTGCCGTGAATGCGAGACGTGAAGCAAGGAGCTATAGTCGTTCTATGCACCTTGCTTCGGCAACGCTGCAGTCGCGGTGAGATCGGCTGGCCTTTGGTGAACATTGTGTGTGATTGTTAAATGAAAGAAAAATGCGTTAACATTTTTAAATATCAACTTATTTTTGGAAATCAGCACAATGTTCATGAGAACATCCGGGCTAGGCTGCAACATAAGCCAGCAAACAGAATACTGTGTTTAAACTAAAAGGCATAATCTTTTTTTAAAAATACTTCTCAACTTACAGGGAAAATTATGGAAATAACCTTTAAAAAAGCCGACCAACTCAAAAAGCATCCTCAGGGTTCCGCCCTGGGTTTTGGAACAACCTTCACCGACTACATGTTCAACCTGGACTATAACCCTGAAAAGGGCTGGCATGATGCCCGCATTGAACCATACGGCCCAATACAGATGGACCCGTCCACCATGGTTCTCCATTATGGCCAGGCTATTTTCGAGGGTCTCAAGGCTTACCGCACCCCATCGGGTGCAATCCGGCTTTTCCGGCCAAAAGACAATTTCCGGCGACTCAACACGTCGGGGCACAGACTCTGTATGCCTCCTCTGGATGAGGATTTTCTCCTCGAAGCCCTTGTCAAGCTCCTCGCCATCGAAAAAGACTGGGTCCCCAGCGCTCCCGGAACTTCGCTCTATATTCGTCCCACCATCATCGCGACTGACCCCTATATCGGTCTGCGCTCCTCCCATACCTATCGTTTTTTCATGATTCTCTCTCCGGTAGGCGCCTATTATCCCGAGGGATTTGATCCGGTGAAAATCTGGGTAACCACCGACTATGTCCGGGCGGTGCGAGGCGGCGTCGGCGAAGCGAAGACCGCCGGCAACTATGCCGCCGGCCTCTATGCCACAGAGCTTGCCAACAAAGACGGCTATACGCAGGTTATGTGGCTGGACGGTGTTGAATTGAAATATGTTGAAGAAGTCGGCTCGATGAACATCTTCTTCATGATCGGCGATGAGATCATCACTCCCGCCCTGAACGGCAGTATTCTCTCCGGTATAACAAGGGACTCGGTCATACAGCTGGCCCAATCGTGGGGCACCAAAGTGGTTGAGCGAAGAATCAGCATCGACGAAATCTACACAGCCCATGAAAACGGCACCCTCAAGGAAGTTTTCGGCTCCGGTACCGCCGCGGTAATTTCGCCCGTCGGCAACATCAAATACAAGGGCCGGGAAATTACCATTGCAGACGGCAGTGTCGGGCCTTTTGCCGCCAGACTCTTTCAGGAACTGATGGACATCCAGTACGGCAAGGCAGCAGATCCCTTCAACTGGACCATGCCGGTAAAATAGAGTGCAACCACAACAGCCTAACGATGCAGGAGCAAGAAAAGAGATGAGCACGGGAAAGATCAGTCAGCGAATTCAGTACTTCATGGATAAAAAGGAGCTGGACAGCAGCACCCTTGCTCAGGGAACCGGTCTGGACAAGCAATATATCGACACCCTGCTGAGCGAGGACATCACCCCGCCGCTGGGCCCGTTGATCAAAATCGCCCGCAGCCTGGGAGTTCGTCTCGGTACTTTTCTCGATGATGAGGAGACAACCGATCCTTATATAGTGCGCCAGGCCGACAGACATTCCAGGTTCAGCGTCCTGGCGGAAAAAAACAAGCCTGCCTCGCTGAACTTTTTTGCTCTCGGAACCGGGAAAAAAGACCGCCATATGGAGCCGTTTTTCATCGAAATTCTACCGCAATCGGCCAGCAGCAAAACGCTTTCCTCCCATGAAGGCGAGGAGTGGATCGCCGTACTCCAGGGATCCGTCGAGCTCATCTACGGTAAAGAGACCTATGTTCTCGAGGAAGGCGACAGTGTCTACTACAATTCGGTGGTGCCGCACTACGTCAGCTGCAAGGGCGAAGAGAAGGCCAGGATCCACGCGGTTGTCTATATACCCGAATAGCGGAGGGCAAAAAAACATGGAAAAGGTCAGCCCCCTGCAGGAGCGAACCCTGGGCCGGATTCTCGATGAAACGGCAGCGAAATTCCCCGATCATGATGCCATCGTCTATGTCGATAGAAACTACCGCATGACCTACCGGCAGTTTGCCCAGGCCGTCGACGAGATGGCCAAAGGACTTATGGCGCTCGGCATTCAGAAGGGAGAAAAGGTGGCCGTCTGGGCGACCAATATTCCCTACTGGGTCACTCTGCAGTTTGCCACGGCCAAGATCGGCGCCGTTCTTCTCACGGTCAATACCAACTACAAGAGCGCAGAGCTGGAATATCTGCTGCTCCAGTCGGAAACCGAAAACCTGTTTCTGATAGACGGGTATCAGGACACCGATTACGTCAACACGATCTACGATCTTGTGCCCGAACTGAGAACCGAAGAGCGGGGCCGTTTGAAAAGTGCCCGGTTCCCTCATCTCAAACGCGTCTGCTTTCTCGGCCAGGAAAAGCATCGCGGCATGTACTCCATTCCTGAAATCAGAGCACTGCATGTGATGATCGGCGAAGAAGAATATCGCCTGCGCCAGGACTCCCTCTCGCCGCACGATGTTGTCAACATGCAGTATACCTCCGGAACCACAGGTTTTCCCAAAGGGGTTATGCTGACCCATTACAATATCGGCAATAACGGCTTTTTCATTGGTGAAAACCAGCATTTTTCCGAAAACGACCGTGTCTGTCTGCCTGTCCCTCTGTTTCACTGCTTCGGTTGTGTGCTGGGTGTTCTGGCCGCTGTCAATCACGGTACCTGCATGGTCATTCTGGAAAGCTTTGATCCCCTTCTGATCATGGCTTCGGTGGAGCAGGAGAAATGTACCGCACTGTATGGCGTCCCCACCATGTTTATCGCCATTCTGGACCACCCTATGTTCTCCAAATTTAACTTTTCCTCACTGCGAACCGGAATCATGGCGGGCTCCAACTGTCCGGTCCGTGTCATGGAACAGGTGATGGAAAAGATGAACATGGCTGATATTACTATCTGTTACGGTCTGACGGAAGCCTCTCCTGTCATGACCTATACCCGTATCGGCGATGATTTCAGACTCAGGGTGGAAACCGTCGGCAGAGCCCTGCCCCATGTCGAGGTCAAGGTCATCGACCCGGAAACCGGCGCGACCTTGCCCAGCGGCACTCAGGGTGAAGTCTGCTGTCGGGGGTACAACATCATGCAAGGCTACTATAACAACGAAGCCGCCAGCAGAGAGACCATCAGCGAGGACGGCTGGCTCCGCTCAGGGGATCTGGGCATAATGGATGAACAGGGCAATCTTTCCATCACCGGACGTTACAAGGACATGATAATTCGCGGCGGCGAGAACATCTATCCCAGAGAAATTGAAGAATTTCTGTATCGCCTGGAAGATATCAAGGACGTCCAGGTTGCCGCCGTTCCCAGCGCAAAATATGGCGAGGAGGTCGGCGCCTTTATTGTTCGCAAAGACAAATCCGACCTGGTTGAAAGTGATGTTATCGATTTTTGCAGGGGCAAGATCGCCAAATACAAGATCCCGAAGTACGTCCAGTTTGTGGACAGCTACCCCATGACGGCCAGCGGCAAAATCCAGAAATTCAAGCTCACGGAAATTGCAACGCATATCTGGCCGGACCGGATCTGACATGGCGGAGGCGGCTGCCATACTCTCGTCGGCCTGGACATCCTGCCGGGCTGACACGGCAGGAGACAAGGGTTATATATGTCCTACAGGCCGGATCTGAAAAAAATCGAGGAATCCTATGCCGCGGTTCTGCAGAACTGGCAGACCATAGACGACGAGCTCGACAGTCTTCATATCGGCAGAAAAGATACTCCCTTTGATGCCACCGTAATGGAAAACATGCTGATCGCCTGGGAATATCTCGATTATTTCATCAGGAAGAAGGACTACGACCTGCTTTCCGACAAAGGCGGTCCTGATATGCTCGAGATAAATCACAGGGTCCATTACGGCCTGGACAGCTCCTTGAGGGCTGAGTACCGCAAGGCCATCAAGGCAACCGCGGAAAAGTTTACCGGCCAGGTCGGTCCCATCCGCAAATATTATCGCAAGAAGAGCGCTGCCGGAACTTCGGTCAATAAACTGGCGGCAGAGGTGTATATCGCCATTCTGGGGACGCCGCAGCTCTATATAGAGGGCAATCACCGAAGCGGCTCTATCGTGGCAAGCTGGATAAATCTTATCCATAAAAAACCCCCCTTCGTCCTGTCGGTGGACAATGCCATCGCCTTTTTCCAACCAGCCCAGGAGATCAAGAAATTTGACAAACGCTCGGTCTGGAGAAGTTTCACCAAATTACCGAAATACAGAAAAGATTTTAAGGAATTCTGGACCAACAACTGCGATGCCCGCTTTGTGAAACAATAAGGGCGAATATGCTCTCCACCTTCCCGAATGCTT
>CAYUPL010000008.1:0-5962 GCA_964446655.1 uncultured Desulfopila sp.
GATCGTGGCCGCCGTCAGTCTGTTCTTTATCATCTGGTCGATCCTTCCAGGCGGCTGGACGGCATAGCAACACAAACAATACCTTAACCGTGGTTGTTCGGCGACCTGAACAGGTCGCCGAACAACCATCATGGATGAAGCCCGGAACGGCAGATGAAAATGAGAGATATCTATAGAGGTATGCTGGTTGGCGACAGTCGCGTTTTCCAGCTGGCAATGCATGGCAAAGCAAAAAAGTATGCCTTGGGCAACATAGCGATACTCGGCATATTTTTTGGTCTTTCAAACTTACTGGGAACACTGCGGACAACCCCCGATCTTCCCCTCAGCGATAAGTTTGCCATAATCACTCCATTGCTTTTCTCGGTGGCGGGCATAGTTATCATGTGCGGAGCGCTGATTGCCTTCACCATGATTTACTGGGCGGCAGCGAGGGCTTTTGGAGGCCAGGGCGGCCTGGGGCTGATTCTTGATCTTATCGGTATTGCGGCAATTCCATTCTGGATTCTTGCACCACTGCTCAATTATACCGTTCGGCATCCTCCTGACGGTGCCATCAAATACATCCTGATCATCACCATTATAGGGTCATTTCTCTGGTCTTTTAGACTGTTACGGTGCAGTCTCATGACTGCTCAAGGGCTTGGCGCCACTAAAGCTACCATTGCCGTAACGGCAATGTGGATATTCAGCGTAAGCTCGGTGTATGTCTTTCTGCCCTAAACTTAGAATAAACCAGGAAATATTGGGAAAAGCCTGTATACAAACAGTGCGGGTTGCGACCCGGGAGAACTATTTCTCAGGTATCAGAATCGACTCACCGTCACCGAGATGGCCGGACGGGAAAAAGGAGTGATCCACATTTGAGTCGATGACGCAATTCCTGCCGATTTGGACGTCTGGCGGTATTCGAGCTTCTTTTCCAATCAGAGTAATACCGTTATAGAGGTGCGTCGGTTCAATCTTGTTTGCTCTATCATGATGCTCACCATGCCCGATGATACAGTTTTCGTCGGCGACCACACGTTTATCCAGAATAGACAGATCAATACTTGCCCCTTTTTTTACAATACAATCGGCGAAAAGGATGGAATCCTTGACGACAGCACCCCTCTCTACCACCACTCCTGGAGCAAGCACCGAATTAATAACCGTTCCCTGAATATTTGACCCCGCTGAAACCAGCGAACGAACCACTTTTGCCTGAGAGCCGAAACGGGCCGGAGCCCGGTCCGCTGGTCCACCATCAGCTTCAACATTGGTGCAGACCTCCCATTTCTGGGGCGAAATACCACTTTCGGGACGCAACACATCCATATTGGCTTCCCAATAGGCCTGTATTGTGCCGACATCCCGCCAATAACCGTAAAATGGATACGCAAAGACATTATCATTTGCTATGCCATGCGGCAGAATATGCATTCCGAAATCAATACCATCCTTATCCCGCATCAAAGCCTTCATGAGATAGTCATAGTCAAAGACATAGATCCCCATCGAAGCGAGATTCGTTCGTGGATTTTTCGGCTTTTCCTCCCAGTCGATGATTCTGTTGCGGTCATCGATAATGCCGGCACCGAACTGATGAATTTCGCTTTTCGGAACAACCATCATCCCCACGGTAATATCGGCATTCTTGGAACGATGATACTCAAGCATCGCGTCAAAGTCCATCTGGTAGATATGGTCACCGGAAAGGATGAGAACCTCCTTGGCCGGACTGTCGGCCAGAAAATCGATATTACGCCGCACGGCATCGGCAGTTCCTTTATACCAGTCGGAATCTTTCTCTCCTGTCCGAGGCGGTAATATTTTTACACCTCTGCTTCGTCCGGTAAAATCCCAGGCCTCACCCATGCCAAGATGGCTCATCAACGAGAGGGGTTTGTACTGCGTCAGGACACCGACCTTGCGCAAGCCGGAATTCATCACATTACTCAGACTGAAATCGATTATTCTGTAGATTCCTGCAAACGGCACGGCGGGCTTGGCCCGACGTTTGACAAGAATATTCAACCGGCTGCCCACTCCACCAGCCAGAATGAGAACCAGTGCATCCTTAAATCGACTCATTTGAGCACCTCCCCGAATTTAACAACGGCGGGCCAGCGAACCTTCTGCAGGTTGGGATAGACTGTCGCACCTTCCTCTATTCTGACCTGGGGGGGGACATGATTATTCCATCCTATAACAGAGACCCTCTTAGCGGTAGTGCCGGGTTCCGCACCGATGACCACATTGCGACCATAGGAACTGTTGACGTCGGCTACTACTTTGTTGAAACGACAGTTCTCATTGATAACATTGTTAAAGAAGATTACCGAGTTCTCAACTACAGCACCTTTTTTGATGACGACTCCGGGGAAAAGAATAGAGTTCTTAACATCTCCTTCCACCGTGCAGCCGTTATATATCAGACTATTGCTGATACCGGCACTCGACCCTGTAAGAACGGGTTGATACCCTCGTATCCCTCTGTGTTCGAGATTCGTTCTTAACCCCCATTTTTCCAGATCAATCGGTGGTTCTTCCCCAAGAAGATCCATATTGGACTGCCAATATTCTTCAACGGTACGGGTATAGCCCCAGTATCCATCAAATTTATAACCATACACCTTAAAATTCTTCTCAACGAGCATCGGAATGATATCCCGGCCGAACTCAAAAGAACTGCTTTGCTGATTACTTCGTAGAGCTTCATACAACACTTCCGGACGAAAACACATCACCGTCAGAGAAGCCCAGCGTGATTCGGGTTTCACAGGCTTTTCCCAATAGCCCAGAATTCTTCCACCACGTGCACCGTCTTCATCATCGAGTGCTGCAACACCAAACCGGTGGGCATCTTCCAATTGAACCTTGAGCAAGGCTATGGTGAGATCGGCACCCTTGGCGTGGTGATACTTCAGTAAATCCTGATAATCCATCTTATAAATATGGTCGCCGGAGAGAATCAGAACTTCTTCCGGACGATGATACTCGACATAATCAAGGTTTTTAAAGACGGCATCTGCTGAGCCTCTGTACCAATCGGTGGCCTCTGTGCCCAGAAAGGGCGGCAAAATGGATACATGACGGTATCTGCCGATCATGTCCCAGGCAGCCCCTGTACCTATATGATTGATAAGTGAATAGCTACGATACTGGCTGAGAATAGCGACTTGCTCTATCCCGGAATTCATCAGATTGCTGAGGGCAAAATCAATAACCCTGGCAAATCCGCCAAAGGGCACGGCCGACTTGGGCCTATAGTAGGTCAGGACGTTGAGTTCGTCCACTCTGCCTCCGGCCAGGATCATTGCAAGCGTGGTAGGTCTAAGCATAAGCATTCCCGTTGAGATTATTGGTGCAGCGAAGACTGGCGTTCCCCTTTTGGACACGATTTTGATTGCCCAGGATAGCCACTTTTTTTTCAGCGTAGAGCAGAACGTCCTGTTTGACAAGAAAAAGATAACAAAAAAAGCAATTTGAACTCTCAAACAATCACATGTGACGCATTGTCAACCGTTTGAGAGTGAGGGTGTTAAAATCTTTTTCTGCAATTTCAAGCTTTTTAAGAGGCACCTCCGCCCTGGCGGAATCCTTGTGCCCACCGGCCGAGCCGAGAGAGCCGAATATTCGTGTTGCCAGTTTTCCGGCACTTTTACGATAGCCGTCACAACGAAAAATAACTACCAGCTTCTCACCATGAATGCCTGAAACGAACACCCAGTCAATCTCCCCGACATGATTAAGAAAATCAGCAATAATGACTAAGATGTCAGGACTCCTCACTCGACCGACATGGGTATAATATCTGCGTTTGGAATATTTTAGCGCTGCCAGCGCTTCACTGAAATACCTTAACTCCGATCTGCGCAAATCAGTCAGTTCAAACTTCCGCACCAGGTTTCTATTGGCAATGCTGAACAGATATCGAAACGAAATACCATCAGCCAGTCCACCTCTTTTTTCAAAATCCTGGGTATCAACCTTTATGGCATAAAAAAGAGCAGTTGCCAGGGCAACGGATGGCTTCATGGAAGCGGCTCGTAGATATTCCACCATCATGGTGGCCACTGCACCGTAATCCGGTCGGATGTCGATATAATCCGCATCCCACTCGCCACCAACGGGATGATGGTCGATAATAACGTTATAACGAACTTTTTCAAAACTAGGCAGATGATTTGGCTGTGAATCAACCAGCACAATTTTGGAGTAGTCGGTAATCTTAATATTTTTAAGCCGCTCCAGAGGAATTTTCAACCGTTCAACCATTGCCACGTTATTGAGCCGGCGTATCTCATTGGAATGGGCAATAACCACATTTTTAGTGCGATAGCGAAGAAGCCTTTTTATTGCCATTGCCGAGGCAAGAGCATCCGGGTCGGCATTGATTATAATCAATACTTCATCTTCTTTGACAAAAACACTCCACAAGCCCTGCAACCGCTCTTTGGCCGATTTTTTTGCGGACTGTTCCAGGGTTGATGCGTTGCAAGTTCTGCTTTTCCGTGCCATTAATGTCAACAATTCCATCTTGAAAATTTCCCTTTTAAGAGAAATCAGGTGTTTACAAGAACACGGCTTAATAGCCCCTTCTTCCGTAAACATCCGGGTCCCTGTGGTTTTTCCGTCAATGCGTTCCAAGACAGAGGAAACACAGAATACCCCTCAATGATGCAAACTGCCTCCTGTAAAATTCAGCCCTTGTATGTGTCGGAAGGCGCACCAGGGCAAGATAAAGCTGAAAAACCTGCGTATTTCTCTTTCCTTCCGATAGTTTTTCAGCAAACACGAATACTCACTATAGCATAGTATCTGACCAAAATGCAAGGGTCCGACCCTATATATCCTTGAGCCTGTATCGACATAAATAGCTGATTTTATGCAAAACATAGACAGAGAACATATGTTGCTTTATACTGGTCTTAACCTAGATGAGATGATCTGGGGGTATTGTCGGTTCTGTGCAATCCCCCTCCTTGCCGCTTGACGACGGATAACTATAATGGTACCTAAGATGGACATCTAATAAAACTATCAACTTGATAGCAAAAAAATATTTACCCATGGAAAAATTTCTAGCTGTCGGTCTTGGTGGCGCACTTGGCTCACTGGCAAGATATCTCATTGCCGTTCTCGCTGAAAAGTTGACACATATCAACTTTCCTCTGGGAACCTTTACAGTAAATATTCTGGGCTCGCTCCTTATCGGCTTCTGCTGGAACTATTTTGATAAAATCCATATAAATAATGAATTCAGACTTTTTATATTTACCGGCTTCCTCGGCGGTTTTACGACATTCTCCACCTTCACCAGAGAAACCACCCAGTTTCTCAAGGCCGGTGAGCCATACCAGGCCATCTCCTACCTTCTTCTCTCTAATGTGGTTGGGGTTGCAGCAGTCATCTGCGGCTTTTATCTCTCCTACAGGATATCGCGCTGACAGGAGAAAACCGTGATATTGCTCAACCGCTATCTACTGGCTCAATTTGTCACCAACTTCATTACTGTTTCAACCGCCTTCGTAGCCATCTACCTGCTCGTTGATTTTTTTGAAAAAATCGACAAATTTACCTCCGAGGGAGGTTCTCCGGCACTGGCGCTGCAATTCTTCTTTTTAAATATCCCTTTTATTCTCGATCAGCTTGGTCCGGTACTTATTCTTCTGGCGGCAGTGATCACCCTGGGGATACTTAACCATAACAACGAATTACGTGCATTGAAGGCCGGTGGAATTCCACTCAAGACCATAGTCAGACCAATTTTCATCGGTGCTGTATTAATGACCCTGGTTTTTCTCGCCATGGCTCAATTTCTGTTGCCCAAAACCATTTCCACCACGAATACAATATGGTATGAGCAGCTCCAGGGAAAAGTCCCCCTGGGAACCTACCGCAATGGTCGTTACTACTATAAGGGTGAAGAGGGTTTTTACTCTTTCCAGTGGCCGGACACAGACAGACTTTCCTTTCA
>CAYUPL010000008.1:6062-88940 GCA_964446655.1 uncultured Desulfopila sp.
TGTTCCTGACCTGTTGGCCGTATGCCCCCGAAGGCTGCAAAATGTACATATTTTCCTCGATTCACTCCCATGGACGATTTTCGCCAAAGCGCTGTCTTTTCCTGCAATGTTCATTACTGGCAACAAAATGCCGGGAGGTTTCTGGAAAAGAGCGGTCTAGGAAAAATGCTTGATGGCAGCCAAACCGTTCTCATTAAACCCAATCTCGTCGAAAATCTTGCCCCGCCGGTGACAACACCGGTCGGCATGGTACAAAAAGTCGCTGAATATCTCCTTGACCATCTCTCACCGTCCAGGATTCTCATCGGTGAAGGCTGCGGTGCTACAGATTATGACACCCATCATGCCTTTTCTCAACTCGGCTATACCAAACTGGCAAAAAAGCTGCACCTTCGGCTGGTTGACCTCAATAGCGAGAAATTATGCCGCAAAACAAATCGTGACTGCGCAAGATGGCCCGAAATATATCTGCCCGAATTACTCGATGACGTCTTTCTTCTTTCCATGCCGCAGTTGAAAGCTCATTCCCTCGCCGGAGTTACCCTTACCATGAAAAACATGATGGGCTGTGCCCCACCATGCCATTATCGCCGGGGTGGCGCGTGGAATAAAGCTGCCTTCCACGTCAATCTGCAGGAAGCAATTTTCGATTTAAACCGTTACCGTACACCTGACTTCAGTCTACTTGATGCATCCATCGGTATGGCTCAAGCCCATCTCTGGGGCCCGCCCTGTACTCCCCCCGTCAATATAATTGCAGCCTCGGCTGATCCTGTGGCTATTGACAGCTATGGCGCAATGCTCCTCGGCAAGGATTTCAGGAAGATCAAACACATACGTATGGCGAATGGGGTATTGGGAAACGCTGTCGAATTCGAAATACTACCGGTATCCTGAATACTTGCCACAACACTGCAAAGAGGTGGTCCCGGATGACCTTTTTCTTTTCTGACCAGAGGGCAATACTTTATAAACAAAAAGCCGTCTCTTTATCAGGACGGCTTTTTGATACAAATCAAAAACTGTGTTTGTCGACTTTTGACCGTATTGTTTACAGTTGCAAGAGAAGATCCTGCACGGATCATTGCTCCTCTTGTTCTATACCCAGCAGGTCAACCTCGAAGACAAGAACCGAGTTAGGCTCTATGACGGGAGGGGCTCCTTTTTCACCATAGGCAAGCTCCGATGGAATAACAAGCTGATATTTTGAGCCCACTTCCATAAGTTGCAAAGCCTCACTCCATCCCGGAATTACTTGATCAACACCGAAAATGGCAGGCTCACCTCGTTTTATGGAGCTGTCAAATTCGGTTCCATCAACAAGGGTACCGACATAATCTACCTTGACCGTATCGGTAGCTTTTGGTTTCGGTCCGTCTCCCTCGGCCAGCAACTTGTACTGCAGCCCACTATCAGTGGTAACCACGCCGTCTTTTTTCTTATTCTCTTCCAAAAATGCAGCACCAAGCTGTAGATTATCTTCTTTCATCTGTTCCAGCTGTTCCTGCTGCTTGGCCTGCATCTTTTCCCCAAACTGCTTCTGTACCGCAGCAATTTCTTCTGCACTAAGGCGAGATTCATTTCCCTGAAATGCATCCTCCAGTCCCTGCAGAAGAGCTGGAAAATTAATCTCCTCACCAATTCCTTTGAAATAATTACCAACATCAAGGCCCATACTGTATCCGAGTTTCTCCTCAAAACTTTCAAAGGCTACGGTCTTTGTTTCCTTATCCTCGGCCCATAACGTAGTAGGCAACATAAACGTGCAGACCAGAATCACCCCTGCCAATTGTTTCATGTAATACTCCTTTAAGTTAAATATGATAGCGCTGTAAAGCACCTGACAGTATTTTTCAGGCCAGGGCATTCGTTCTTTCCCCTGCCCTCTTTACCTTAAACTCCAGATGGAGAATATTGAAAGCAAATCACTGCTGTTGCAACTGCATTTCAGTATCTTTTTTCGTCTGTGCCTATGGTAAACATTCAACGATTTCCTTCAAGCCTGCCGCCGATAAATATTTCTTCATCCACTACAGGAAACAGCATTCTCCAAGCACTCCTGGAGAACTTACAACTCAACAATGGTAATACCCTTGTTGTTTTTGTTCAGGTTTTTATTGTGTGCCAATTCGGGCAGGCGACGCAGTAGCGCTCGAACCGGTCCAGACTTCCCGGAAAAATTCTCACCCGCAATATAATTGCGAATAACATTTTTTTCTTTTTGAAATTCTAGCATTTTTCGACATTCAGTCCTGATGACGCCTCCTCTGCCGCTCGCCCCGTATCCATGAATGACCGTAATTACCGCAACACCCTCACTACGGGCCCTCTCCATCTCCTGAATATATCTATGCAAAGCCTCTGCCGTGGTCGGTCTGCCCTGCTCGATGTTAAGAACCCTATGAACATTGCCGCGCCTTAAGGGGGCATTGAGAGCGTTCTCGCCATGCTGCCGTGCTCCACAATAACAGCAGCGCAACAGACCTGCCGGCTGTTCATTGCCACATACTTCACACACCTTTTCCATAAAGCAGTACTCACTCGATTTTCCAGAAAAAGAACACTATTTTCGCCGTACCGAGATAACATGCTTCATCTGCCGCAGGTGTTGAGTGATGGTCTGCAGATGATCGAGATCTTCAACTTCGACCGCGACCCGAATGTCGGCGGTATCAACCGGGGTTGTGTGCGCTGATATCTCGATGATATTGGCATTGTCTGAGCTGATGGCCGCACTGATCTCAGCAAACACACCTCGCCTGTTTTCTGCGCTGACGAAGAGTTCAACCCTGTGTTGTCGGTTCGTCGTTCCAGACCAGGTAACATCCAGCCAGCGCTGCGGATCAGTCTGCTTCAAGTTGACACAATCAGCTTTATGCACCGAAACACCTCTTCCCATTGTAATAAACCCTACTATCTCATCACCGGGAACAGGATTGCAGCATTGGCTGACTTTAATCAGCATATCATCAATGCCATCAATATGAATTGCAGCATCGGAGCTTTCTTTTGCGCCGCGCTGACCGGCAATATACTTATCACCATCACCGGATGGCAAGGCACTTTCCATGCCCTCTTTTTCCTTGCGTGCCTCATCAGGAAGAAGAAATTTCTTCAACTGCAGAACAGTAATAGCGCCGGTGCCGACTTTGACCAGCATGTCATCCAGCGAGTTACAATGGAGCTGTTTAAGAAGCAGCCTGATATGACCGCTTTTTATCATCTTTTTTAGAGTGGTATCATTCTTTTTCAGCTCACGCTCACAGATTTCACGCCCCAGCTTTAACGCCCTCTCTTTATCTTCGCGGCGCAGCCAGCTGCGAATACGAGATCGTGCTCTGCTGGTTTTGACAAATTCCAGCCATCCCCTCCTCGGCGTCTGGTTGGGTGATGTAATTATTTCAACAATGTCTCCGCTTTTTAATTGATATTTCAAAGGGACCAGCCGACCATTAACCTTGGCGCCTGTGCAATGATCCCCAACTTCGGAATGTATTGAATAGGCAAAATCGATGGGACAACTTTCTTTGGGGAATTCTTTTACCTCGCCATTAGGTGTGAGAGCATATATATCCGGGTCGTACAGCTCTCCCCTGACACTGTCGAGAAACTCCTTTGGATCCTCAACTTCCTGAAGTGCGCTGACCAGCTTTTTCAGCTCTTTAAACAGCTTTAAATCGTGCTGATCAATCTTTTGCCCCTCCTTGTAAGCCCAGTGTGCCGCCACTCCTTCCTGCGCGATACGGTCCATCTGTTCCGTGCGGATCTGTATTTCGATAAAGTGTCCGCGCGGACCCACTACAGTGGTATGCATCGACTGATAGTTATTTGATTTAGGAACAGAGATGAAGTCTTTTATTCTCCCATGGACCGGCGCCCAGTTGGCATGAATTGTTCCCAGAGCCTCATAACACTCGTTAACACTATCAACTATAATACGAAATGCGACCTTATCGTAAACACGTTCCAGGGGGATATTCTGCGCAACCAGCTTCTTATAAATGGAAAACAGGTGTTTGGGACGTCCGATAATTCTGGTGGGCCGGATACCGCTGGCATGGAGTTTTTCCCGTAATATGGCAATAACCTCATCAACATATCGCTGCCTTTCCTGCAGGGAACTTTCCAGTTTACAGCTTATATCGATATATTCATCGGGATGGAGAAACTTGAAGGCAAGATCTTCGAGTTCCCTTTTCATCCAGTCTATTCCCAACCGACTGGCCAGAGGGGCATAGAGATCCATGGTCTCACGGGCGATGCTCCGCTGTGTCTGCTTTTCAGCCGAGTCGAGCACGCACATGTCCTGAAGGCGATCAGCGAGTTTAACCAATAGCACTCTGATATCCGTGGCAATAGCCAGCAACATCTTGCGTACATTTTCAGCCTGATGCGCAAGTTTGCTGTTGTACTGCATATTGGCTATTTTGGTGGAACCATCGACTATCAAAGCAACCGAATCACCAAACTCCTGCTGCAGTTTGTCGACGGAAACACCTTCTTTCAAAACGCCATGGAGCAGTCCGGAAAGAATAGTATCGAGGTCGAGCTTCATTGAGGCCAGTGTCGAAGCTACCTCGAGGGCGTGGAAAATGTACGGCTCACCGGAGAAATGTCTAGTGTCCTGATGAACTTCCGTGACAATCTCCCAGGCCCGGTCAATTGGAGAGAGATCTACGCCATTAAGGTGATTGCCGGCAAGAACTTTAAGTCCACCTATATTTATCGATTCTGTATCAATCATTTAACCCACC
Source organism: uncultured Desulfopila sp. (assembly GCA_964446655.1). GTDB lineage: Bacteria > Desulfobacterota > Desulfobulbia > Desulfobulbales > Desulfocapsaceae > Desulfopila_A. The sequence goes on from CAYUPL010000008.1 coordinate 10,817, forward strand.
GATATTTTACAGAGTCGCCTCTTCCACGCCTTTTCTGATGAGAGCCAGAGCATCCGTCGGTTTCATCTCTTCGGTGATGCCGTCCCGCCGTCGACGTACCTCCACCAGGCCATCTTCGGCAAAGCGCTTACCAAGGGTTACTCTAAAGGGTATTCCAAGCAAATCCGAATCTTTAAACTTTGCGCCAGGACGCTCATCCCGATCATCCAACAGGGTATCTATGCCCTGTTGACAAAGGTCGTTATACATTTTTTCGGCAGCCGCACTCACCTCGTTATCGTTTATGCCCAAATTGAGTACAACTGCCTTGTAGGGTGCCAGAGGAATGGGAAATATGATGCCGTTTTCGTCATGATTCTGTTCAATCGCAGCAGCAACAACCCGGCTGACGCCAATACCATAGCATCCCATGACAAATGGTTTTTCCCGGCCTTCGCTGTCCTGGAAAACGGCTCCCATGGCCTCGGAATAGGCAGTGCCGAGTTTAAAAATGTGACCTACTTCGATGCCTTCGGTCAATACCAGCCCGGAACCGCAAAGCGGGCAGGGATCCGCCTCGGTAATCTGACGTAAATCGGCTACTGATTCCACTGCAAAATCACGTCCGAAATTGACGTTTTGGAGGTGATGGTTTTTTTCATTAGCGCCTGTTACAAAATTACGCATAACAGTAACCTGGTGGTCGGCGACAAGATGAATTTTAGCACCGACAGGTCCGAGATATCCACTAGGCACTCCGGTTGCATCAAAGACCTGCTTATCATCTGCCAAAACAAGATCCGTTGCCTTGAGATGGTTTTTCAGCTTAACCGTTTCAACCTCATGATCGCCGCGCAACACGACACCGACCGGCTTGCCGTCTGCCAGATAAACAATCGTTTTAACCAGCTCCGCCGGTACAATGCCCAGGCTCTGACACACTGCTTCAACTTTTCTTTTGCCCGGCGTCTCAATTTTGGCAAGATCAAGCAAGGCCGTTTCCATCGCTTTTGGCGGAACAGCAACTTTGGCCTTTTCCAGGTTGGCGGCATATTCACATTTTTCACAGACCACAATAGTGTCCTCACCTGTTTTGGCCAGCACCATGAATTCATGTGAAAAACTACCGCCAATAGTACCGGAATCCGCTTCAACGGCCCGAAACCGCAAACCACAACGGCTGAATATGCGACTGTAAGCCTCATGCATCTTCCGATACGACTCTTCCGCCATTTCATCACTCACATCAAAGGAGTAGGCGTCCTTCATAATAAACTCGCGCCCCCGCATCAGCCCGAACCGGGGACGAACCTCATCTCGAAACTTGGTCTGTATCTGATACAGGTTGAGGGGCAGCTCCCGATAGGAGTGCACATCACGCCGAACGATATCCGTGATGACTTCCTCGTGAGTGGGACCGAGGCAGGACTCCCTCTCATGCCGGTCTGTAAAACGAAGCAGCTCCGGCCCATACTTTTCATAGCGCCCCGATTCTCGCCAGAGGTCGGCAGGCTGAACCATAGGCATCAGCAACTCTTGAGCACCGGCTCGGTTCATCTCTTGCCGGACAATCTCTTCCACCCTGCGGATTGCCGCAAGTCCATACGGCAGATAGGTGTAGACCCCGGAAGTCAATTTTCTCATAAAACCAGCCCGCAGCATCAGTCGGTGACTGATCACCTCGGCTTCTGCCGGATTCTCTTTCAGAGTTGGAAGCAGTGATTGTGAATATCGCATTATTGTCCGTATAAAGTTAAGGGGAAATATAAGGTCGGCAATGACCCTCTTCTTCGCTGTATTGTTATACCATCCTTAAAATGAGTCAATAACAAAGGGATTTTTTATATTGTGGGAAGCACATCTCTTGAGGTTCTTGCCCTTGTCATCGCCCTTCTTCCATCTTTTTCAATTCAGCCATAAAAACTTCCAGGAGTTCATCTTCAGAAACCTTTTTATAGAGCTTCCCTTTTTTAAAAATGATGCCGACACCCTTGCCGCCCGCCACGCCGATGTCGGCCTCCCGGGCCTCACCCGGACCATTTACGGCACACCCCATCACCGCAACCTTCAGGGGAGATTCCATGGTCTGCACATATTCCTCAACCTTCCGGGCCAGGGTAAAAAGATCAATGGATGTCCTGCCACAGGTAGGACATGATATCAGTTCCGGGCCACGTTTCCTGATCTTAAGGGCCCTGAGCAGTTCAAATCCTGCCCGGACCTCCTCCACGGGAGGCCTTGTCAAGGAGATCCTGAGGGTGTCACCGATACCTTCGGCCAACAAAATACCAAGAGCTACACTGGATTTTACACAGCCGGCAATTAAGCCTCCAGCTTCGGTAACGCCGATATGGAGCGGATATTCTGTTAGACGAGCAAGTTCTCTGTATCCATTTATGGTTGTCAGCACATCGGAAGATTTTATGGATATCTTCATATCAAAAAAATCCTGTTGTTCTATCAGTCGAACATTGCGAAGAGCGCTTTCAACAAGCGCCTGAGGATTAGCAGCAGTCGGATAGCCATATCGATGCAGCAGATCTTTTTCAACAGAACCACTGTTTACCCCTACTCTGATAGGGATTCCATGCATTTTAGCACCATCGACAACCTGGCGCAGCTTCTTCTCCCCGCCAAGGTTGCCCGGATTAATACGAATGGCCTGGGCACCATGCTCCATCGCTCCAATCGCCAGACGGTAGTCAAAATGAATATCAGCTATCAAGGGGATAGTTATCTGCTGACGAATTGACCGCAATGAACGGGCCGCAGCCATGTCCGGCACGGCAACCCGGATAATCTCACAACCAGCCCGCTCCAGTGCAACAATCTGAGCAACGGTTTTTTCCACAGCAGAGGTATCGGTGTTGGTCATGGACTGGACACTGACGGGAGCATCTCCGCCGACCTGAACATTTCCGACCCACAATGGTCTGGTCTTTTTTCGCATTATCATGTTCTACTTTATCTTAAAAAAACCTTCCTGGAGCAGCAAGAATCGTTATGCGTTGTGTGGCATATCTGCAAAACCCGATATCACGACAACGGATCCTTCCCCGGAAAAACCACGGCCGCCTGCTTCTTTGCCGACGCTTTTTTGTCTTGCAGACTCAGCTCGGCATCAGAGGCACGTACATAAAGAGGAGTGGCCGCGGCAATGTCCAGACACATATCTTGGGCCAGAAGCGCGCCGCCCAACAAACCAATTGCCGCCGCCGAGGGTAAATGGAGTTGAGCAGGAGCATAGGACACCAGGCTGCCAAGCTCTTGCCGCCAATATGCTCCGTAGGTCAAGACACCATCTCCAACCATTAGAACCGGATCCTGTATTTCACCAGCCAGGTGTTGCGGAGTAAGTACACGGATTTCACTTTTTCTCTGTAAGCCGGTTTCCTCATCATGACGGTACCAGGCCGAGTATATCTGTTGTTTACGCGCGTCCAAGACGACACAGATATTTTTCTCCGTCACACACATAGCGGCCAGTGCGTCCAGAGTGCTCATTCCAATCAGTTTTTTACCACCTGCACCGGCAAAACCTTTTGCCGTAGCCATACCGATCCGTAAACCGGTAAAACTGCCCGGACCGAGACCGACGGCAACAGCTTCAATATGCGACCAGTCTGTATCGGTCTCCTTAAACAGAGTTTCCACAGCGCCTATCAATCTCCTTGAATGGGTCACATTGGAACTCAAAGAAAGACAGGCAAGCACTTCTCCATCGGCCAGTGTGCCTCTACTCAACGCAACAGTAGAACACCTGGTCGCGGTATCAAGAGAGACAACAAGCGGGTAATCCTGGACCATTATTGGAACAGCCTCATGATATCGTTATAAAAAACAAAAATCATCAACGTGCAGAGAAACGCCAGACCAATCTGCTGGGCGATGATCTGACCCCGCTCATTCATCGGTTTTTTCCTGATAGCTTCCACGGTTAAAAACACCAGATGACCACCGTCGAGAACAGGAATAGGCAGTAGATTAAGTATACCGAGATTGACACTGAGAAGACCGATGAAATAGACCAGGTTGATCCACCCCTGCCGCATCTGCTCTCCGGCAAGTTGAGCTATCAGAATAGGTCCGCCAAGTTCGCTGGCCGGAATAATCTGTTGCAGAATTTTGACAAGGCCCATACCCGTTAAATAGACGAACAACCAGGTCTGCGCCAGGGCATCGCGCAGAGCCTGCAATGGGCCCACCGAGGTGTACCGCACTTCGTTGTCCTTCATAATACCAATCATAAACCGCTCTTCCACAACTTCGCCGAATACATTTTTGGCATCATCAAGAACCGGTTTGACCCGAAGCTCGACAATCTCTTCCCCTCTTTGCAGCACCACTTCCATTTCTTCACCACCACTTTCTTTTACGCCGTGCAAAACATCAACCCAGTGTTTGGTTGGTGTGCCGTCTATCTGGAGAAAAACATCACCCTGCTGAATACCTGCATTCCATGCTGGTGATCCTTCATTGACCACACCAACACGTGTTGTTTCCACCTGCTCAGGTACACCGACAATGCTGAAGAGAAAGAAAAAAAGCACGATCGGGAAAACCAGATTGAATACCGGACCGGCAAGAATGATCAGAAATCTCTGCAGTACGCTTTTGTGGGCAAAGGAGACTTTTTTATCGGCTTCGGGAACATTCTGCTCATCGGGATTTTCGCCAAACATCTTGACATATCCGCCTAAAGGTAAGGCAGAAACGACATACTCGGTTTCGCCGATGACACGACCAAATAATTTAGGACCAAACCCGAGAGAAAACTTCAAGACCCGCACGCGGAAGAGTTTGGCAATAAGAAAATGGCCGAGCTCATGTACGAAAATAAGCAAACCAAGTACCAGAATAAAAGAAAACAGCGTATTCATTGTTAGTCTATCGTTAGGAGTAAAAGGTTAATGTATATTATAAATAATCATTACACGTCAAATTGCGACGACAACTTCGTGGCTTCAAGTGAGCAGCGACCTGGCGAGCAAACGGGCTTCCTCGTCAGCGGACAGAATATCCGCAAGAGTGTTTTCATCACCGGGGCCGACGTTCTCCATGGTTTCCGCCACAACCTGGGCTATTTTCGGAAAAGAGATTTTTCCATCGAGAAAAGCGGCGACAGCTTCTTCATTGGCGGCGTTCAGCACCGCGGGAAGGACTCCGCCGCCGGAAAGAGCAGCAAAGGCTAACTGCAAGGCTGGAAAACGGTGATAATCAGGCTGCTGAAACTCCAGATTACCACATTGAGAAAGATTTAATCTGTTGAGTCGCAGAGGCAACCTCCGCGGATATGATAAGGCATAGGCAATGGGAATACGCATGTCGGGTATACCAAGCTGTGCCAGAACGGATCCATCCTGGAATTCAACCAGCGAGTGTACTATAGACTGGGGATGAACCACCACTTCAATGTCCTCAGCCTGCATATCAAAGAGCCAACGGGCTTCAATTACCTCTAGGCCCTTGTTCATAAGGGTTGCTGAGTCTACCGAAATTTTTTTCCCCATGGACCAGTTTGGATGATTCAAGGCCTCCGCCGGTGTAACTTTATATATGTCGGCCATACTTTTATGAAGGAATGGCCCGCCTGACGCCGTGAGGATTATTTTTTCGACATCCTGACGTCGACCGCCCTCCAGGGCCTGAAATATTGCGCTGTGCTCGGAGTCAACCGGAAATAGCTTCACCCCGTTTCGGTGCACGGCATCCATGACGATTTTTCCAGCCATAACCAGTGTTTCTTTGTTGGCCAGGCCGATATCTTTTCCAGCTTCTATTGCAGCAAGAGTAGGAAGCAGACCGGCAGCCCCGACAATAGCAGAAACGGTAAAATCAGCGCTCTGCAGCGCACCAACCAGCTGATTTCCATGACTGCCATACACAATCCTGTCGTGATATTGCGGTGGCAAAAGGCGGCATAGCTGCTCGGCATATTCCTGGTCCTCCACCGAAACAAGCTCCGGCTGGAACTCCACCATTTGTTTAGCGAGCAATTCCATATTCCTGCCTGCGGCAAGGCCGACAACGGTAAAGTATTCAGGAAACTGACGGATGACACTGAGGACATTGCCGCCAATTGAGCCGGTGGAACCAAGCAGAGAAATCTTCTTTAAGTTCATACCATGAAGATAAGCAGATAGTAGAGAAGAGGAGCAGCGAGAAACAGAGAGTCAACTCTGTCGAGAACACCGCCATGTCCCAGTAGAATCTTGCCTGAATCTTTCGTACCTGTACCTCTTTTTATAACAGACTCAGCCAAATCACCGATTATTCCCACCCCGGTGAGAAGAATAGCCATGGAAATCAGGACAATCCAATTGACATTATCAAGCAAAATCAAAGAAAAGATAACAGCTGCGGCAACACTCCCACAGACACCGCCAAGTGCACCTTCAATCGTTTTATTCGGGCTGACATTTTTACAAAGCTTACGGCGACCGAACTTTTTACCGATTACATAGGCTCCCGTATCAGAACCTGCAGTGATAGCAGTCAGGATAACAAGCCAGAGGTTTCCCTCCGGTACCAGCCAGAGAAGGACAAGGTGAGCGCCGAGAAAGCCCACATAAACACCACCGGCCAGAAGCCGACACAATACTGAAAAACAATCTGAAAAACGGGCATAATGAAACAGAATATAACAGATAGAAAGAAAAGCAGAAAAAAAGAGACCACCGCCCGGACCATCTTCCCACCAAATACCTGTAAAGATGACTGGTAGACTGAGTGAAGCGGCATGCAGGATCTTATCGGCATCACCTGTTTCTTCGGGTAATGCCATGCGCAGATATTCGTATGACCCTATGAGCGAAATACTAACAACAACCATCCAGAATAACACGAAGGAACCATTCAGAAGCAATAACAGCCAGCACAGAGCCAGCAACAGGCCTGGAACAATACGTCTCATCTGCTATCCCGTATTTAACTGCGCTCCGGTTCGACCGAAACGCCGCTCTCGCCGCTGATACTCCTCCAGGGATTGCATAAAAGCTTCTTTCCTGTAATCCGGCCACATAACGTCCGTGAAAACTATCTCTGCATATGACGTCTGCCATAAAAGAAAATTCGACAGCCGTTTCTCCCCCCCTGTTCGTATTAAAAGATCAGGATCGGGCAAACCGGCGGTATAGAGATGATCCGACACCAGACTTTTATTGATCTCATCTACTTCCAGATCACCATTCCGGCACTTTTCGGCAATCACCTTTACGGCATTGACAATTTCATCCTGGCCGCCATAGCTGAGAGCCAGGTTCAGAATGAGTTTTTTATTATCTCTGGTCTTTTCAATAGATTCAAGCAACACGGCACGCACTCCGGCAGGCATCCGTTGTAGATCTCCTATACAGCAGAGTCGGATATCATTGGCGAGCATCCTGGACAGTTCAGATTCCAGATAGTTTTGCAGAATAGTCATGAGTCCCGTCACTTCACCGTCGGGACGTTTCCAGTTTTCGCTGGAGAAGGCGTACAGAGTCAGTATTTCGATGCCTGTTTCCGCGGCGACCTCGACAATTTCTCGAACTGAAGATGCACCAACCTTGTGGCCGTAGAGTCTCGGTTTTTTACGTTTTTCCGCCCATCTACCGTTCCCGTCCATGACAATGGCAACATGACGGGGCAACCTTGCTTCTTCATGTGCAGGATCCGTTGGCATAGTACAATACAATTAAACACATTCAGTTACAGAGAACGTCCCCCAAAAGGGGTCCTCAGAAGGGAAAATATTTAGACGGCCATGACTTCTTTTTCTTTAGAGGCGGTAATGTCGTCAATCTGTTTGATATAGGAGTCTGTTTCGCTCTGAGCCTCATCCTGAAGCTTGAACAAATCATCTTCAGAAATTTCTTTATCTTTTTTCTGCTTTTTCAGGGTGTCGATTGCATCACGCCTTGCACTTCGAATTGCTACGCGAAATTCTTCGGCAACTTTTTTAACCTGCTTCACCAGTTCCTTGCGCCTCTCTTCAGTGAGCTGTGGAATGTTGAGACGGATAATCTTCCCGTCACTCACCGGTGTCAGCCCTATGCTTGCCTTCAGAAGTGCTTTTTCTATTGCCGGCAGCATCTGTGGGTCCCAGGGCTGAATGGCAATCATTCTGCTTTCCGGGATGGTCAGTGTGCCAACTTGATTAAGAGGTAGCAAACTACCATAGGCATCGACCATGATACCCTCCAGAAGAGCCAATGAAGCTCTTCCTGTTCTAACTTTGGAAAGCTCGACCTTAAAAGTATCGACGCTTTTTTCCATCTTCTCAGACATCTCGAGTATCACATCGCTCATTGTCTTTCCCCTTCTTGTCCGGTGCTTGTCCTTGACTGCTATACACTGATAATAGTACCGATGGTCTGTCCGCACACAGCCTTCAGGATATTGCCGCGTGTGTTCATATTGAGAACCAGAATAGACTTTTTATCTCCTTTTGCAAGAGCAATTCCGGTAGCATCCATGACTCGTAAATTTTTTATAAGGACCTCATCATAAGTCAGGCGATCATACTTTACGGCATCTTTATAAAGAACAGGATCTTTGTCAAATACACCATCTACCTTTGTGGCCTTAATAATGAGATCGGCATTGATCTCAAGGGCTCGCAGAACACCTGCTGAATCCGTGGTAAAATATGGATTCCCCGTTCCGGCGGCAAAAATCACAGCTCGGCCTTTTTCAAGATGACGTGTCGCTCTTCTTCTTATATACGGCTCACATACAGACTGCATAGGAATTGCGGACATAACCCTGGTGTCAACCCCAACGCGTTCAAGGGCATCCTGCAAAGCGAGGCTATTCATCACAGTTGCCAGCATGCCCATGTTGTCGGCTGTAGCTCTGTCCATCCCTTTACTGGCGCCGGCAACACCTCGAAAAATATTGCCGGCTCCGATAACAATACCGGGTTGAACGCCCAGTTCTATAATTTCCCTGATCTCTTCTGCAACGTAGGCTATGACATCGGTGTTGATTCCAAAGGAATCCTCGCCCATCAGTGCTTCGCCACTGAGTTTCAACAATACTCGTCCATACTCTATGTGCATCGCAGGAACTCCACTCAAATTGGAAAAAGAGAAACAGGTTACAATACGTCTCCGGTGCTACCGTGCCGCGACAGATTATTCCTCACCTATCTGAAATCTGGCAAAACGTTTGATACTTATGTTTTCGCCCATTTTTCCAACAAGCTCGGTAAGGATATCCTGAATGGAGCGTTCTGGGTCTTTAACAAATTTCTGCTCAAGCAGAACAATTTCAGAGATAAATTTTTCTACTTTCCCAGTGACCATTTTCTCAACGATATTTTCGGGCTTGCCGGAGTCAAGGGCTTGCTGAATATAGATATCTTTTTCTCTTGTAACAACGTCTTGAGGTACTTCTTCACGTGTTACCGAAACAGGACTGGAAGCGGCAATATGCATGGCAATGTCTTTTGCAAACTCTACAAACTGATCTGTTTTGGCTACAAAATCAGTCTCACAGCCGACCTCAACCATAACACCAAGTTTTCCACCGGCGTGGATATATGTGGCGATAACACCTTCACTCGTTGCGCGTCCTGCACGTTTAGCGGCAACTGCCAGCCCTTTCTGACGAAGAAGGTCGATGGCTTTTTCCATATCACCATTTGTTTCGGTGAGTGCCTTTTTACAATCCATCATTCCGGCAGCTGTTTTGTCACGCAATTCTTTTACCATCTTGCTGGTAATACTCATGGCAAACCTCCTCTATTTATAATGCCATCCGGCATTTTCAAGCTTTTTAGTGAACAACTTCAAGCTTCAACTCTACTCCGCCGATTGCTCGGTTTCACTCTCCGTAGTAGCTGCTGCAGCGGTTTCTGCATTGTCATGTACGGCAGCCATGGCTTCCTCTGAGGCATCTTCCCCGTCTCTGGCAGCCTGGCCGCGAAGGACGGCCTCGGCAATATAGCTGGAAACCAAACGAATAGAGCGAATGGCATCGTCATTACCAGGTATTAAATAATCAACACCATCAGGATCACAGTTAGTGTCGATGATAGCAACAACAGGAATGCCGAGTTTTTTGGCTTCACTGATACCGATTGATTCCTTACGGGGGTCGACAACAAAAATAACAGTGGGTAAGGTACGCATATCCTTGATACCACCAATATTTCTTTCAAGTTTGATACGCTCTTTTTCCATTAAAAGAATTTCTTTTTTCGGGAAGCGATTAATTGAGCCGTCCTCCTGCATGGATTCAATGGACTTTAAACGATCAATACTGTTTTTGATTGTTTGAAAATTGGTAAGCATACCTCCAAGCCAACGATGATCTACATAAAACATGCCGCATCGTCGGGCTTCTTCTTTAATAATAGCCTGTGCCTGCCTCTTGGTGCCGACGAAAAGAATACTTCCACCTCGAGCAGCTTCTTTTTCAATAAAGGCACAAGCTCTATCAAAAAGCTTTTTGGTTCGGTCTAGATTGATAATATAGATACCATTCCTTGGACCATAGATATACGGTTTCATTTTGGGATTCCAACGACGCGTTTGATGGCCGAAGTGAAGCCCAGCCTGCAGCATTTCCTTTACAGTTGCATTTGCCATGCTAATTCTCCTATTCTGGTTATTCCTCCATCCCCAGTAATCATCTGTCGAAAGACGACACCAGTTTTTCAGGGATGTGTGTGTTTGGCGGAGCGAAAATACCCCGCATCAGTACAACAGTAAAACGTCCATTTTTACCACCGGATGCTGAATATTGCAAGAACTCCTCACAGCAGACTCTATTTAACGGCATATTAATGATGATTTTCCGGTCAGGATATGTTTGAGCCACTCAAAACCAAATTTCAAAAGCTCGGTATCATCTTCTCCTATCCTTTTCCTTTGATCTTTATCAAGGCGAAACTGAAATACTAATTTCCCCTGATCGACAAACAGCCTGAAGCCGTCTATATCGTAGCATACCATGAAAGCAAGACGCTGTTTATCTCCGCCACTCCCCTCACCTTTCCAGGGATTAGTGGAAAAAAGCGTATCCAATTCCCCCCAAAGATCGTTCATCAGGTTATACGGCTGAAGCTTCTGTTGACGCACCCATTGCGCAACTGTCTGCAATGTTGTCTCTTCATGTCCAAGACAGTAATCATGGCGCACCAGGAAATAAAAATCCTGATCTTGACCAGGTAAGGGCGTACGATCAACGGCACGTTCAAGAGGATAGGTTCTGCAGGCCGAGGGACGATCAGGATATACACTGCAGCCGGCATTGTTGAGAAAAGGACAGCATGAATGAAGATCGAGCTTGAGCATCACGCTGGGAAAATATGGGTTAGCTCCTCTGCAAACATGTGTATATTGATGCAAAAATTGTGACGAACTGATACCGAGAATGTTTTTCAACCTTATAATATCATATGGGAAAAGTTGCATCTCGACATCTTTACAACATCTTGTAAAACAAGCCACTTTATCGTGACAAGCAAACTGAAAAGATGTTTTACCTAACGGTTTCATTCCCGGCGGAAATGTTTTTTCCATCATTCCTCCATACCTAAAAAAATACTGCGGAACGTTTTACAAAAAAAAAGCTGACTTGAATACACGACTCAAGTCAGCTTTATTTTTAAGCAATAGAAGCGAATCTATTCCTCTGCTTCGTCCTCTCCAAGGTCCTCTTCGTACCCGACAAGCTCTATAATAGCCATGGTCGCAGCATCGCCCTGCCGTACACCAGTCTTGATAATCCTGGTGTAGCCGCCACTGCGATCAGCAAACTGGGTGGAGATTTGATCAAATAACTTAGCTACGGTTTCCTTACTGGTAAGATAGCTCAAGGCCTGTCTTCTGGCATGAAGATCTCCACGCTTGGCAAGAGTGATCATCTTTTCTGCAATCGGCCTTACTTCTTTTGCTTTCTCCGCAGTAGTAACAATACGCTCGTGCTCAAACAGCGATGTGACCATATTCCTGAACATTGCTTCTCTATGAGAGCTGGTACGTCCAAGTTTTCTGCCGGATTTTTTATGTCTCATTTATCTGTCCTCAACTCTATGCTGGTTATCTCAATTGTCTGCTCTTAGATACGGTACGGACATATCCCGGGTTATTCATCATCACCGGATGTTCTATCAGGAGGAGTCCAACTCTCAAATTTCATTCCCAGAGTCAAACCCATTTCAGAAAGTAATGCTTTTATCTCATTAAGTGATTTACGCCCAAAATTTTTGGTTTTTAACATTTCCTGATCGGTTTTCTGGGCAAGATCGCCAATGAAATGAATTTCTGCATTTTTAAGGCAGTTAGCCGAACGTACAGACAATTCGAGATCTTCAACCGGCTTATCAAGATAAGGGTTGAGCGGTTCACTGTCCTGCTCTTCTTCATCAGCTTTTTCAGGCTCCGCTGCTTCTTCATCAAAATTAATAAAAAGAGTCATCTGCTCTTTCAAAATTTTGGCTGCATAAGCAAGAGCACTTTCCGGCCTGATAGAACCATCCGTTTCAATCTCCAAGGTAAGCTTATCGTAATCGGTTCGTTGTCCTACCCTTGCCTGCGAAGCAACGTACTGTATGCTTTTTATGGGAGTAAAGATGGCATCAATCGGGATCTGACCAATAGTGAGGTTTTCTTTATCCTGCTGTTCAGCAGGCTGATAGCCTTTCCCCCACGCAACCGTCATTTCTGCAACAAAAGCTATGTCGCCGGTGAGTGTGCAGATTGGCTGATCGGGATTCATGATTTCCACCATATCGCCTGAGCTGATAATATCGCCGGCGGTAACAACACATGGTCCTTTCTTTTCTATACGAACCACTTCAGTTTCATCGCTGTTCAGCTTAGTACGAATCTGCTTGATGTTCAGGATAATCTCGCTGACATCCTCGGAAATGTCCTTCATTGAGGTAAATTCGTGTAATGCGCCTTCAATTTTGATGCTGGTGATTGCAGCACCTTGGATGGCGGAAAGAAGTATACGTCTCAATGAATTGCCAATTGTGGTTGCAAAACCTCTTTCAAGCGGCTGGCAGGCAAACTTTCCATAGTGGTCGGAATGGCTCTCTTTATCCACTTCGATTCTTTCCGGTGCTATAAGTTCATGCCAGTTCCGATAAAAGGGGATATTTTCGTCGACAATCTGGGTCATATAAATCCTTCTTTTTTTCTACGACTTTTAAAAGCGTAAAAACCCTAAAGGGATGACATCTTCTCCCGTTTTACCGAGATGATATGTCAATCCGAATAAGGCACTCTTTTGTGGAGGACCGGTAAAAGTTTAACACTGATACCGGCCATATAAGACTTTTACTTGGAGTAAAGCTCGACTATCAGTTGCTCCTGAATAGGCATGGTCAGTTCATCGCGTTGCGGCAACGCTTTTACCGTAGCCTTGAAATTATCTTTATCAAGTTCAATCCAGCTCGGCACGCCTCTCCTCGCTACAGCCTCAAGACTCTCATTGATTAAGGTATTCGCTCTGCTTTTTTCCTTGATAGTCAGTATATCATCAGCAGAAACCAGAAAAGATGGAATATCAACTTTTCTCCCATTAACCATAACATGTTTATGCCTTACAAGCTGTCGTGCTTGATTTCTGGAAGAAGCAAAACCAGCTCGAAAGACAACATTGTCGAGACGCCTTTCCAGCATGACCAGAAGGTTGTCGCCAGTGACACCTTTTTGTCTTTCAGCGTTCCTGAATGTAAGACGAAACTGTTTTTCCAGCATCCCGTACATTGATTTTACTTTTTGCTTCTCCCGGAGCTGGACAGCATAATCAGACATTTTCCGGAAACGTGACTGGCCGTGCTGACCAGGCCCAAAGGCACGCCTTTCAAAAGAACATTTATCGGAATAACACCTGTCACCTTTCAAAAACAATTTCAAATTTTCACGCCTGCACCGTCTGCATGCAGTACCTATATTTCTAGCCAACGTTGACCTCCACTCTTCTAATAGTTTTATTTGCCTGAATCAAGTGTGCATCACCTTTATACACGGCGACGCTTTGGAGGCTTGCATCCATTATGAGGAACCGGTGTGACATCATAAATACGGCTCACTTCAAAACCTGTGTTGATAAGAGCTCGAAGTGCCGCCTCTCTTCCAGGCCCTGGGCCTTTGACTTTAACCTCAATTTTTCTCATTCCCTGATCGGCAGCTTTTTTGGCGGCATCCGCCACTGCATTCTGAGCCGCAAAAGGTGTGCTTTTCCTTGATCCCTTGAAACCAAGAACACCTGCACTGCACCAGGAAATGACATTCCCCTGCTTGTCTGAAATTGTTACTATGGTATTATTGAAGGTTGAATAAATGCTAACGACACCTTCAGGCACGTTCTTTTTAACCTTCTTTTTCACTCGCGCCTCAGCACGTTTACCTTTTGCCATTACAACACCTGTTAATAGTAATTATTTTTTTCGTGCAGCAGCGCCACGACGCGGCCCTTTTCTGGTGCGCGCATTTGTCTTCGTTTTTTGTCCACGACAGGGAAGACCCATGCGGTGTCGACGGCCTCTATAACAACCCAGATCCATGAGCCTCTTGATATCCATAGAGACTTCACGGCGGCGATCACCTTCGACCATATATTGATCTTCGATAACTTTACGAATACGGTTTACATCATCACCATCAAGGTCGTCACTGCTCATTGTATACGGCAGATCTACCTTGTCGAGGATTTTTCTGGCAGAAGTTAATCCGATACCATGAATATAGGTCAAGGCTATGTCGATATGTTTGTTCTTCGGTAAGTCGACTCCAGCTATACGTGCCAAAATATATCTCCTTAAACAAGTGGGAATAATCTAAGCGACAAAAATCTATTATCCCTGTCTTTGCTTATGTTTTTTAATCTTACAGGAAACGCGAACAATTCCATCGCGCTTATAAACCTTACAGGAACTGCAAATTTTTTTAACGGATGATCGTACTTTCATAATTATTCTCTGCTATTTCTTTTTGGCGTTCTTTGCTCGGAAGGTTACTCTTCCACGCGTAAGATCGTAGGGTGATAATTCTATAGTTACTCTATCACCAGGCAATATTTTAATAAAATGCATACGCATTTTCCCGGAAATATGTGCCAGTACCTTATGCCCATTGTCAAGTTCTACACGGAACATTGCGTTGGGTAATGGTTCAATTATCGTACCTTCTACTTCAATAGCTTCTTCTTTTGCCATGGAGGCTCCTGAATATTTTAAGTATTAATTCAAAAACTCGTTATTATAATCCATTTTCAAACAAAAGAGAAGCATTTTTTTATTTTACTCAAAATTCTCCCGAGAACTCAGCACCAGGGGGCCATTCGTCGTCACAGCAACAGAATGTTCAAAATGGGCAGACGGTAACTTGTCTGCCGTAATAACCGTCCAACCGTCTTTAAGCACTTTGACTTTATGTGTGCCTGCATTGACCATCGGTTCTATGGCAAATACCAGACCTTCCACTATTCGAGGAGAGCTGTCATCCTGCACAAAATTGGGAATTTCAGGTCCCTCATGCAACGATGCGCCTATACCATGACCGACAAACTGACGCACTATTGAAAAACCCTGGTCTTCAACATAATTTTGTACTGCCGCGGATATGTCGGAGATACGATTTCCGATCTGAACTTTCTCTATGGCCAGCTCGAGAGATCTCCTGGTTACTTCAAGAAGCCTTGTTTTGGTCGAATCTATCTTTCCGACCGGCAAGGTTACGGCTGAATCACCAAAATAGCCCTTATACTCCACACCGAAATCGATGGAAATAATATCACCCCTCTTCAATTTGCATTTTTTGGAAGGTATGCCGTGTACAACCTGTTCATTGATGGAGACACACAAGCTGGCGGGAAAACCTCTGTATCCTTTAAATGCCGGACGAACGTTTTTGGTTTTACACAGATCTTCCGCAATTCTATCGAGTTCCCAAGTTGTCACACCAATTTCGACATGTCGGGTGACAAGAGAAAGTGCTTCTGCGACAATCTGATTTGCTTCCTGCATGATGGCGATTTCGTCCTCATTTTTAACCACCATTGCTTTTGGTTCCTCAGCTCTTGACATATTGCTGAACCTTTAGCCCCTTCCTTTTATGCGGCCTTGTTTCATAAAGCCTTCATAGTTACGCATTACCAGATGAGACTCGACTTGCGATATCGTATTAATACCAACACCGACAACAATGAGCAGTGCTGTTCCACCGAAGTAAAAAGGCAGATTAAACTGGTTAATAAGGATATCGGGTAGCACACAAATAACGCTGAGATAGATCGCACCTACAACGGTTATTCTGGTCAATACTTTATCTATAAAATCCGCTGTTCTTCTGCCTGGCCGTATGCCTGGGATAAACCCTCCATTTTTCTTGAGATTTTCTGCAACATCATCCGGTTTGAATTGAATAGCGGTATAGAAGAAACAGAAAAAGACAATCATGCCCACAAAGGTGACATAGTAATAGGGCGTACCCGGCGACATGGCGGCAGAAGCCTGTTGGATCCAGTCAATCTGAATAAAACTTCCTATGGTCGCCGGAAACATCATAATCGATGAGGCAAAAATCGGCGGAATTACACCTGCGACGTTTATTTTAAGAGGGAGATGTGAACTCTGTCCACCATAGACTTTCCTCCCCACAACTCTTTTGGCATACTGTATTGGTATTCTTCTCTGCGATGTTTCAAAAAAGACGATAATTGCAATCACAACGAGCATGAAGACCGCCAGAAACGGTACAAAGAACAGGGCGATCTCGCCTGCTTTGACCAGTTGCACGGAATTGACTATGGCAGCGGGTCCACTTGCTACAATACCTGCAAAAATAATAAGTGAAATGCCGTTACCGATACCTCTTTCCGTCATCTGCTCACCCAACCACATGAGGAAGGCGGTACCCGAGGTAAGCGTCAACATGGTCATCAATTTAAATTCAACACCGGGATTGAGTACAATGGCCTCTCCACCAGGACCAGCCATGCCCTCAAGCCCTACCGCGATGAAGGTCCCTTGAATAATGGAGAGAGCTATGGTGCCATAGCGCGTGTACTGGGTAATCTTGCGTCGCCCAGCCTCTCCTTCTTTTTTAAGGGTCTCCAACTGTGGTACAACCGCCGTTAACAATTGTATTATAATTGAAGCACTAATATACGGCATGATTCCAAGGGCGAAAATAGAAAAATTTTCCAAGGCTCCGCCTGAAAACATATTGAACATGCCGAACAGAGTACTGGCATGCTGGTCGAAAAAAGAGGCTAATGCCTCTGAATTGATACCAGGGGTAGGAACTTGAACCCCCATTCGATATACAGCCAGCATGAGCAGTGTAAAAACTATGCGTTTGCGCAATTCCGGTATACTGGCCGCGCTTCTCAATCCACTCATAAATCCGTTCCTTGTGCTGTTACTGAAAAAACACCAAGCCCCGAATGTGCCGGGCTGATGTGAGGATTATTCCCCATCTGCACTAACGAGTTTGACTGTACCGCCGGCCTTTTCTATTTTTTCTTTAGCCTGCTCGCTGATCTTATTGACGCAGACGCTGACAGATCGCGATATCTCACCGTTTGCCAGAATTTTAGTGAGCTGTCCTTTTTTGATAATGCCGGCCTGCTCCAATGTGTCATTATTGATTTCAGTAAACTCGTTAAGTTTGTCGAGCTGAGAAAGCGACAAAATTTTGAACTCAACAGCGAATTTGTTATGAAAGCCACGCTTGGGCAGTCGCCGTTGCAGAGGCATCTGACCACCCTCAAACCCAGGCTTGCTTTTATAGCCGGAACGTGACCTGGCGCCTTTATGGCCGCGACCACCGGTTTTGCCATGGCCGGTTCCAGGACCTCTACCCAGGCGCTTCTTTTCCTTATTAGCACCTTTATTTGGAGATAAATTTCCTAAAGTAAGCATATATCAAACCTCCTCAATTCGCACTAGATGCACGACTTTTGCAAGCATACCTCGTATTTCGGGAGTATCCTTTCGAGTAATCGTTTTATTCATTTTGGTCAGCCCCAATCCCGTCAGAGTGGCGCGTATTTTTCTGGTGCTGTCTATTCCACTCTTGACCAGAGTAAATGTGATTGTCTCGGCCATTTTGTTACCTTTTAAAATGAGTAGTATTATATCTTTTTAATCACTTGTAGTGATTGACATCTAGTTCTATGCGAGCATCTCTTCCAGTGTTTTGCCCCGCAGTGAAGCAATATGCTCCGCTGAGCGCAGACTTCGCAATCCCTGTAATGTGGCTTTCACCATGTTATGCGGATTATGAGATCCGAGACATTTGGTGAGAATATTCGTTACTCCGGCAGCCTCAAGAACGGCTCTCACCGGTCCACCGGCAATAACTCCCGTACCCTCGGATGCCGGCTTCAGAAGAACTTTTCCGGCTCCGTATCGGCCGGTAACAATATGCGGTATGGAAACAGATGTGAGAGACACCGCCTGCATATCCTTTTTGGCTCGCTCAACACCTTTGCGAATAGCCTCAGGAACCTGATTTGCCTTACCAAGTCCGTAGCCGACTTTCCCATTTCCGTCTCCAACAACCACAATTGCACTGAAGCTGAAGCGACGTCCACCTTTTACGACTTTTGCAACCCGGTTGATAAAAACAATTTTCTCAATAAGTTCTTCAGCGTTTTCACTTTTAGAACGTTTAAAATCAGACAAGGGACACCCCCATATTTCACAATTTCTTTAAAAAATTAAGCCACCTTCGCGTGCTCCCTCAGAAAGGGACTTCACACGTCCGTGATAAATATACCCACCACGATCAAAAACGACTTTTTCTATGCCAGCTGCTTTTGCCCTCTCGGCTAT
The DNA here is from genome assembly GCA_964446655.1 of uncultured Desulfopila sp. Taxonomy (GTDB): domain Bacteria; phylum Desulfobacterota; class Desulfobulbia; order Desulfobulbales; family Desulfocapsaceae; genus Desulfopila_A. The sequence continues at coordinate 29,577 of CAYUPL010000008.1, forward strand.
TATGCTGCCGACTTTTTTAGCCGCATTGGCTTTACCTTTTTCTTCTCCCATGTCAAATTCTTTATCAACGGTTGACATAGATATAAGGGTTTTGCCAAGAGAATCATCGATGATCTGTGCATAAATATGTTTATTACTTTTAAACACACGTAAACGCGGTCTCGCGGATGTACCAGCGATGTTTTTCCTGATCCGGCTTACCCTTTTGGCTCTCGCCATTACTTTAGGATTTGTCTTGGCCATAATACACTTCCATAATTTTATAAGCAGTGACCTCGGCAGCCACACTTTATCTTTATTTCGACGCTCCGGACTTCCCTACTTTGCGAACAATCTGTTCATCCTCGTAACGTATACCCTTTCCTTTATAAGGTTCAGGTTTACGGACTTGGCGGATTTTAGCAGCAGTTAATCCCAACAAATCTTTATCAATTGAATCCAGCACAATCTTGTTTCCCTCAACAGCAGCATCGACACCTTGTGGAATCGGAAAAACCACAGGGTTGGAATAGCCGACATTGAGAGTTAATTCATTACCACTGACGCTGGCTTTATAACCGACACCTTCAATGACAAGACTCTTGCGAAAACCTTGATCGACGCCGACTACCATGTTGTTGACCAGGCTACGCGTCAGTCCTCTAAAGGCATTGGCTTTTCTACTTTCAATTTTATTCTTCACTGCAAGGGTATTGTCTTCCATTACCACTTCAACAGAATCCAGCACATCAAGCCTGAGCTCTCCCTTGTTGCCTTTGACCGTAACGTGCTGTCCTTCTATTTTGACGTTTACGCCCGCAGGAACAGGAATAAGCATTTTTCCTATACGAGACATTGTTACCTCCAATTATTTATGAGTGTTACCACACCTCACAAAGTATCTCTCCACCAGTGTTTTGGGCTCTCGCGGTTTTATCCGTTACAATGCCTTTCGATGTGGAAACAATGGCGATGCCCAGCCCATTCAACACACTTGGAATAGCATCGGACTTGGAATATTGCCTCAAACCCGGCTTACTGATCCTTTTGATTCCGGAGATAACAGATTCACCATTCGGACCATATTTAAGATCAATGGTCAGAACACCTTGCGCTCCTTTATCAGACACATGATAGTTGACAATGTACCCCTCTTCTTTCAATACCTTGGCGATCTCCACCTTCGTATTGGATCTAGGCACATCGACACTATCAAATTTCACCATTACTGCATTTCTTATCCTGGTCAGCATGTCTGCCAGGGGATCGCTCATTGACATAGCGAACACTCCTTATCTTTCCAACTTTTGACAAAATTATGAATACAATAGATGATCCTACCAGCTGGATTTGGTCACACCGGTTATTTCACCTTTAGATGCCAATTGCCGGAAGCAGATTCTACATATTCCAAATTTCCGAATAAAGGCACGCGGGCGGCCACAGATGGGACATCTATTATATTTTCTAACAGTAAACTTTGGTTTGCGTTGCGCTTTTGCAATTATCGATTTCTTAGCCAAACCAACCTCCAGTAACACGTGGTATTATAAAATGAAATCTACAGTTATTTACGAAACGGCATTCCCATCATTTTCAGAAGAGAACGACCACTATCATCACTTTGGGCTGTCGTTACAATCGTTATATTCAAGCCCTTAATTTTATCTATTTTGTCATAATCAATTTCGGGAAAGATGATTTGCTCTTTTACTCCAAGCGAATAGTTCCCTCTCCCATCAAAACCTTTAGGAGACAATCCACGGAAGTCACGGACCCGCGGCAGCGAAATGTTGACCAGCTTGGAGAAAAAATCGTACATTTTATCGCCACGGAGCGTTACCCTGCAGCCAATCGGCATTCCTTCTCGCAACTTGTAGGTTGCAATTGATTTCTTGGCTTTAGTGACTACGGCCTTCTGTCCTGCAATTCTGGACAATTCAGTCACAGCTCCTTCGATTATTTTGGGATTCTGTACTGCTTCACCAAGTCCCATATTAAGAACAATCTTGGTAATCTTCGGGATCTCCATATTGTTCTTATAACTAAACTCTTCTTTAAGTGCCGGTACACACTCTTTTTCGTAAAATTCTCTCAGCGCACCCATTTGTAACTCCTGACGTAAGCCTGATTCATAATTAAGCCTTGCTCTCGAGAGCTTCACCGCAGCTCTTGCAAAAACGAACCTTGGTGCCATCTTCGAGAAATTTTCTTCCTATCCGGCCGGTCTTGGTACACTCCGGACAAATGAGCAGCACATTAGAGACATCAAGAGGCGCTTCCTTCTCGACTATCTGCCCTTGCTGATTCATTTCGGCGGGCTTGGTATGACGTTTTATCATATTAATCTTCTCAACCACAGCCTGATTCGTTGCCGGAAGAACCTTGAGAACTTTCCCTACTCTGCCTTTATCTTTCCCAGCAATAATTTCGACCTGATCGTTTTTTCTCAGGTATGTCTTACCCTTTGCCATTTCTATACCTTTAATCTAGCATCCATAATCTGCGCAATTTTCACTATGTGGAAAATCAAAGCACTTCAGGAGCCAATGAAATTATTTTCATGAAACCCAGGTTTCTCAACTCCCGTGCAACCGGACCGAATATACGCGTTCCAACAGGCTCGCCGTTACTGGCGAGTATAACAGCGGCATTTTCGTCGAAGCTTACCCAGGTGTCATCCATCCGCTTCATTTCTTTTGCGGTACGCACAACAACCGCCCGCATCACTTCACCTTTTTTAACTTTGGCGTGAGGAATGGCTTCCTTTACTGCAACAACAATTATATCGCCGATAGTTGCATATCTCTTCTTGGATCCTCCAAGAATTTTAATGCAAAGCACCTTCTTGGCACCTGAGTTGTCGGCAACATTAAGTATGGTTTCTGTTTGTATCATAGTTTCACCAGATTCTACATCAGTTACAGATCGTTCTAAAAACCGGCCTTTAGGTTAAACAGCCTGTTCGAGTATTTTTTTGACACGCCACCGTTTTCTTTTGCTTAGCGGCCTGCACTCCTCTATGAGAACCGTGTCTCCAATATTGCAGGTATTTTCCGGATCGTCAGCGAGGTATTTCACACTTGTCCTGACGAACTTGCCGTAGAGTTTATGACGAACCCTTCGTTCTACACGAACAACGACACTCTTTTCCATTCTATTACTGACAACGGAACCGGTTCTTGTCTTTCTCGATTTTGTATTTTCACTCATAATATATCAAATTTGAAATATTTCTTTCGATATTGGCATCTCACCGAATTAGAACGCTTCTTCTTCTAATCCTGCACTTTTTCTCGACTAATAGTTGCAATTCGGGCTATATCTCTTCTAATCTTTTTCAGGCGTGAAGTGTCTTCCAGAGGTCGAATTTTGTGCTGGAAGCACAGATTACCTAATTCTTCCCGCAGTTCCTGCTCTTTTCTAATCAATTCTTCATCCGACATGTTACGTACTGCTGCTGATTTCATAATGTATTCCTCTTCGAAATGACCTTGGTTGCAAAGGGGAGTTTATTACCAGCAAGTGTCAGAGCCCTTACCGCCAGGGCCTCATCAACACCGTCAAGCTCATAAAGGATTCTACCGGGTTTAATAGGTGCGACCCAGTATTCCGGACTACCTTTACCTTTACCCATCCGTGTCTCTGCAGGCTTTTTGGTTATCGGTTTGTCGGGAAAAACACGAATCCACACTTTTCCACCACGTTTGATTTTTCTGTTTATTGCAATACGGCCGGCTTCAATCTGCTGAGCAGTCATTCTGCCGCAGTCCAATGCTTTAAGCGCGTAGGAACCAAAACTGATGGAACTACCTTTCAGGGCAACTCCCTTCATTCTACCCTTGAAAACTTTTCTATGTTTTACTTTTTTTGGACTTAACATCTCTTACTCCGTAATTTCACTGGGTGTCGCTATGAGAGTGGAACCTGCTCAAGCGGCAGGTGCGTCCACTTCACTCAGCACTTCACCTTTGAAAATCCAAACCTTTACGCCTATAATGCCATAGGTTGTATTAGCCTCCGCCAAGGCATAATCCACATCTGCACGCAATGTGTGCAGCGGGACTCTTCCTTCACGTACCCATTCGCATCGTGACATTTCCGCACCACCAAGACGCCCGGAGCAGGAGATTTTTATTCCTTTTACTCCAAAACGCTGGGCTGAACTTACGGCCTTTTTCATCGCTCGACGAAAGGCGACTCTCCGTTCCAGCTGGGTTGCAATGCTTTCAGCAACCAGTTGTGCATCCGCCTCCGGCCGACGAACTTCTTGAATGTCAAGTGTGACGGTTTTATTGACGAGTTTTTCAAGATCCTTTTTCAGGTTCTCAATTTCGGCGCCTTTTTTCCCTATGACAATTCCCGGTCGGGCAGTAAAAAGTTTAATACGGACCTTGGTACCGGTACGTTCTATAATGGTTTTAGCAAGGCCGGCATGATAAAGTCTTTTTTTGATAAACTTTCTGATCTTCTGGTCTTCAAACAGGTACGTAGCGTATTCTTTATCCGCATACCATATGGAATCCCAGGTCCTGGTTATATTCAGTCTCAGTCCTAATGGATTAACCTTTTGCCCCAAAATTCAATCCTCCAACGAAGTTAATTTCATGATAAAATACCTGTAGATACAATAGACCACATGGCGCAATCTTACATTTCATCCAATACAACGGTGATATGGCTTGACCTTTTAATAATTCCGGTAGCCCTCCCCATTGCCCGCGGACGGATTCTCTTCAGAGATGGTCCACCATCAATCACGATTTTTTTCACATAAAGATTATCCACATCAACATGGTCATCCTGAGTTGCGTTGGCTAGAGCAGATTCTATTACTTTCCGCAAGATTGTCGCACCCTTTTTAGGCATGAATCGCAATGTGGTAACAGCCTGGTCTACTCCCATACCTCTTACTACATCAGCAACAAGGCGTGCTTTCTGTGGCGAGATACGGATATATTTTCCTACGGCTTTCGCTTCCATAGTATGTACTCCCGGTGAGTCCTTGGGGACACGTTGTCGTTTCTAATTATCTCTTTCCTTTTTTATCACTTGCATGGCCATAGTAAGTCCGAGTGGGTGAAAACTCACCAAGCTTGTGACCAACCATGTTTTCAGTGACAAAAACCGGTATGAATTTCTTTCCGTTATGCACAGCAAAGGTCAAACCAACCATTTCGGGGCAGACATCAGAACGTCTTGACCAGGTTTTTATGACTTTTCGTGATCCGCTTTCGTTGGCTTTAACAACCTTCTCCATAAGATGGTCGTCGACGAAAGGACCTTTCTTAATTGAACGGGACATACCTTACTCCTTGCATATTATGATCTCCGCTTGACAATAAACTTGTCGGAAGTCTTATTCGTTCTAGTCTTATATCCTTTAGCAGGAACGCCCCAGGGAGATACCGGATGACGCCCGCCGGAGCTCTTGCCCTCTCCACCACCCATGGGATGATCGACAGGGTTCATGGCTACACCTCGTACATGTGGGCGTTTTCCGGTCCATCTTTTCCGTCCGGCTTTGCCGAGCTTTTGGCTTTCGTGTTCCCGGTTCCCAACCTGACCTATACAGGCTCTACATAAATTATTAAATTTACGAAGTTCACCCGATGGCAGTTTTACAAGGACATATTTTCCTTCCTTGGCCATCAGTTGAGCAGCTGCTCCGGCACTTCGAACCAACTGAGCACCTTTGCCTATTTTCATCTCAAGATTGTGTATAATCGTGCCGAGCGGAATATTAACCAGCGGCAGACAGTTACCAGGTTGAATGTCAACCTTTTCTCCAGCCTCGATTGTATCACCGACTTTAATACCGTTGGGAGCAAGAATATATTTCTTTTCCCCATCGACATAATTAAGCAGAGCAATATTTGCCGACCTGTTCGGGTCGTATTCCAATGCGACCACTTTAGCGCTGATATCGGTTTTATCACGCTTAAAATCAATCATTCGATATTTGCGTTTATGTCCTCCACCAATATGCCTTGAAGTGATGCGTCCATAATTGTTTCTTCCGCCGGTTTTTGACTGACTTACAACAAGGCTTTTTTCGGGCCTTTTGCTCGACAAATCAGGATTTTTAATCGACACATGGTGTCGTTTTCCGGCTGATGTAGGTTTATATGTCTTAATAGCCATGATTTCCCAATCGCTCCATCATCTTTGTGTTCGATAGATTCACTTTCATTGAGTGTATTTCAGCATTCACTGCTGAACCAATACGGTTTCTACAATTCGTCGGTAAAATTAATTTCACCTTCGCGCAGGGTTACATAAGCTTTCTTCCAATTTGACGTGTACCCTATGGTTTTTCCGACTCTTTTCTGTTTGCCATGTATGCTCGCGGTGCGCACATCTTTTACTTTTACCTTGAACATCTTTTCAACCGCATTTTTGATATCTATCTTATTCGCCTTAGGATGGACTTTAAAAACAGCCTTTCCATCTATTTCCTGAAGCAGGGTTGCCTTTTCGGTGAGACAGGGTCCTTTCAGTACATCATGTTGATTTTTCATGCCAAGCACCTCTTTTCAAGACTTTCAATGACAGGCTGAACAAGCACCAGCTTTTTATGCAGGAGGATGTCATAGACATTAAGGCCTTCAGCAGGTAATATCTTGAATCCGTTGACATTACGAGATGATTTTTCAAGATTGTCATTTTGTCCGGCGACAACGATCAAGCCGTTGTCAACATCTAAGATATTCATTATATTAACAAAGTCTTTAGTTTTGATAGCATCCATGGTGATATCATCAAGCACCAGTAGATTTCCTTCCTGTAGCCGTGCACTCATGGCCATGGCCAACGCCTGCTTTCTGACTTTCTTGTTAATTTTAAAGCTGAAATCACGAGGCTTGGGCCCAAAAGTAACTCCACCACCACGCCAGATTGGTGATCTACGAGAACCGGATCGCGCCCTGCCCGTACCTTTTTGTCTCCACGGTTTGGCGCCACCACCACGCACCTCGACTCGTGTCTTCGTACAGGCGGTACCGGCACGCCGGGCAGCCCTTTGCATGCGCACAACATCGTGCAGTACATGCTCCTTGACGTCTAGATCAAACACTTTTTCGTTTAATCCAATCTCGCCAACTTTTTCCTTCTTGGTATTATATATATCTACAGTTGACATTACACTCTCCTTGAACCGGATAATCCTCAGAATTGCTACTTGGTAAAGATTTTAACCAGGCCGTTTTTGCCACCTGGGACCGGTCCCTTAACAAGCAAAACGTTGTCCTCGGTGCGTACATCGATAACAATTATGTTCTTTTTTAAAACGGTATCATTACCCATGCGGCCAGGCATTTTTTTTCCCTTAACTACTCGCCCAGGCCATGCACTACACCCGATTGAGCCAGGAGCACGATGAAATCCGGAACCATGGCCGGCACCACCGCCACCAAAACCATGACGCTTGATGACACCCTGGAAACCACGCCCCTTGCTGACCCCTTGAATGTCGACAATATCTCCAACTTTGATAACATCCTCAAGAGACAGTGCTTGGCCAACCTGGTAATCAGCAGGATTATCAACCCTGAACTCCCGGATATGGTAAAACCCTACCGTACCAGCTTTCTGACAATGTCCACCAATCGGCTTATTGACCCGAGCAGCTTTCTTTGCCGAGAAGCCTACCTGAATAGCTTTATAACCGTCGATCTCAATTGATTTGACTTGAAGAACCGTACATGGACCAGCTTCTATAACCGTTACCGGAGTTGCTTCACCGATTTCACTGTACACTCTGGTCATTCCAACTTTTTTTCCTAATATACCTGTTGTCTTTGGCATAACCTTACCTGCTGCTTCAAATTAACTTTGAATATCTGCTCTACGGCAGTTTAATTTCAACATCAACTCCTGCGGAAAGCTCAAGCTTCATCAGCAGGTCTATGGTCTGCTGAGTAGGTTCGAGGATATCCAAGAGACGACGATGAGTCCTCATCTCGAACTGCTCTCGAGATTTTTTATCAACGTGAGGAGAACGGAGAACGCAGAATTTATTTATCGAGGTCGGCAATGGTATGGGGCCTGCGACAGCTGATCCGGTTCTACGAGCGGTTTCGACAATCTCTGAGGTGGATTGATCGAGCAGTTTATGATCGTAGGCTTTTAAACGAATACGAATTTTCTCTGTAGGTATCATCATGCACCTTTAATTTACAATTTCACTGATAACGCCGGCACCTACGGTACGTCCACCCTCACGGATGGCAAATCGCAGCCCCGCATCCATCGCGATCGGAGTGATCAGTTCTGCCGTTACGGATACATTATCGCCAGGCATTACCATTTCAACACCATCGGGAAGCGTTACAATACCTGTAACATCCGTTGTTCGGAAATAGAACTGCGGCCGATATCCATTAAAAAACGGAGTATGACGACCGCCCTCTTCCTTACCGAGGATATAGCACTCCGCCTTGAACTGCGTATGCGGCGTAATGGAACCAGGCTTGGCTAGTACCTGGCCACGCTCGATCTCATCACGTTTGACACCACGCAGAAGAGCACCGATATTATCACCGGCCTGACCTTCGTCTAAAAGCTTGCGAAACATCTCAACACCAGTGCAGGTGGTCTTATGGGTTTTACGAATACCGACTATCTCCACTTCCTCGCCAACCTTGATAACACCACGCTCTATTCTACCCGTGGCAACCGTGCCGCGGCCTGATATGGAAAAAACATCTTCCACCGGCATCAAAAACGGTTTCGCTATGTCACGCTCCGGTTCCGGTATATACGAGTCCACCGCATCCATGAGCTCCCAGATGCATTTGGTCGCCTCTTCATCTTCCGGATTCTCCAAGGCTTTCAAGGCAGATCCCTGCACTATTGGAATGTCATCTCCTGGAAATTCATAGTTGTCCAGCAACTCACGAAGCTCCATCTCCACTAGCTCTATCAGCTCTTCGTCATCAACCATGTCACATTTGTTGAGGAAGACAACGATTGCAGGAACACCTACCTGACGGGCAAGCAGAATATGCTCGCGGGTCTGGGGCATGGCGCCGTCTGTTGCCGCAACCACCAGAATCGCACCATCCATCTGCGCCGCTCCGGTGATCATGTTTTTGATGTAGTCGGCGTGGCCGGGACAATCGACATGGGCATAATGACGCTTGACCGTCTCATACTCAACATGCGCCGTGGCAATGGTGATACCGCGTTCTTTCTCTTCCGGCGCTTTATCAATCTCGCTGAAGTCAGTGAATTTCGCCTGACCTTTTGTAGACAACACCCGAGTGATCGCTGCTGTCAAAGTGGTTTTACCATGATCGATGTGACCAACAGTTCCTACATTGACATGTGGTTTAGTCCTTTGAAATTTTTCCTTTGACATTGTCGTTCCTCATTATGAATTGAATCATATTCCTCGAATTTTTTTAATAATACCCTCAGCCTTGGCGGCAGGAACTACATCATACTCTAAAAACTGCATTGTAAAATTGGCCCGTCCCTGGGTAGCTGATCTCAACGAAGTCGAGTAACCAAACATTTCAGCCAGAGGAACATGGGCATGAATGGTCTGCAGATCTCCTGCAGGTTCTACGCCCGTTATTTTTGCTCTTTTGGCGTGCAGGTCCGACATTACTTCACCGAGGTAATCTTCCGGTGATACCACTTCAAGATTCATCAGCGGTTCGAGCAGCACAGGTTTCGCCTCCGCCGCTGTTCTTCTGATAGCCATGGCCGCAGATACCCCGAATGCCATTTCCGTCGATTCATCATCATGGTAAGATCCACCTACCAGACTCACTCTCAGGTCAGTCAGGGGATATCCGATAAGCGGGCCTGAATCCAGTGTGTCTTTGATACCTCGTTCTATCGCGCCAAGAAATTCATGTGGTATAGTTTCCTGGTCAACTTTACTGACGAACTCTATACCGGCACCCCTCGGAAGCGGCTCAACCTCCAGGATCACGTGACCGTACTGCCCTTTTGCTCCGGTCTGCTGATCAAATTTTCCTTCACCACCGGCAGCGGCGCTGATCGTTTCCTTAAAAGCGACCTGAGGAGTACCCACATTAGCTGACACCTTGAAATCGCTTAACAAGCGATCAACTATAATTTCGAGATGCAGTTCTCCCATTCCTGAAATTATAGTCTGACCGGTGTCTTCATCCACGTTTATGGTAAAGGATGGATCTTCAAGAGCAATTTTGGCCAGGGATTCAGAAAGTTTTTTCTCCTCGGCTTTACTCTTAGGCTCTATCGCTATACCAATAACAGGTTCTGGAAACTCCATACTTTCCAGTATGATAAAATCACCACTTTGACAAAGTGTATCCCCGGTGGTGGTGAATTTGAGCCCTACAATTGCTCCAATGTCTCCAGTGCTTATTTCATTCACCTCTTCACGCTTGTTGGCATGAAGCTTAAGCAATTTACTGATCTTCTCTTTTTTCTTCTTAACCGGATTGTAGACTTTATCTCCAATCTTTAATGATCCGGAGTAGATCCTTATAAATGCAAGACTCTCGACAAAGGAGTCGCTCATCAGCTTAAAAACAAGGCCACAGAAAGGCTGCTCCGGCGTCGTCTCGCGAGCAACCGGCTCACCAGCCTGATCAAGGCCGTCCACCCTACTGATATCTAGCGGGGATGGAAGATAACGCACTACCCCATCAAGAAGTGGTTGAATTCCTTTGTTTTTAAATGCACTGCCGCAGAACACCGGGACCAGTTCGAGGGCCAAAGTCGCTTTACGTAATGCAGTATATATCTCAGTCGCAGATACCTTGGTATCTTCTAAATATTTTTCCATGACCCCCTCATCGAAGTCGGCCAACTTCTCGAGGAGTGACATACGTGCGGCCGAGAACATTTCTCTGTGTTCGGCAGGAATATCTCTAACGACGATTTCCTGTCCAAGAGACTGCTCATTGAATTCGAGCATAGTCTCTTCTATCAGATCGATAACTCCGGTGAAACCCGACTCTTTACCTACAGGAATCTGGATTGCTACCGGATTTGCACCAAGTTTCTTCGACATCATTTGCAGACATCGACCAAAATCGGCTCCAATCCGATCCATTTTGTTAACGAAGGCTATTCGCGGAATATGATATTTATCCGCCTGCCTCCATACCGTTTCCGACTGGGGCTCAACACCTCCCACAGCACAGAAGACGGCGACCACACCATCAAGAACCCTTAGACACCTTTCTACTTCTACGGTAAAATCAACGTGTCCCGGAGTATCTATTATGTTGATCTTATGGTCGTTCCAGAAGCACGTTGTGGCAGCAGAAGTGATGGTGATCCCTCTCTCCTGCTCCTGCTCCATCCAGTCCATAACTGCATTGCCGTCATGAACCTCGCCGATCTTATAGGATCGACCTGTGTAATACAAAACTCTTTCAGTCGTAGTCGTTTTTCCTGCATCAATATGGGCCATTATGCCGATATTGCGCACAACCGATAAATCTTTTCGGGCAGCCATCAGTCCAATCCTTAAAAGTTTACTTTTAGTGACGTCTGCCCTGAGGGCAATTTGCCCTCAGCTGTTACCAGCGATAATGTGCAAACGCCTTGTTGGCCTCTGCCATTCTATGCGTATCATCACGTTTTTTCACGGAACCGCCTCTGTTGTTATAGGCGTCGAGCAACTCAGCTGCCAGTTTATCCGACATTGATTTGCCGGATCTGGATTTAGCAAAAGAGATGATCCAGCGAATAGCCAGAGCATTTCGTCTTGCCTGTCGAACTTCCATGGGCACCTGATAGGTTGCACCACCGACTCTTCGTGACTTTACCTCAACCTTGGGTCGCACTTTTTCCATTGCTTCCTCAAATACGGTCAGGGCATCCTCTTCTTGAATCTTGGTGGAAACAATATCCATTGCATCATAAAAAATACGCTGTGCAAGGCTTTTTTTACCCCTCTCCATTAATCCGTTGGTAAACTTACTTACCAGAACGCTGTTAAAGCGTGGATCAGGGTCAATCGGTCGTTTTTCTATTAATCTTCTACGCGACATTTCTATCCTCTCTTACCACGGCAACTCTTTTAAGAAGGTCGCTTGGCACCATATTTTGATCGACCCTGACGTCTATCAGAAACTCCCAGCGTATCGAGAGTACCACGTACAATATGGTAACGGACACCCGGAAGGTCTTTCACCCTGCCACCCCGTATCAAAACAACTGAGTGCTCCTGGAGATTATGTCCTATTCCAGGGATATACGACGTTACCTCAATACCATTGGTCAGCCTTACTCTGGCCACTTTTCTCAAGGCGGAGTTCGGCTTTTTCGGGGTGGTTGTGTACACTCTTACGCAAACCCCTCTTTTCTGAGGTGATCCTTTCAAGGCCGGAGTATTCGTCTTTTTGACGATTTTCTTTCTGCCGTGCCTTACTAGCTGGTTAATTGTTGGCATCGTTTTTTACTGCTCCTGTTCGATTAACCTTAGAATAAAATATCCGATTAACAGTGTATCTCAAACCGTGCTGATCGCAGCACGAAAGAGATTATAAATACAACATCGTAAGAACACTGTCAAGGACAAAAAGATCTCAAAAAATCATTAAAACTATACTACATGACCATCAAGTCCCGTACCTGCGGAAATGAGTCGGCCCATAATAACATTCTCCTTTAGGCCGGCGAGTTCATCAACTCTGCCCGCCATGGCGGCATTGGTAAGTACCTTTGTTGTCTCCTGAAAGGATGCAGCTGATATAAAGCTCTCGGTTGACAGAGAAGCTTTTGTCACACCAAGCAGCAAAGGTTCAGCAACAGGTGGCGTCAAACCTTTGTCAAAGAGCTCATCACGCTCTTCTTCAAATTTCCACCACTCTACCTGCTCTCCGATCATGAATTTTGAATCACCGGAAGCGGTAATCAATACTCGCCGCATCATCTGACGCACAATGACCTCTATGTGCTTGTCGTTAATTCGAACACCCTGAAGCCGGTAGACCTCCTGAATCTCATTTACCAGAAATTTGGCCAGCTCTTTAACTCCAAGAACTCTGAGAATATCATTGGGGACAACGGTGCCTTCCATAAGTGGTTCACCAGCTTGCACATAATCACCTTCATGAACAATCAGATGTTTTGATTTGGGAACGAGATACTCTTGCGGCTCACCATGCTCCGGCGTTACAACTACTCGTCGCTTCCCTTTGAGCTCCTTGCCGAAGCTGACTCGTCCGTCAATTTCAGTAATAATTGCAGGTTCTTTTGGCTTACGAACCTCGAAAAGTTCGGCTACTCGCGGCAGACCACCGGTAATGTCCTTTGTCTTCGACGATTCTCGCGGAATTTTTCCGACGATCGTACCTGGTTTAATATGATCACCCTCATTCACCGCAATAATAGAGCCCACCGGCATGCTGTATCGCGCATGGACCTCGGAGTTAGGCAATTTTAAGGTTTTACCGCGCTCGCTCTTGATGGTAACTCGAGGATTCAGCTGTGCCGCGCTACTGGAATGGGTAATTACTTTGGAGGATTTACCGGTTACAATATCCACTTTTTCCTGCATGGTAATACCTTCCAGAACATCACCATACTTAACAACGCCTCCCACTTCAGCCACAATTGGAATGGTATAGGCATCCCAGTCGGCCAGGACGGTATCAGGTGCTACTTCCGACTTTTCCTCCACCAGAATCTGTGCACCGTAGTTTACCTTAAACTTTTCCCGATCACGACCAAGATCATCCATGATGACAATTTCCGCGTTCCGGTTCATGACGATTTTGATGCCTTCGGCGTTAACAACGGAATGGAGATTTCTAAAGGAAACAGTACCACCACGCTGGGTCCGCAGTTCGGCCTGTTCAACTGATCGACTGGCGGTACCACCTATGTGAAAGGTACGCATGGTCAGCTGTGTTCCAGGCTCACCGATAGACTGAGCTGCTATTACACCGACGGCTTCACCGCGGTTGACCATGTGTCCTCGTCCAAGATCACGTCCATAACAGAGAGCGCAGACCCCCCGGCGTGACCGGCAGGTCAAAACAGAGCGTATCAGAACCCGGTCAATTCCGGCATTGTCGATTTTACCTACTATGTCTTCGGTAATCTCCTGGCCTTCATAAACAATTACTTCATCTGAATAGGGGTCGATAATATCATCCAAGGCTACCCTGCCGAGTATACGATCCCCAAGAGGAACAATAATCTCACCGCCATCAAGCAGAGGCTCGGCAACTATACCGTCAAGAGTCTGACAGTCTTTCTCGACAATGGTTGATTCCTGCGCCACATCAACCAGTCGCCTGGTAAGATAACCGGAGTTCGCAGTTTTGAGGGCGGTATCGGCAAGACCTTTACGCGCGCCATGCGTTGAAATAAAATACTCAAGAACATCAAGACCTTCACGAAAATTAGCTTTGATAGGTGTTTCAATAATAGCTCCGGAAGGTTTCGCCATAAGACCACGCATACCAGCGAGCTGACGAATCTGATCTCTGGAACCTCTTGCACCGGAATCAGCCATGATAAAAATCGAATTGAAGCTTGGAGATTCGACTATCTTATTATTTTTGTCCCTGAAATAATCAACTTTGATTTCGTCCATCATTTCATTGGCCACTTCCTCTGTTACCTTGGACCAGATATCGACAACCTTATTATACTTTTCGCCTGAGGTGATCAAACCGTCATTATATTGCTGTTCCACTTCCATGACATCTTTTTCCGCCTGTTCAACCAGCTCTTCCTTATTCAAAGGAATCTTCATGTCATTGATGCATATAGAGATACCCGCCCGGGTGGCATATTCATAGCCGGTATCCTTGAGACGATCTGCCAGGATAACCGTATCCTTAGTGCCGGCATGCCGATAGGTGAAGTCAATGAGCTGCGCCAGCGCTTTTTTACTCATTACTTTATTGATTTCGGCAAAAGGAATGGAACTGGGTAACAGCTCCCCTAAAATGATTCTGCCGATGGTTGTATCAACTATCTCACCATTGATCCTTACCTTGACCATAGCCTGAAGATCGGCGACACCCTGGTCATATGCAATTCTGGCCTCATTGGAATCGGCAAAAACCTTTCCCTCACCCTTGACGTTGATGCGCTCCCTGGTCATGTAATACAGACCTAAGACAATATCTTGCGATGGGATAATGACCGGTTCTCCGTTGGCGGGTGACAAGATGTTATTGGTAGACATCATCAGCACACGCGCCTCTACCTGTGCCTCGACAGAGAGAGGCACATGCACCGCCATCTGGTCGCCATCGAAGTCGGCATTGAATGCCATACAGACCAGAGGGTGAAGCTGAATCGCCTTGCCCTCTATCAACACCGCTTCAAAGGCCTGCATACCGAGCCTATGCAGAGTAGGGGCTCGGTTAAGGATAACCGGATATTCAGTTACCACCTCATCAAGTACATCCCATACTTCTTTCGTTCCTTTTTCCACCATCTTTCTGGCACTTTTGATAGTGGTAACATACCCGCGGCTCTCCAGCTTGTTGTAGATGAAGGGTTTGAAAAGCTCAAGGGCCATTTTTTTCGGTATGCCGCACTGATGCAGACGAAGGTGCGGACCGACAACGATGACGGAACGACCGGAATAATCAACCCGTTTTCCGAGAAGATTCTGCCGGAAACGTCCCTGTTTCCCCTTGAGCATATCAGAAAGAGATTTCAATGGTCTTTTATTGGCGCCGGTAATAACCCGTCCACGTCGGCCATTATCAAAGAGAACATCAACGGCTTCCTGCAACATCCGTTTCTCGTTGCGAATAATGATATCAGGCGCATCAAGC
This sequence comes from uncultured Desulfopila sp., assembly GCA_964446655.1. Classification (GTDB taxonomy): domain Bacteria; phylum Desulfobacterota; class Desulfobulbia; order Desulfobulbales; family Desulfocapsaceae; genus Desulfopila_A. The sequence continues at coordinate 45,314 of CAYUPL010000008.1, forward strand.
TCAAGAAGTCGTTTTAACCGATTGTTCCGGTTAATGACCCTCCTGTAGAGGTCATTGAGATCAGAGGTGGCAAAACGTCCTCCTTCAAGAGGCACCAGAGGTCGCAGGTCAGGTGGCAAAACGGGTATAACCTCAAGAACCATCCATTCCGGTTTGTTGCCTGAGTCGCGAAAAGCCTCTATGACAAAGAGTCTCTTGCCCAATTTCTGTCTTTTGGTCTGTGAATTTGTGGTCGCCATCTCTGCTCGAAGGGTCTGCGACAAAGCAACCAGATCCTGTGATGCCAAAAGATCTCGGATAGCTTCAGCCCCTATGCCGACACGAAAACGACCGGCGTATTCATCCCGAGCCTTACGATATTTCTCCTCGTTTAACAGCGTTCCGACGGGTATCTCTTCCACATCGGACTCAACCACGGCATACTGCTCAAAATAGAGGATCTTTTCCAGTTGTTTCAAGGTCATGTCAAGCACAGCCCCTATTTTACTGGGCAGGCTTTTAAGAAACCAGATATGGGCCACGGGAGCAGCAAGCTTAATGTGACCAAGACGCTCCCGTCTCACTTTAGACTGAATGACTTCTACACCGCATTTTTCGCAGACTACACCGCGATGTTTCATTCGTTTATATTTGCCGCAATTACACTCAAAATCTTTTACAGGGCCGAATATTTTGGCGCAGAAGAGACCATCTCGCTCGGGTTTGAACGTTCTATAATTAATGGTTTCCGGTTTTTTGACCTCACCGTGAGACCAATCCATTATCTTCTCTGGAGAAGCAAGAGTTATTTTGACATTCTTGAACTTGACCGGAGACTTCGGTTTTTGAAAAAAATTAAAAAGCTCTTCCACGTAATCACCTCTTCTTCGTTTTGGTTGATCCGCCTGATCTTTGGAACCAGACATGAAGAGATTAAGCCCTTTTGGGGTTATATGCACAAACCTCATCCGCACATGCGGAGGGATGATACCTCTTATTCTTCGATAAGTTCCATGTTAAGACAGAGCCCCTGCAGCTCTTTCACCAGAACATGAAAAGATTCCGGCAAGCCGGTTGTCAGGAAATTATTACCTTTAACTATGCGCTCATACATGGTGGTTCTGCCTTCGACATCATCTGATTTGGCAGTAAGGAATTCTTTCAATGTATATGCAGCACCATACGCCTCCATGGCCCAGACCTCCATTTCACCAAGACGCTGGCCGCCAAACTGAGCCTTACCGCCTAATGGCTGCTGCGTCACGAGAGAATACGGACCTGTGGAACGAGCATGGATTTTGTTGTCAACCAGATGATGTAATTTGAGCATGTACATGACCCCGACCGTAACCGGATTATTAAATGGTTCTCCCGTCAACCCATCATAGAGTCTGCTTTGCCCGACTTCATCAACTCCAGCCTCGACAAGCAGCTCTCGGATTTTGCTCTCGGCAGCGCCGTCAAATACCGGGGTACTCATATGTAATCCGTCTTTATGGATTCGAGCCCATCTGATGATTTCAGCATCATCTTTTCCCTGCAGAATCTCAGCAGCTTCACTCTTAGAATAAACCTTGTTGATCTTCGCCTTTATCTCAGCGACCGCCTGCTGCTGCGCCAATTTTTCCAGCTGTTCGCCGAGCTTTTTGGCTGCAAACCCTAAATGAATTTCAAGCACCTGCCCAACATTCATACGCGAAGGTACTCCCAACGGATTGAGAACAATGTCAACCGTTTGACCATCGGCGAAGAACGGCATGTCCTCTTCCGGCAACAACCTGGAAATGACACCTTTGTTGCCGTGTCTTCCAGCCATTTTATCACCGACGGACAGTTTACGTTTGGTGGCCACATAGACCTTGACCATCTTGACCACACCAGGAGGAAGATCGTCCCCTTTCTGCAGTCGTTCGATGATGCCGTCGTATCTGGCGCTTATAAGCTGGGATTGTTTTTCATATCGCTGATAAATTGCATCTATCTGCTCAGTATATTTGTTCTTTTCAGAAAAATCGACATTGCTCAGGTCCCGGAAGCCCACCTGAGCAGCCAGTGCTCCATCGATCTTCTTTCCAAGTTTTACAAGTACGCTGCCGTCTTTACCGATGATATCATGTTTGGCTGTCCGGCCATTCATTATATCGCCAACTTCGAGGCAGACCCCACGCTTGAGGCTGGCAAGCTCATCAAGCTTATCCTGATTAATGCGCTCTATGTCCATCTCTTCTATAATTAAAGAGCGCTCATCTTTATCTACACCCTTGCGAGAGAACACCTTGGCATCAATAACCACACCCTCAACGCCCGGTGGAACACGAAGTGAAGAATCTTTAACATCCTGGGCTTTTTCGCCAAAAATGGCTCGGAGAAGTTTTTCCTCGGGGGAAAGAACGGTTTCACCTTTCGGCGTTACTTTTCCTACCAGAGTATCCCCTGCCCCAACTTCCGCACCAATTCTTACAATTCCGGAATCATCTAGGTTTCGGAGAGTTTCTTCGCTGACATTGGGAATATCACGGGTAATCTCTTCTTTGCCGAGTTTGGTATCCCGCGCCATGGTTTCAAAAACCTCGATATGGACAGAAGTGAAGGTGTCCTCCTTGAGCAGTCTCTCATTGACAAGTATGGAGTCCTCAAAGTTATATCCCCTCCATGGCATAAAGGCGATAGTGATATTCTTGCCGATTGCCAGCTCACCTTGATCACACGAAGGACCATCGGCGAGTATGGTTCCTTTTGTCACCTTCTGTCCCGGCAGCACCAAGGGAACCTGGTTAAAACAAGTATTCTGATTTGATTTCTTGTACTTCTCCAGACGATACACGGCAATTCCCGTATCGTAGCCATCGGTTCCAGGCTGATCATAGCGGACGACAACCCGGTTTGAATCGGCTTCTTCAACAACACCTTCTCCACCTGCCAACAGGCACGCTCCTGAATCCCGAGCTACATATTTTTCCATCCCGGTACCGACAAGAGGAGCGGCGGTTTTCAGAAGAGGTACAGCCTGTCTCTGCATGTTGGATCCCATCAGAGCACGGTTGGCATCGTCGTTTTCGAGAAAAGGTACAAGTGATGCAGCAACACTGATCAGCTGGTTTGGCGCTATATCCATATAGGTGACAGTATCACTCAGGGCCGTAACAACCTCTCCCTCCTCCCGTGCAATCAAGGTATCAGGGATAATTGCATGGTTATCATCAAGTGGAACCGATGCAGGAGCGATAATATGATTTTTCTCCTGCAAGGCGCTGAAATATTCAACTTTGTCAGTAACCACCCTGTTTTCTACCTTACGATAAGGAGTTTCGACGAAACCATATGGATTCACCCTGGCATAGGTGGCCAGAGAGACAATCAAGCCGATATTCGGTCCTTCAGGGGTCTCAACAGGACATATACGTCCATAATGGGTGGGATGCACATCCCGCACTTCAAACCCGGCGCGCTCACGTGATAATCCACCGGGTCCGAGAGCGCTGAGACGCCTTTTATGCGTTACTTCAGAAAGAGGATTGGTCTGGTCCATGAACTGCGACAGCTGGGATGTACCAAAAAACTCTTTTATGGCAGCTGAGATCGGTTTGGGATTGACAAGGTCGTGCGGCATCAGGGTTTCGACATCCTGCAGGGTCATACGTTCCTTGATGGCACGTTCCATCCTGACCAGTCCCATGCGATACTGATTCTCAATCAATTCTCCAACTGTACGTACCCGTCTGTTGCCTAAATGGTCAATATCATCAACACCGCCCTGACTGTCCTTCAAACGAACCAGATATTTAATTGACTCGACAATATCAACTTTAGTCAATGCCTTCATGCTGATATCTATATCAAGATTTAACCTGGCATTAATTTTATAACGCCCAACCTCGGAGAGGTCGTACAAATCCTGATTAAAGAACAAATTATCGAAAAAGGTCTGCGCCACTTCCAACGTTGGCGGACTGGATGGGCGAAGCCTTCTGTAAATCTCGAGAAGGGCTTCTTCTGAAGAACCAACTTTATCTAGAGCCAATGTCTTGCGAAAGGCATCGGAGAAATAGACACCATCGATATACAATACTTTTATGCTTGTAATTCCAGCTTCTTGAATGGATTCCAGTACTGTCTCGGTAATCTCGGTATTCGCCAGAAACATAATTTCATCAGTTCCTGGATTGACGATATCCTGAGAAAGATATTTGCCCAGGATCTCGTCACGGGATATTTGCAGAAATTCAATACTTGATGTCTCAATTTTCTTGCAAAGAACTTTGCTGATTTTTTTCCCTTTCTTGCCAAGAACTTCGCCATCGTCCGGATTAACTACATCAAATTCTAAGCGCTGACCGACGGCAGTCTTGGCATTGAAGCGGATTTTATACTCATCCTTACCAAGAAGAATTTCGTTAATGAGATAAAATTCTTCCAACAATTCTGAGCTATTGTAACCAATTGCCTTGAGGAGAGTGGTGACAGGAAACTTTCGTCTTCTGTCGATCCGAACATGGAGAACATCTTTAATATCAAACTCCAGATCTATCCATGAGCCCCGCACCGGAATAATCCGGGCTGAATAGAGAAGCTTACCGCTGGCATGGCTCTTGCCGTTATCATGGGTGTAAAAAAGTCCGGGAGAACGCTGTAACTGGGAGACAATAACTCTTTCCGTGCCATTTATAACAAAAACGCCATCTCGAGACATTAATGGCAATGCTCCGAGATAGACCTCCTGTTCTTTAATATCACGAATAGTCTGTACTCCGGTGTCCTCATCAACATCAAAGGTGATCAGGCGGACGACTATTTTTAACGGGATATCGAAGGTCATGCCGCGTTGGACACATTCTTCAACTGTGTATTTCGGCTCACCGAACTTATATTTGACATACTCAAGAGAGCACATCCCGTTAAAATCATTAATGGGAAAGACATTTTTTAAGATTGCCTGAAGGCCGTAATCCTCGCGATCCTCCGGCTCACGGTCCATTTGCAAAAATTTCTCGTAGGATTTCCTCTGCATTGATATCAGATGGGGGACCTCAATGATATTTTCCACAGTGGCAAATTTCTTTCTAATTCGTTCCATAAATCGTCCTCGAGGGTGCCTATAGATCGTTTTGGTATATACACAATAAGACCTGAAAGCGGTATAATGTGTGATGTTTTAGCTGGTTAGGTGGGAAAATAATTGTTCTAGTTCCAGAAATACGACACGCTACGCGGCAAAGCCCGTAGCGTGCTTCCAAAAACAGACGAGCATTGATAGGAACAATGCCCAATGTGCGGTTGGACTATTTGATCTCGACGACACCACCGACGGCTTCAATTTTGCCTTTGATTTCTTCGGCTTCTTCTTTAGTAACACCTTCTTTCAAAGGTTGGGGTGCATCTTCGACAAGTGCTTTGGCTTCTTTAAGCCCAAGGCTTGTGATAGCGCGAACTTCTTTGATAACTTTGATCTTCTGGTCACCGGCGCCGGCGAGAATGACATCAAACTCTGTTTGCTCTTCAACAGCAGCTCCTTCAGCAGGAGCAGCTCCAGCAGCCGCTACGGCAACAGGAGCAGCTGCGGATACGCCGAACTTTTCTTCAAACTCTTTGATGAGCTCTGAAAGCTCAAGCACAGACATATTCGCAATGAAATCAATCACATCTTCTTTTGTTACAGCCATTTTTTCTACCTCTTTATTTTATAAATTTATTGGTACCGGCCAGGTCTTTTAATTTTCAACCTGTTCTTTCTGATCCTTGAGAGCCTGCAAGCCATACAGAAATGTTCGTGGAACTCCACAGAGAACCTGAACAAGACCTGTTGGCACTCCGTTGAGAACGGAAAGCAACTGACCAAGTAAAACTTCTTTGGTCGGTAGCTTTGAGAGAGCAATAAGCTCCGCTGGTCCCAACTTTTCCCCTTCAAGAACGGCTGACCTGATAATGAATTTATCATGGTCTTCTGCAAATTTTGCTAATGCCTTTGCAGGTCCGACAGGATCATCATAGGCCGTTACTACGGCTGTAGTCCCAGTAAAGTCATCACTGAGAACTTCGCTCTCTGTCTCGGTAACCGCTCTTTTAAGGAGAGTGTTTTTGGCAACACGAATCTCTGAATTACAATTCCTCAGTTCAATCCGAATTTTCTGTAACTGGGACACAGTCAAGCCGCGATAATCTGCGACTACAGACAATTTAGATTTGCTGAAGGATTTGTTCAGTTCAGAGACTATTGCTGCTTTCTCTTCACGATTCAAAGCACTCCTCCTACGTTTAGATTAATGTCGTTTAATACAGCAGTTACATCAAGACTACGTGGTTCACAAATGGCGAGTACTGCTACTCACGGATCTTGCCAAGATTTTTACAAAAAACGTAAAAGCGTAAATATCTCTAACAAAAATCATTCCTTTTCAGGACGTGAGGGTGTAAACCGTCTCGGCAGGTGGCCTTTGGCCAATTAAACCGTTGAGTACCTGCTGTCTTCGACTCTCAACTGCGCCCCGGCGGACGCAGAACCTCTTCTACATTATTTCAATATGGCTCGTACATCGACCGGATCAACTTTGAAACCGGGACTCATGGTAGTTGAAACGGAGATTCCTCGTATATATATACCTTTACTCGAACTAGGCTTGAGTTGGATTAACCTGCCGATAAAAGCTAAAATATTTTCATAAACTTTTTCTTTACCAAAAGATGCTTTACCTACACCCGCATGTACAATACCTGCTTTATCAACGCGAAAATCAACTTTTCCTGATTTAATTTCAGATACTATATTGGCGACGTCAAAGGTAACCGTACCCAGTTTTGCATTGGGCATCAGATTTCTCGGTCCGAGAATTCTACCAATCTTTCCTACAGTTCCCATCATATCGGGCGTTGCAACAGTTTTGTCAAATTCCAGCCAGCCGCCTTGAATCTTCTCGACAAGATCGTCGGATCCGACATAATCAGCACCAGCCTCTTTGGCCTCTGTTTCTTTTTCACCTTTTGCAAAAACAAGCACCCTGGTTTCCTTGCCGGTTCCGTGAGGTAAGACCACTGAAGATCGGATCATTTGATCGGCGTGACGCGGGTCAACCCCTAATTTTACGGCAACATCAAATGTTTCATCAAAACCAGCATAAGCACACTTTAGTGCATTGTCGATACCATCTTCGAGGGAATACGTTTTTGTCTTATCTATCGATTCAAGCAGTTTTCTGTATTTTTTTCCGTGTTTCGGCATATCAGCCTCCTACTATGGGTCAAGGACCAATTAAGGCCTTCCGAGTAGTAAATTAAATTGTATTAATCTTTAATGGTAATGCCGGCGCTTCTGGCGGTACCTTCAATAATCTTCATGGCACTTTCGAGATCATAGGCGTTAAGATCAACCATTTTTATCTCTGCAATCTCACGAATTTTTGCCCGTTTTATCTCTGCAACCCGCTCCAGCTTCGGATTGCCTGAACCTTTACTGATACCGGCTGCTTTAAGCAATAAAACCGAGGCAGGAGGTGTCTTCGTTATATAACTGAAGGACCTGTCCTGAAAAACGGTAATAACCACCGGCACAATGGTGTCACCCATTGATTGGGTTTTCGCATTAAATTGTTTGCAGAATTCCATAATATTGACACCGTGCTGACCGAGAGCAGGACCAACAGGCGGTGAAGGGTTGGCTTTCCCCGCTGGAATCTGTAGTTTTATATATGCCGTTACTTTTTTGGCCATTATTCACCCCAACTATCAACTTGTTAAAAACAAAAATTTCTGCCGGGGAGTTTCCCCGAACAGACATTTTCCCGAATAAACGCAATTCGTTCTATTGTAAACCTACGTATTTGAAACCTGGACGAATTCCAGCTCAACCGGTGTTTCTCTTCCAAAGATTGAAACCATTACCCGCACTCTTCCTTTTTCAGGAAAAACCTCGTCTACAACGCCCTGAAAGTTGGCAAAAGGCCCGTCGATAACCCGAACAACCTCTCCTATATCAAAAATCACTTTGGGCCGTGGCCGCTCCGACCCGTCCTGAATACGCCCGATTATCTTACCGGCATCTTCATCTGAAAGCGGTATAGGGTCTTTATCATCTCCGACAAATCCTATGACGCGAGGCATATTTTCATGAATGGTATGCCATGTTGTGTCATTGAGATCCATACTGACAAGCATGTATCCTGGAAAAAACCGTCTGGAAGATGTCTTCCTGGAACCTTTTATCATTTCGACGACCTGTTCGGTAGGAACTAAAACTTCGCCGAAATATTCTTCCAGTCCGTCCCGACGGATTCGCTCTTCGAGAGTCGCTTTAACTTTATCTTCAAAACCGGAGTGAACCTGAAGTATGTACCATTGTCTTGCCATCTTTAACGTTTCCCCAGCCTGAGTTTTTTATAATGCATAAAAAGCAATATCACGCAGCATCATTGTAACGCTTTTCAGTTCAGCTTTATCGCAGCAGATAGGAAACCAGTTTACCAAGAATCAAATCAATAGAACCAAGATAGATGGCAACCACCACGGTAAGCACCACAACTATTCCAGTGAGTCCCATTGTGACCTTTTTGTCAGGCCATACAATCTTTGAGAATTCTACCTGTACCTCTTTGATAAACTTCTTGATTTGAGACGGAGAGTATGGAGATGGTGTATCGGCTTTTACAACAGCGCTTTTTTTTGGTTTCTCTTTCGTTGCCATACTCGTTGCCAATCCTCGTAGTTTGTGCCTGGGAAATTTCAATCTCAGTTTGCAAGAAACGATTGTGTAAAGGTATCTATGTTGGCTTCATTTACCAGCATGAGCTGTATATCTTCCGTACCACTTCGAAGAAGCAAAGCTGTTCCAATTAGTCAGCATGGCAGGCCAGGAGGGATTCGAACCCCCAACTTCCGGATTTGGAGTCCGGCACTCTACCAATTAGAGTTACTGGCCTGCACAATCTCTACTTCGTTTCTTTGTGCGGAAGGTGCGTCTTGCAAAACGGACAGTATTTTTTTAATTCCAGTTTGTTGGGTGTGTTTCTCTTATTCTTCGTGGTCGTGTAATTACGACGTTTACACGTACCACAAGCAAGAGTGATGATATCTCTCATTACGTTCACGTCCCTATAAAAAAAGAACCCGGCCTCCCTGCAAACGGCAAGGAGGCAGGGTAAAGATTACCTGCCTTGCAATTATTACTGAACAATTTCACTGATAACGCCGGCACCTACGGTACGTCCACCCTCACGGATGGCAAATCGCAGCCCCGCATCCATCGCGATCGGAGTGATCAGTTCTGCCGTTACGGATACATTATCGCCAGGCATTACCATTTCAACACCATCGGGAAGCGTTACAATACCTGTAACATCCGTTGTTCGGAAATAGAACTGCGGCCGATATCCATTAAAAAACGGAGTATGACGACCGCCCTCTTCCTTACCGAGGATATAGCACTCCGCCTTGAACTGCGTATGCGGCGTAATGGAACCAGGCTTGGCTAGTACCTGGCCACGCTCGATCTCATCACGTTTGACACCACGCAGAAGAGCACCGATATTATCACCGGCCTGACCTTCGTCTAAAAGCTTGCGAAACATCTCAACACCAGTGCAGGTGGTCTTATGGGTTTTACGAATACCGACTATCTCCACTTCCTCGCCAACCTTGATAACACCACGCTCTATTCTACCCGTGGCAACCGTGCCGCGGCCTGATATGGAAAAAACATCTTCCACCGGCATCAAAAACGGTTTCGCTATGTCACGCTCCGGTTCCGGTATATACGAGTCCACCGCATCCATGAGCTCCCAGATGCATTTGGTCGCCTCTTCATCTTCCGGATTCTCCAAGGCTTTCAAGGCAGATCCCTGCACTATTGGAATGTCATCTCCTGGAAATTCATAGTTGTCCAGCAACTCACGAAGCTCCATCTCCACTAGCTCTATCAGCTCTTCGTCATCAACCATGTCACATTTGTTGAGGAAGACAACGATTGCAGGAACACCTACCTGACGGGCAAGCAGAATATGCTCGCGGGTCTGGGGCATGGCGCCGTCTGTTGCCGCAACCACCAGAATCGCACCATCCATCTGCGCCGCTCCGGTGATCATGTTTTTGATGTAGTCGGCGTGGCCGGGACAATCGACATGGGCATAATGACGCTTGACCGTCTCATACTCAACATGCGCCGTGGCAATGGTGATACCGCGTTCTTTCTCTTCCGGCGCTTTATCAATCTCGCTGAAGTCAGTGAATTTCGCCTGACCTTTTGTAGACAACACCCGAGTGATCGCTGCTGTCAAAGTGGTTTTACCATGATCGATGTGACCAACAGTTCCTACATTGACATGTGGTTTAGTCCTTTGAAATTTTTCCTTTGACATTGTTTTGTCTCCTCAGGCCTTAATAATTTATTCAGGTTATGTGTATCTGCCTGTGGAGCCCACGACCGGAATTGAACCGGTGACCTCATCCTTACCAAGGATGCGCTCTACCATCTGAGCTACGTGGGCACCATTATACATGCAAAAAAATGGAGCGGGAAACGAGACTCGAACTCGCGACCCTCAGCTTGGAAGGCTGATGCTCTACCAATTGAGCTATTCCCGCCCTGATGAATATCTGAACAAAGTGAAGAAAGAGATGGTGGAGGGGGGAGGATTCGAACCTCCGAAGGCTTGGCCGACAGATTTACAGTCTGTTCCCTTTGACCGCTCGGGAACCCCTCCATTATGAAACAGCAAAAAAGAAGCTGCTTATTAACCTCTCAAAAACACTTTGTAAAGCTTTTTTTTCTGGAGCTGGCGATGGGACTTGAACCCGCAACCTGCTGATTACAAATCAGCTGCTCTGCCAATTGAGCTACGCCAGCTTACAAAACTAGAGATTGTACTGAGTTTGCAAAGAGAACGCAATATTTTTTTTATCATCTCTCTAAAATTCTCTGCCGACCCAAAAAGGCAGCGACAGCTTATTCTCAGATTTTTCCAAAAAACTGCTCTGGAAATCGTATCATTGAGCAAAAAAAAAGGACCGGAGCAAACTCCGGTCCTTCTCGGGTTTTGGAAAAATACAACTTATTCAGCAGTACCTTTGGCAAAAGCAGACTCGCGATACTTTTCAAATGACATGGCAAACGTTCTGTAAACCATATGGGCAAACTTTGTATAAGGCATATACAGAAACAACATCATAACACTGACAAGATGGAGATAATAGACAATATGTCCTATGGTTGCGAGTCCGGCCCAGCGGCAGACCTCTGCAAGGAGTCCGGTTACACCGACTGCCATAATCTCCCAGATGAGGAACCAGTCATAAAAGTTCCCTTCGATGCCGGACTGTTTCTCTTTTTCAGAACGAGCAGTCCACAGTATCCACATGCCATATAAAAGGGCAATGGCTGAAACGTTAGCCAGCAGTTTTACAGGATTCCAAAAGGTCATGGGACCATGGAACCGAGGCCAGAACAACCCTAGTATATCATTAGCGAACAGTGACCAGCATGTCACAATAAAGAGCCCGATAAAGGCAAAGACCAGCGGTTTATGCCCTTTAGCTCGGTCGGTATTGACAGTACACTCCTCAAATCGCTTATGGCTGAGCATCTCAACAATTGACGGCCATAAGAACTGTTGTACAAATTGAACAACCGAAGGCCGATACTCCCGGTTGAGGTCATACTGGGCCGACATGGCCTTCCACAAATTGGTGATACCTTTATAGGCGGCAAAAACGGCCAGTCCGGCAGCCGGCACCATGAAAGCAACTATAAAGAATATGTTTTTGGCATACCAGTGAAAGTCCCAGTGACCGAACATTCTTTGATAGCCGTAACCCGCCTGAAAATTGGCGTTCCAGTTATCCATCAGACCGCCCGATAAAAACCACATCACAAAAATAATGACCGCGGGAATGCCGATCAGCATCGGTAGTCCTTTAATGCTCGAGGCAAGAGTCGCCAATCCTCGGGGCCAGGCATAAAAGTTATAGGCATAGGCGCGGATAGCACCTAAAACTTCAGCCGGCTTGGCACCACGAGGGCAGTTTTCGGTACAATCGCCACACTGGTGACAAAGGAAAACATCCGGGTCGGCAAGTAAGTTTTCTTTCATTCCCCACTGAGACCATATCATCTCTTTACGAGGAAAAGGTTTCTGGTCACCTGAAAGAGGACAAACCACAGAGCATGTCGCACACTGATAGCATTTCTTTACAGTATCGCCGCCGACACCTTTGAGGTATTTTATAAATTCTACATCTGGTTGAACATTCATTTTTTCCTCTCTGTTTTAGTATCTAGAAGAAATCATCATTCATAGTGACCACTTTCGGTCTGCAACTGCAGTGACGACATGCGCCACTGCAGAGGATGATAAAACGGGCTCTAGAAGCCTTTGAATGGGTTGGGTCCCATCTCTACAATATCTTCTACAAAATCTTCCAATAGTTTAGGAATCTTGTTGTAATCGGTTATGGCAACTTGCTCTGCAACAACCCGCTCGGATTCAAGACCGAGTGTTGAAAGGGTATCACCGATATTTTCCATACGTTTGTTGGCGATTTCTGAGCCTTTGACGAAGTGACACTGATAGTCATCACCATATGTACAGCCAAGAAGCATTGCACCGTCCATACCGGCCGACATCGCATCTCTGATCCAGGCCATATTGACGGAACCGAGACAGCGGACAGGGATAAATCGAACCATATGGTTAAGCTTATGTCTCTTCATACCAGCCATGTCGAGAGCGGGATACGCATCATTTTCACAGACCAGCACCAGTATCCTCAATCTGTCATCGTCGTCTTCAGGTACTTCGATCGACTTGATCATAGATCCAATAAGATCGATGTTATAATCTTTAAATCCTATGATTCGCTCAGGACAGGCGCCCATACATGTCCCGCAACGACGACATCTAGTCGGATTGGGAAGTGGCGTGCCTTTGTCATCATCATCAAGCGCACCAAAAGGACATTCTTCCGTACAACGTTTGCACTGGGTACATCGCTGCATGAAAAATTCCGGGTACGTGGCATCACCTGAACGTGGATGAACCGAGACTCCTCTGTCGGTAGACTCAAGACACTGAATCGCCTTCAGAGCAGCACCTGTCGCATCATCGACAGTCTCATCCATGGTGGCCGCTTTTCTGACACCACCACAAGAGTAGACTCCGGTTCGTCTGGTTTCATAAGGAAAACAGATGAAGTGAGAATCAGCATAGCCGTCAAAAAGATCAAGATCGGGCAGGCGGGGACCTTGGCGATAGGCCAGGTTTATAGAATGTTCATGAAGTGTGGTGGGCTCCATGCCGGCTGCCAGAACAACCATGTCGACATCGAGTTCGAGGTCGTCACCAAGCAGAGTATCCTCAACCTTGACCGACAGCTTCCCTCCGGCTTCCTCAACCTTCATGACATTTCCCTTGGTCATGAAAATGCCGTCATTCAACTGCGTCTTTTTATAAAACAGTTCCATGTGTCCGGGAGTGCGCATATGCTGATACAGGATATATGCTCTACCGTCAGCATTGTCCCGGCATACATATTGTGCCTGCTTCAGGGCCACCATCGAAGTTACAGAGTTACAATAAGGAAAATCTTCATCATTGTCGGCCCCACCAGGACTCATGATAAACGCCACATTGGCAGGAACTTTTCCTTCTTTGGCCAGCTTCTCAAACTCCGCATTAGTAACAACATTCTTCGCAGTACCATGTCCGAGATGCTCAAATCGGGAAACATCAGCGGGTTTCCAGCCGGTTGCCAGCACAACTGCTCCAAACGTTTCTGCATTTGGGTCGACGGCGACATATTTCTGCCAGCCTTCGTTGGGGTCCTCCATTTCCCCTTTTTCAATTTTTTCTTGCTCTTCAACCGTCACTTTAGCAGGAGCATCCCATTCGTTCCGCTCACCAGTCTTCTTCAGGGATACGCGAAAACTTCCCGGTGAACCGGCAATACGAGCAACCATGGTTTCCGTTTTCACGGTAATTTTATCATTACCGTTTACCTCGGCTACTAGTGCCTCAACCGGATTATCTTCCAGATCTGTCCATGGCGCTTTACTTGGAAAAGATTGGCGCCATCCAAGAGCTTTACCGCCAAGAACCGCTTCTTTTTCTATAATGGTTACATCATAGCCGGCTTTGGCTGCCTCAAGGGCAGCGGTGAGACCGGCAACACCTCCACCCATGACCATAATCTTCTTATTGGTACCCTCTTCAAGGAAGTATGGTTCCGGAAGACTTGTTTTCTTTGCTCGAGTGCAAGCCATTCGCACATAATCCTGAGCCGTCTCATTAAGAAACGCGGCAGCTTCGGCGTGAGGCTCTTCACCTTCAGCAGGCTTCCCTTCTGCCCAGACGACCTGCTCACGCAAGTTGGCCCGAGTGGTGATGGTTCCCTCTCCGAAGTCGAACTCTTTCTGCATAACCCTGGGAGAACACGCCGCTATAACAAACGTGTTGACACCGTTGTCCTTCATGTCTTTTTCTATCAGGGCGCGACCCTCTGGTCCACAAAGGCAATCTCCCGTCTTGCACTCCATGGACATTTCACCGGTAACAACTTCAGCGAGGGCTTCCATATCGAGTGCATCGCCGATGCCACAACCTGAGCATAAGTATGCGCTATATTTTTTATCCATTATCTCTACCTCCTGGATACCTGAATTGCCTTTAAGGCAGCTGCAGTGGATGATTGGTTTGTGGTGACGACATCAGCGGCTTTCTTGGCACATCCTGCCGCTATCATACCTTTTTCGACTTCAGTAATTACAAAACCGCTGCTATCCATCTGCAGATCTACAGGAGCACCATCAACTGCCAGCGAAGGCTGCATTCCGGTCGCAAGAACAGCCATGTCCACCTTCTGATGAGCCTTGGTGCCGGTGACAGCGTTTTCAGCGACAACGGTGACACCGCCATCAGCTTCAACCACTATCTCAGCAACTTTGCCTTTAATGAAGGTGGCATTTTCATCCGCCATCAGTTTCGCTCTGAACTTCTCGTATTTCCCTGGAGTACGAAGGTCTATGTAAAACACGTAGATCTTCGCTTCAGGATACCTTTCCCTCACATAGGTCATTTGCTTGAAAGTTGCCATGCAACAGATGTGAGAACAGTATTCCAGATGATTTTCGTCTCGCGAACCGGCACACTGCACAAAAGCAATGGATTCAATCTCTTTGTTGTCACCAGGCCGTACTATAGCTCCTCCGGTTGGACCGCCGGGAGAGGCCATACGCTCAATTTCCATATTGGTTACGATAGCGTGAGATTGACCATACTTGAGAGTATCCATCTTGGTAGGCTCATAGGGAACCCATCCGGTGGCCCATACGATAGAACCGACATTGATGGTGACTGTCTGAGACTTCATATCCAGATCTACCGCATTATATTTGCATGCTGCTTTTACCGCTTCGGCACCCTGAGATGAAAGTGCGTCCTTTTTGATGACATAACGACGCGGGAAGGCCATTTCATGGGGCAAATATGCCGCAGTTGTTTTGTTCATGCCAAAATTGAACTCATTGGCAATCTGGTCGGTACACGCCGCAGCGCATTCACCGCAGGCGGTGCAGTTGCTGTTGACATAACGTGGAGCTATCTCCAAAGTAACCTCAAAGTTACCAGGCGTACCGCTGACCGATTTAACGGTGGTCATGGTATAGGTCCTGATCTTACGGTTATCTTTGATACGACGGAAATTGATCTCAAGCCCACAGCTTGGGGGACACAGCTTAGGAAAATACTGATTAAGCTGGGCAACCCGACCACCAAAATATGCGTTCTTCTCAATCAGAAACACATCATTTCCGACTTCTGCGGCTTCAAGGGCTGCGGTGAGCCCACTGATACCACCGCCTACGACCAAAACTGCACCCGAGGTGCCTTGCTCGTCAGTCATACTTTCCTCCATTGTTGCTCTTAAAATATTAACAATTGATATTGAAATACACGCGAACCCGTTGAGGACTATCAAGGGGTAATATCAATTCTGGAACTACTCCTCAGAACTGAATAATTCTTGAGGCAATCAATAGCCGATTATGTGGCGCCCTTGAAGTTCCTTTGCAATAATTCATTCCAGAACGCCTGGGACACTGCTCGCCTAAAAGACCACTCATATGTCTTTGCCGGCGGGGTTGGCTTATATCAGATTACGCCGATAGTGATACTCGCAATCTCAGATAAGCTAACACCGACCATAGAAAAAATCTCCAGGAGCCATTGGCTCCTGGAGATTTTTCTTATAACATCATGCAGTTAAAACCGAAACATTATAACCAGGGCTCGGTCTCAATGATGTTCAGACATTCAACCTTTTCACACTTCCACTCTTCTGTTTCCGGGTTGAAGGTTGAGTTAACAAAACACTTCCAGTTTTCGTCATCACAGGTGGGATAATCGGACCTGTAGTAGAAACCTGGGTAGCGAGATTCCTTACGGAATTCGATGTGACGGATATGGGTCTCAACACACCAGATGCGGTGGTAATTCTCCCAGCAGCGGAGAAGCTCATGCAGGTCACCGGCCGCCATTTTCCCGGCATCTTCACGAAGGAGCTTGAGAAGATCCAGACAGATGTTGAGCAGTTTTCCTGAGGTCATGTAGTATGTTGCCACACCACCACCATACTCATCGGTTGCTTTCATGAGACGCATCATCAAACCGGCTGGTTTGCAGTAGTTTGGATTGACATCTGCAGCAGTGGAAGCGCCGACAAACTCATGATAACGCTTAACCGGAGCGTAGATCTCGTCAGCGAGTTCCTGCGCGGTCTGCTTCAGTTCAGGTTTGAAATCGGCATTGTCACGACAGAACTTCACCATCTGCTTAGCACAAATACGTCCTTCAGCATGAGAACCGGAGGAGAACTTGTGACCGGAAGCACCAACACCGTCGCCTGCGGTAAAGAGACCGTCAACGGTGGTCATACGGTTATAGCCCCACTTGTACTTGTGAGAACGGGAATCATTTTTAACATCCGGTACCCAGTCTTCTTCCGGACCTGAGGTCCAGATACCACAACAGCCTGAGTGAGATCCGAGCATGTATGGTTCGGTCGGCATAATCTCAGAACCAATTTTTTCAGGCTCGATGTTCATACCGGCCCACAGACCTGCCTGACCAACGGACATATCAAGGAAGTCTTCCCATGCTTCAGACTCAAGATGTTTCCAGAACTTCTTCAAGGACTTCTCATCCATGCCGGCGGCTTTACGATCATCCAGGAAGGCATTCAAGGCGACGTCGGTAGCCATGTAGATCGGTCCACGTCCAGCCTTGAGCTCATTGATCATAAGGTGGTTACGCAGACAGGTGGGAGTAACTGCTGATGCTCCATAGGGCATGAATTTGCCAAGCTCGTCTTTTACTGAATCGCTGTTGGCATAAAACTCACCAAGGCCGTTGGAAACTTTGGCTTTGAAAAGAAGGAACCATGCACCGACAGGACCGTAGCCATCTTTGAAACGGGCTGGGGTAAAACGGTTTTCCATCATGGTCAGGGTTGCACCGACCTGAGCTGCCAGTGTGTAGGTGGAACCGGCATTCCATACCGGATACCAGGCACGGCCTTTTCCTTCACCGGTAGAACGCGGACGGAAAATATTAACCGCACCACCACAAGCTACCAAGGCTGTCTTGCAACGGAAAACAAAAACTTTATTTTCACGTGTGGAGAATCCTGCAGCACCGGCTATCTGGTTTGGCTTGTTCTTGTCAAGCAACAACTTGACGATGAATACACGCTCAATAATATTGTCGGCACCCAGTGCAGTGGCCGCAGGCTCTGCAACGATACACTTGTAAGACTCACCATTGATCATGATCTGCCATTTTCCTGTACGTACGGGAGTTCCTCCCTCACGCAGGGTTGGCGCGGGCTTGGCACCGTCGAGGTTCTCGCCGTCGGCGTCTTTTTTCCAAATGGGCAGACCCCATTCTTCAAAAAGCTTAACGGACTCATCAACGTGACGGCCACAGTCGTAAATAAGATCTTCACGGACAACGCCCATAAGATCGTTACGAACCATTTTCACATAGCTCTCGATAGGATTCTCACCAATATAGGTGTTGATAGCTGAAAGACCCTGGGCAACAGCACCGGAACGCTCAAGTGATGCTTTATCGACAAGAACGATTTTCAGATCTTCAGGTGCCCACTTCTTGATTTCAAAAGCAGTGCCACACGCAGCCATACCGCCGCCGATGATAAGAACGTCTACGTCCTGCTCAACGACTTCCGGATTCACTACGGCCTTCAATTCACCTTTCGGTTTATTTGGTAATGCCATATTTAAATCTCCTCATTATATCATAAAGATTTGGTTTACGATTATTCCCTCTCTGTGTCCAAGAGAGCAATTACCTGCAGTTTTTCTGCAAGAGCGAAGCCCTCCTCTAGACACTTACCCGGTTCGGCCTTTCGTAGCAGCCTTACTTAGGGGTTGGAAGATCAGCTTCGAGAAGCAGACATTCGTCATCAAGGTTTGCGCCTTTCTCACCTACATAACCATTCGCAGCACCCTCAGCGGTTGTCCGAATAGGAAATTTGAAACGTTTCATCGCGCCATTGCGGAACTTGACCGTCCACATAATGGAATCAGAAGATCGCATTGGATGAACTTGACCGCCCATTGGCACGAAGTCATCGTATCCACGTACAAAAATTGCACCCTGCGGACAAATTTTAACACAGGAATAACATTCCCAGCATGCGTCGGGCTCCTGATTGTAAGCCAACATCGATTCAACGTTCAAAACCATCAGATCGTTGGGACAGATGTACATGCATGCGGTTTTGTCTCCACCCTTGCAACCGTCGCATTTTTCAGGATCTACATAACTTGGCATTAAACTACCTCCTCAGTTAGTTTTAACTGTTGTGACCCTGCCCTTGCAGGATCCACTTAACCTGTACACACTTAGTAATACCATATTTAATAATACCACTCAAAAACAGCCTCGCCATCAACATCTTTATCCACGATCAGCAGGTCATTAACTAACCGATTTTTCATCACAAAAAAAACCACTTGCGGGCCCAGTAAAAAAATGAACGGCGACTCATTTTTCAAAACTGACTTATAATTTGTTAGTCATAAATTGTCAAGCAAATTCAACACAGAGACAGATTGCCTCAGTTATAGTCTTGTCGCACAAGAACTTCTCGCGGCTTAGAACCATCAGCCGGTCCGACAATTCCTTCCTTTTCCATCCTTTCAATCATTCTTGCCGCTCTGTTATAACCGATCCGCAAACGCCTCTGTACCATGGAGATAGAAGCACCGCCGGCTTCGCAGACCAGCGCCACCGCTTCGTCATATCTGTCGTCAATGTCATCGCCATTGTCCGCCTCAGTCTCACCTCCACCTTCCACCTCTTCGATAACCGACTCGTCATAGGTGGCCGCGCCCTGTTTCTTCCAGAATTCAATGAGAGCAGCCGTCTCTTTTTCAGAAATATATGCGCCATGAATTCGTTTAAGCGCGCTGCTTCCCGGCGGAAGATAAAGCATATCTCCGGCTCCAAGCAGATGCTCGGCACCGGATGTATCGAGAATAGTGCGCGAATCAACCTTCGAAGAAACCTTAAAAGAGAGACGGGTGGGAAAATTTGCTTTAATCAGTCCGGTCAGGACATCGACGGAAGGGCGCTGGGTTGCCAGGATAAGATGAATTCCAGCCGCACGGGCCATCTGCGCCAGACGTGCAATGGCCCCTTCCACATCTTTCGAGGCCACCATCATTAAATCGGCCAGTTCATCAACAATGATGACGATATAGGGCATTTTTTCCGCAGCTGTTTCATTATAGCTGTGGAAACCCTTTACCTTGGCCTCCTCGAGCCTGCGATAGCGCCTCTCCATCTCGCGTACGGCCCACAGAAGGGCCCTTGAAGCAAGCTTAGGCTCGACAACCACGGGATGGAGCAGATGGGGGATACCTTCATAGCCGGAAAGCTCAATACGTTTAGGATCAACCATCAGAATGCGCACTTCTTCCGGTGTAGCGTTAAAAAGAATGGAGGCAATGATAGTGTTGATGGCAACACTTTTGCCGGCGCCGGTCGCTCCGGCTATCAGAAGATGAGGCATTTTGGAAAGATCAGCCAGAGCCGTATTGCCGACTACATCGAGACCGAGGGCAATGGTGAGTTTACTACTGCTTTGCCGGTAGACCTCCGATGTCAGTAAATCCCGAAGATAAACGATCTGTCTGTCTTCGTTTGGTATCTCTATGCCCAAAGCTGCCTTGCCCGGTATAGAACCTACTACCCGGACAGATTGAGCCTTGAGGCCCAGAGCAAGATCATCGGCTAAACAAGCAATTTTGTTTATTTTTATCCCTGGCGCCGGAGAATACTCATATGTAGTGACGACGGGACCCGGCGAAATACCCACAACGGTACCGGATACCCCGAAGTTTTTAAGCTTTTGCTCCAATTTTTTTGAGACCTTGTAGTATGTCTCTTTATCAACTTCTTTCTTGATCTGCTCACTTTTGTTCAACAGCGACAGAGGTGGAATCCTCCAATCACCTCGTGCCACCGGGGCAAGAGTAAAATCTTCGTCGGAATTTTCTCCGATCGTGGCCGCTTGCTCCTTGAGCAGAGGCTGCGGCAGTGGCGTAACACCCTGTTTGTCAAGAGGACGCGGCTCCGCAACCTCGGCCACTCTTTTGGTTTTCTGACCGGAAGAAGCATCCGCGGTCTTTTTTCTTTTGAAAACCAGACGAAACAGAAAACCGAACATGCCTCGGAGTACGCGGCAAAGCAACGCAAAAAGACGGTAAGGAGAAAACTGGGTGGAGAGCATGAGAGAAATAAGAAAGAGCAGGGCCAGGGTCAGAACGGTGCCGGGTCCGCCGACAATTGAACTCATCAGTGAAAAGACGTATTTGCCGAGAAATCCACCAGTTTCGACAAAATTCTCTTGATAGAGAGACAGAGAAGATAACAGCGCACAAAAAGAGATAACGGCACAGGTAATTCCAAGAGTAACCTGAGGCAATCTCTCAAAGGACATGCTGGGACTGAAAAACAACAGCGAGAGAAGCAGGACCAGAAAGGCGAGCATATACGCCCCCAGACCGGTAAAACCCAGGAGAAACTGAGCTATAAGCTGCCCTATTTCCCCACACCAGTTGCCACCGGTAGCTATTGAGTGCGAAAAAAGGCTTAAAAAAAGAAAAATAGCAAGAAATATACCCAGAACAGCAACAAGTTCCTGTCTGAGACTGGGGCGAGATGCACTGTTTGCCTGTGCCATGGTAGCTAGAACTCCTGCGTTTGCCTCATCATCCTTCCCCTGAAGTAACGTACTCTGGAGAGATGACTATGAACTGATGGAAAGGGACGGAAAGGATAGCGATTATCAGGGGTATCCCAGTCCGTGGGTGCAAACTCAGCCTTGCCGGAGACTCCCGGTATACACAGTCGAAAGGTCTGAGCATGTGCCTGCCTACAACACTCAGGTGTAATAAGAAAAAGACAAAAATGCAAGTCGTCAGTTGCCTGGCGGTGGAAAAGGAAGCTTACTCATGGATGTGCTTCTGCACAGCATCGAGAATACCATTGACAAACGAGGGTGATTCAATCGTGCCATAGCGCTTGGCGATTTCAACTGCCTCATTGATGGCAACCTGATGGGGAACATCCTCGGAGTAGAGCATCTCACAGACGGCAATGCGCAAAAGATTGCGATCTGTATAGGCAATACGCTCCAATCTCCAGTTTTTGGCGCACAGGCGAATGAGTTCATCAATCCTTTCCGTGTGCGCAACTGTCTGTCTGATAATCTGCAGCGTGTACTCTTTAGCTTTGCTGTTCACCTGATACAGCTCGCAAAAAACCATGAATCTTTCTTCCAGATTCTCCGTTTCCTCTGGTGGAATACGCTGAAAATCGTCCTGAAAAAGAAACTGCAATGCAGCCTCGCGTGCTTTTCTTCGTGTGCCCATGAACGTTCGTCGAAAAAGGAAGAAGGAGCGTTGCCGTAGTATACCTCGGCCATTGCTCCTGTACGATTCGTCTCAGCCGCCTTGAGTGGCGGCACAAACAATTTAATTGAGATTAGTGACAAGGTTGGCCATCTCAATTGCTGCAACGGCAACTTCAGCACCCTTATTGCCGGCCTTGGTGCCGGCCCGTTCAACCGCCTGCTCTATTGTTTCGGTGGTCAGAACCCCAAAGAGCACTGGAACACCGGTCTCAAGGCCGACCTGTGCCGACCCTTTGGATACCTCGTTGACAACAACCTCAAAATGAGGCGTTGCTCCTCGGATAACGACACCAAGGCAGATCACTGCGTCATATTTCTGTGAAGCAGCAAATTTTTTTGCAATCAAAGGAATCTCGAAAGCACCCGGAACCCTGGCCACATCGATATCCTCATGCAGAGCACCGGATCTTGTCAGGGTGTCTATTGCTCCCTCGAGCAGCTTTTCTGAGATGAAGGAGTTGAAACGTGCTATCACGATCGCAAATTTCCTGCCGTCGGCCTTGAGATTTCCCTCTATCATATTCACCATCACATACACCTTTCCATAAAATAATTGTGGGACCACACTACTTGTCGTCGACCTCTATAAGATGCCCCATACGGTCACGCTTGCAGAGGAGGTAATCCTTGTTTTCCAGCGTGGCAGCCATCTCCAGGGGAAGCCTGGCAACAACCTCAAGACCGTAGCCCTCCAGCCCTATGATTTTTTTGGGATTATTGGTAAGCAGTGCCATCTTTTTAACGCCAAGATCTCTCAGGATCTGGGCGCCGATGCCATAATTCCGCAAATCGGGCTTGAAACCCAGTTTTATATTGGCTTCAACGGTATCCATGTGCTCTTCATCCTGGAGTTTGTAGGCTCGAAGCTTATTGACAAGCCCTATTCCTCTGCCCTCCTGGCGCATATACAAAATAACGCCCCGGCCTTCCTGTTCGACCATCCTCATTGCTGCATCAAGCTGCAGACCGCAGTCGCAACGGGACGAACCGAAAACATCCCCGGTGAGACATTCCGAGTGAACCCGGACCAGCACCCTATCTTCCGGATTGATATCTCCTTTCACCAGGGCAAGATGCTCGTGATCATCAACATCATTGGTATACACAATCGCTTGAAACTCGCCGGCCACTTCCGTAGGAATACGCGCTTCCGCGGCCCGCTGAATCAGTACATCTTTACGAAGCCTGTAGGCCACCAGATCAGCAATTGTAGCAATTTTGAGTTGATGCTCTTCAGCAAATTTTTCCAGGTTCGGCATCCTTGCCATTGTCCCGTCGTCATTCATAATTTCACAGATTACTCCGGCAGTCCGCACGCCGGCAAGACGGGCCAGATCAACAGAGCCTTCTGTCTGACCGGTACGGACCAGCACTCCACCCTTTCGAGCCTTCAACGGAAATATATGTCCCGGACTGATGATATCATAGGGTTTGGCATCAGGTGCAACGGCAGCCTGAATGGTCCGGGCACGATCAGCGGCTGAAATACCTGTTGAAACACCTGTCCGTGCCTCTATACTTACTGTAAAACCAGTACCGTAGGGAGATTGATTCTGCGAAACCATCATGGGCAGATCGAGCTGTTCAATTATATCCGGGCTCAAAGTCAGACATATGAGACCACGGCCATAAGTGGCCATAAAATTAATGGCTTCAGGCGTTACAGCCTCAGCCGCCATGCAAAGATCGCCTTCATTTTCACGATCCTCATCATCCACCAGAATTACCATTTTTCCGGCTTTAATATCTGCTACTACATCTTCAATCGGACTCACAGCCATAACATTCACACAAGTATTTATTCTTTATTATTAGAAAAAGCCATGCTCAGCCAAGAAACCGGTACTCATCTCTGTACCGGTGGTCCGCTTTGCCGCGGTCCTTGCTGCCATCAGTTTTTCCACATATTTTCCGATAATATCAACTTCTATATTGACCTTACTCCCTTTTTTCAACAACCCAAGAGTGGTTGTCTGCAGGGTATGGGGGATGATGGAGACGGAAAATCTCTCATGATCACATTGATTAACCGTCAGACTTACACCATCAATGGTGACGGATCCTTTTTCAATAATATAACGACTGAGCTTTTCGGCAAGCAAGAAGCTGAATATGGTAAAATCGCCGATAGTCTTGATTTCCACAACCGCAGCGGTGCAATCAATGTGACCCGAAACAATATGCCCACCAAGCCTGTCGCTCATTCTCAGTGCTCTCTCCATGTTGACACGATCACCAACACCGAGGTTTCCCAGAGTTGTCCGAGAAACACTCTCTGGAGAAATATCGACGGAAAAACTTCTTCCTTTAATGTCATAAATCGTCAGACAGCTGCCATTTACCGCTACGGATTCACCTTCTTGCGGCTCGGACAACTCAAAGTCGGTCATCAGGCGAAATACCAGGCCTCCTCCCCGACTCTTTTTCTGCAGGAGTTTACCTGTTCCCTCTATAATTCCGGTAAACATCAGCTCAGTTACGATCCCGCATCAGACACCGCCTTCGAGTTCTGCTGCCTTTTCTAGAAACTCGACTGCGGTTTTTCTATGCTTAAAGTTTTTATGGATAGACGCAATGGTTCGGTAAGCATCGGCAGCTTTGGCCGTCTGGCCGGATTTGATATAGATCTCAGCTATCCTCTCCAGGATATTGACCGTGCCTTTCGGATCATTGTTGGCCTGATATACCTCCAGCAGCTCAAGGCACCTTTTAATTGCCTCCTTATACTGCTCCATTTCAGTGTAGACAAGTATAAATTGCTTCGCCAGGGCGACGAGGCTCATCGGATCATTCAGTCTGCGACAGATTTCCTCTGCTTTCTCAAAATGAGCAAGAGCTTTCTGATACTCGCCGCGTTTCAGGCAGACATTACCGAGCTGGTTTGAGGCGTTGGCCATACCGTTTTCGTTTTTGCTTTCCTCAAAGCCAAGGAGAGCGTTATGCAGAGCAACGGCCGCAGCTCCGGTTTCGTTCCGTTCAAGTAACGCTTTACCCTGCTCATATTCAACCTGGGCGGCCTCTTTGGCCCCACCTTCCCCTTTATTGTCCGTCAACCGGGAAATATCGTTTATGTTCTGTAGTGCTGTCGGCTTACTCATGTTCTTTATCTCCGTGAATCGCCTTTATGGCCTTGGCGGCTTGTTCGGCAACATCTGTTTTAATAAATCCGCCATCCTCCCAAATCACCAGGGGTGCTTTGTCATGAGAGAGCTCCATAAGCTGTATGGCTGCCTCTTTCGCCTGTATTCGGCCGAGCAGGCGGGCAACATGGCCACGCACCTCAGCCTTTGGGTGTTTGAGGAAATGAAACAGATTAAAGAAAGGGGTATCTCTGATAAGATCAGGCCTCGATCCGGCAATTTCCCCGAGTGCCCAGATAACCTGTGTCTGGGTTGAATCATCCCCCAGATAGTTAAGTAAATGTTTAGTAAACGCTCCAAAAATATCGGGCCGCTCTGCAATAACGGCACCGAGGGTCTCGACCATTCCCCAGTTGGTGGCCGCCGAATCCGAGCAGGCCTCGAAAAGTCGATGGAGAAGCTCTGAAACCTGTCCGGGATCCCGGGTCGAAACGCGTGCACAGACCTTACCGATAAGCCAGGCCATGCGCCATCGTCTTTCTTCCAGCGGATCATAGAGATGACGCTGTAGAAGCCGCAACGTTTTTTTATCATCAAGGCAAAGCGCAACCAGGCCATCGACGTCACTCTCTTCCGCCAGCCGGTTAACTAATCCTTTGTCAGCTCTCTTTTTCTTTCTCTGAGGATCGGGGGCAGGTTCAATAACTACTTGTCTCGCAAGGCTTTCATCCGTACCGGTAATATCCTTTTCTTTTTTTCTGCTGAGGCGTTCCACCAGATCGGACATTTCGGTATGGAGCCGTATGAAATAGAGAACTCCCCGAGCCGGACGACCATCTATGTTGCCGGTATCCACAACCTGGTGGGTAATTTCATCATAATTCTCAACTCTGCCGGTGAGATAGTCATCCTCGGGTAACAGCTCCCAGGCGAGCTCGGAATTATCACCACAGGCATACACCAGTGTCTCCACCAGTGCCGCACCGACATTGTGACCGGTGGCGTCACAGCTGTATACCGCACCGCATTGACAACGGCCCACCGGGAACTCATTCATTTTACGCTGTACAGCATCACTGGCCTTCCCTACTCTCTGCCCGCAGAACGGACACCAGGGCGGCTTTTTAATTTTTGTTTTCTTCATTTTCCCCTTAAACGGTACAATCTGCTCTCTGCTTCTTCCTATTTCAGCTTTGCCGCTAAACTGCTTTTAAAGTTTGGATCAACCGAATAGCCGAGCTGCTCCGCTTTTTCCATATGCTTGCTTGCCTTTTCAAAATCTTCGCTGAAATAGTAGGCTACTGCCAGATTATTATGAGCCAGCGGGGAATCCGGTTCCAGCTCTACGCCCTTCAGGGCAGCCTTCAGGGCGCGCTCATCCTCACCTTTCATGGTCAGAACAGAGGTGAGATTCATCCAGACACTGGCGAGATCAGGATTATATCTGGCGGCCTTTTCATAGGATTCAATGGCCTTGTCCACCTCATTCTGATGCTGCTGAATAAGTCCAAGATTGGCATGGGCCTGGGCCGCTTCCGGCATTATTTTCAAGGCACGTTCGTTGAGCTCTTTTGCTTTGCTAATATCCCCTTTACCAAAATACAGAGCACCAAGATTGATCAGGCTCTCTACAGAGAGCGGATCAATTTCCAGGGCTTTCTTGAGTGACTGCATGGCCTCTTCCACCCTGCCGGCCTTCATGTAAACAAGTCCTAAATGATGGTGCGCTACGACATTATCAGGATTTTCCCGGATGTTGCTTTGCAGCTCCTCAATTACTTTCGATAGATCTTCCTGCAGATTATCTGTCATTTTTCCCTCTGGTCTCTTTCTTTATATTGGTCCCGAGGCACATCAAAACAACTACAACTATTGTGCGATGGCCTTCTCATCTTTTCATCACGTTCAGCACTTATCGAACTGTAGTTTTTTCTACAGTAGCACAAGAGCGCATACAATATAGACACCATGGGTGTTCTTGCAAGCAGAAAATCCCACCGGCTCAACCGGGAATGTCCCCAGGAAGCTCTCAGGGCCTACCAGACCAACTGTCGCCCATATTTTGCTGTTGCTGCAAGAACCTCTCTGGCGACAAGTACATCTTTACTGATCTGCTCAGCCAACTCTTTTATGTCGGAAAATTTCTCCTCACCCCGGAGAAACTCTATCAGGTTCACCTTAATAGGTCTGCCGTATATGTTGCGATCAAAATCAAAAATATGTACTTCGGCAACCAGTTTTTTTTCACCGAAAGTCGGGTTATACCCGATGTTGATAACTCCACCGTGGCAGATATCGTCACAGATCACCTGACACACATACACACCTCGCCGCGGCACCAGGTCTTCTTCGGAGATATGCAGGTTGGCGGTTGGATAACCGATCTGCTTGCCGCCACGCTGCTTGCCGCGTTGCACCTCTCCTCGAATCTGATAATACCTGCCCAGCAGCCTGCTTGTCTCCATCATTTTCCCATCGGCAACAAGCTCTCGTATCTTAGTGGAACTGATAATGGTATCACTGTAGTAAAAGGCATCAATCACCGTTACGTTGAAACCCTTGTCCCGGCCCTGTCCCTTCAGAAACTCGATATTGCCGGTCCGTCCCTTGCCAAAGGCATAATCGTAGCCGACAAACAGATCTTGCACTCCTATTCGGCCCAATAGAATATCATCAACGAAGGATTCGGCTGTGGTGCCTGCAAAATCTCGGTCGAAAGGTATAATGACAAGCACATCCAATCCGGACAGTTCGATCAGCTCGATCTTCTGCTCGATCGTCGAAATAAGCTTGATTCCACCCGGCTTAAGAACCTGCAAAGGGTGTGGATCAAAAGTTATTGCAATACTAACCCCTTGCACCTCTGCGGCCCGCTGCCGGACAACCTCGAAAAGACGCTGGTGACCAAGATGAACTCCGTCAAAATTGCCGATGGTAACACAGGGTTTGCCGAACTTCTCATTTATAGTAGCAATATCTCGGATAATTTCCATTTATCACTCAAAAAATGTCTTCTTTTTTATAATTGAATCAAGAAAGTCTTGACAAATAACAGGCCAGCAAGCATATTCTTGAGCGTTGCCGAAGTGGCGGAATTGGTAGACGCGCTAGGTTCAGGGTCTAGTGGGGGTATCCTCGTGGAAGTTCGAGTCTTCTCTTCGGCACCAGAATTATATAAGCTGTTTTTCTCGTAGGAGAAAAACAGCTTTTTTTGTGTAGTTATCACAACCCCTTCTTTTTACCGACAAGCTCGTCCCAAAAAGTTTTCTGATTACGTATAATCCTCAGCCATGATCTCTTTATCCGGGAGACAGATCGGAGTCTGCGCTTACCTAAATTTTTCTAGGAAAGACTGAGGGGACTGATTTTTTTTCACGTTGTTTTGTGAAAATAAATCTGTCTCCCGTATTCGAAGAAGAAAAATAAAATCAGTCCCCTAGCTGCCGAATCACTGGCAGCGCATGCGATTTGGCTGAGCTTCGTACGTAATCAGAAAAAGTTTTGCATACTTTAATCATGAATGCCGGCCGGAATCATCCCGCCGCCTTTCATGGATGCTTTCCTTTTCAGCAAGTAATACTTGAAGGTAATACATTTTCCCGCCCCCGTATAGCATGATCCTCACTTTACCGCAATGTTACTCTTTACCATCGGAAGTAAGTCCGACTCAGTCCTGCATCGACCATCTGCATGTCTGCGCCATCATACTCTCAAGGAACCATTTTCACCTATCGTAGCAGTGCAAAACCGTTATTTTTCGTGCAACCCCTCGTCAGATTTCCAGTAATACAATGTGGTGTCAATATGTTACAACTTATATTCCTTCTTATCAATTTCAGTACGCCCTGTATTCAATATTGCTGAAAGCACGCTATGTCATTGTGTAATAGTGTTGACGCCCTAACTAAAAAATAATAGAATACCCTTGTAAATTTTACTGAATAGCCTCACAATTTTTCCGGCGAGGCAATACTTTATACATTTCTACCACATATTTTCAAGGAGTTAAAAATGCTTGAACTTAACAAAGGAGAGGATATTCTTGCAGTTGTCGGCGGAATCACCTCCATCTCCGAGGCAAGACAGCTATTTGACACCAGGCTTGATGCCTCAAATAAAGCCAAAATTGCCGCAATAAAGAACAAAGAGGCATTGCTGAAGGTTGCCAACGCCATATCTCTATGCAAACCCGACTACGTTTTTATTGATACGGGAAGTGAAGAAGACATCCAGTGGATACGGGATCTCGCTCTTGAGAGAGGCGAAGAGAAGAAACTCACCAAACCGGGCCATACTATTCACTTCGATTTACCTCAGGACCAGGCCCGCTTGGTAAACCAGACATATTACATCATCAACGAGGGTGAGCAGATGAGCTCACTCGCCAAATCCGTGCTGCGCAGCGAAGCGCTGGACTATGTCAAAGAATATATGGTCGGCATCATGCAGACCAAGGTCATGATGGTCGGCTTTTTCAGCCGCGGCCCTGTCGGGGCCGAAGCCGCTGTTCCGGCAATTGAAATTTCTTCATCTGCTTATGTCTTTCACTCTGCTGAAATTCTCTATAGAAACTGTTTTGCTGAGTTCGACACCGAAGTGGAACGAGCCGGACTCTTTTTCACCAATGTCCACTCGCAAGGGAACAACACCCCGGAAGAGGTACCGAATGCCAGGATATTCATGGACCGCAGCCGGCAGACCACTTTTTCCACTTTCTGCACCTACGCCGGCAACACCTTGCTTCTGAAAAAAGGGAATCACCGTTTCGCCGTGGACTACGCCACCTATTACAAACCGGAAGAACAACTCTCGGAACATATGTTCATCACCGGCATGACAGGTCCCGGTGGCCGACAAACTTTTTTTGCCGGCGCAGCCCCTTCCGGATGCGGAAAAACCACCACCGCCATGGTCGGTTCACATTTCATCGGCGATGATCTTGCCCAGATCTGGATCGCCGACGACGGGACAATTCGGGCTATTAATCCGGAGAAGGGCATTTTCGGCATTGTTGAAGACGTCAACCAGGCGGGTGATCCTTATCTGATGGATTGTCTACGCGGTGACGGCACCGAGGTCATCTGGTCAAATGTACTGATAGATGAAAACGGTGTACCTCATTGGGCCGGCAATGGCGAGGAGCCACCACGAAAAGGCATTAATTTTCAGGGTGAATGGTACCAGGGGAAAACCGATGCAGACGGCAAGCCTGTTCCCATGTCACATAAAAACTCCCGCTGCACCCTGCTTGCCTCAGCTATCAAAAATCATGCCACCGATCTGGCTGAAGATCCAGCCGGAGTGCCGGTGAAGGTGTTTACTTACTCAGGCCGGGATGCCGATACCATGCCTCCGGTATGGGTCGCCGGGACGGCTGACGAAGGGGTTGTTATCGGCGCTTCGATCCTTTCCCAGGCAACCGCCACCGAAGTTGGTGCAACTGGTGTACGACGCCAGCCTTGGGCAAACGCGCCTTTTATACCCGGTGCTCTTGCCGACTATATGGAGGCCCAGTTTAAATTTTTCAACTCGACCAAATTCAACGAGGAAGCCAAACCGGTTGTCGCGGGTCTGAACTATTTTCTCACTCATGGCAACAGGGGGGGCAGCGGCACTAAACTGCTTGGCGAGAAAAAAGATGTCAAAGTCTGGCTGGGCTGGCTCGAGCTCTACGCCCATGGAGATGTCGAGGCTATATCAACTCCCATTGGGATGTTGCCCAGATATTCAGATTTACAACAACTTTTTGCAGATATCAAGAAAGACTATCCCAAATCCCTCTACGACAGTCAATTTGCGCTCTATGTCGACAATATCGTTGCTCGGCTTGACATGCAGAGAGAAGAGTACAGCAAAGAAGCAGGTATTCCTCAACGACTTTTTGAGGTGTACACCGACCAGAAGAAGGAGTTGCTGGCTTTGAAAGAAAAGTTCGGCGCCGTTGTCGCCATTGACCATCTTTGCTGAGAGCCTTTGTTTGGATTTGTCCGGATTAGTCCGAGTTAGTCCGCAAATTTTTGCTTGTCTATCAAGGGCCGTCCCTGCAAGGACGGCCCTTTTTTATCGCCATGCAGGTAGCTCCGCTCCTCTTTCCCAACCAGTCCCGCACGGTACGCACGGTAATACCTGCCCGACAGGTATTCCTGCGTAAAAAACTATTGTACTTGCATCATACTCTCTCAATGCATAGCATTTCTGCGCTATCCTGTAGTGACAAATAAAGAAAGTAAGGTGACCATGACGGATTTTGACCAGGACGAAACTGTCGTAGCAGAGACAGACAACACAGAAGAGCTCACCGCCGCATCCCTTGTTCTCTCCGCCATGCAGATTCGCCATACCATCTCCACAAGAGGTAATATATACCTCATCTCGGTAAAAAGCATCGACGTGGAGCCGGCTCGAGAGCACCTCAAGGCTTATCATCTGGAGAATACAGACTGGCCACCTCAGAAAATAGATATTGAACAGAATACGTCCGCGATACAGTCTCCCACCCTGATGGTTATTGCAGCACTTTTGCTTTTTTACACCGTTACGGGACCATGGCATCAGGATTCACTCTGGTTCAGCAACGGCGCTGGGAACTCAACAGCTATCCTTCATCATGGTGAATACTTCCGGCTTGTTACCGCCCTCACCCTTCATGCCGACGTACCCCACCTGCTCGGCAACTGTTTTCTCGGCGGGTTCTGCCTTCACTTTTTCTGCAGAAGTACAGGACCTGGAATCGGCGTTGCCGCCGTTCTTCTTGCAGCGGTCCTGGGAAACTACATCAATGTCGCGCTTCATGGGGACGGCCATCATTTTGTCGGTTTTTCCACCGCAGTTTTTGCCACCATCGGCATGCTTGCCATGGACAGCTATCATAGTAAAAAGAAATTTCCCAAACTCCAGCTCGCTGTTCCTTTTATGGCCGGAGCAGCTCTGCTGGCCATGATGGGAAGTTCCGGCGAACGGACCGATTTAGGCGCCCATTTTTTCGGCTTGCTGAGCGGTTTTTTCATTGGCAGATTACTGATAACCGAAACGCTGCTCAGCATCCGCAAGTCGTCATTTCTACAACTTTTTTTGTTTCTCTGTACCGTATTGGCAGTCTACTGGAGTTGGGAGCTGGCCATGGCCAGGGTGTATTAAAGAACCATACGACAACACATCGCTTCCATAAAAATGACAACGGATACGAGCGACAACCGGCCGGAAACTGCTTTTTCCCGACTCTTCCTGAATTTTTTCTATGATCGGGAAAAAATGCATATTACCGGAATGCCGGGCAGCGTGACAACAACTCCGGTTCGATTTACCTTTTCATCATTGATTTTTCATGTTAATCTGTGACATTGTTTATTGGTGCTAAGAAAGCAAACATGCTTTGTATTTTGCCCTATCCACGGATAAAGTAGACAGGTGGATTATCTCGAAAAAGTACTCGATGTGAACCTGCAGCCATTCCCTTCAGATGTAAAGCGCGTCTATTTTCCTTCATTGCACTGTAGCATCACACATCGCAATGATGGAAAATGTACAGCAGCAAAGCGGATGAAGATATTTAGACGGCATTGACCAGTAATCACAACTCAACATCCGGAGATATCACTAACTGCAGTGATTCCCGGTACATGAAGAGCAAAACGAATTCAGGAGAGTTATATGTCCAATCATGATCAACAGCCTCCATGGGGGAAAAAGAAAAACCCCCAGACCCCCGAGGAAATGGTGGCCCAGATTATCAAGAAGTTGCAGGATTATTTTTCCGGCTCAAACAAACCGCCCGGTGGCGGTGACGATGACGGCACCCCGCGGAAATCGTTTAACCCCTTCGGCAGTATCGGCAAGATACTCGCCATAGTTCTTCTTGTCTTGATTGCGCAGGGGATTTTCTCCTCTATCTACAAGATCACCCCCGGCGAAGTCGGTGTTATCCTGCGCCTCGGTCAATACAACAAAACAACGGGACCAGGACTTCACCTGAAGATTCCTTACGTCGACAGTCTTACCAAGGTCGATGTCGAATCGATCCGGAAAGAAGAGTTCGGCTTCCGTCTGCAGACCGGTGGTCAACGAACGACCTTTGCCAGACAGGAATATGAAAACGAATCGCTGATGCTCACCGCCGACAAAAACGTTATCAACGTCGCCTGGATTGTGCAGTACAGAGTGAATAACCCGGAAAATTTTCTTTTCAAAGTAACAGACGTCCGTCAGGCTATCCGTGATTTATCGGAAAGCGTCACCAGACGGATTGTCGGTAATATGGACTTCGACTATGTCCTCAGCAACCGGGACCTTTTTGCCGTATCCGTTAAAAATGAGCTCCAGAACGAACTTGATGAACTTCAAGCCGGTATAGGTATCGGTACCGTCCAGTTTCAGGATATCAATCCTCCCGAGCAGGTTAAGCCCGCCTTTAATGAAGTCAATGAAGCCGATCAGGATATGAAAAGACTGGTGAACGAAGCGGAAGAACAATACAACAAAGTTATCCCCAGAGCTCGCGGCGAGGCAAAACAGATAGTGGAAGAGGCTTATGGCTATGCGGCGCAGCGCGTCAATGACGCCAGAGGTGAAACCGGCCGTTTTCTTGATATTCTGGCAGAATACAAAAACGTACCCGACGTTACCCGCAAGCGTATGTATCTCGAAACCATGCAGCAGGTGATCCCCACGGTGCAATCGGTCTACGTTCTCGACGAAAACCAGCACTCACCGATTCCACTACTGAACCTCAGTGGTGAAAAAGGCTTGAACCTCACCAAACCGCAAAATTAGATTATCACAAGAGGACGGAATAATGAAACAATTAGCACAATTCTTACTCGTCGGCCTGGTTCTGGCGGCCATCGTGATCGTCTATGATGGTTTTTTTATACTTCAAGAAGGCAAGCAGGCCGTTATCACTCAGTTCGGTGCTCCGGTTGGCTCTAAAGTTGATGCCGGTCTTCATTTCAAAAAACCTTTCCTGCACCAGGTGGAACTTTTTGAAAAGAAGGTCCAGATATGGGATGGCGAACCTAATCAGATTCCCACCAACGATAAAACCTATGTCTTTCTCGACCTTACCGCCCGCTGGAAGATCAGCGATCCGTTGCAGTTCCTTCAGGCAGTACAGACAGAGGCTCGGGCTCAGTCTCTGCTCAGTGATATCCTCGACGGTACACTTAGAGATATGGTCAATAAAAATGATTTGATAGAAATCATTCGAAGCTCGGACTGGTCTGAGGACACTATGTCTCCTACCACTCAGGAAATTGGGGTAAAACCTACCATGGGACGAGATCAGATCTCCCGACAAATCCGTGAAATCACCTCAAAAGTTACGCCGCAGTATGGTATTGAGTTAACCGCGGTTCTTATAAAAAGGGTCAACTACATTGACTCGGTTCGTCTGCGCGTCTACGATAGAATGATATCGGAAAGAAAGCGGATCGCCGCGGAAAAACGCTCCTTTGGTGAAGGCAAGAAGGCTGAAATCCTCGGTCAGCTTGACCGAGAGCTGAAAGAGGTCATCTCGGAGGCTAACCGTGAAGCCTTGGGGATAAAGGGTAAGGCCGACGCTGAGGCAACCAAAATTTATGGTCTTGCCTATACGGAAGATCCGGAATTCTACGCCTTCCAGCAAACTCTGGAAGGATATAAAAAGATTATCGGAAGCAACACCTCCCTTATTCTCTCAGCCGACTCGGAACTTTACCAGTATCTCAAAAAGGTCTCTTTGGGTACTACCCCCTGAACAACTGAAAAAAATAGAGCGATGGATTCATCCATCGCTCTATTTCCACCACCTTTTCAGCTGTAGAACCTACTCTTCCTCCTCCCCTCCGACAGGGTAAGATGGCGCATGATCGGCTGAAAATGGTATTCGGCCAACTTCGTTGAGTAATATTTCCAGACGATCAAGTTGACGCTCAGTATCGATCTCCTCGACACCCAACTTTTCAAAGCGGCAGTTACAATAGGTTATCTGACCATCACACCAGGGGCATATCTCCACGGAGCATCCTAAGAGATGAAATGCACCCTCAGCCACACCACAGGAAGGGCAAAAGAATTTTTCGTCCATTTCTTGCTGATCATAGCCGGATACACCATTCTCTGCATCAGTATCTGTTCCGGCAAAAAATTCGTTGTCAGCAGTCTGGCCGAAAAAACGCAACACCTCACGATCGCTTATACCGTCTTTTTTTTCACCTAAATATATCAGTTCCGTGGCCGTGCAAAAATAGAGATAGGCAAAGTTTTCAGTATCCACTTCCACAAGACAGGCATCTCGTCGCACAACAATATTGCTTACCTTTCTTACAGCCTCCTGGCGTAACTCCGGCAACCTGGCGTAGAAATCCTTCATCACGCGCAGGGCCCCTCCATTCTGTCTGTAGCTTGCCAGGGCAGCCTCCGCTAGCCGTTGTTCATTCTCCGCCACAGAATACCTGATAAATATTTGTATTTCCTCAGCTAATTTCTTGTTCGTTTGTTTCATCACCATACCACTCAATTCTTAACAACACCCTCATTTTTATCAATTTTTTTCCATTGCAGAGTCAGATTAGAACCACGCCACCGCCACCAGCACACTCTTTTTTTACCAGTCTGTGGCAAGGACCTGCTCAGGCCTCGCAGGAGATATCTGTCTACACCACACCTTACCCTATTCCGAAACAAGTAAACAGCCAACCCTTTTTTGGCAAAGACCTTTTCTTGATCTCAAACGCAGCGCCAACATCTCTTGACGTTGGGCAGAGTAACAATTGTCAAAACTTCATATTTGCCATTAAACTTCTGTTAACGGCAAATACATTCAAACAATTGATTGAAACAGTTTCCATTTTACGGTAGTATTTATGCGAATATGTTGGAAACAGGAGATAATCGTCTCCTTTCGATGTTGTTCGACACTGTGTTTGCGCCCCCTCACCAGGCATATATTCCCTCCGGAACGAACCGACTTCCTTCCGTGCAATTCAGCAGTGTCTCTTTGGAATTTTTTTTGCGTCCCGGTGGTTATTGTCCTCTCCTGACCATCAAACATAAATGCAGACACCTCTCAGACGTCGCAGGGAGCAGTGCATGCAAAACAGGTCAACAGACCTCAACGCTTCTCTGCAGGAGAACCTTCATCATGAAGTTACCGGGTGACGGTACATACTGCAGTACTCCACAACAAACGTGGTGCACATCTTTGCGCCGCATCACTGAGCACAGCACAAGTCAGTATTCCGCCAAACAAATGAAACAGGTTTTGCCAATAACGAGGTATAACAATGACAAAAAAATTTGCCAGACTGACAATCGACAATACAACCTACGAGTATCCTATACTTGAAAGCACATGCGGCGAAAACGCCATAGACATCAGCACCCTTCTGCGTGACACCGGTCTGATAACCCTTGATCAGGGCTTTGTCAACACCGGCTCCTGCACAAGCGAGATAACCTATCTCGACGGCAAAGAAGGCATACTGAATTATCGCGGCTATGCCATAGAAGATCTGGCCCAGAACTGCTCCTTTGTCGAGGTGGCATACCTGCTCCTCCACGATGATCTGCCAAACCTCGAAGAACTGAACGGATTCAGAGAGCTTATGTCGAGATATGCCCTGATCCATGAGGACATGATTCACTTCTTTGACCATTTCCCTCCCAATGCCTCACCCATGTCCATCCTTTCGACCATGGTGAATTCGCTGCACAATTTCTACCCGGAAATGAGCACTCACCCGGATCCTTCAGAGACCTTCGACAATGTCACAACCAGGCTTCTGGCAAAGGTGCGTACTATTGCGGCCTTTTCCTATAAGAAATCATTGGGTCACCCTCTTATCTACCCGAGATATGATCTCAATTATTGCGAGAATTTTCTCAACATGATGTTCGATAAGCCGACAAAACCCTATACCATCCTGCCGGAAGTTGTCGCTTCACTCAACAAACTGCTGATCCTCCATGCCGATCATGAGCAAAACTGTTCCACTTCCACCGTTCGACTGGTCGGCAGTGCCGGTGTCAACCTCTACGCCTCTATCGCTGCGGGTATCAATGCCTTATGGGGCCCTCTTCATGGTGGCGCCGCTCAGGCAGTAGTGGAAATGCTGGAAGACATCTACGCCGACGACATGGATTTCGTTAAATATATCGAAAAAGCCAAAGATCCTCGAGATTATTTCCGCTTGACCGGCTTCGGCCATAGAGTATACAAAACCTTCGACCCTCGCGCCAAAATCATCAAAGAGGCCTGTGACCAGACCCTGGCTGCCCTTAACGTGGACGATCCGCTCCTTTATATCGCCAGGGAGCTGGAAGAACGAGTCGGAAAAGACGACTATTTTCTCAGTCGTAACCTCTATCCCAATGTCGATTTTTACAGCGGTATCATCTATCGGGCCATGGGAATTCCAACCGATATGTTCACAGTAATGTTTGCCCTGGGCAGATTACCCGGCTGGATAGCCCACTGGCGGGAGATGATGGGTGATGCCAAAAACAGAAGAATAGGCAGGCCCCGGCAGCTCTATACCGGCTACCCGGCCAAAGAATTTGTTCCCATTGAAGAGCGATAACAAGAGAGCCGGTCGTCATACCACATCATCCTGCCGACCGGCTCTGTTGTGTTACGATTTCGCCAGATCCTTACCCGTTTGAAAATTTACCACAAGCGGCACGTCCAGCGGCAGAGCTGTCTCCATAGCCTTACCGACAAGCTGTGTGGTCAACTCCACTTCCTCGGGTGGCAGCTCAAAAACCAGTTCATCGTGAATCTGCAGCAGCAATTTTGCTTTCAGATTACGCTCTGCAATCACCTGCTCGACTTCGATCATGGCAAGTTTAATAATATCGGCGGCCGTTCCCTGGATAGGCGTGTTGAGGGCTATCCGTTCGGCAAATTCGCGCAGATTCTTATTTTTTGAATGAATTTCAGGCAGCGGCCGGCGCCGTTTGCACAGAGTTGTAACAAAACCATCACGGCGAGCCCGTTCCTTAATTTCCTCCATAAATCTTTTCACGCCGCTATAGTGGGCAAAATAGCGGTCAATAAAGGTTTGTGCTTCTTTTCGCCCAAGTCCCAGCTGGTTGGCAAGCCCGAAACTGCTCATACCGTAGACAATACCAAAATTAATGCTCTTTGCTACTCGGCGCATCTCAGGGGCGATGAACAGCGGATTGGAAAAAATCTCTCTGGCGGTACTTTCATGAATATCATGCCCGTTTCTAAAAGCAGTCAGCAGGGCCTCGTCCTGAGAATAGTGCGCCAGAACTCGAAGGTCGATCTGAGAATAGTCAGCTGACAGAAATACCTGCCCCTGCTCAGGAACAAACGCCTGCCGGATGCGGTTGCCGTCTTCCGACCGGATAGGGATATTCTGCAGATTGGGGTTACTGCTCGACAGCCTCCCTGTCGCCGTAATGGTTTGATTAAAGGAGGTATAAATTCTGCCGGTCCGGGGATCAACCATTGTTCCCAGCTTCTCAACATAGGTGGAGAGCAACTTCGCCACAGTGCGATACTCCAGTATCTTGGCGGGCAACTCATGTTTTGGAGCCAGCTTCTCCAAGACTTTGACATCTGTGGAATAACCCGTTTTGGTTTTGCGGCCATAGGGCAGATCCAGTTTTTCAAAAAGAATGGCGCCGAGCTGCTTGGGTGAATTCACGTTGAACTTCTCGCCGGCAAGCTGAAAAATTTCGTTCTCCAATACTCCGATTTTTTCCTGAAATTCTTCCGCTAACCCCTGCAGAACACCACGGTTGAGACATATTCCTCTGCTTTCCATCTCGGCAAGTATTGGAACAATTTTCATCTCCATCCCGGTAAACAGATCCATCAAATCATTCTGTTGTAATTCTTTTTCAAACCGCTTCCACAGCATCAGGGAGCCATAAACATCTTCACAGCTATAATTGCAGGCCTGCTCTGGCGACACATAGGCAAAACAGTCCTCCCGGCTGTCATCTCCAACCACTTCAGAAAAAGATGTAAGCTGGAGATCTATGTCACGGCACAGGTCATCCAGTTTATAGCTCCGCCTGCCGGGGTCGAGAAGATACGCCGCAATCAGGGTATCAAATAAAGGGCCTTGACACCTCTCTCCAAAAATATGGAGAATGACGCTGTAATCATATTTAAGATTATGACCGAGCTTGGTGATCCTGTTGGAAAGAAGACATGGCAGAATAACATCTCTGATGCTCTGTAACGGGAACTGGCCTTCCACCAGCGCACCATCACTCTTTTTATGCGCCACAGGCACATACCAGGCCTCGTTCTGCTCGACACAACAGGATATACCCACCAGTTCCGCTTTTCTCGGATCCAGCGAAGTCGTCTCCGTATCAAAAACAAGAAAAGCAGCCTCTTCAATTTTTTTCTGTAGAGAGACAAGCTGTTCCATGCTGCTTACCACTTTAAAATTCTCGTACCCAACCTTTGCCGCCCTGTTCGTCTCTTTAAGAAAGGAGTTAAACTCAAGTTCTCTGAATATCTCGGCAAGCTCCGCATCGTTACCAGGTTGAACCGCCAAATCCTCAAAAGAATGGATAACTTCGACATCCTCCTTTAAACGAATAAGGTCGCGGGAAAGGTAGGCAGATTCTTTATTTTCAGACAGCCTCTCTTTCATTTTAGACGGTTTCATGGAATCTAGATTCTGATAGATGCCGGCAAGTGAGTCATACTCCTGCAGAAGCTTTACGGCTGTTTTGGGACCAATCCCCGGTACACCCGGCACATTGTCGGAACTGTCCCCGATCAGAGCGAAATAATCGAGCAACTGAGACATCTTTATCTGATATTTCTCTTCAACTGCTGAGGGGTTCATGACTACATCCTTCATGGGATCCCACATCACAACCTGCTCATTGACCAGCTGAAGAAGATCCTTATCACCGGAAATAATTATAACATCATGTCCCTTACGACTCATCTGTACGGCCAGAGAAGCAATAATATCGTCGGCTTCAAACCTTTCTTCCTCCAGTGAAATAATGTTATATCCCTTCACTAACGATTTAATATAAGGAATTTGCACAGCAAGGTCCTGCGGCATAGGCGGCCTGGTTGCTTTATAGGCAGAGTACATCTCATGTCGGAAGACCGGGCCCCTGCTGTCAAAGGCAACACAGAGGTATCTCGGGTTTTTTTCTTTTAAAAGGCGCCGCAGCATATTAACAAAGCCGAAGACGGCATTGGTGGGGATTCCCTTACTGTTGTTCAAAGGAGCAACGGCATGATACGCCCTGTATATATAGGCACTGCCGTCAATCAGGTATATGGGGTCTTTTTTCACGTTACTTTGCTCCTTGAGGTATGGTTCTCAAAATCCAGATACATTTTCAGTGGCATAGCATACTGCTTTGCCACCGAAAGAGCACTGTGAATAAAAAAAGGAAGAAGCGCAAGGCTCCTTCCTCGGAATAGGATAAAAAAATCTAATGGCAGCGTTCTGGGAGGCTGTCCGAGCATGCCTTTCTCGGACAGCCTTCTAGTGTTTTCTCTCCAGCTCTTTACGCACTCGTTTCTGCAATGCCTCGGTCACGTCGCCTTCACGGTAGAACAGGATGGAGATGGGACAGCGGCGAAACATTCTCTCCGCCACCGAACCGGTAAAGATATCGCGCAGACTTTTAGCTTTGGTACCCATAACAACCAGATCGATCTGCTCCTTCAGGACCAGTCGGAGCAGCTCCGAGGATGGATCACCGGCAAGAAAAGTGAAATCGTAGTCATCGTCATTTATCTTCAGTTCACCCAGGATCTCTTCCAATACGGCGATCCGTTCTTTCTGGACGGTGGCGATATAATGATCCCCATCGACCTTATAGCCGTAGCTGGAGATGCGCTCCACCGCCTCGATATCACGTTCGTTTACAACATTGGCGATAAGGAGTTTGGCACCCAAAGGAGCGGCCAGTTCGGCGGCAAAACGCAAAATACCTTTGGAATAGCGGGAAAAGGCAATGGGGACAAGGATTTTCTGTATCATGATATTCTCTCCGGGACACTCAGCCGGCTATGCCGGGCTGAGCGGTTGTTCTTTCTTCTGTCGACCGCGCTGCAAACCCCAGATAAGAGCAAACAGCAGTACCGCGGGAATAAAGAGCAGCTGTTTTGGCGGGCGCGGCGCATCGAGCTGCACACTGATGATCTCCTGATCAAAATCGATGCCCATCTTCTCGGCATTACTGCCGAATACCACGGTGTCGACAATGACCATATCCTCTTCTTCGCGGGTTGTAAAGCCGATCCCCTGGATGCGGGCAGAACCAGTTTTTTCATCACCCACCGGCAGCATCAGAGTCTTGCGGTACGAATCGCCACGAAAGGTCTCCCCTGCCACCATAATTCGTACCTGCGAGCCGGGATCCATGTCGGCCACAATGGCGGCCAGCTCCGCGCCGGGCTTTTCCAGCAGCGGCGGATAGACCTTGTCCCAGAAGTAGCCGGGGCGGAGCAGGGTAAAGGCCACCAGCAGCAGGGCCGCGGTTTCCCAGATCCGGTTTCTGGTCAGCATATAGCGCTGGGTCGCCGCGGCAAAGACCAGCATGGCCATGATCGAGGCGGCGATTACAATGGTCAGATGGAGCCAGGTACCGATGCCGATCATCAATATCTCATTATTGAAGATAAAGATAAAGGGCAGAATAGCGGTGCGGATGTCATAGGTGAAGCCCTGGATACCGGTGCGGATCGGATCACCGCCCGAGATGCCCGCCGCGGCAAAGGCGGCCAACCCCACCGGCGGGGTGTCGTCGGCCAGGATGCCGAAGTAGAAGACGAACAGATGTACGGCGATAAGGGGCACGATCAGGCCGTTGGCCGCGCCGAGGTTGACGATAACCGGCGCCATCAGGGTGGAAACCACGATATAGTTGGCCGTGGTGGGCAGCCCCATGCCGAGCAGCAGACTGATAACGGCGGTGAACAGCAGAATCAGCATCAGGTTGCCGCCGGAGATGAATTCGACAAATTCGGTCATGACAAGGCCTATGCCCGTCAGGGTCACCGTACCGACCACGATACCCGCCGCTGCCGTGGCCACACCGATACCGATCATATTGCGTGCTCCGGAAACCAGTCCCAGGATCAGATCCTCAAAACCGCGCCGTATGGAAAATTCAGCGCTGTCCGCCTTGCGCAACAGCCCTTTTAGAGGCCTTTGCGTTACCACGATAACAAGAAGCAATACCGTGGCCCAGAAGGCGGACAGTGAGGGAGAAAGCCTTTCCACGGTAAGGCACCACATCAGCACGACGATGGGCAGCAGGAAATAGTAGCCCGCCTGGGCCGTGGCCCGTAGGGGCGGCAGCTCCGTTATCTCGGTGGTCACCTCCAGCTCCGGTACCCTGGTGGCGACATAGAGCAGGAGCAGATAGGCCAGCAGCAGCAAGACCGTGATGATCGCCATGGTGGCATCGCCGGCCACATCCTTGATCCAGCCGAGGCCGTAGTAGGTGGCCGCACCAATGACGATGAGAAAGACAACAGTGGTGACAAAGCTCAGCAGGTTCTGCGCCAGGGTCTTTTTCTGTTGTCGCTCCATGCCCTTCAACCCCATTTTACAGGCCTCCAGATGGACGATATAGACCAGGGCGATATAGGAGATAATGGCCGGCAGAAAGGCGTGCTTGATCACCTCGATATAGGAAATTCCGACATATTCCACCATCAGAAAGGCGGCGGCGCCCATGACCGGCGGCGTCAGCTGACCGTTGGTGGAGGAGGCCACCTCCACGGCGCCGGCCTTTTCGGCGGAGAATCCGACCTTTTTCATCAGCGGGATGGTAAATGTCCCGGTGGTGACCACGTTGGCAATGGAAGAACCGGACACCAGCCCGGTCATGGCCGAGGAAACCACCGCTGCCTTGGCCGGGCCGCCGCGCAGATGTCCAAGGCCCGCAAAGGCGGTACGGATAAAATAGTTGCCCGCCCCGGCCGATTCCAGCAGGGAACCGAACAATACGAACATGAACACCATGGAGGTGGAAACCCCCAGGGCGACACCATAGACGCCTTCGGTGGAGAGCCAGTAATGCGACATGCCTTTCACCAGGCTGGCCCCCTTGTGGGCGATAACATCGGGCATATGGGCGCCGGCGAAGGTATAGAGAATAAAGACCGCAGCAACCACCATCAACGGCGGCCCCAGAGCACGGCGGGTGGCCTCGAGCAGCAGGATCAAGCCGATGACGCTGATGACCAGATCAAGGGCCGTAGGGCTGCCGGGACGACTCGACAGGGCGTCGTAAAACAAAAAGATATAGCCGGCGCAGAAGGCCGCCACCAGGGCTACGATCCAGTCCTGGATGGGGATATAGTCCTTGGCCGATGATTTCAGGGTGGGAAAGGCGGTATAGGACAGGAAGATGGCAAAGGCCAGATGAATGGAGCGGGCCTCGGTGTCGTTGATGACGAAGAGATTGAGCATGAAAGGCAGCGGCGAGGCATACCAGAGCTGGAACAGCGTCCAGAGCAGCGGGATAAAAAACAACACGCTTTTCGGGATCGCGCCCGTCGGATGGCGTGCCCCGGTATCGGCCTTGGCAATGATTTCGTGGAGCTGCTCTTCGGAGAGCTGTCGTTCTCGTGGCTTACTCATGGTCGC
>CAYUPL010000009.1:0-64472 GCA_964446655.1 uncultured Desulfopila sp.
CTCCGATCTGTCTCCCGGATAAAGAGATCATGGCTGAGGATTATACGTAATCAGATAATGTATTGGCCAGACACCAGTTGTAAGCATTCTGAAACATGCACAACCACGGAGAAACTTCCAGATGGTGCATTTCCATGGGAAGATAGTGGGCCTGCCAGGGGAGAAAGACCCTTTCCGGATGGGGCATGAGAGCCAGATGGCGACCGTCTTCCGAGCAGAGCCCCGCCAGCCCCCTGGTTGATCCATTGGGATTGAAAGGATACATCTCGGTAACAGCCTGCTGGTCATCAACATACACAATGGGGGCCATTCCCCTACTCTCCACCTTTTCCAACACGCCCTTCTCGGGAAAAATGAGACGCCCTTCACCATGGTCAACATGTATGCCGAAAACAAGATTTTCCATGCCGCTGAACATTATGGCTTTAGAGGCGTTAATCTTGACCGTCGACCACCTGGACTCAAACCGGCCTGAGCGATTACGGACAAAACGCGGCTGTTCCGCGGCA
This sequence comes from uncultured Desulfopila sp., assembly GCA_964446655.1. Lineage (GTDB taxonomy): Bacteria > Desulfobacterota > Desulfobulbia > Desulfobulbales > Desulfocapsaceae > Desulfopila_A. The sequence continues at coordinate 510 of CAYUPL010000009.1, forward strand.
GCAAGACCACGCCAGGGAACCCAACCAATAAGGCTGAAGAGCTGACAGCCATTACACACCCCCAGGCTGAAGGTATCCTGCCGGCTATAGAATTCATCAAACATCGCCTTGAGCCGTTCATTAAACAAAATGGTGGCAGCCCAGCCCTTGGCCGATTCCGGCACGTCGGCATACGAAAAGCCACCAACAGCGGCAATACCCCGAAAACCTTCCAGACTTATCCGATTTTCAAGTAAGTCGGTCATGCAGACATCCCATGGCTCGAAACCGGCGCTGTAAAAGGCCGAAGTCATCTCCCTGTCGGAATTGGAACCTTCATCCCGCAAGATGGCGACCTTGGGCTTATCCTTTTGCTGCAGAATTTCTGCAGGAGTCGCAGCTGGAGTAAAACTGAGATGATATGTCGGTCCAAGCCGCTGAAAAATATTCTTTTTCTCTTCATCGGCACAAGCGGGATTCATCTGCAGACACTCAAGCTGATAGCTGGTCTCTTCCCAGATTTGCCTGAGGATGTGCATGTTTTCTAAGAGCACCACCTCATTATTGTAATATACCGTTATCTGCGGCTCCACCACTGAACGACCGATTTCCTCATAGATTATCCCGGCAACATCAAAAGCGTATTTCACCTCTTCCAGAGTGTCTTCCCGTAACTCGAGGACAATGCCGAGCTCTTCGGAAAAAAGGGACGCTACGGCCGATTCCCAGCCCTTCACGCTGATTTCAAAACCACAGTTGCCACCGAAGGCCATCTCAAGCAGGGTAACAATGAGTCCGCCGTCGCTTCTGTCATGACCGGCCAGAATCAGATCCTTATCAATCAAACTCTGTACCGTATTGAAGCATTTCCTGATAAGCCATGGATCGCGCATATCGGGAACCACATATCCTATCTGTCCCTGGGTCTGAGCAAAAGCCGAGCCACCCAACCTGTTATAATCCTTACTCAGATTAATAAACAGCAGCACCGAGCCCGGTTCCTTGATATCGGGTGTGACTACTTTCGTTATATCCGGCATCGCCGCATAGAGCGAAACAACCAGTTCCCGAGGCGATTTTACAACCTTGCCGTCCACCATGGTTGCCATGGAAAGGCTGTCCTTGCCGCCATCAATGGCGATGCCGAGGCTGATCATCACGTCCCTGGTTGCCTTGACGGCATCATAGAGCGCCGCACCTTCTCCCTCCAGTTTGGGAGCCCACATCCAGTTTGCCGAACACTTGACCTGGTCAAGATCGGTGACTCCGGCCCACATAAGATTGGTCAAGGCCTCGCCGACAGCCATACGTGCCCCGGCAGCCGGGTCCACAAGCATCTTAATGGGCTGCTCACCTATTGCCGTGGCGATTCCGGTTTTACCAAAATGACTCTGCGCTACAACGGCGACGTTGCTCAATGGCAACTGCAGCGGCCCGCAACACTGCTGCTGAGCGACAAGACCCGTTACGGCCCGATCCACCTTATTGGTCAGGAAGCGTTTCGATCCGACCGAAAGCAGACGCAGAACAGTATCAAGAGCTTCCCGGATGGGTAATTTCGTATCAAAAATCAGGGGAATGAGCTCTGCGTCAACGCGTCTGTCTGCAAACACCTTCTGGGGAATATTGCCAAGCAACTCATTCAGGTTAATATCCACCGGCGTGGTATCGTCATGGGAGTCATGAAGAACAAAACGTAGATTTCCGGTAACCTCGCCCAACACTTCACAGGCAACCTTTTCCCGCACGCATATCCGTTTGAATTTTTCTATATTTTCCGGACGAATTAGAAATCCGGTACGCTCCTGATACTCAGCTACATATATTTCAAGCACAGACATGGTGGGATCGCCCACTCTGATTCTGCGGATATCAACCCAGCCTCCGGAATCCTCCACCAGTTCTTTCAATACATTTGCCGGTCCCCCGGCACCCTGGTCATGGATGACATCGATAAGGGTATGATCGCCCATTTCATTACAGGCACGAATAACCCGGTTCATCTTCTGTTCCATTTCGGCATCGCCACGCTGTACTGCATCAAAATCGAGATCGGAGACATTCTCGCCCTGCAACATACTGGAAGCTGCACCGCCACCGAAACCGACCCGGTATGCCGGACCACCCACCTGAACGATAAGCATACCTGTTTCCTGGGGACCTTTTTCGACGTGCCTGTGATCAATCTGCCCGATTCCCCCGGTAAACATAATGGGTTTCAAATACGCCCATCTGTCGCCATTATCGAGCTGCACATCAAAAGATCTGGTGAATCCCTGAATGAGGGGCTCGCCGAATTTATTACCGTAATCCGAAGCACCGTTACTGGCTTCTATCTCTATCTCCAGTGGAGAAGCAAGGTTTTCAGGTCTGCTGTGATTGTTTTCCCAGCCCAGCGGATAACCTGGAATATTGAGATCTCCGACACAATATCCCGCCGTACCGGCAACGACGAAACCACCCCGACCGGTTCCCTGTACATCCCGTATCCTTCCACCTGTTCCGGTTTCGGCCCCGGGAAAGGGCGCTACCCCGGTGGGGAAATTATGGGTTTCAGCGGTTAAAAGCACATCATAACAGACCTGTTGTTCGGCAAAGGCGGACGGGTCCCCAGGACTGAGAGGCAACAGGGTTGTGATTGCAGAACCTGCTATCACACTGGAATTATCCTTGAAGGCAACCACCGACCCTTTGGGGTTGGCCCGAAGGGTCTCAGTGACCATATCAAAAAGGGTCACATCGCTGCTTTTACCGTTTATAATCTGTTTCCCTTTGAAAAAACCGTGCCGTGAATGTTCGGAATTGGCATTGTTAAGATCCATGATTTCAACAATGGTTGGATTGCGGCCATGTTTTTTAACAAAATAGTCGTAGTAGAATTTTCTATCCCATTCATCCATGGAAATACCCGGAATTTCCAGCAAAGCGGCGGGTCCCTTGCCCAGCATATCCACTTCATATACCGGTTCCGGTATGACACCGGTGGCAAAACTCTGCAGAGGTTCGGGGTAGTGACACTCCGTCATCCGGTCATGATTATCTTTTATGAATTCGGCTACGGAGCTCTCTTCCGGGACAACATATCGCCTGGAACGTTCCACTCTGGTAATGCTCTGCAAGCCGATGGATTGGCAGATCGACACCATGTTGGAAGACCAGGCCGTGGCAAAATTAAGGCGTGGTCCCACTTCAACGACCCGGTCTCCCTGGAGCAACGGTTTGGTTGACACCGTCTCTTGCAGAAAACCTTCTGCCAGAATAAGGCGCAGACAATCCATTTCCCGATCATTCAATGGTGCACTTGACTCCACATTAAAACAATAGGCCTTTGTTTCATCAATGGCTCTATATAGTTGTACAACGGTTGAACCCATGGCTTTTTCCTTTATCTTTTCTGCTATCAATCCGGCGAGGATTTACCGGTTTCGGGGATGCCGATGTCGATCTCCGACTCAAGCCGATGTGCATCTCTACCGGCTGCCTGCGGCATAGGCATTTAACCATAATCTCCAAGCTTCATCAAGTATGACTGACGGATATTTCTGCACCGACACCGGAGTCCGGTGACTTCGACCTGATGTATACAAACGCAATATCACAAATGCTGCCTCGCATCTCTGCCCATTGTGGTCAAGTTTTTCCGCGGGAGAGGCACATACGCTCCAGCTCCGGTCCGACTTCTTTCCAGTCAACGCAGGGACGACTAAACCCTTTCGGAAATATCAGCGGACACCCAAAGGCCAGGTCGTCAACATAGACATCGGCATTCACTTTGGGACTTACCGTCCAGCTTTTTTGTGTTGGGTTTTCATTCACACCATAGAGTTCGACCCCCTCCTGCCGTAGATACTCCAAGGCTTCCGACAGTGCCGACTTGAAAAGAGTGCTGTCTGAGCGCATGGTAAAAAGAATCAACTTTGCTCCATATTTATTTAATTTTTTAAGCCATTTAATTGCACCAGGCACCGGAGCGCCGATTTCAGGAAATCGGTGATCTACGATGGTACCGTCAAAATCAACACAAATTATCATACACACCCCCGGCGTTTATCGATTCAACTCCTGTTGCTGTGCAGGGATTCAGGTATTGACGCACATAATTTTTTTTTACATTAACCACTTTCATGAAGCATTCTTACTGGGTATATAGAGTCATTGAAAAATATCCGGAACACAACAAACCATCGCCCTCGGACGTTCCACATCTTTACAGCGGAAACTATCATGCAGTCAGTCAAACTCAGCCCTGAATCTCTTCTTTATATTTATTACCTTAAAGGTAGAATAGCAAAAGGACGGAAAATTGTTAATGAAAACTATCTTGGAACCTGGGAAGAGGATGGCTTTTCTTTTTTGTTTTTTCTGCAACCGGCCACCGAAACAGTTCACGCTCTGCTTGCACAGATATCAGGACTCGAACTGCTCGACATCTACGAGATGACCTACGAACAATGGCAGGGTGGTGCCATAGAACCTCTCCGGATCGGCGGTTTTCTGCTTACTCCGCCATGGCATCCGGTCCCCGAGGAGAATACAGCCGACGTGATTACTCTTGATCCCGGTGTGGTATTCGGCAACGGTCTCCATCCCACTACCCGGGATTGCCTCCAGGCAATTGAAATCACCTGTATGGGAAGAAAAGTTGAGACGATGCTCGATCTCGGCTGCGGCACCGGAATTCTCGCTCTTGCTGCCGTTAAGCGCGGCTGCAAAAAGGCCCTGGCGGTTGATTATAATTACCTGGCCTGTATGACCACTCGCCAAAACGTCGCTCTCAACCAAGCAGAAGACCGGATACTCACCATCAACAGCCAGGCTCAACTCTTCACGGATATCGCCTCAGACTTGCTGGTTGCCAATATCCATTATGATATTATGAAGGAGATAATTCGTGCCGAAGGCTTTCTCAAACAGAAATGGTTTGTCCTCTCCGGCCTCCTGGCAAGCGAGATGGGCAAAGTGGATCAGCATCTTGCAACGCTACCGGTGCACATCCTGCAACGATGGACCCAAAACGGAACATGGCACACTCTCTTGGGCATAACCGGCAACGATCAAGAGAAAAACCTCCGTTGACCGTTGCCGCTGTCACTTGCACCAGGTCGGCGTTTTACTTCATGGTATAGGGCACAAAGCGGCCGTCCTTGACCGTCACCATCGTAAAAGCATCTATATCGAGACCACTGTGATCTTCCGGAGAGAAATTAAATTCTCCGGCAGTACCAAAATAACCGGTCATCCCCTCTATGGCCTGACGCACCTTTATCTTGTCGGGACCAACTTCTGCGATAGCCCTGGCCAGGATCATCATGGCATCATAGGAATGGCCACCAAAGGTCGAGGCGGCTTCGCCAAAGTTATTTTCATACTCATTCTTATAATGCATCAGAAAATTTTTTTCTTTGCCGTCCGGCAAGGATTCCGCCACAATCAACCTGCTTGCCGGGAAGATAATACCCTCAGCTGCCGCGCCTGCCGCCTCTACATATTTGATATTGGCAAACCCATGACTCTGAAAAAGAGGTACGTCCCAACCCACCTGGCGGATATTTTTAGCAATTATTGATTGTGCCGGAACTATCGACCAGTTGATCACAGCCTCGACCTCTTTGTTGGCCTTTATTTTGACGACAATGGCACTGAGATCGGTTGCCTGCCCATCATAAACCTCGCTTTCCACAATATCGATGCCATATTCCGGAGCTATCTCCGTAATCTGCTTCTTGCCGGCCTGGCCGAAGCCGGTGTTGCCGGTCAACACGGCAACACTGGATATGCCCATCTCGTTCATGGTCATGAATATCTTGCGCGCGGCAAGAGAATCACTGGGAGCAGTTTTGAAAACGAAAGAAGCCACAGGATTGACGATTAACTCGGCTGAAGCACAGGAAATCAGGATGGTTTCATTAGAATCGCAAAGCTTCTTTACCTTAAAGGTCTCACCGCTGGTAGAAGGACCAATAATGGCAAAAACCTTTTCCTCCTCGATAAGCTGCTTCGCAAAAGATACCGCTTTTTCCGAACCGCCGCCGCTGTCCTTGATTATCAACTCAATGGTATGTCCTCCGGCCAGTCCCTTGGCATTAATCTCTTCAACCAGCATTTTTAAAGAACGAACCGCTGGACCACCAAGAAACGATGCCGGTCCCGTGGCCGCGAGTATCGCTCCAACCTTAATGGTATCAGCCGACGAACATGCAGGACCACCAAGCAGGGTCACCACCAGCGCCAACATGGCAAAACTATGTAACATCCACTTGCCCTTAGTAATCATCCATCTCCCTCCCATGATTTAACGATTATACATTTCTGTTCTTATACTGTCCTGATACCTGTAACCGTATCCGAGCTCTCATTAAAGCTGAAGCAACAGGGTTGCGCAAACCAATGCAGCAATAGGATTACACAACTTTTAAAATTATTACAAATACTGGATGGTGGGTGGTGTTTTTTTTGCATTTGCTCACCATGATTTCCATATCATAGCCCCATGTGTTGCTCGAGCTTACCGTAAAGTGCGCAACCAGTGTAACATCATGGGAAAATTTTGCATGTTGTTCTGCTCTTCTCCTCACGCCCGCCCATCATTACCTTTAAATATCAGAAACATAACTCCTTGGCATTAACTTTGCTAGATCTCTTACTCTTACTGCTGAGATGCAGACTATGCCGCAATCAGGCAGTATCGAAGAAGGAGTGGACAATGTATGTACTGAAATATCTTCTATGTATAATAACATTTACAGCCTCTGTTCTTGTCTCTCAGGCGGCCACATTCTCCACCGATGCCATGCCGTTCAGCGAGACTGAAACCATCCCCGTAAAACTTGGGGCTGATGTGAACAATCAGGTTTTCAGCGGAGTAGTCAAAAAAATGGATGGCGGGGCGGCCTTAGTAACCAGCAACGCCACCTACCTCCTCAGCGGCGGAAATTTTGATGGTATTATCGGCAAAGAAGTCAATATCATAGGGAAGATGGTCAAAGAAGGTTCGATAAAAAAAATTGAAGTGGCACGAGCTCAGCTTGCTCATGAACATGAGTAATTATGAAGCATCCATAAGATGAGAAGGATAGTGGAGGGGGTGATTTCTCCAGGAACTCCCCTGCTTGGTAAAATCATACCCCCCTCCACTGTTTTTCCATACCGACACGGCAGAAGAGATATGCATATACACGGCGAATATGTTGCCGATTTTCAAGAAAAGTTCCCTCGAAGAACTCATTTTACAGCAAAATGTTTGGGACGGAACGACAAAGGTTTAGAATCTCAACTATGTTTATAGTCTACTTGTAGTCTGAAACCTTGATATTATACTTCTTGATTTTGTAATGAATTGATCTTCTACTGATATCAAGTAGTTCCGCAGCCCTTTTCTGCACACCGCTTGTCTTTTTGAGAGCTCGAATAATGGCATCCTTCTCACTTTGCTCTATGGAAAAAGAGCGTGCCGCATCTTCCACTACAGCTGGAGCTTCCTGTGAGGCACCTATCTGTAAATCATCCGGCATCAATCTGTTGTTGCGGCACAGAACCACTCCGGCCTCCAGCGCATTTTTCAGCTCTCTGACGTTACCGGGCCATTGGTAGTTTTCCAACCACTGTATGGTTTGCTCTGCAATCTCAACCGGCGTCAAGTTCTGTTGGCTGCACTGCTTCTCCACAAAAAAACGGGCCAGAGGCGCCACATCTTCCCTTCTCTCGCGCAGAGGCGGTATGGTAATGGTAATAACCCGTAAACGGTAGTAAAGATCCTGGCGGAAGCGTCCCTCTTTTATCTCCCCAACCAGGTCGGCATTTGTCGCCGCAACAACCCGGCAATCAACAGATTTTTCCTTGATTGCACCAACTCTACGTATCTTTTTCTGTTCAAGAAAACGAAGCAACCGGCTTTGCATCTCCGGCGAAATATTACCGATCTCATCAAGAAAGAGAGTGCCACCGTCAGCAGCCTCTATCAGTCCCTGTTTGTCCTGAACCGCATTGGTAAACGCTCCCTTTATATGACCGAAAAGTTCGCTTTCCAGGATTCCCGGAGGTGTTGAACCACAATCTACAACAATATAGGGCCCTCCGTGCCGTGGTGAATGGTCATGAACAGCTCTGGCTATACATTCCTTACCCACACCGCTTTCGCCCAGAATAAGAACATTGGCGTTACTGGCGCCAACTTTCTTGGTCAACCGGTAAAGCTCCTGCATGGCCGGGTTTTCACCCCAGTAAAAATCGTTTTCAAACACCGGGGTTGGAGAATTATCAGGAATATCGCTGTATCTACTAAGAAAATCATTAATTTTGGCAACCAGGCTTTTACCGTCGAAAGGCTTGGAAATATAGTCAACCGCTCCCGCTTTAACGGCCATAACCGCATCAGGAATAGTGCCGTAGGCGGTGAGAAAAATGATGGGAAGGAACTGATTTTTCAAACGCACCTCCCAGAAAAGATCCATACCACTCATCTCCGGCATCTTCATGTCGGAAATCATAAGGTCAACCTTAGTCTTTTCCAGAATTCTCAGGGCAGTCGGGCCATCACCCGCCGCTATAACCGTAAAACCGGCTGCCGATAATCGAGCTTGCAGCACCTCAAGGATGTTGGGATCATCATCGACAACCAGTATTGTTGTCGATGATGTCATATTGGTTTCCTTTTTTCCTGAATCTCCTGATCGATAGCTTCAAGAACGGATATCTGATGTTCAAGTTTAATGATTGTACTCTTCAACCGACGTATTTCTTCCCGGTGTTGGCGCAGCAGATCATCCTCCTTCTTGGTGGCCACATAGCGAATCTCCGGTTCACACTCAAACAGCTCGACTTGTCGGGCCAGTGCCGCGGCGATCATTTTAGGGTTTTCTTCATAACCGGAAAACTCTCCTTCAGGCTCCCGCCACTCCTGGAGCAACTCGACAGCCTGCTGCAACTCAGTGGAATCCGTCGCCGTAATCATGGCAACACTGGCCAAACCGTAAAGGGCATGATTACGGAAAAGTTCATTTTCGCTTGATTGCCGGACGCCATCATACAACTCCACGGCCAAGTCATAGTTTTCGGCAAAAAAGGCGTATTCCGCCTGAAGAAGTATGCCCATTTCTTCTTCAGGCGGTGGCGCTTCCAGAATACCGTTGAAACTGTCAATGGTCTGAATAACCTTGCAGCCGGAAAAAGTCAGCATCAAAGGAAAAATCCATATGATCAGGAAGATAGTCTGTAAATGTTCTTTTATCATAACCATTTTACACCGCAACAATTGAGCTTGATTATATGGGGCTATAAAAATCCGAAGAAACTTTTCACGCTGCCTTCGCCTTCGCCTCGATTTCACAGGGCAGAGCACAGTAGAACGAACACCCCAGATTCTCATTATTCTTAACGTAAATCTCACCACCATGAAACTGGATAATTCTTTTCGATATACTTAGGCCAAGACCAACTCCATCGGTATGGCTTCGTGCTCTTTTGGCCCGGTAATACTTACTGAAAATGAGCGACTGCTCCTGGTCGCTCACCCCCGGCCCCTGATCGGAAACCTTATACGTCAGCATATTATCATCCTTGGCCAGCAGGAGATTTATGGTGACCTCTCCCCCTTTGGGGGAAAACTTGATGGCATTATCAAGCAGGTTAAAAAGAACCTGTTGCAGCTCTTTTTTAACACCAATGAGAACCGGAGGTTCCGCCATTTTATGCAACTTGATGGTCACATTCTTAGCCCGAGCCGTGGGAATCAGGCTACGTGACACTTCCAAAACCAGTTTATTGGGATCGATCAGTACCGGGGTCACCTTTCTCGATTCCGCATCAAGACGAGAAACCTGCAGCAGGTGATTCAGCAAGTCATGGATACGATAGATTTCCGACTGGGCGATTTCAAGAAATTTCGTCTGTTTCTCATTGGTGTCTCCAAGAACGCCTTCAAGAATCATGTTGACCGATTCTTTGATGGAAGACAGCGGAGTACGAATTTCGTGACTCAGCGTTGCAATAAACTCGGAGCGAAGCTCTTCCTCTTCCTTCAGCTGTCTGCTCATGTCATTAAAGGCGGCAGCAAGTTCACCGAACTCATCTTTGCTGTTGATCTGGATCTCTTCCGAATCTTTTTCCGAAGAAATATTCTTTAAAGCGTACTTCAGCTCCTTCAATGGCTGTAAAATCGACTTTGAGAGAAACAGCGCCGCGGCCAAACCGGCAATAATGGTTATTCCCATACCGATCATACCGTTACGTACACTCAATTTGCCTTTGTTGTTAATGGTAAGCAGCGACGTTTCAATCTCCTTCTCATTGGCCAGCCTTGCCGCCGAGATGGTCTCCAGCCAGAAGTTTATGGTCTCCTCGGAGGCCCATTGACCCGTCCCCGGCTGTACTCCATCATCCCCAATACGAATATTCCCTACCTGGGCTCTATAGCTCGAAGACAATCTTTTCCATGCGGAATTAATCGGATAATCCGGAGATTCCAGCGCCAGCAGACGCTGCAGGGTCGATTCAAAAATATCCCGGCTTTCCTCAAAATAGCCCAGATATTGGTCACTGCCGAGAAGCTGATATTTTTTTTCGTTGGCGTCCATGCTCAACAAATTCTCATGCATCACCTTCGACAGCGAGGAAACCTCATTATTCTTACTTACTATCCTCTCAGAGATGGCCATAATCTGCTGAGTGTTGGTAAAAAGCACCACCAGGGTACCGTAAAAAATAAGGACGAAAAACAGAAATAATATCAAAAGTTTTTGCGTTATTCCAAGTTTAAAATTACCTAAACGTCTCAATGGAAGTTCCTGCTTCATGTATTTTCAGATTTCAGCGGATTACGGTAGTGAAAACTCTGCCCAGAACTGAGTCGGCATCACAAAAAAAAGACAAGAATAGTGGGTAATCATTTTTTCGTGGCGTCGAGCCAAACATCGACGATGGCTAATTCGAGCTTCGTATCGTACCACCAATCCGACGAATCGACAAAAGATGTTTCATATATTACCAGTTTATCGCTGAAAATAAATCATTTTTATAGTCATGAGGTGGAGGCGCAACTTCGAACTTCAAGTTTATACCTTTTATGAATGGTCCGAACGCGGAGGAAACAAGGTTGACAAGCAGCCTATATCACAGATCATACTCTGATGGCATATGCCGCCGCCAAGGACGTGGTGAGGTGTAAAGAACAAGGTGATTTTGCCATCTCAGAAAACGGCTTGACCAAGAGACCGCAAGCCGAAGCATTTTCCAGGACCACAGGAACCGGTACAGTGAGCCGAAAGTATACCCGGCCCAAAAGGCACTATTGCCTGCCAGGCATGGCGTACCGCTGTGCATTACAACCAAATCAAAATGCAGAGGTTTCCGACACCCTGCTTCACGCCTCGCATCCACGGCAACCTCGGCTGGTGACAAATCCGGGTTAATCGTTTTTCTTCGCACCATTCTCAACCATTGCCCAAATATCCGAGAGCAGTCGGGCCTTCGGTGGAAAACGGCTAAAAGTAGCATGGACATACACCAGCATTCCGACACATCCAAGAGCTGACAGTACGACAATTATTTCAAACATAACCCCTCCTGCAGGGAAGTACGACATGCACCGAAACAGTGCTCCTTCTACGGAAGAGTTCACCTTGGAAATATTTGTTGCCGGTTAGATCATTGTTAGAAAACAGTTCGATTGTCCGACGACGTCTTCAGCATGACCCGTCCCCTTCACCGCCTGAGCACAGCAGTTGCCGCAAAGCAGTCTGGCGATACTTGGTATCCTGGCGTCGAACGGACATGGCAAAGGCTTTGCGGGTACCGACAAAAACGGCGAGCCGCCGTGCTCTGGTCAGACCGGTGTAGATCAGATTACGGTACAGCATAGTGAAATGTTGTGTCACCACCGGCAGAATGACCACTTCGAACTCGCTACCCTGCGATTTATGGATGGTGATGGCATAGGCCGGATCAAGCTCAACGATATCGTCCTTCCGGTACAGCACTTCTCTACCGTCGGGAAAAAAGGAAACGGTCATGGTGAGACTCAGGGCATCAATGCAACGGATCGTGCCGATATCGCCATTAAAAACATGCAAATCATAGTTATTCCTCCTGTGAATAACCCGGTCGCCCTGGCGGAAGACACGGTCCCCCAGTTTAATCTGGGCCTTGCCCTGCCGAGGTGGATTAACGGCTTGCTGTATAACCGTATTGAGATTGGCGGTGCCGAGGGTACCGCGTATCATGGGTGCAAGGATCTGGATTTCCGTCTCATTGCCGAAATATCTTGGAATCCATTCGAGATAGAGGCGAACTATGGTGTCCACCGCCGTCAATCCATAATGCAGGGTCGACCAGGGATGCACCTTGTGCAGAACAGCCTTCAACTCCTCTACCGCACCTTCCGCCAGGCGAACCCGCTCGAGATCGACATGCCTGAATTTCGGCGGTATTTCAAAATCTTTTTCATAGGGGGAGGCAACAGCTTCGGCCGTGCGAAATTCATAGGGTTGTACAGTCGGCTGCATGGCTTCGAGTTGAGACGTTTGCAGATTGGTCAGCCGCTTTACCACACCGATGAAATGCAGCTGTTCCCGGGTGGCCTCTTCCGAATCTAAAAAGAAGCAGTCGGTGGTGTTTTTCCAGATATCCGGATATTTAAAAGGCGACTCAATTCGGGGGACCTCACCCCGGTTGATCTGGTGGGCATATTCGATGATGGATGATTGCCTGGCCTGACGAAATACCTCTGTCAGGTGAAAACAGGGAATTTTCTCTGAAGCAATGATGTCCCTCAAAACATTGCCGGCGCCCACCGAGGGTAACTGATCGCCATCTCCTATGAACAGCACGTCACAGCCTGGTGGTACCGCTTGTAACAGTGCGGCGCTCAGGGAAATATCAAGCATGGAACATTCATCAACAATGAGAAAATCGCCCTCCAGCGGATGTCCCTCATGGCGCGTAAAACCGCCATGCTGCCATTCCAGCAGGCGGTGCAGGGTCTTAGCTTCGCGGCCTATGACTTCAGCCATTCGTTGAGCCGCACGCCCGGTAGGTGCGGCCAACAGTACCTTTTTACCCAGAGATTCCAGCAGACGGACAATCACCTGCGTTGTGGTGGTCTTGCCGCAGCCTGGCCCACCGGTGAGAATGGCAAAGGGCTGGTTGACGATGGCAACCACAGCCCGGGCCTGCTCATTGCTGAGCTGCAGGGTATGGTTACGGCAATACTCCGTAATCCACGCCTGAACATCTCTGATTGGACGGCCTGATCCGGCTTTCAAGCTGTTTAACCGTGCGGCAACCGTCAATTCATCGTAGTAGAGAGTTTTTGAGTAATAACATTTCTTAAAGTCTTCAGGCCCCGTTAATAGCCGGAGGCGCAGCATGTTATTTTGCTCCATTTCCTGGAGCACACCATCCAGACGTCCGCTCAGATCCAGCTGGAGCAGCTTTTCCACCTCGTCCCTGATCTGATCATCCAGAAGATAGCAATGTCCCTGTTCCCGGCTCGAAGCCAGCACATGGCGGATAGCAGCCATGATCCGCTCGTCACTGTCTTCAGCCAGACCGATGCTGAGCGCCACCTTGTCGGCCGAAAAAAAACCGATACCGTAAAAATCATGGGCCAGCCGGTATGGATCACGACTGACTATGGCGATGGCATCGTCACCATATTTTTTATAGATGCGAACGGCAAAAAGAGTCGATATGCCATGTCCCTGGAGAAAAATCATGACTTCACGGATCATGCGGTGCTCATACCAGGCCTCCTTGATCATGGTCATTTTTTTGTCGGCAATGCCGGGTACTTCAACAAGTCTCTCAATCTGTTCCTCAAACACAGTGAGAGTCTCGGTGCCGAAATGGCGCACGATTCTCCGGGCAGTTTTCGGCCCCACCCCCTTTATCATTCCTGAACCGAGATATTTCTCCAATGCGCCGATGGAGGCGGGTTTTTTCTCGAGGACGTGACTTGCCTTAAATTGCCTGCCGAACTGGGGATGAACGACCCAGTTACCGTGAAACTCCATGGTTGCCCCGGCAAAGACCTTGGTCTGGTGCACAATTACCGTCAGCGGCTCGCCGGCCTGGCCATAGGCCTGTACTTTGAGCACCGCCCAGCCGTTTTCCGGATTGTGATAAGTGACCCGCTGGACGATACCGCGTAATTTTTCCGTAATGGCGCTCATTAAATATGATGGTCCGAGAAAAAGCCCATAGAAACCGACAAACCTACTCCATTTCGAAGGTATGGTAGATTTTTTGAATCTCCTCTCTGCCGTATTTCTTTTCCAGTCTCAGAACAATGAAATGACCTCTGGCCATGGTCTGGAAATGGTCAATAAAGAGGCTGTTGATTGCGGCGCCACCAAGTGCCCCCAACAAGGGCAGCGACTGGGCCGCCACTTTTTCGGTAACCTGCAGACCGAAGCGGGAAGAAACCTGGGCCATAAGTCTGACAAGTGGTGGAGCAGAGGTTTCCGTCAGCCATAAGGCAACACAGGCAACACAGGCAACACAGGCAACACAGGCAACATCGTTGCAGACGGCAGTTTTTTCGCGGGGTTCCTGTCTTCATTGGCGTTGGTGACAATGATGGCGGAACGACCCGGCAATGGACATTTGTTTTCGCAGATGCCGCAACCGATACAGAGATCGTCATCGACATAAGGCTGCTTCACCGTTACCGGCGTTCCGTCGGAGGTGTATACCTCGGCCATTCTGAAGCGAATGGCCTTTTCCGCCGTGGGACAGTGCTCTTCGCAGACAATACAGGGAATACCCTTGGCATAGGGCAAACACCTGTTGCGATCAAACCAGGCGTTGCCGATTTTGAATTGATGCTTCCGTGCCGGAGTCAAAACAGAGAGCGCTCCGGTGGGACAGACCTGACCGCACAAGGTGCAGTTGAATTCACAATAGCCGGTGCGCGCCACAAGTTTGGGGGTGAAAAGACCGTCAAGGCCCGCCTCGAGGAGCGCGGGCTGCAGGGCGTTGCCGATGCAAACCTGGAGGCATTCACCGCAACGGACACATCTGCCGAGAAATTCCCCTTCCGGAAGCGCTCCCGGAGGTCTGATAAGGAACGGGTCATCACGTTTAGCCAGGACATCAGCACCTTTAAGAGAAGGTAATACAATCCCGGCTGCCACAATTCCAAGGAAGTGTCTACGGCTCAAACTGGTTGAACGAGGAGCCTGCCTGATGCCGCCGCAAGAAAAACCGATGATCTGCCGGGGGCATTTCACGGCGCATTCAATACAGAGATTGCAGGTCGACATATCAATCTGCCGGTTTTCATCTATGGCGCCCATTCGGCAAAGCGAAGCACAGATACGGCATGTATCGCACTTCTCCGAACCGCCCCGGACCCGCTGCAACCCTGTCCTGCTCACCATACCGAGCATTGCTCCCAATGGGCAGATATTTCTGCAGAAAAAGCGTTTCTGCGCCATTTCCAGAAGAAGTACCAGAATCAGTACCACAAAAGAAAGGGAGACCAGCTGGAAATATTTGCGCTCCGCCGGAAGGAGGAAATCTTTCATCCAGGCATAAATCGGCTCGGTAACGGCATTGACAAAAGCCGGGGCGGAAAAGTAGGTCCAGGTGAAAAACGCTTCCGTCATACCGTGAAAGACGGGATAGAACGTCTGCGCCAGACCACGTACCAGGATGGCAAAGGGGTCGACATAGCCCGCCACATGAAAACCGAAAAAGGCAAGCAGCAGCACAACCAGGAAAATAATCCGAGCGGTTCTGGGATAGAGTGTTTCCCGGCCTTTCAGATTGGTGGGCACCACATGATTGCAGCCGTCTAACAGGGTGCCCATGGGGCAGACCCAGCCGCAGAAAGATCTGCCGAAAATCAGGGCCAGAGCAAGCACCAGCAGAGACGGCAGCATCAGAAGGATGACAGTGCCGGCTGCCGCCATGGTCACCGCCGCCAGAAAAGGATCGAGGCGAAAAATGATATTGACCGCATATTCAAGCTGATCCGAGCCGCTGTAATCCGTTCTGATAAACAGAAAAACAAAAATTCCAAGAAAGAAGAGCTGACTGAAGCGCCGCCAGTACAGCAAGGGCAGATAAGGGCTGCTCGACGATGAGAAGAGCCTCAATTTTTTCTTCATAAGCGCTCGGTATGTATCCGCATCCTGGAGAGATCCATCTCGCCCAGGCCCATTCGATGCGCCGCCACGGTGGATTCAATCTGCTCGGGCTGCAGATCAAAAAGAGTGGTGGCGTAGGCATCAGCAGCCACGGGGTCAGTAGTGGCAATAAGGGTATCGACTACTTTGACATCATCGAGCCTGCCGCCCTGAGGACCGTTGCGCAAGAGTATCCTGGTAGCATCCACCACTGTCAGAGTCGGCTGTAAAACAGTGGCCAGGTCGGCAAGTTTCTGGGGCAGATCAAAATGGAGACTGCCTCGATTACCGCCGATGACGCCCATGGAGTTTTTCAGCCCGAGAGTCAGCCGACTTAAGCCATGATGCTTGGCAACGGGGACATTAATATAGCAATCCGCCTCCAGGGCATCCCGATACACCTCCCAGCGAGTCAGGGATTTGCCCTTTTTGATGTCGAGGGCGATAAATTTCCGCGTATCAATATGTTCGAGACGGACCCGGCTATCATCCAGATCATCAATTGTCTGCTGCATGCCGCTGTTAACATAGCATCGCCTTTTTTCGTTGCAGGTCCTATCAAATATCGTAACTTTTGCCGCGCCGGCCTCAAGGGCCAGCTCCGCCATGGTGCGCACTACCAGAGGATGAGTATTGGCGGCCTGCTCCAGACTTCTGTCCCAGCCGATATTGGGCTTTATAACCACGGTATCGCCGTTTTTGACAAACTGTTCCATGCCGCCCAGCATTGTAAAGAGATGGCGCACCAGCTGGTCATACTGCTTACCCGTCACCACGACAACCTCCGCCAGAGACCCCGCCACACCATACCCTGCCGGAATATGCAGCAGAGGCACGTGCATTCCCGCAGCGGCGGACCACGCCAAAGCTTTCTGTAAAAAGAGACGTCTGTTCATGTTTTTTTCCCTCCATAATATGCAAACCACATTCCCAGCTCAGATCAGGAATGATTCTTACCATATTTTACCCGAAATCACGCCAAGACCAAAATGAAGTCGTACTTTTTTTTCTGCGCCGGCAGGCTTGGCAACCGGGATACCCAGTTGTTTCTCGACGGCAATAAAGCCCACCATATCATTTTTTACCTTGAAATCAATTACTCCTACAGGCTATGGTTGCTTCGACTGTTCGTTTCCTCTTCATCCGGCTTGCAGGATAACAATGAAAGAAAAACTGCCTCTCGAAGAAGCATTAATCCTTCTCAAGGATATTTATGAAAACAGCATGCCCTTTAACCGGATGCTGAATATCCGGATAAGCCGTCTCACTCCGACCGATGTCGAAGTTCGAATCGACATGCGCAACGAGTTGGTCGGCAATTTTATCCGCAACATGTTACATGGCGGGGTGATCTCGGCTGTCCTGGACCTGACCGGCGGTCTTATAACCTCGGTGGAGCTGCTCAAGCAACTGAATGGCGAGTCAACCGAAGAGATTGCCAGGCGTCTGACCCGCATCGGCACCATCGACCTTCGCGTTGATTATCTCAGAGCAGGCAAGGGAGAGTATTTCAGAGCCACGGGATCTGTTCTTCGTCAGGGCAACAGAGTTGCGGTAATCCGCACCGAACTGCATAGCGACCATAACCTTCTTATTGCCGCAGGGACGGGAACCTACCAGGTGGGCTGAGGGCTTCCCTGTCGAATCCCTCGGAACCGGCTCAAAATGCCTTGAAAAGTGGCAGAGGTGAAGGACAGAGCGCATCCATCCCCTCCAGGTCAGTCGCGCTGCAATACCCCTTGGAGGCATAGCCGCGTTGCAACCCCTTTTCGGTGATGATCTGCAGATGGGTGTGATAAAACCAGTTGCCGTTTTCATGAAAATCACCAATTTCGGCAAAAGGCCTGCCGGCATTAACCTCGATACCTTCCGGCGGCAGACTGCTTTTCCGCAGATGACCATAAAAGCTGTAAAAGGTTGCAAAATAGGGACTAGCGTGACGAAGCAGGACAAAGGCGCCATAATTCCCCTCACCACTTTCATAGCCACTCCGGGCCACAACCGCATCAAGCGGAGCATGCAGCGGCGTTCCCAACGGCACAATCACATCAAGACCCAGATGGATAAAACGGTTCTCCTCAACCATCTGCGGACAGTCAGCCAGCAGACTCCGCCGGTTTTCCAGATAGGCGGCAACACCCCAGCTATAGGTGTCCGCCATTGCCGTCTCAAGGAGGCGCTGAAAGGCTACCTGATCTCGCCTGTCGATTCCGGCCAGCAAAGGGCTATGGGGAGACAGGTCGGCGATAAACGGCTCACCCTGCAGATCGCCAAAGATCGGTCGGTGATCGATCTTTGGGCTGTAGAGCATAAATGGATAATACATGCTGTTTCTCCTATGGCCCGGGCACATGGGATTTTCGCAAGACGAAACCCGAGGCATCATTTCACTGCATTCCAGCAGAAAAGATATATTTCAACTGCCGTACTCAATTCAGGACAGGGCAAAATCAGTAGTCTTCAACACACCTCTTACTTTAAGCACCGGTCTGCCGTCGCTGTCTTCCTGCACACCTGCAGGCCAGGTAAAATCGGCTGCCAGGCCTTTAAAATAAGAAAGATCGTAAGGCAACAACTTGACGGAGAGATCGTTCCCGGCTCCGTAAATGGTTGAAGACAGACCGAAATCCACCTCACCCAAAATTGTTCTGATTATATAACGCGGCACTTCCCTGCCGCTGCCATCGCGGCGGACCCGTGTTGCAATATCGACCACGTCATAGAGGGCCACAGGATTATCACCATTCCACTGTTCCTGCACTTCCAACCCGGCAATATAAAGATGATGAAACTCGATGCCCGCCTCCCTGCATTTATAGGCGAGCAGATGGATGGTCTCCGGGGTATCGTTGATCCGTCCCAGCAGAGGTGTGTTATTATACACCGTTATTCCTCTGTTTTTCAGCAGGCGCGCCACCCTGGCATGCTCATCGGTAAATTCTTCGGCCACCAGAAACTGGGTTTCAATTTCAAGCCGCTTCGGATTGACCAGAGAGAGCTTGTTCAGAGAACCAAGTTTGTCGATAACCTCGGCGCTGTAGCTCTGCGGTTCGTAGTTAAACTTGAGGCTGCGCAGGCGAATGGCATTGACATGGGGAATATCACCGAGAAGGTCCATGGTTCTGCCGATCTGATAAAGAGAGTCCACGGCATCACCGGCGCAGATGAGCACCACGTCGGTAATGCGATCGTCGCTGCGAATGGAGTAAAGATCTTCTTCGGTGCACTCCACATCCACCTCGACCCTCGTCTCATGCACACGGGACACGGCAAAGGAGCCGGTATCAATCAGGGACGGGCTCATTTTCATCCCGTGGCGAATCATGCCAAGAACGGCGGCGGTGCTTTCCGGCTGGGTCATACCGCCGCCGAGGCGCAATGGGCGTGCTCCGAGAAACAGAGAAGGGTCACCTATTTTTGCCATATACTGGATATCAATGGTTCCTTCCTCGTTAACCCTGATATTTTCCAGCTCATTGGCAATAGGCGCAAATTCCTTGAAATAATCAGGAGTGTAGGGACTTCTGATCCAGATAAAATTCTCGTTCTCCTCCACCGGCTCAACAGCCCAGCCACTCGTATTCCAGTCCATTTTGCCAATGGGGGTGGCGGTACAGATTCTCGGCACAACACGGTCGGAGAGATGAGCGCGCAGATAATTACCGACCTCCAGCCCCTTGGCGATTGGTGACCAGTAAACGCTGTTGCCGTGAATCGGACTGCAGGGAATATAGATATAGTGCAGCTCGGCCCCGGCGCCGCGCAGCAGGCTGAAGAGTCGCACCAGTTCCGGTCCCTGATCATTGCAGTCCTTCAAAAACGGAGTTTGCACATAGACAGCGATGCCGTTTTTGACAAGCTCGGTGATAATCATCAGGCACTGCGGTGAAATTTCATCGGGATGAATGAAATGGGTGGCGATCTCCATGCGTTTGCCCCTCTCCTGCAGCTCGAGATTTTTACGCTTCAGGTAGTTGAGCAAAGCGGCGTCATCGGAGAGGAACATGTGGGGATAATAGGCGATGGATCGGGTGGCCAGCCGGAGTGTCTGCACATGATCAACTTCCATGAGGCCGTCAATGGTGGCAGCCATATTATCTCTATTCATAAACGGATCACCGCCGGTCACCACCACCTCCTTGATGGAGGGTGAGTTGGCAACATGCTCTATGGCTGTCCGGACATCTTCTACTGTAGGATTTACCTGATTTCTCGCTTCTTTGTGCTTCCGAAAGCAGAAGCGGCAATACACCGGACAGCCCATGTTCAATAGAAAAATTACCCGGTTCTGGTACATCTGTTCCAGCAGGCCCTGATGAAACTGACCGATCCAGGTATTGGTATGGCCGATGGTGTCCAACTCTTCCACAAAGGGCAGATACTGGTAGGCTACTTTGCTGGAAACCCGCATCTGCCGAAGGGTGTGCATGGACAACCGCACCGGGTAGGTGTCGATAACCTTCTGCATATCGGCCCGGTCACCTTCCTGCAGTTTGATGTTGGCGACCTCTTCCAGGTGCTGCGTCGATTTGATGGAGATAAATCTGTTTCCCGGCAGCACAACTTCCAGAACAGCCATGAGGAGAAGATGAGGCAGTACAACTCCTCCTACCATGATCGTGGTAGTACCGTCTGCCTCGGCAAGCTGAAGCAGAAGTTCCTTAAAAAAGCCCTCTGTATCGTCACCATAACCGCAAGCCTGCAAAAGCCTGTTCAACTTGCTGTGCCCGTCGCCCAGCTGGACTATCTCGAAAAATGAACGGTCGATAAGCGGTTTAACGGCAAGATGATCAAGAAAGCCCCGCAGGGCAGCAGTGAGGTCCGAGAGTGACACCTGCCTTTCTTCTCCTGAATTCCGATACGCAATTGTCAGTAATGTCTCTGTGGGCGGCATGCCTCTCTCTCCCTGAATAATGATAAAAAAATCATGGCTCCAAAAAAATCCCAACCCTCTGTTCCAGAACAAGGTCCTCCCGACGACGCACCATCCAGATACCTAGAATTAATAAATATTTCAACAACAAGGAACAGACTGTTTTTTTTCGGCCACCTCGGAATTTCAATTTTCCCAAGATTGTTAATTGACATTCACGGAAAAATCTGCAATTTTAACTATAATAGTAATCTCTTTCCTATTATAGTGCGATAATAATTCATCCCAAAACGGAATGTCAAAAGGAAAATTCTATTTTTCGAAGTCGTTGGAAAAGGGCCTGAGAATACTGGCTCTTTTCAATAGGAATACTCCAGTATTGACCCAGAGCGAGATCGCTAAAATGGTGGAGCTCAACATGACCTCCACCTATCGCTATATCAACACTCTGGTCGAGATGGGCTATCTCGAAAAAGATTTAAAAACCAAGGCGATTCGACCTGCCGCCAAATGTCTGTTGATGTGTGTTAACCTGATGCAGGCCACCGACAATCTGAAGATGATCAAGGACGAGGTCGACCGGCTCCATCGGGAAAAAAATATCAGCATTGACGTCGCCTTTGCGGTGGATGACACTCTGGTCCGGCTCTATCACCGGGAGGCGGAAGAAGCCTTGACCTACAGTCTGCCGGAGTTTTCTAAAAACTGCCTCCATAATACCGCCCTGGGTAAAGCCTACCTTGCCGGCCTTGCCGAAGAGGTGGCGACGGAAAAGATTGACCGGATGGTACTCGTTGCCAAAACGGACAAAACCATCATTGATAAAAATACCCTGCTGCGGGAAATCGAACTGACCAGAAAACGTCGGTTCGCCATGCAGGTGGAAGAGTACCTGCCCGGAGTTCTGGCCATCGCCGCACCATTGTACGACCCCATCAACAACATCGGTGTCGGTGCGGTCTCCTTTGATTTTTCCATACTGCAGCATGATGCCCAGAGTATCGAAACAGAGTACAAGGAGATGATTCAGGAGATGGCGAAGGTGCTGTCCGGCATGCTGCCCCGCATGCAGCATCGCAAATAAACGGACCAGCCCCCATCGCCTTGAACCGCGAATACACACTCAAAAAATAGAGAGATACATGAAATCAGACACCTGGAAACCATGGGCTCTTCTATCCCCTGCCTTGACCGCGGTATTTCTTCTTCTTGTCATTCCGGTCTGTTTTGTCGTGGTATACAGCTTCTGGCTGCGTGCCCCAAGCGGTGCCGACATTGCCGCTTTCCAGCTCGGCAACTATGCCAAGTTTTTTGAAGATATGTTCTATCCCACGATCCTGTTCCGTACCATCAGGATCGCCTTCGAAACTGTTCTGCTCTGCCTGGTCATGGGCTATATTCCGGCCTACTTTTTTTACCGCAGTACCAGCCGCTATAAGCAGATATTTCTTTTGCTTATCATGCTGCCTTTCTGGATCAGCTTCATCATCCGCACCATGAGCTGGATCAACATCATGGGTGATTCCGGGTTAATCAACCATTTTCTTCTTAAAATCGGTCTGATAGAAGCTCCAATCTCCATGCTCTATAACGAATTCACCGTGCTGATGGGGTTGATCATGTATCTGCTTCCTTTTATGGTGCTCAATATTTATGTGAGTCTTGAGGGGATCGATAAAAGCCTGCTCGAGGCGGCGCGTTCCATGGGCTGTACCGAATGGCAGGCCTTTCGTGAAGTAACGCTCCCTCTGAGCCTCCCCGGAGTCAGCGCCGGCTGCCTCCTGGTTTTCGTGCTGACGGCAGGCACCTATCTGCCGCCCATGATCCTTGGCGGGCCGGGCAACGACATGATCGCCAACCTTATTTTCAAAAGAGTCATAGGCACGCTGGACTGGCCCTTCGGTTCCGCCATCAGCGTTATTCTGCTTTTGCTGCTCTTCATTATCGTCTGGACCTATAACCGCTATCTCGGCATCAACCAGATCTTTAAAAGTTTTCAAGGAAACTAAACCATGCGCCGTTTTTCTCTCGGGTGGAATCTCATCAGGCTCTATACAATCCTCGTCTATATTTTTTTGTTTACTCCTATAGTGGTGGTCATAGTCCTGGCATTCAACCCCAAACAGTTCGGTATCTTCCCCATGGAGGGCATCAGTTTCCGCTGGTTCATCAAACTGGCGCAGAATGATTCCATCATTGACGCTTTTAAAAATTCACTTATCCTCGGTTCGCTCACCGCCATCATCTCAACGACAATAGGCATTCTCGCCGCCCTGGCCTTTATCCGCTATGATTTTCCCGGCAAAAATACCATCAATACTATTCTCTTATCTCCCATCATGATACCCGAGGTGGTCCTGGGCGTCGCCCTGCTTCTTTTTCTCCGTTTTCTGCAGCAACCGAAGAGCTTCGCTCTGCTCCTCATGGGCCATGTGGTACTTACACTGCCCTATGTTCTGCTAATTGTACAGGCCAGGCTGGTGGGCATAAAAAAAGAGTATGAAGAAGCGGCCAAAACCTTAGGCGCAAGCGGATTTCAGACCTTCAGGGAAGTTACTTTTCCCCTTTTATTGCCGGCTATTCTGGCCGGCGCCCTGTTCTCCTTTACCATTTCATTTGACGACATTACGGCAACTTTGTTCTGGGCCACTGCCGAAAATCAGACCGTCCCGGTGAAAATTTTCAGCATGCTGAGAAACTCCATCAGCCCGGAGATCAACGCCCTTGGTGCAGTCATGATTGTCCTCACCGTGGCCACTCCACTGCTGGCCGGCTATCTGTCGCGCAAGTTATCCAAGGTAAAGGTTTAATTTCATAGAAAATGCAGTTAAACATCAACACAACAGAGAGGAGAACCAATGAATATCGTAACGCAGGAAAAACTGGACCGAGTCTATCAGGCATACAAAAACGGTAATCTCAACCGACGCCATTTTCTCAAGTATCTCACCATGGCCGGTGCCACCCTCGGCCTGATGGGCACCCCCTTCGGCAAAATGCTGGGTGAGGCTCGGGCGGCTGATTCCATCCGTTTTGACGGCTGGGGCGGTGTGGTTTCCGAAGCCTTCCGCAAATATGCCTTCGATCCCTTCACCGAAGCCACCGGCATCAAGGTGATCGACGGCGAATTCGGCGATATGAACTCCTACCTGACCCGCGTCAAGGCTTCCTATCCGCCGGGAGGAGAATTCAATATCGCCCATCTCAGCGCGGTATTCGACTATGCCCGCTATGTCGACCTCGGTTTTTCCACCGTTCTTGACGAGGAAAAAATTCCTAATCTGGCCAATGTGATGACCTCCATGATCAAACCGCTACGCGACATCAGCAAAGGAACATTGTCCGCGGTCCCCTATGATCTCGGCCAGACCGGTATTGCCTACAACACTAACAACATCAGCAAGGAAAAGGCGGAAGAATTGGGTGCCTCGCTCCTCTGGGACAAAGAACTCAAAGGAAAACTGGGCAGCTGGGGCGGCGATTTCCGCACCAATATGTGGTATGCCGCTCTGCATACCGGCCAGAGCCCCAATGACATGACCGATATCAAGGCCATCTGGGCGGCCCTGCGCGAACAGCGTGATCTGATGAAAAAATACTGGAGTTCCGGAGCCGAGCTGATGAGTCTGCTGGCCAATGAAGAAATCTGGGCCACCGTGGCCTGGTCGGGCCGGGTCGCCGCCCTGCAGCAGGAAGGCTACCCCGTCGGCTATCTCCAGCCCAAAGGCACCTACTCCTGGATGGAATACCTGTTCGTCCTTAAGGGAACCGACCTGGAAACCGCCCAGAAGCTGCTCAACTTCATGCTTGAACCGGATGCCGCCATCGCCGTGGCCGAAGGACAGAATTATCCGCCAAGCCTTGATCCCACCAGAGTGGCATTAACCGACAAGATCAAGCAGATGCCGGCCTACGACCCCACCGGCCAGCTGGACGGCTATCTCTTCGCCGACCCGGCCTATTGGAACGCCCATCAACTGGAGTGGACCGAAATGTGGGATCGTATCATAGCCGGAAGCTGATATTGAACTGAAAAAACCATACACCATGGCCCGGAGAGATGGTACAGTCTCACCTCCGGGCCCGCATCATCCAGTGTTCGTCCACTCCTCGCAAGGCAGTGAATGACCATAGGAAATACAATTTGGGAGATCGAGTACATTGGCAACCGGAAAAAAACAGCCCATGGTGGAATTCAGGGGCATCATGAAACGGTTTGACGACGTCGTCGCCGTGGAGAAGATGAATTTTGATATCGAAGAGGGTAGCCT
Source organism: uncultured Desulfopila sp. (assembly GCA_964446655.1). Lineage (GTDB taxonomy): Bacteria > Desulfobacterota > Desulfobulbia > Desulfobulbales > Desulfocapsaceae > Desulfopila_A. The sequence continues at coordinate 25,757 of CAYUPL010000009.1, forward strand.
GGTAACCTTGCTGGGCCCCTCCGGCTGCGGTAAAACCACACTTTTGCGCATGGTGGCGGGACTCGAAGAACCCACCGAGGGCGATATCTTCATCAAGGGCAAGCGTATCAACGACACCCCCATTCACAAACGTAATCTGGGTATGATCTTTCAGAATTATGCGCTCTTTCCCCACAAAAACATTTACGACAACGTCGCTTTTGGGCTGAAATACCGTGATGTTTCCAAAGAACAGATCAGGGAAAAGGTCAGCCAGGCCCTGGAAATGGTCCGCCTGCCCGGTGTGGAAAACCGTATGCCGAGCCAGCTTTCCGGTGGTCAGCAGCAGCGCATTGCCATGGCGCGTGCCATTGTTATCGAACCGGATGTGCTCCTCATGGACGAGCCGCTCTCTGCCCTGGATGAGAACCTCCGCGAAGAGATGCGACGCGAGGTGGACAACCTCCAGCAGATTCTGGGTGTCACCACCATTTTTGTCACCCATGATCAGCGCGAGGCCTTGTCCATGTCGGATAAGATCCTGGTGATGAAGGATGGCCGCAAGCAGCAGGAAGGTGATCCCCAGACCGTCTATAACGAACCGGTCAACCATTTCGTTGCCGATTTTCTCGGCCATTCCAATTTTATCAAAGGAGAAATCGTCGATGTGAATGACCAGCATGTCCGCGTCAAAATCGAAACAGGTGATCTCCTCATCGCCGACAACAAAGGAGCCTTTAACAAGGGAGACCAGGTCGAGCTGGTGGTTCGTGCCCAGCGTTTCGATCTCTACCCCAAGGAAGACTTTACCGCCGTCAAGGAGATGAATTCTTTTGAGGGACGCATCAAGGACCGTAGCTATATGGGCGGTGAAGTCAGCTACTTCATCGAGCTTGGCGGCAATCGGGAGATTCACATCATCTCCATGATGCGCACGAGAATTTATGAAATCGGGGAGACCGTCAGCGTCGAAGTGGCACCGCATCACTGTCATCTCATACCTATTGAATAAGCAGGGCGAAAGTTGCGGACTCGGTTGCTGTTCCGCCAAAAGAACCACACACCACCGTAAGGATAAAAAACCGATATGCTCAATTTTGATGATTTAGCAAACGGCTTTGCACTACGCTATCCTGATCGCCACATCACTATAGACTCCCATACCCAGGGCGAACCAACCAGGCTGCTTCTCAATTTTCCCACCCTGCCGGGCACAACAATTGCCGAAAAACGAGATGCCTTCTCACGTCGCCATGATCACCTCCGCATGCTTCTCACCCGTGAGCCACGGGGGCATCGGGACATGTTCGCCGCCGTCATTACCGAACCGGTCAGCCCGGAAGCCTCCTTCGGCCTGATCTATATGGACGCCAGACGTTATCCGTACCTCTGCGGCCATGCCACCATTGGGGCGGTGACCACTTTGGTGGAAACAGGGGTGCTCAAAATGAAGGACGGCGACACCATTATTACGGTGGACACCCCGTCCGGCCCACTGTCGGCTCACACCCGTATTCGACGAGGCCGGGTCGAATCGGTCGGGCTCGATATGGTACCGTCCTTTGTCCAGGCCACAGGCTGTCGTATAGATGTTGTCGGCTTCGGCGAGATCTCGCTGGATCTGGTCTGTGTCGGAGGCTTTTTTGCCATGGTCTCAGCCGCTTCCATCGGACTGGAGTTGACCCCGGCAAACAGCAAGGAGCTGATCAGCCTTGGTATGGCCATCATCGAGGCAGCCAACCGCACTCTGCAGGTTCATCATCCGGAACGGCCCGAGGTCAACACCATCGATGTCGCCGAATTCTACAGCGAAGCAGCAGATTCAAAGAGCGGCACCAGCGTGGTCATCTACGGCGAATCCCATATGGACCGATCCCCCTGCGGCACCGGCACCACAGCCAAAATGACATTGCTGCACCACAAAGGCAGGCTGCTGCCCGGCCGCCTCTACCGCAACAGCAGCCCCTTGGGCACCGTCTTCGAGGGAAAAATCATCGACTTACCTCAGATAGGAGAATTTCAGGGCATCACAGCCCGCATCCACGGTAGCGCCGTTATAACCGGCTACCACCAATTTGTGCTGGAACCGGAAGACCCTTTTCCGCAGGGATTCCTGGTGTCCTGAAAAACTGCAATTTCAGGGAGAAAGGACCAATCCTCTCCTCATATCAGGCTCACTCCCGCATTTCGCGCGGCCTTATATCGATTTCCGAAATCTATCTCTTCCATCCTTGTAGGTTAACTGTTTTTCTTTCCGGCTGATTCAGCGGTGGAAAGTTTACTCAACTTCTCAAAAGCCCTTGAAAAGGCGAGAATAAAAAGATAGGCTGGTGAATAATACTTTTCTTGAAAAAATTGTGGATAAGTCCATCCCGGCCGGCCGGACGATATTCCGTCATTCGGCCTGATGGGCACATTTTTTAACGCTCTGGGAGGATTCGGATGCAGATAGTGACCATTTCGCGAGGAAGCTACCATCACGGGAAATCAGTTGCCGAAAAGTTGGCGGCTAAACTCGGTTACACCTGTCTGTCTCGCGACGAAATCATTGCCGATCTCGATGATTTTCATCTTCCCGAGATCAAACTGGTTCGCTGCCTCACCGATACCTTCTCGATACTTGAGCGCTTCCCCCATGGCAAACAACGCTTTGTTACCGCCATCCGTGCTGCGCTCATGAAGCGGTTTACCAAGGGCGGGATTGTGTACCACGGCCTGGTTGGCCAATATTTTCTGCGAAACATTTCCCATGTGCTCAAAGTTCGAATAATTGCCGACACCGAGCTTCGGATAGCGCATGAGATGGCCCGGGAAAAGATTTCGGCGGATCAGGCACGCTTTATCCTGAAAAAAGATGACGAAGAACGTCGGAAATGGGCTATGTTTCTTTACGGTATTGATATACTCAACGCCGACAACTACAACATGATTATCAGGATTGGCCATATGGCAGAAGATGATGCGGTAGATATTCTGGCCGACGCCGTTCAACTTGCCGCATTTCAGGTAACACCTGAATCTCAGGCTCTCCTGGAAGATGAGGAGCTCGCGGCTCGTGTCAGACATAAACTTATTGACTTCCCTCATGCTTCTGTTGCCGCACACAGAGGGCATCTGGTACTTACCATGAAAGTACCGGAGGAACAGAAAGCACGAATAGAAGAGCGCATTACTGAAGTACTTTCCAGCACAGAAGGCGTAAAAGGCCATTCCTTGCAATTTGAGAGCTATTTTTAACCTCTATCCTTTTCACATCAATCAGCGTTATGCTTAGGATACTCTTTTTCAAACAGATAGAGCAGAACTCGTCACGACCGCATCGCCTGTTGTCTCCCCAAAATGTAGACTACACTCCATTGATACTTACCCTGGCTGCCTACACCTATGTACCGGCAGGTAGTGTCATTCGCTCTGAACGCGACGCCTGGGATCTCCGTCTTGTTTCCGAGAGAGAAAAAATCGGTGTTGAATTGCCAAGCTGCTCGCCTCCGCTATCCTGCTTGTCGCCATCGGCAGATTCCGTAGTCTGCACCTAGAAACGGTTCTCTGTCAATAAAGCTCCGCCAATCTCAAGGTCCGCTGCAAACGCTCCATGAGAAATGACAAGACCTGGGGATAATGGGCCAGTCCTTTGAAAAAACCGGCGCCGTCATCCGTTGTGACTCCGTCCACGGTAATGCCCATGGCTTCCAGTGCCGAGCGCCAGCTGTCTGTGTCACCCATAAGGTCATGTACCACATGCATTCCGGCAAAGTACATCATCGGAATAATCCGTACCCGAAGAAGATCCCTGGCACTGCCCAGGCGACCTATCCGGGCCAGTAACGCCTCATGATTCGGCACCCCCTCGATGGTTGCCGCCAAGACATGAGGGTACAGATCCGACACCAGTTTTTCGAGCCCCAGGTAAACGATATTGACAGGATCGGCGGCCAAGGGCGTGCCGTGCAAAGCGAGCAGATTGATCCCGACATCAGGTGACAGAAAGTCCTCCTCCAGAACAGCCAGGGTTTGTCGGATAAAGTCCCATCGATGAAAAAGCGTTTCACTTAAGAAAACCCGAAGCCCTGGAAAAAACGAGCAGATCTCGGCCATCTGCTGAAATTCCGTGCCGGGAAAAACATGCAGCGGCTGAACAATCGCCTTACGATATCCGGCCGCCTCCACCTTGGCAAGAGTCTCCTGCAAACCGGGCAGATTCGATTTTTTCCTGATGATATCCGAAGTAAAGGCCCAATATGGCTCTTCATCCGGAAATTCCTTGCTGAAGCGTTCGCTGAAAAGGGCAAGAGGCTCTTTGGCACGACTGCTCGAGCCGAAAGCGGCGATGATGATAGCCGGCTTCTCCTGCAGACGCGGTTGCCGCATCTTGCGGCCGATATATCCATATTGGTGCATACGCACTCCTTAATAGTGTTTGCCGGCGCGGTGCATTCCCCAGGCAGCCAGACAAATTATTGCCAGAACGACCAACCCGGCCATCCATTGGATCCCCGACGAAGTTACCTCGGTGGTGTCGTCCCGGTTGTCTATTCTTACCATTGTATACCCTTCAACCTCTGTCAAATCCTGTGCCACACCACCACCTTGCTGCACATCCTCGGACATGTCCGCGGCCTGTTCCTGAGCAGGAGAAGAGAGCCGGCGCTGCAGGTTCTGCCGTTCTGCGACCTGTTCGTCAAGAGATCGACCGGCAGATTGCTCCACGGCAATTTTAAATTTTTCCACCACTTCCGGGCTGAGCATCCCGGGCAGCGAAATGAGGGCAACAACCATCCTGTTTAGAACAGGATTATTGCAGGTGTGGTCGCAACAAGCAACTCCTTTTTCCACCACATTGAGGGCATATTCAACAGCCAGCTTTTTTTCCATCGCCTCATCCGCCTGCCAGTATCCCTTGCGGGTCGCTTCCAGCATCCGTGCCGTCAGGGACTGATAGGCCCAGGGGTTGGCCCGGTTAAAAAAATCTTTAAGCTCCAGGCCGTACTTGTCCTCCACATACACCTCAAAAACCTGACGCCACCGGGCCGCATCCACTTTTCCCGGGGTGGTCACCTGCCAGCCCCAGAGGTATTCGACAAAATTACTCATCTCCCGAGCTCCGGCATAATCTTCCTGCTGCATACCCTCAATCCATCTGGGGTTAAGATAACGACTGCGCATTTCTCGCCCCAGGGTGGCAGCCATGTCCTCAACCGCAACCTGACTGGCCTTGCGTTGGCTGGTGATCAGGGTTTCCGGAGCCCGACCGGCCTCGTGCCGCACGGCCATGGCCAGTCCACCCAGGTACTGGAACATATCGTCATTGTCGAGCAGGCCGTAAACATTGGAAGAACGGGAGTGTACCGCTGTATCCACCACGGCCAACTGCTGCCGGAACAGCTCAACTGCAGCAACGCCCCAGCGGTCGCCACCAAAGGCGAAACCCAGCCGTTTTTCATAAACATCAACCACCTCTCGTTCTTCTTGCCACACTGCCGAGGCTCCGGTGATCTCACTGACCCCGTTGCCGTAAGAGCCCGGTTCCTCGGAAAAAACACGCAACCGGCTCAATTCATCAGCTTCCTCTTCCTCTATACCTGCAGCAAGCAGCTCATCTCTTATGCGGTGGCTGTTAGCCGCTACCAGGTTCAGGATATCAGTCTGCCGAATGGCCAGTTGTACCGCCTCATCAAGAAAGTGTATTTTTTCGGGAAAAAGGTCCCGATACAGGCCGGAAGCATTGATCAAGACATCGATGCGCGGTCGCCCAAGCTCTCTGCCGGGCACCGCCTCCAACCCCATCACCTTACCCGACTTCTGCCACCGTGGCCGAATTCCCATGAGCCAGAGAATGGTGGACTCGTTCACGCCTTCGTTGCGTAATGTCTCTACGGCCCAGAGTACCACCGCTACTTTCTGCGGATATTGGTCGTGTTTTTGCAGATGATTGGCAATGATCTCGTCGGCCGCCTTTTTTCCCAGCTGCCAGGCCGCCGGACTGGGCAGTTTGGCCGGGTTAAACCCGTACAAATTGCGGCCGGTGGGAATGGCCTCGGCATTGCGCAAAGGGTCGTTGCCTTCACCCGGCTCGATATAACGGCCATTCAGACCACGCAGCAGATTGTCCATTTCCGCACCTGGCGACAGGCGAAGTCGCTCGATGACTGTCCGCCTTTTTATATCGGGATTCCATAAGGCCACGGCATCGGCCATTTCTGCAATTTCCTCTGCTTCTTTTGCTCTGCCATAGGTATGCATCCCGAAAGGAATCATCTCTTCCTTGATTTCTTCCAGATAATGGCTCAACATATCGACCAGTTCACTGTCAGCAGGTATTTCAGCTCCTTCGGCCATAAGATCAGCGACAATGCCGGTCCGATCGGCCAGGTCGCGCAACTCTTTCAGCTTTTCCTGCGTGGCAGCGCTGCCGTGCGCCGCTCCATACTCGATCTCTCCTGCAAGATCGGCCATTTGGGCGTATTCCTCATACAACCCGGAACGACGCAAGATCGGGGTAAGGTGCGAAAGCATTACCCCCCGCCCCCGCCGCTTGGCCTGGATAGCTTCTCCGACATTATCGACGATGTATGGATACAGATTGGGGATATCGGTCACCAGCACCTCGGGTGCGCAGGAAGGCGACAGCCCGGCCTGTTTACCAGGCGTCCATTCGTACGTGGCATGCGTGCCGAGGTGAATCATGGCATCAGCACCAAATTTCTTCTCCAGCCAGAGATATGCGGCCAGGTACTGATGGTGGGGATAAAGAGTGGTATCATGATAGAGTTTCATAGGATCGTCGCTCCAGCCCCGGGCAGGCTCGGGCATGACCACCATATTGCCTCGCCGTACCATGGGAATGACAATCTTGTGGTCATAAAGCATCATATCGAAATCGCCCGGCTTACCCCACTGGGCCACCACTTTGTCCTGGAAATCCGCCGGCAGTTCGGCAAACCATTGCTCGTACTCTGCTCTCTCCAGCAATTCCAGATCACCTTGATAAATCATCTCCTCCAGTTCTCCCGGCGCCCAGGATCCCACATTGCGTGCCCCTCTCAGAATAGTCTCCTTGATTTCCGCTTCCCCCGGCAGCCGGCCGGTAACATAACCGGCCCGAGCCAATGCGGCAAAGATCTCTTCCAGAGAGGCAAAGACATTAAGATAACTGGCCCCGACATTCTGTTTTCCCTGATGATGATTGTAAAAAAGAATGGCGATTTTTTTCTCACGGTTGGCTTTACGCTGCAGGTTGATCCAGGCATGGAGCCGGGGGAGCAACCGTTCGATATTTTCCGTGACCGCTCGACCCACATACCGGATTCTGCCGTTCAGTGGGTCTACCTCCTCTTGTTTTGCCATGAGTACCGTCGGTTCGACCAAGCCTGATATCTCCGGCATGGCCATGGTCCACGCCACCTCCTGGAGCCCGATGCCCTCCGCACTAGCCCGCCACTGCTCCCCCGTCTGCCGATAGAGGCTGACAGCTGAAATCAGAGGAACATCGAGGCGGCGTAGTGTTTCGGCCAAAGCGGGAGTAAGGGCCGAGGAAAACTTCAAAGAAAAGCTCAGGACCAGATCCACCTGCGCCGCACCCTTTTCATCAATGAGAAACCGGGAAACTATCTCTTGTTCGCTGCCGAAGCAGGGCGTCACCAAAAACCCCGACTCCTCAAGTCGCGAGATAAGGAAGTCGATGGGCTCCTGCTGGCCGGGAGTCAGCAGAGCGGCGTAAAAAAGTAAACCGATGCGGGGTTTGACGGTGTCATGGTTCGGCTGTTTCTCCTGCCAATTCCGGAAGGCTGCAGCACTGGTGAAAATCTGTGGCGCGGCCGGATGATATATGCCAAGTTCAGGGATCTCCTCTACCCCCTCCACGACAACGCTCGGATCTACATGACGACGAAGCAGAAGACGCAGCATATTTTCTATGTTTTTCAGGCTCAGATGCCGATAATAGGCGGAAAGTTCCGCATCAAAAAGGAACCCCTCGTCCTTCAAAGCCTGGTCATCGGCAGAGCCGCGCAGGGCATACAGATTTTTCCCGGACAGATCGGTATTGCCACGCAGATAATCCGTCAAAGACCGGTCCATGACATCGACAACAATAGTTTCGGCCTCGGCAATCTCGGTACGCAACTCGTCACCGGCCTGCGACAATTCTCCCGCCGAGATCACCAGAATACGATTGCCACGTTCCGACTCCATACGTGCCACAGCCTGTTGTGCCGCATAGGAGTTGTTGTCTATAACCAGCAGGACAATATCGGCGGCGTGCAGCCACTCCACCTGCAGCAGGAAACAGCATATTAGCAGTAATTTTTTCATGCCTGATCACCTGGGATTTTTCTTTACTGAAAACGGGCCTCTAAGCCCTGGACTAGTGCTGCCAGAGCCAGATGGATCACCGGGGAGGAACTGTGCCTTGCCTGCTCGTCCAGGGTTACCGGTCTGCCGGCGATCCTTTGCGCCATGACGCCGCACCAGGCAAAAAAAGGATCGAGATCTCCAATAAGCCCCTGTTGGTAAGCATCGCTGATGGCCAGCGACGATGTAATAAAGGCGGCATAGCTTGGCTGCAACAGCAGATGCTCGAAGTCGGCCCTTAAGGCCTGCGGACAAATGGAGCTCAGATCGATATGACGCTCCCGCAGTCGCTGGAAAACAGAACGTCCTTGCACCAGCCCATTTTGCCTGTAAATAGCCTGCTGCACCGCTTCGTAAACTGCAGCGGCGATGAGTTCTCCCATTTTTGTATGCCCGCCGCTGCTTGTGATCGGCAGACCGGCACCTTCAACCACGATGATGTTGTCGGTGCCTGTGCCGGTGGCCTGATGCGACAGAGCGGCAACACTTGAACGGATATCCAGATCCTGCAGGGCCGCGGATTTCGCTTCAGTGGCAGTAATAATCCCCCTGCTCATGGCCTGAGGCGATAAAGCCGTATTGGTCAACAGAAGAATGTTGATGGTACCCAATGTGCTTTCTTGCTCCTTTTTGTCAGGCTCATAAAAGAGACCGGCATCAACACCCATACGCATGGCATTGCCTGTCACTCCGGCGGAGGCCAGCGCGGTGACCTCCAGCTCCCTAAAGGTTTTTTTCACCACCGCCAGGTTATCCATATCAGCACCGGTAAAGAGCATAGCCGTCGATTCTGCAGCAAACTCCAACACCTTTTCCGTTGACTGCCGCAGCACTGCAAGGCCCTGACGGTGGCCGAGCCCCCAGGATGGCGGTGGAAAATAGTGATTGGCCACCAGCCGGATATTTTCTCTCTGTCCCTCCAGAGTAGAGATCACCCGCATGGGATGGGAAAAGGTCAAGGCAATGGTTTTATTGCGAAAGTCATGGATATCGCTCTCAATAATTTCTGCTGCTGTAACATACTCAAGATCAAGGGACAGGGGTGTGCGCCGGACAATTTCAGCAGGAAGAACAAGCTCCATTTCGCTGAACTGCTTCTCATATATTTCGGCGGCCAGCCAGGAAACAAAATATCCGGGATGGGTAGCAACCCGACAGGTCAGATCGCAGGGGAAAAAGAAAATGCGGTTGTTGCGCACCGCATCCACCTCCTGCCATCCGGGACGGCGCAGGAGACGAAGGAGTACCCTGTCTGCTCCACAGCCATACAACACCTGCGGATTAAATTGACGCCACTGTTCAAGACTCACCGGTATGATATGGCCATTTTGACCAAATACCGGGGCAATACCACCGCCGGCACGGATATATTCATTCTGAAAGGAGTCATCTCCGGGAGTCATGACCGTATCCCGTCCCATAAGCCGCATGACCCGCAGCCGTTCAGTGGACGGAATTTTCTCTGTTTTACGTGCTATAACGGCAAGCTGTCTTTTCTGTTCTGCTATAATTTCCTGGGCCTTGGCCTCTTGGCCGAACATACGCCCCAAAAACCGTATATGGGAAAAACCCTCCTCGATCGAACGGGGGGCCAGCTGCATCAACAAAGCTTTATCGCGAAAACGTGAATGTACATCCGTGTGCAGATCCGCGTAAAAGATAACATCCGGAGCCAGATTCTCCACCCGATCAAGATCAGGACGGAAAAATCCTCCCACGATTTCTTTACCTGTTACTCCCGCAGGCAGTACCGAATTATGCGTCACCCCCACAAGTTGGCCCTCCACGCCAAGGCGCAGGAGTATCTCGGTAACTGACGGAACCAGCGACACAACCCGCTGGGGGGGATGGGGCAATATTCTTTTGTCGCCGGCGGCATCGGTAAAGGAAACAATAGATTCTTCGGCCCCGACAAATCGAGTGGAGCCCCAAAAGAGCAGAAACAGGACGAGCGCCAACTGCATTATTCTGTGTGGTTTTATTACATTCATTGATTTTCCTCCGGGACATAAACCATGGTTCCGTTTTCCAGCCGGTAGGCAGTGCCGAGACGTCGGCCTTTCCCTTCGGTCTGCTGCTTGCCGACCTTTACGGCCTCTATTTTGCGGCCGTCCTTGATGATAATCTGCATGGCGCCATCGGCGGATTCTTTGGTTATGGTGACGCGGGAATCATGCTGCAGCAGTTCCTGCAGATGGTAGGTTCCAAACAGGGCCAGCAACAGTCCGACAATAAAGACCAACCCCAGATCAAAAAGGTTGGCTACACTATTCATGGGATCATTATCAGCCAGGCCGGTGCCCCTATTCTGTTTACGCTGCAGGTATCTCATCACGATTTCTCCTGCATGAGCAACTCACAGAGCAGTTCCATGTTTTTTACATCCTCCTCGACCCAGCGTCGCTGTATGGTAAAAAACACATAGCTGAGCAGTCCCAGAGCCATGCCAACGACTGTCGTGGTAAAAGCAATGACCAGATCACCGGATAGACGGGTCAGATCCCCCTCGGACAACGCCGCCAGACCGGTGCCCATGGGGATGAGTGTGCCGATCAGCCCCAGACCGGGACCAAGGCGGATAAGCAGTTTGAGCTGGTCCAGAGAGCACCACATCCTCTGCTCGGTTTCGCGCAGAAGATTCAGTACCGCGATGTCCGCTCGCGGTTCCTGACGCAGCCGCAGAAAGGTATCGGCAAAATTGCGAACCGGCCGGGGAAACTCCTCAAAGCGGCAGGCAAGCATGGCTTCTATACCGTTTTTTTGCAGCGGCAACCTTTTCCGAGCCAGCCACAGGCCGAAAAACTGCCCACTGTAATACAGCAGCCACACGGCGGCCAGACAGAGAAGCAGTACCACCGGCAGCAGCAGCGACGAAGACATGAGATAAATAAAAGAGACCAGCAGTGCTAATATATCCATATTCAACTCTTTTTTATTTTTAAATACCCTATGATGAAGACAGGGATCATCCAGGCCGGCATCAGCAAGAGACGCTCGTCCGCCACTACGACCATGGTTTTACTGAGCCGATAGATTCGCTCCAGATCGTTAAACTGAGGCACCACAACCACGGTGATGATAAAATACAGGGCAGCCGACAGCATCAATCCTCCGAGGCGCCGTTCACTCCGCCCCTGCGACCGCATCAGGAGCAACGCACTGCCCAGGGCCACAACAAGATACCCACCACAGAGCCAGACAAGTATCCAGCCGTCGTCGGCAAAGAGACTGTGAAGCAAGGCGGCACTGCACAGAATTACCGAAAAACAGACCGGACAGGGTAGCGCCAGTAACAGCCACCCTCTACTCCTGTCGGTGGCTGCTTCTCTTCGGCTCAGCAGCACCACGCCCCACAGCAACAGCAATAGGGCAAGGAAAAAATGAACAATCATTCCATGCTTGACAAGTGTGATGACCGTTTGCAAATGTGCCGGGAAATCAAAACGGACCACCAGGAACCAGGCAAGGGCGAAGAGCGGCAGATAGCCGAGCATAAACAGGACGACAATGGCGCCACGATGCCTCCTTGTAGTCATACGGGCAAGTGGGTAGGCCAACCCCGCCCCGCTTTTTACGGCAAAGATACCCACCGTAAATGCCAGTCCCAGCAAGAGTGCTTTCAGTTCCACAGGAACTCCCAGCGCAGGCCGAGAAACATACTTCGGCCCGGCATGGGATAGCCTTTCACGTAAGCATATTCCTCGTCAAAGATATTGAGGACTTCTCCCCGAATAGTGCAGGCGCCAAACCGTTCATCTTCATAGAGCCGCCAGGCTGCACTTACATCGGCCACGGTAAAGGCGTCCAATTCCACCACGGATGCAGGATAGGTGCCGGATTCCCAATCCTGCACGTCCTGGCTGCCGGTATAGCGCACATTAAACCGCACAAAAGTACCTCGACCATCTCCAACCGTCATGCCCGCCGTCAAAATGGTATCACTGGTATAGAGCAGGTCTGCACCGGTGCTCTTGTCCGTATAGTCGGTGAGAAATGTCCCACTAATGGATGGTCGCACCTCCCAGGAAAGCCCAAGAGGAATTCCCAGGTCATAGCCCGCTTCAAATTCAACCCCCCGGATATCGGCATCTCCCATATTTTTCCATGAGGAGGAGCCATCGGCGAGATAGTCCGTTACGATTTTATCTTCAAACTCTGTTGCAAAATATCCAAGTGATGCCTGGAACGCACCCCCACCATAGTCCAACCCTCCTTCCCAGGTTGTACTGGTTTCCGGATCTAAATCCGGATTCCCTTTGATTCGTCCGCTAAAGGCTTGGTAGTCGGCGCCAAGTTGATTGGCTGAAGGCATCATAAAGGCTCCGGCATACTGGCCACGCAGTTTGAGACCCGGCGCCAGGGCCAGGGCTAGCCCGAGCTGCGGCGTGAGGTGGTGCTGATCTTCTGTATTTCCGACAGGTTCCTTCATCTCGACCTGATACCAGTCCTGACGCAGGCCGGCGTTAATAGTGAACCGCTCAAGGAAGGTGGTACGACCGAGCAGGAAAACTGCCGGATTGAGATAGCTGCTCCGTTGTGGGCTCCAACTGTTCTCCACCTGATAGTCGAGCCAGTCCGTCCCGGCGGTCACGGTGGTGCCTGCAATAGTGGCACTGTATTGAGCCTGAGCCCCTCTTTGCTCGGTGGTATTCTCTGAGTCGATACCGTCATCCCAGCCGCTGGGATTCGAGACTACCGGATCGGACCAGACATTTTCGTCCCGTCCGAGAAAGCCTCGAACCAGCCAGTGACGGCTGTCGCTGTCATCCTGGCCGCGGTAGTTGAGATCCACGGAATAATTGCTTTTATCGGTGGAGTTATCCAGATCCTGAGCACTGAAATAGTTTGGGGAGCCGGCATTGTTTACAGTGGAACCGGTGACAATCAGGCCGATCCGGTTGTTCTCGGCAAAGGAATAGCCAAGATTAGCGCTGACTCCGGTCTCACTGTCAACCCCGGTGTTGAAGTAGGTGGAGCCGTTACCTGTCTCATAGTCTCCTCTGGTGATAGAGGTAACGGCCCCGGAGAAATCAAAACCACTCGAAGCAGCGGTTGCCCCCAGGCTGCCTTCCCGATGGCCGAAGGAACCGGCTCCGATCTCGGCAAAGAATGTGTTGTCCCGGCCCTGTCGGGTAATTACGTTAATCACCCCACCCATACCGGCAGAACCGTACTGCACCGCACCGGGTCCGCGAATAATCTCCACCCGTTCCACATTCTTGGTCAGCAGTTTAGTAAGATTGCCGGTGCCGGCACGGCGACCGTCCAGAAGCACCAGAACCTTTCCCTGCAGGTCGTTACCGTGTGAGTCGGTCCGAAATCCTCTGATGCCGATGGCGGTCAGGCTGCCGGGATAGCGCTGAATATGACCAACTCCATGTTCAGCCAGAAGTTCTGCCACGTTGCGACCGGCAGACTGCCGGATCTCTTCTTGGCTGATAACAGCCACATTGGCGCTCAGAGTCTGCCGTGTTTCAGGGCCTCGACTGGCGGTTACGACAACCTCCTCAAGCAAGGCGGTCTTTGACGGTGGAGTAGCTTGAGCTGTCGGATTGAAAGGAAATACCGCGAAAAAGGCGAGCAGAGCCCTGGTGGGAAGGGTGTTCATAATCTTCTCCTCGTTGATTTACGGCCGGGGAGAAGAAAAAATCCCCGGACCAATTGATAATTGATCCGGGGATGCCCATTTTATCCACGAATTGTCACGGAAGATCCCTTGTCCACGGGGATTCCCTGCATGCGGGGCTACAATGCCCGGCATAGACGACGCCACTGAGGAAACTTCCCTCTGCGCCGGTTCTTAGGCAGGTCTTCTGACTTTCGGATCATCCTTATGCCGCGTCTTCCCAGCCGGAATTATCTCCGGCCAGTGACATCCTGCGGCATTTGTCCCCGATTACAGCGGCGGGCCCGTCCCGGATTTACACCGGGTTCCCTTTTCATCCACTTCCGTGAAACCTAAAAACGCTCTGATCTTAGATAAACCATGCAGCGTTTGTCAAGCGCAAAATTATACTTCTTCTCATTTGTCCGATTCTGATTGTGAAGGAGAGGTAATGCATGAGCATGCAAACAGGGGTTGCCTGAAAATATCAGCTACTTTTCCTGTCGCATTTACAGTTTTTACATTTTCCGCAGCCATGATGTCCCTGTTTTTTTTCCGCGGCGACGATGTTTTGTTTGGTATCATTGTTCCATTCCAGGCCTGCAAGTCCCAGGGCATAGACCCGTTCCACCGGAATACCGGCATCTGCCAGACACTTGCCGAAGACCAGGGCCACATCTGCTTCAACCTCAATAAGGCACTCGGTATGAATAAAAATATAGCCGGAACCGGTATATTGAGTTGCCAGCAAACGCCCCACCTGCCGGGCTGTGTCGCTGGTAAATCTGCCGTCGATGTCAAGGTGGACATTACCTTCCTGGTGGCGCATTGCCAAGTTTCTCGATTCCATACGGATACCTCCTTTTTATCTTTCTGGTTTTACTGAGTCACTTTACTCAATTCCTTGGCTAAAGACGACAAGCCGGAACTACGCATCATCACAAATGGCTTCTGATATTGCTTACACATGTTTTTGACGCAACGGCAGGCATCATGACTGACACAATCCACCGGACAGAAAACCATATCCGCCCCACCGAGCAGTTGCGGCAGCAGACGCCGTGCGTCTTCTTTGCCCCCATCATGATGCAGAAATCGGCCGCCAAACTTCTCCACCAGTTCTCGGTAGCGGGAAATCATTTTATGCTGACCGCCCACATAAAGGACTGTTTTTCCGCATAAGTCACGGCCTGGGCAACGACAACTGTCCAGATCGGCGCACTCAACACACGAGTCAACAGAAGAAGTGTCGACAGGAGAAAAGTTGAGCAAAGCAAGCTCGATACCGTTCAACTCTGCACGTAACTCTGCAATCTCCCCGCCGGCCGCCGTTAGCTTTTTATCTCGTGCCTGCAGCTGGTCAAGCGATTGCGCTAACTGTTCTTTTATGCTATGACACTCTGCGGCAAGCTGCTCATTCTGCAGAGCCAGTTCCTGCTCACGACGACGCCCACTTGCCAACTCACTCTCCATTGCCGCTCTTTCCCGGACGGCATCGCTTGCCATAACTGGAGAAGGATTCTGCCCGCCGGCGTACTGCGCATGTATATCATGCATCTCCTCTTGCAATACGGCGCATTCCTGTTGCGCCTCCTGCAATTGCCGAGCATGCTGATGACGTTCACCGTCCAGCGTCACTTCGAGCATATTAACCTGATTTTGCAAGCGCTCCAGAACACGAATATCCCGTCTATAGTCACCAAAAAAATCGTAGCCGAGCAGATGACACTCACCATAGACTCTGCCCACCACCTTTCCCTCGGCAGAAGGATGGGTCATGATAGCCCAGTAAGCGCCTGCAATCGTACCGGCGGCAAAATCCTCCTGCCAAAGCGCTTCGATCGCTTCTTCATCAGCCGCCGCCGCATATCGCTTCAAGGCCAGGCGATATTTCGTATCAAGGTATTTTCCCAAGACCCGCGATTGCTCACTGCGTGTTGTAATCGCGGTAACCAGATAGGAATGTATCTGGTAGTCGGAAAAATCCCTACACTGGTTGAGAAAGAGTTTTTTGCGAGACAGCGTCCGTAAATCACGGCGTCGTAAACAAATCCCGACGATGGAACAATGAAAGCTTGTATTGATCTGCCAGATACTGCGCCTGCGGCTTGCCTTGCCGGTACCCGCTTTAGCCGATGTGCCTGTTTTTTTCATACATCCTCCGTGAACGTTTCTTTACTCCGTGCCGCTCCCGGTGCGTCTTTTTCTACCTGTTGCTCCTCCTTCACATGTTTGGCACTGGCCGAGGAGCACGAGGATGAACCACAGGAACATCCTTTTTTTACAAGAAAAACACGATAAAGATAGAGAACGGCGACAAACACGATTCCCCCTGTCAACAGTAGATCCCAGTATGCCATGACATATCTCCCTGCCAGGCCGGCAGCCCTCCTTCAATCCTCAGGTCAGCAACCGACTACAGTTCCGGTTATGATTGTCTTTGCCTCTCTGCTCCGACACAGACACTCTCTTCAGTCAATGATTGTACCCCCTGACTGTGGCGCATCATAACCTCAGCAATATTAGCCGTCAAGTATTTTATTAGCCTTCTCTAATTTTATTTGCAAGCTCAAACAGGCGACATGTCACCGAGCGGCAACTCCAGGAAAAACCTGGAGCAACTCTTCAGGTCACAATCACAGGACTTTTTCCACCATTCCCTGCAAATGACGCGACGGAATAACTCCATAGTGCTGTTGCCGGACAATCCCGTCCTGGTCGATCAGCAACGTCAGTGGTATAGTCATTGCGCTGTAATCACGTATTATTTTTCTACTTGAGAGTGCTACAGGATAGGCTCAGAACAGAGCGTCGTCATTGGCAATACTCAGCAGGGCTTTTTCGTTATGAATGGTGACGCTGCAGCATAGGACCCGGCAGGAGACTCCTCTCCGGCATGGCTGCAGATGACGGATCCGGTGTACTGTTGCGATGTCGCTCGTCCCGGTTGAGAAAGCGGCGGAACCCGACCTGAGAACGCCTGGCGCCTCCTGCCTGATCCTTGATATAGCTGGTATAAGCAATCATCCTGTTTATGATCTCCTCGGAGACGACGTGCTCCATACGACAGGCTCCGCTATCGGCAATTTCATGGTTCAGCAGTAAAACCTCCATGAAAAAACGATGCAGCCGTTCATGCCGCTGCCGGACTTCAATGGCCAGAAGCCGCCCCGATTCGGTCAGGGAAACCTTCTGATAAGGCTGGTAGTTGACCAGGCCGTGTTTGCGCAGGTTCTGCAAGGCCTCTGTTACGGAAGGAGCCGTGACCCGGAGCCTTCTGACGATATCACCGGGCCGGACGTCTACGCCCCGATCTCCGGCCAGCAGAATAGCCTTGAGGTAATCTTCCTGACTGGGACTCAAGCGCTGCCGTTTCATTCTCTCTGTCCTCATCAAGCAGGGTTACCGCCAGCAGACCGATCAGGCCCGTGCCGAGAACGATGGCGCCGTCGGCAAGCAGCCTGCCGTTGCAGCCGACCCGGCGCCCCGGCACAATAAGCAGCAGGAAAAATGCAGCACCGATGCCGTACCAGGCCCACCTGCCGGCCCACTCCAGACGGAGCGCGGCCCGGCTCGAATAAGGATCCGAGCCGCTCAGCCGCCAGGGGAAAAGCAGTGTTTTGATATGCTGCTCCATATGAACCGGCTCATATTCACTGCGGTCAAGTGTAAAGCGGCGTTTGATCTGTCCATCATGATCAACCGCCGTACCGGTCACCTTTTCCTGGTCGGTACTGATGATGGAGATACCCAGGGGATCAAAGAGCAGCTTCAGGTCCATGGTCCGCGGATCGTACCCCTCGGCCGGCAGCTCGATGAGACGGTAATCGTCATAGGAGATCAGATAGATGCCGCCGCTGCGGCTGATAATGACACCGTAAAAGGCCCGGCGGGAATGCTCGGCAACAATGATACCCAGTATATCGAGAGCGGCATCGATGCCGGTGCGCACCACTTCCGGCCGGTTCAACACCCGGCGGACATGAAAGACAGCGCCGTTGGCGTCGCGGATAAAATAGCCTTCGTCGAAGGGTTTCAGGTTGGTGCTCTTGCCGCCGATGGCTGTAGCCGGAAAGGCAAAACCCTGCGCGGTCAGCGCGCCGGTAAATATTTCGCTCAGCTGGGTATCGATCTGATTGTGATCGGCTCCGATGAATTCCATGGCCTCGTCGGTAAAACGGAACACATCCTCGGGAAAGGGCATGGTCACCACCGCCGGATCGTTGTTAAATAATGGGTAGAGACCGATATTGATCTCTTTGCCGGGCAGATGACGGGCTTTGATCTCCAGGGCCTGACGTTCGGCCCCGATGTCGCCGGCGGAAAAAAGGCGCCCGTCCAGTTCCACGGGAAGCAGGTTCTGTTTCTCCAGATTCTTGTAATAGAGAAAGGGCAGCAGTTCCTCCCACTGCGCCTGTTGATAGACAGTGCCGTTTTCGTCCAGATAGAGGGATCTGTGACCAACGAGATCGATACGGCTGACAAACTGGTTGATTACCGGGCTGTAGAGCATCAGCGGATCATTGACCCGACGCTCAAAGACCAGATCAAAGAGTACCGGCAAAGACAAACCGAGCACCACCACGGTGACGGCTATGAGGCTGTAGCGACCAGATTTTTTCATTGTTATTCACCTTTTTCCCGGCAACGATGACCGGCGAGAAAGACACCCAGCAATATTGCCGGCACCAGCATGGCCAACCAGGGTAAAGCCGGGGCCAGATAACCGTAGCCGGAGCCGGCCAGAAAAAGAGGCAGGGCCAGACAACCGACAGCCAGTAGAAAAATCTGCCTGATCCGGTTCGGTTCCAGCAAAAAAGTCAATGTGACGCCATAGGCAAACCAGCCGGCCAGAAGCCAGGGCAGCATGGTCAGAACCGTCGGCATGACAAAATCGACGGGGAAAAAATGATACATCGCTGCCACCACCAGAACAAGGTCCGTGACCCCAATCACCAGATAGAAGGCAGAGCCGGCCAGCAGCCAGAGCAGAAACAGCAGATTGACGGGCAGCGGCAGATGCAGCATCAGGCGTAATCGCCGGCCAAGCCGTTCCGGCACACCCTGGGCCGCGGCCAGCACAACTCCGGCCAGCAGCGGCAGCCAGCGCAGATCGTCAAAAAAGACGTTGTCCAGCTGAGCGGCCCTGTACCAGATCATCTCGGCATGTTCAAGGCGCAGCAGACTGCGCAGTTCAACATAAAAAAACAGGCAGCCGCCGAAATTGACCGCCAGAGCGCCAAGGTAAAACCAGCGGATTTTCAGCCATTCCTTCAGCAGCAGGGCCCCGAAGGCGGACTGTTGTCCGTGGCCGCGCATCAGTACTGCCCCAGTAAACCGATAAAGCCGTCTTCCAGCGTCATCGGCTGACGCAGCAGCTTCCCCCTGGCCGGGCCCAGCGATTGAAGATGGTGCATCAGCACATCCGCTTCGGCAAAGGAGTACAGGAAGGTACGGCCAGCGCGGCGCTCGACCCCTTTGACGACATGGTCGCATACGACGGTCGCCTCAACGGGGCAACGCCACTCATAGCGGTAAAAGGAAGTCATGAAATCCTGGAGCCCGGTCTGCAGGACTTGGCCACCGTCGATGAAAATCATGCTGTCGATGAGATTTTCCAGGTCCTGCACGATATGGCTGGTGACAAAAATGGTCTTGGTACCCTGGTTGAAAAACTCGTGCAGCACCTCGAGAAAGAGACGGCGATAGCCGGCATCGAGGCCCAGGGAAAAATCGTCGAGGATGAGCAGATCCGGATCCTGGGCCATGACCAGGCCGAGCACCACCTGGGAGCGCTGGCCGCAACTGAGCCTGTTGAGCCGCGAGGTCATGGGCAGCCCCATCCTGTTGACCAGATCATAGAAGCGGTCTGCTTTCCAGTTGGGATAAAAAGAGGCATAGAAGCGCTCATTTTCGGCAATGCTCATGAAATCGTAGGCTAAATGCCCTTCGTGCAGCAAACCGATGCGTTCCCTGGTCTGCGGCGGTAAAAGATAGGATTGCTCGCCAAGCACCAGACAACTGCCCTGCACCGGCTTGAGAAATCCCATGAGGATATTGACCAGTGTCGTCTTCCCCTGACCATTTTTGCCGAGCAGGCCGCAAATTGTTCCTCTAGGGACGGTGAAGTTCAGATCTTCGTAGACGGTTTTGGTTCCATAACGATGGCATAAATGGCGCACTTCGATGGCGGCGGCAGTCGCAGCGGATATCTTCTCCGTCTCTTGCGGCAACTCCGCCCCTATATCAGCGAACAGATCAAACTCGGGCATAAGGGTTGTCCTCTCAGGAAAAAGGGGGTCAAGGTCCGGAAATGATATCTGGGTCAAATGGCGCATCAGAGAAGCAACCTCCTGCGGTAGATCCAGAGGTGCCGGCTCAGAAAAAGCAGAAACAACCCACCGCTCAGTCCATGTCCCGTCTCCCGGCCCATGGCAACCAGACCGAGGGCGGCAAGCAGAGCTGCGGCCATGCCCCTCTTGGCTGTCCTGGATGAAGGCAGATATCGGAGGTTTGACCTGGCCGTGCGCCGCCGCACCTCTTGCTCCGGCCATGGCCCAAGCAATGCCAGAACGTTTGCCGTCAACGCTTTTTCTTCAAAGGTGATGAGAAGACTGCCGGATGCCGCCGAATGGACCAGCTTGACGGTGGGCACGATCCTACGGATACGTTCGGTAATGATCGTGATGACCTGATCGTCAAGCAGCACGGAAGGGCGCAGCCTGATACGGCCCGGAAGCACATGGATACTCATGAAGGACCTCCTTGTTCTTCAATCTGGGAAAGGGATATGGAATAGGGGCGCAGGGCATTGAGGGCGACGGCGACGGTGGAGGCGTTGTGCAGGAAAGCCCCAAGGGCCGGAGCTGTGAGGCCAAGCAGGCCTCCGGCCAGCAGCAACGAGTTGGCGCCGACTATGAAAACGAAATTGGACTTGACCCGTGTGAGAGTGGCCTGGGCTAACAGGCGCAGCTGCGGCAGGGCCATAAGCTCGCTCTCCGACAGGACGATATCGGCCACTTCCCGGGCCATATCCGCACCACGGCGCATGCAGCATCCCACCGAAGCCTCGGCCAGCGCCGCGGCATCGTTGAGGCCGTCGCCAACCATGGCGACAACATGACCGTTTTCTTTTAATTTTTTGATATAATGAAACTTATCTTCCGGCAGGGCCTGAGCCACCCACTCGTCGATACCCAGGCCGGCGCAGGTACGTTCGGCCATACCGTCGAGATCTCCGGTCAGCATGATGATTCGCCGTACCCCCATACGGCGCAGCATTGCTACAACCTGTGGTGCTTCCGGGCGAGGCGGGTCCTCAAGGGCGAAGCCGGCCAGCAGCTCACCGCCCATGGCCAGAAAGAGAATAGTATGCCCCTCGTCGTTCCATCTGTCCAGCTGGGGAGCCAGAGCAGAGACATCAATGCCCTCGTCGTCCTCGACGAAGTGACGGCTGCCCAGTAGTACCCGGCTGCCGTCAAAAGCGCTGGCTACACCATGGGCGGTAACATATTCCACCATGGCATGACGTTCGGCATGCTCGAGACCTTCGGCATCGGCCTGGCGGACCACCGCCTTGGCGACCGGATGGGGGAAATGCTCCTCCAAACAGGCCGCCAGACGCAGTACTTCCGTACGGTTCCAGCCATTGCAGGGCACAATCTCCCTGACAGACGGAGAAGCCATGGTCAGCGTGCCGGTCTTATCAAAGACAAAGACATCGGCGCCGGCCAGATCCTCGAGATGACGACCACCCCGCACCGCTCCACCGATGCTGACGGCCTGTCGCATGGCGGACAGAATGGCCAGGGGTGTCGCCAGTTTGATGGCGCAGGAATAGTCCACCAGCAGAACCGAAGCGGCCCGGCGCGGGTCCCTGCTGATTAGCAGAACCAGTGCGGCAATAATCAACGTGAGCGGGGCAAGCCTGGAGGCCAGCCGTTCCGCCTGGCCGTGGATGACAGCCTTGCGCTCTTCGGCATCGCGAAGCAGCAGCATGGTGCGGCGCCAGATGGTGGCATCTCCGTTTTCCGTGGCCCGGATCAGCAATTCGCCATCCTCGAGCAGGGTACCGGCAAAAACCGCCGTACCGGGCCGCTTATCCGTCAGTCTGGCCTCGCCGGTAATCAGGCTCTGATCGACAAACCCTTCACCTTCTGTTACCACCCCATCCACCGGTACGAGACTTCCTTTTCTGACAACAACCATATCGCCGACCCGCAGGGCCGTCGCTTCGACTTCCGTCTCCCGGTCGCCCTGACGCAGCCGCGCCTTGACGGCCTGCCGCGCCAGCGACTGCAGCAGGCTCTGCTCGGAACGGCTCCTGGTCCAGTTTTCGAGAAAGTCTCCCAGCCCGAGGAGGAGGTTGATGGTCACCAGAGTACGGTAATCACGACGGACAAGACAGACGGCCATGGCGGCGGCATCGAGGACATCAATAGTAAGCCCGCCGCGCCAAACCGCTGCTATCCCCTTGCGTAACCGGGGCCAGGCATGGCGGAGGTGAAGCAGAGGACGCAGGCCGACAGGTATCAGCGGCCGGAGCAGAAACGGCCGCAGGAGCCTGAACATGGTCGGCTTTTGTCGTACATCATGGTTGCCTTGCCCGCTATCCGGGCCAGTGTCGCTCAAGGCGGTATCGGCCTCTTTGCGCCATCCCCCTATCTGGGCCTCGCGGATGGCAATGAGCAAATCTGCCCGGGCGATTACGGCAGGATCATACAGAACCAGAACGCTGCATGCGGCCGGGGAATAATGGGCCTGCTGCACGCCCGTTACCTGACGGACACCTATGGACTGCTGGAGAAGGGCCCTGTCCCGGGCCACACCGCCCCGAAGACGAAGACGCCCGGGCAGGTCGTGAACTATCATTACAGACAACGTGCACCTCGCTCCGGTTCAGTATAATCAGGATGTTTTTGACTCGGTGCCCTGCCCTGCGGCACCATCTCCAGCCGGTGGCGAGGTCGTCGCACCAGGGTCCGGCTGGTGTGCCGAGCGCATTGCCCGGGCGTGCTCGACCTCGGAGAGGAAATCGGACAGATCTTCCTTGGAGCGCTGCAAAGTGGTGGCAGCCTTATCACGCAGATCAAGAGCTCCGGCTGCCAGGTCCGCCAGGGCGGGACGAGTCCCGTCGCTGTTTTTCGACAATGCAAAGACGGCCAGACCGCCCAGCGCGATGCCGCCTACAAAAAACATGAGGTTCTGTGTAGAATCACTCATAAGATTCTCCTTCAGGTGGTTCGGTGAGATTACAGATAGCGTCCAGCAGAAATTCGGCCCGGACTGCGTCATCATTTCTAAAAAGGGCATCTACGAGCCGGTAGGGATAGAGTGATGCCCGGTATTCAAGCAGGACCGAACCGGCAATCCGATTCAGCCGCAGTTCATGTATTCCCGGCAGCAGTTGCCGCAGCGAACTGATCGCCGCCGCCGCATCTTTTTTGCCCACAGCCGCAAGAGACAAACGACCAGGCTTTAGCTGCAGCCGGATCCTGCCGGGCAGGTGATGAGCAATACGGAGATGCGGTAATATCTGCAGAATGGCACGACGGCAAGCTGCACGATCTACGTTTTGCGGCGCGGCCCCCATGCCTTCGCCAATAAGGCTGCGCTGCTCGTAGGGGCCGCTTCTTTTCGGGTGCTGATCCATTACAATTTCATGCAACCTTGTTTGTTTGAGCTTATTTCATGTCCTTGGCCTGGATCCAGATAACCGCATCACGAGAGCACTCCTTGCCTTCATAGGTATACTCTGGGTCCAGCCCCAGTGCGGCAAAGCCCCACCAGCCGGCCCTGGGAATTCCATAAGTGAAGACGCCGTTGCCGTCGGCAAAGATGGTCTGTAGGCCGAAGGCATCCTGGGGCGCCTGCACCGCTCCCTGCATGGCGAAGGAATTTTCCTTCAACTGGGGCTCATGGTTAAGATACTCCACTTCAATTTCGGCGTTGGGCACCGGTTCGCCGTTAAAAAGGACCTGCCCCTGAAAGACGTTTCCGGTCCAGCGATCGTAGGGTTTGGCCAGCGGCACAATTTCCACCGCCATGCCCACGGGCTCGTTCCACGCACCCGGTTCACCGCCGACATTGACGATCACCTTGGTGCTCTGCTGGATATAGGCATCCTCTTCCGCCTCAAAATACGGCGCGGGCACGA
The DNA here is from genome assembly GCA_964446655.1 of uncultured Desulfopila sp. Classification (GTDB taxonomy): domain Bacteria; phylum Desulfobacterota; class Desulfobulbia; order Desulfobulbales; family Desulfocapsaceae; genus Desulfopila_A. The sequence continues at coordinate 49,846 of CAYUPL010000009.1, forward strand.
GGCAGAAGATATGGTCGCCGCCGCGGGCCTGGTAGGTGGTCTCGAAGGCCTTGCCGCTGTTGGTCACACTTTTCCAGCTGATCGGCGTAAGTGTGCCGAGCAGATCGGTTTTCTGCGGCTCATTTTCGCCACGACTGCGGAGTACGTAAAATTCCTCCGGCTGCCCCATATCCATGGTATGCCCGGCATCGAACGGATGGGTGAATACCAGCTTCAACGGAATCGTCCCTCCGCTGGTCAAAGCCATTTCCGGTGTATAGATCATCTGAAAATGGGCCGATGCCGAAGCTGCCGTGCCGAGCAGGACAGCTCCGGTTAGGGCGGTTATTAACTGTTTTTTCATGGTTGTTTCTCCTTGTTGTGAATCTGGTTAACGCGTTATAGGGCAATCTCTTTGCCGGGTACCACTATGCTGTGTCCTTCGCCGCCATCGAAAACGACATTAAAGTCGCCCTGGGGACGTTCGAAGGTAAACTCCGAATTGGCATCCATGGCGCCTTCCTGCAGCACTTTCCCGCCATCATTTTCAACTCGGATATTCACCCCGGAGGCGGAAGAGCCATCGGAATACCCGCCTTCGCAAGTGATAGTGTTGTCACCATTGTCAAAGCACATGCAAAGCGGCGTATGGGCAACGGCAATTCCGCTTGTGGCCAAAAACAGACCGGCAAAAACAACTAATTTTTTTAACATAACAAACCTCGCTTTGTTGAATTTTCTTAGGGGATGCTAATTTCGGGCGAATATACCGGCACCTTGAAGTGCTGTCAAGATTATTTTTAGACTTGGCTTACTTTTTTCTTTTTTGCCAACATGATCATCGCGGTCTTATTTTTTTATTGACCCCGAAAGAAAAATACATTACGAAGAGATTCACTTTATGCCTTCAAAGGAGACCACCATGGGCCGAAACAAACATATGAACCACAAGAAACCATGTATGCTTAACCAGATCGGCAGCGGCTGCCGGGCAAGAGTTCGTTGTCATCATGGCTCCGGATCCATACGCCAGCGGCTGCTCGACCTCGGTTTTTTACCGCACACCGAAATAGACGTCATCCGCCGGGCGCCGCTCGGTGATCCGATCCAATGCCGGATCGGCAATTGCTGTATAGCATTACGAGCCAGCGAAGCAGCTCTCATCGAAGTCGAGGAACAGATCTTGGAGCCAAGGGTATGAGCAGGACCAGCACCAGCAGCAATCCCATTCTGGTTGGACTTGCCGGCCAGCAGAACGCCGGCAAGTCGACGATATTCAATATGCTCACAGGAGCCAACCAGCATATCGCCAACTATCCCGGCGTAACCGTGGACAAAAAATACGGTTCTTACCGACATGACGCCAACCGGGTCGAGGTCGTCGACCTGCCCGGCACTTACAGCCTCAGCTCCTTTTCTCTCGAGGAGCGGGTGACACGGAATTTCCTCCTCGACGACAAACCGCAGGTGCTTGCCAACGTGGTCGACGCCTCCTCGCTGCGACGCAGTCTCTGTTTTACTCTGCAGCTTCTGGAAATGGAAATCCCCCTGGTGCTTGTCCTGAACATGATGGATGTGGCCAACCGGGCGGGTGCTACCATAGATCTCAACCGGCTGCAGCATCGTCTGGGGGTGGATGTGGTACCGACCATCGGCCGGAAACGTGAGGGAAAAAAGGAGCTGCGCCAAGCCATTCATGCTGCCGCGACACGCAAGGAGGGCAGGTCCCTGCAACCGGACTACGGCAAGCTCGAAGCAGAAGTTGAGAAACTCCGCGAAACCATCGAGCAGACCAATGTCATCGCCCATTACCCCTCGCGCTGGCTGGCGGTCAAATTGATCGAGGCAGACGAAGAAATCCTCGGCAAGATCGAGGAACGCCTCGGCAAAGAGAGTGCCGAGCTCGAACTGGCCCGGCAGGTGCGGGAATCCTTCTTCCTGGAAAACGATATCAGCACCAGCGACTACATGGCCGGCTGCAGATCTCGCCTGGCGGGCGAAATCGTCGATTTCTGTGTCGTCGAGACCAGGGTCGACCGCCCTTCGCTCTCCGACCTCGTCGATCGGGTTGTCCTCAATCGTTTCGCCGCTCCGGTGATATTGATCGCCACGGTGTTTACCATCTACCAGTTGAGCATCGTCAAGGGCTACGACCTGACGCAATACTGGTGGCCGGTACTGGCCTCTTTCCGCAGCCTGGTCAGTGACCTGCTGCCTGCGGCAGGCATGCTTGACGACCCATACATCCGCTCCATGGGCCTCTGGATAGTTGACTCGGCCAATGCCCTGCTCAACTATATCCCGATCTTTTTAATCCTGTTCTCGCTGATCGCCATCCTTGAAGATTCCGGCTATATGGCCAGGATCGCTTTCATTCTCGATAAGCTTTTTCACGCCTTCGGGCTGCATGGCCAGTCGACCCTGCCGTATATTCTCGGTGGTGTCTTTGCCGGCGGCTGCGCGGTGCCCGGGGTGATGTCGACAAAGGGCATTCCCGACGAGCAGTCCCGTATGGCGACTATCCTGACCGTCCCCTACATGAACTGTCTGGCGAAGATTCCATTCTATGTCCTTCTGGTGAACGTGTTCTTCGTCTCCTATAAATCCTGGGCCATGCTGTTTTTGTCGACCATCACCATTTTCTTTGCCCTGCTTATCGCCCGGCTGCTCACCGCCACCGTGCTCCGCTCCATGGAAACGGCGCCGTTTGTGATGGAGTTGCCCAGATACCATCTGCCGACTTTCTTTGGCGTCGGCCAGCGTGCCATTGAGCGAACCTGGCAGTATATCAAAAAGGTGGGTACCATAGTTGTGGCCGTTTCGGTCTGTGTCTTCACCCTTCTGCAGTTTCCCGGGCTGAACGAGGAGCGTCGACAGCACTACCTGAATACCATGGAGCAGGCAACTACCGATTTCAGGACAAAGATCGCCAACACCATCTATGCCGAACGGTTCGCCGACGACGACACCCTGATCGAACTTGCCAATCTCTACACGAATTACCGTACGGCCAGACTTAATTCCGGCGGGGCAAAAGGCGCCGCCGGAGTCGACGAAAAATTCGAGACAGCCGCTCCGGACCTTTTTGTGTTCCTCAGACCAGACGACAAAGACGCCAAAACCGTGTCAACCGCACTGCGCCGACTCGATTCCAAGCGCAAGACCCTGCGCCGTCAGATTAAAGAAGAACAGATCGTCTCCAGCTTTCTCGGCATGGTCGGAAAAAGCCTGGAGCCGGTGACCCAGTGGGCGGGATTTAACTGGAAAGTCAACGTTGCCATCCTGGCCTCTTTCGCCGCCCGTGAATCAAGCGTGGCAACCATCGGCGTTCTCTACCAGGATGGCGCAGAGGAGAACAAGAGCCTGGAAGAGCGGATAAGCGAAGAGACCAAAGGCGGCGGCTTCACGCCGCTGCATGCCCTGGCCATCATGGTCTTTTTCGCCCTCTATCCCCCCTGTCTGGCAACAACCATCATGATTAAGGTGCAGACGGGCTCCTACAAATGGATGCTGTTCTCCATCCTTTTCCCGACGGCTCTCGGTCTGGTGGTGGCCTCGGCAATCTATACCGGCGGCAGCATGCTCGGCCTCAGCGGCATCCAGATGATGGTCTGTTTCTACCTGCTGGTGGTGGCTTTGGCAATCATCACCGGCCTGCACAAGACCTGGAGCAATAAGGCGCCGGCAATCGTGCGCCTACCCGATTTACGCTCCGAAAAAAACCAGGCCGGATAGTGAAACTACTCTATCATCAGCACCTTGATACCGGTAAGCCGTTTGACATATCGTGGCCCGCTGAGATAATCTTTGCTGGAGAAAAGGTCTGCATATCCTTCTGCATGGAGCTTCCTGCCATCTCTTTCCAGTACGATCATCACCCCTTCTCCGACCTGGGTGTTAAAAAGCTCCTGCCAGGAAAATACCGTTGTATATCCATCGCTTGAGGCTATTCTCAGATACATCTTCTTAGTGTCGTTATGATCTGCTATACGGACATCGACCACGTTCAGCACATCCGTGAGCAGCACGCCCCGACAGTGCTTGATATGCCCCTTCGGCTCTCCGGTTCCGCAGGCATGCAACAGATCGCTTTCTTCAACCATATCCATACACAGCAATTCTGCCATGGTAAACCAACGGGGCCGGTGAACGTGGCCGTCTACCACAAAACCGCTGCTGTCGCCATCCTGTCGGCTTTTGCTTTCTGGATCCATATTGTCCGAATCGGTCGTCATCTTTTCACCATAGTGTAATTCCTTGTCAAAACTAAAAGTACTTTACAGTCCAATTACTCGATAATTGCTGAAATCTCCACAGAGAACAGCAAGCGTCAACACGTTTGCAGAGTAACAAACGAGCCGCTTCTGATTCTCCACCAGCATCACTCATGGAGTGTTACAGCAAAACTGCTCCTGCAATGATATCTTTGTTTACCAGAATTTCCAACTCTTGCCGCACAATGCTCTTGCCATATGTTAGTGCGTCGTGTTAAACCACAATTATTGCAGAATCATATCCAGATAAAGGACATTGATCACCTTTCACTGACCGAGCAGCTTTTCGGTCAACAGACTCAATAGTTACCATTTAAAGCAAAATGACGGTTGAAAACGGCAAAATCGCATCATGGAACGATGTCAAAGGATACGGCTTTATCACTCCAGGCTCCGGTGGAAAAAAGATATTTATGCACATCAAGGAATACAGCACAAACCACCAACGACCTGTTCCGGGATTGGCTGTCACCTATGAGCTGTTCATGGATGCCGAGGGCAGAATATCCGCTACCAATGTCATCCCGGAAAACGGCCATCGCCAAACAACTCGAGCCGGTGTACAGAAGATCTCCGCACTTTTTTTAAGCAGCGCCTTTTTCAGTATTGTAGCCGGTCTGGTGCTGCTCGACAAACTCCCACCCGGCGTCCTCTTTTTCTACCTGGCAGTCAGTGCAATAACCTTTACTCTCTATGCCAAAGACAAATCAGCGGCACAAACCGGACGGTGGAGAACCCCTGAAAGCACACTGCACCTTTTTTCACTTTTCGGCGGCTGGCCGGGAGCAGCTCTCGCCCAGAGTCAACTGCGTCATAAATCGAAAAAGATATCGTTCAGGGTGGTATACTGCTGTACGGTTGTCATAAACTGCGGCATTTTACTGTGGTTGCTCACCCCTGACGGCAGTGCCGGACTCAAAATGATATTAAAGACCATGACTGCAGGTTAGTTGGCGAGCATCGTCGAAATATTCTGTCTCTGTAACATACAGCGCTGGCCTCTAAGAATAACATTTTCCGTTGAGGACTGCCATGCCCACAATCCAGCCACCATATTATCCCATCATCTACGTTCGCGGTTTTGCCATGACCAGCAGCGAAATAGAAGCCACCACCACCACTCCTTATATGGGGTTCAACCTGGGCGCCACAAAGATCCGCCAGATCCATAACGGCAAAGTAATACGCCATTTCTTTGAATCTCCTCTGATCCGCCTGATGAAGGAGTACGGCTACCAGGACGCCTATCTCAATGGCAACCTCCTTACCCGCAACCTGTCGGCAAAGGCCATCTTCATTCACCGCTATTACGATGAGGCCGACCGGGATTTCGGCAGCGGCAACCGTCCATCCATTATAGGAACTGCGCAGAGCCTGCGTCAGCTCATCGCAGATATCCGACAGACAATCTGCGGCGAAGACCGGCAGCTGCAGCAGGGGTGCCGGAGAAATGAGCGACGGCCTGGTACGTATCGAAAACGCCTCTGTAAAAAGAGCGCCGCGGGCCCATATCCATCGATCGCATAGCGGTCCTTTCGGCATTGTCAACTCCGAAGAGGGCTACCAGAACCTGGTGCGCTTCCTCTTCGGCGACGTGCGTGTCGACGCCATACCCGAACCGGAACATCTGCCTTTGCCGCCCTCGGTGCAGCGTGCCAAGGACGAAGGGAAAGAGGTGCGCGCTTCATATTGGTTTGAAGCCGCCGCCTCACCGCGCCCCGCCGCAAACGACGGCAACACTTTTTTCCTCACCGAACGTCGCAAGCTAAACTACTCAGCCGTCTTTCGAAAGTACGATGAAATGATGCAGCCAGAAAGAAGAGAGCTGAAGACAACGCGCCTGCCTCTGCTCTTTTCCGTCTTTCTTGACACCAAAAAAATAGTACGCGGCAAAATAACCGGAATCCAAAAAATCACCTGACAGGGCATAAATCCGGGCATATTCGCGCCCCTTGCATTACAGTACCGGAAAAAAGACAAAGCTGAAAGACGGCTTTAAATATCGTAGCTTCGGAACAACCAGCCCAATGATCCGCTGGTTGTGTCTGCCCATCATCTCAATCTACCCCAGGGACATGTAACAGTATGTCGATCTCAGCAACTCCGGAAATAATTCTCTACAATGGTATCCTTGCCGGGCCGCATCCGGCTCATCCCATCATAATTGGTGCCCAGGCCGCAGCTCTCGGTCGGGACACTCTGCTGGCTGTCGGCAAAAATGAAGATATGCTGAGCCTGGCAGGCCCGCTTACGGAAAAAATCGATCTGGGCGGCCGTCTGCTGGTACCCGGATTCGTCGACACCCACATCCATTTTTATGAGTGGTCCCTGAAGCGCAAGGACCTTCAGCTGGAACACCTCACCAGCCTTGAAGAATTGACGGCCCTGGTAAGCCACGGCAGCACCACCCGAACCACGGACCAGTGGATCATGGGCCAGGGCTGGAACGAAACCGACTGGCACAAGCCGGTCATGCCCGACCGCGAAGCCCTTGATAAAGCAGCACCCGACCATGCCGTACTGCTCTGGCGCTGTGATCTCCATCTGGCCGTAGCCAATTCCAAAGCCCTCCAGCTCGCCGGAATCGATGCGGCCACGCCCGACCCCCCCGAGGGACGCATTGAGCGCGACAGCGACGGCAGGCCCACCGGCATTCTGCGCGAGCTGGCCATCAATTTGATGCGGCGTGCCATGGTAAATCCTTCCGCAGGCCGGATTCTAAATGCCTTTGAAGAAGGCGCCCAGGCCCTGCATCGCTTCGGCATCACCGGCATTCACGATGTCCGCCTGATGGACGACGGCGACGGCGCCACGGCACTGCAAACCTTTACAAAACTGCATGAAGAGCGACGCCTCAAACTGCGCAGCTGGGTGACCCTGCCCGGTCATCAGCTCGATGACATCATCGGCCTTGGTTTGCGCACCGGCTTCGGCAACGATATCCTGCGCCTCGGACATGTCAAATTTTTCGCCGACGGCGGCATGGGTGCCCGTACCGCCTGGCTGAAGGAACCCTATCTGGACGCGGAATACGGCATGCCGCTGGTGGATATGACCACACTGGCTCATGATGTCGCCAGAGCCGATGCAAACGGACTATCCGTTATGATTCACGCCGTGGGTGACCGCGCCGCGTATGAGCTGCTCAATATCTTCGAGAAGATCGAATCAGAGAGGAGAGCCGATGCCGGCAAAGGTCCGACCATCCCCCACCGCATTGAACATGCACAGATGATACGGTCGGAGGATGTCGCCAGGCTCAGTCGACTCAAGCTGGCTCTCTGCGTCACTCCCTGCAATATGATTCTTGATATCAATCTTATCGACAAGGCTCTGGGAGAAAAAGGCAGATGGACCTATAGCTTCCGCCGCCTGATGGATAGCGGCGCGCCGGTGATGTTCAGCTCCGACTGCCCGGTCTGCAGTCCGGCGCCGCTGCCCGCCATCCACGCTGCGGTCACCAGAGAGCGCGCCGACGGCAGTCCCGCAGGAGGCTGGTATCCCGAGTCCCGCGTCAGTACGGCAGAGGCCCTGGCCGCCTTCACCTCCACACCTGCCGCAGTCCATCGGACCGGTGATCTAGGTATCATCGCTGCAGGCAAAAAAGCCGATCTCGCTGTATTAAGCAAAGATATCCTCAACCTGCCGCCGGAAGAAATTCTGCAGACCAGCGTGGATATGACCCTGTTTAACGGTGAAATCGTCCATCGACTTTTCTAAAAACCGTTTACAATAGAGTAATGGATACCATCGAGAACATGCATGGTTCCGTGATCCAGCACGGACCGCACAATAACCGCATCTATCTGATGCACCTCGACACGGAAAAGACCGACCTTCTCCTGCCAAGTCTTGACCGGCTGGCCGAAAACAATGGCTACACCAAGATCTTTGCCAGAATTCCGGCACCGGTCTATAGCCTTTTTGCCGAGGCGGGATATGGCAGAGAAGCGGTGGTTCCCTACTTTTTCAAGGGTGGTATCGATGCCGTTTTTGCGGCCAGATATTTTTCAGCTTCCCGCAGGAAGGATCAACCGGATGAACAACTGACCGGTCTGATCCGCAAGGCAGGGCAGTTTGGGACAGCATTGCAAGAAAAAGGTGACTCACGCCCCCTCCATGGAGAAGTAAGACAATGTACTGCCGCGGACACCGCCGAGATGAGCCGCATCTACGGCCGTATCTTCGCCACCTATCCTTTCCCGGTCAATGATCCCGTCTATCTGAAAAAGATGATGGCGGAAAACGTGCTCTATTTTGCCGTCCACGTCAAGAAAGAGATCGCGGCACTGGCCTCGGCCGAGCTCGATCCGGAAAACGGCACCGCTGAAATGACCGACTTTGCCACCATGGAACAATGGCGCGGCAGGGGATTTGCCGGGAAACTGCTGCACCATATGCACGATCAGGTCCTTCGACACGGCATCACAACCGTCTATACCATCGCCCGGGCCCAGTCCTACGGCATGAACCTTGTCTTTCAAAGACAAGGTTACAGCTACGGAGGGTTCCTGCCCAACAACACCCAGATCGCCGGCTCCATGCAGAGCATGACCGTCTGGTACAAACACCTCTAAGCCGGCTTTCTCCGGGCTACCAGGTTCCCTTGTTCTCCATTGAAGCCCAGGGTTCTTCGACGGGCAGGCTCTCTCCTTCCTGGAGAAATTCGATGGAAATTTGGTCTGGCGTGCGGATAAAGGCCATACGGCCGTCGCGTGGCGGCCGGAGAATGGTGACACCTTTCTCCATCAGCATATTGCAGTAATCGTAAATATTGCTGACACTGAAGGCCAGGTGACCAAAATTATCACCGCTGCTGTAGGGTGTATCCTGATCCCAGTTATAGGTCAGCTCAACCTCGGGCTCACCTGGTGCAGTAGCAAGATAGACCAGGGTAAAACGCCCTTCCGGATACTCTTTTCGTCGTGTTTCCACCATGCCGAGGATATCGGTGAAAAAGTTGACGGACTGATCCAGGTCCTTCACCCGCACCATGGTATGTAAAAATTTCATACGGCTTTCTCCTTATTGTTCTGGTAAATAGGGTTAAAAATTCCTTGCACCCGGCAAACCATAAGCATGGGAGCACCGTCGGGAAAGCTGGTTTTTACTAAAGCCGGACGGTCAGCTCAACCATGGGAACCTCCCACATACAGCCATGGCATTTCTTTCTATAGCTCTCTTCACCGACATCATCCCGGTAACGCCGCACCATGGCCACAACCTTGAGAACACCAATATCGTCAAACCGAGGCGCCCAGAGCTGTCTGGCTTTGTGCGACAGGCGGGCCACAACAATACCGTTCTGCTGCGCCAGTTCCAGGTGGTCGCCCCGCTTTTGCAGCGACAGTATATCACCGCATTGCAGCGCTGCCAGTGCCGTCCGGCAGGGACTGTTCTCCGCTTTGACTCCGGCAAAATCGAGAAAGAGATCCTCCATGCCCAGCAGGGCATAGCGATACGAGGCTTTGTTGGGCTTTCGTGCCGGGGTGAGCCTTCGCTCCAGGAGAAAGTCGCCGCGCACTGATGCCGCATGGGGGTTGACCATGCCGTCCACCTGCAAAAGATGAAGGGTCTGGCGGGCGCGGGACATGCCGACGTAGAAGAGTCTGCGCTCCTCTTCCATGGCATCGCCCTTCCGCTCCTGCCAGTTATCGCCGAGCAGAAAGACATGATCAAACTCCAGCCCCTTGACGGAATGGACCGTGGAAAGAAAAACTCCGTTGCCGAGATTCCTGGAACGACCCTGGTCCGCCAGCGTTTCGTAAAGATACTCGGCAATCAGGCCGGCGGGCTGTTCGTGGCCGTGGGTTTCCTCGATCCAGTCGTCCACAAGCCGACGCAGATTCGTCTGCCAGATATTGTCCGCCACCATCGATTTGGGCAGGAAACGCAACAAGGTCGCTCCATCGAGACTTTCTCCCCGATGCTCTTGGAGATATTCCAGCAGCTGAGCATTTTCGCGTATCCTGGTCAGACCGGGAAAACCGCCGACCCGGCCCCAGTGAAAATTCACCGGCAGCTCCTCTTCCTCCAGGACGGAACGCAGGGGATCGAGGCTTTTCCATTCCCGGGCAAGCACGGCACAGCTGTTCAGATCGAGTCCGCCTTCAACACTCTGCAAACGCCTGATTTCGCAGAGCACACCACGGGCCTGCTCCTCAAGGCTCGCCACCGCAAGGCGCTGCACCCTGCCCAGGCCGACCGGGTCGGTCAGCTGTCTGTTTCCGCCGGCAGGCAGGGAACTGCGTGCCGTATTGACCTGTATGGGATGGTCGGTCTTCATCCTGTCGTTGTTCTGTTGAATCAACGAATTCGAAGCGGCAATGATGTTGGCGGTTGAACGGTAATTCTCGATCAGATAGTGAATCCGGGCGCCATAATCTTCCTGAAAACGACGAATAAAACCGACATTGGCTCCCCGGAAATGGTAAATGTTCTGGTCATCATCGCCAACTGCCAGGATAGTCATTCGCAGGTCATGCTCTTCAAGACTCTTCCCGGCCAGTAGAGAGACAAGTTCGTACTGCTCCTCGTCGATATCCTGGTATTCATCCACCAGAATATGGCTGAACTTCCCCACAAGCGCTTCCCTAGGCGACTCTCCGAGCAGGCCGAGAACATCACCTTCGCCCTTTAAGAGGGCAATGGCTGCCGCAATTATCCCGGCAAAATCGGGCTCTTTCACATCTTGTTTCTGTGCCGCAGCGGCAAGAGAGCGTCCGGTGAGCCGAAGGGCAAGGCCATGGAAAGTGAGAGTGGTGACCCGGCCTGTCTCGGCGCCGATGAGCTGACGCAATCTCCGCCGTAGGCCCATGACGGCACTGCGATTAAAACAGAGCACGAGAATGGCGCCGGGATTGATCCGTTCGACCCGGAGCAGGTAGGCGACACGATGAACGACCACCCGGGTTTTACCGGCACCGGGACCGGCCAGCACCAGCATGTTTCGATCCACCGGTGCGGCAGCGATGGCCTGCTGATTTTTATTCTTCAGATCATCAACGATTATCTGATAAGACTGTTCGCTGGTGGCCCGCTCCAGCATCTTGTGCCGTCCCGGAAAAAAACGTTTAATAAAATCTTCTTTATCGTCTTCGAAGTAGGATACCACCAGATGCATGGCCGCGTTGATCCGGTCCAGTGCCTGTCTGGCGTATTCGTTCATCACATGAATCTGAAAATTACGCTCGGTATAATGGGTTTGCAGTGGGGCAAAATCCATCATGGTATAGCGTTTGCCCTTGGCCTGAGGCTGAAGATGCAGTGTCATGGCCTGATTGAAGACGGCAAGTCCCTGCTGCAGGTCGAGGATGCCCTGTTCATGCATAAAGGTCAGGGCCCGCTCTGCCGCGGCCAGCGGTTTATTCAGCAAGGGCAGCAGGCTCAAGTCCTGTTGTAGTCCTTCAACAATCTTTTCCAGGGTGAATTCAACCAGCAGATTGGCATTTGCTTTCTCTTCAGGGTCTATTTGTCCCAGGATAACCCGGAGGGCAACGGCTGCGGCCTGTTGCCGTATCTGCATGGTAACGGCCAGAGAACGCCAGTCCCGATGGAGAAAGACGGCAAAACGGTCTCCTCCCCTGGTGTGGATGCTTATACTGCCTTTTTGTCCGGCCAGCCCCTTACCGTCTCTGGTCAGACCATACAGGATGCGGCGCAGGGCATCGGGACTGCTGTACTCGTGCCCCATATCAAGCAAAAGCTGGTTGACCTGCCGCAAATCAAGCTCCAGGGGCGTTTCTCGGTCCGCCTCCGGAGCCAGTTCCTCCAGGACCTTGAGAAAGTCGCGTTCCAGAGCGCAGACCCTCTGCAGATGGACTTTACCGTTATTCCCGACTTTATGGCGGATATAGGCCGACAGGGTCGTTTCTTTAGAGAGGATACCCTGCTCGGCCATGTCGTGCAGGGTTTTGATGACGCGCTGGGTCTCGGTTTCGTCGGCGCCATCCTCTTCCGCTGGGGCAAAGGGCGCCAGGGCAGCCAGTTCGTCGGCACTGAAACTGTCCATCTTCTGCATCGCCATCAAGGCAGCAAGAAGGGCCAGCCATCTGTCCTGCTGTCTTGCCGACAGATGAAGATGGCTGATTTTCTCGGCCGCTTCCGCCATATCCTTGACCAGCGGTTTGCCCTGAAAGACTCTGGTATTGTTCTCATTACGCTGCAGGAATCCGGCACGTTCCAACCAGGCCACGGCCGTTCGTACCCGGGAGGTCGGATCGTACATTTCGTCCGGATTAAGCTCAACCACAGCCTGGCGCAGCAGTTCACCGGCCGTCAAGACCACCTCCTCTTTACCCTTTGCCGCATAACGGATGCCGCGCAGCATCTGGCTGATCTCTCTTTTATTCAGCCTGGAGATGCTGCCCAGTTCAAACTGTTTCTCTATGTCCTGCTCGTCAAAAACAAGGATACATTCGGCATCGAGCCGGTCACGACCGGCCCGTCCCGCCTCCTGCAGGTAGTTCTCCAATGATCCGGGGATATCGGCATGGATGACAAGCCGGACATCTTCCTTGTCGATTCCCATCCCAAAGGCATTGGTGGCGCAGATGATAGGGATTTCATCCTGCAGGAAGGCCTCCTGCAGCCTTTTTTTCAAAGAGTTGTCCAGTCCGGCATGGAAGGCTTCGGCGTTATAGCCGCTCTCGTTTAGAAACTGCGCCAGATTTTCGGTATTGCTACGGGTGGCACAGTAAATTACCACGCTGCCTCTGCCGCTGTACCTGCTCTGCAACAGCTCAGCAATAACCTGATTTTTCTCGTATTTGTCAACCGGATAGACGTCATAGCGCAGATTGACTCGCTCATGGCCACCGGCAAAATGGTGCACCCGCAGGCCAAGTTCGCTCTGAATAATATCGGTTATCTCCGCCTTCACATCTTTTTTGGCCGTAGCGGTAAAACATTGTACAGCTGGAATCGCCAGTTTTTCCCGAGCGGCAAACTCACGGATAAAGCGGATGGCGTAAAGGTAGTCGGGCCGGAAATCATGCCCCCACTTGGAAAGACAGTGTGCTTCGTCAAAGACCCAGGCCCCGATCTCCCGCTGCGAGATAACATTAACAAAGGAATGATTGCGCAGCTGCTCAGGAGAAACATAAAGGATACCGACATCACCCAGGCGTATGGATTCCATGATTTGACCACGTTCCACCATGGTCAGCAGACCATATAGAGGTGCCGCGATTCCGGTACCGGTCTGCCTGGAAAAATTATCGACCTGATCCTTCATCAAGGCCTGCAGAGGCGAAATGACAATGGTAAGCATATTACGCCGTTGATAGCGCATAAAAGCCGGCAACAGATAGCAGAGGGACTTGCCGCCCCCGGTCGGCAATGTGGCAAAAAGAGTGGTGTTTCCGGCCGCTGCCGTTACCACAACTTCCTGCAGACTTCTGCCGTCTTCCGTTGCCGGTTGCGCCCGGAAATCTGTAAAACCGAAACTGTTCTGCAGAAAGGCACGGGGATCGTGATGAGATTTACAGTAGGAACAGCGATGATAGTCGCCGCAATCCCTTTCCCGCAGGCGATGCAGTATCTGCGAAATTGCCGGATACGTGTGTCTCACCCATGGCGGCAGCACGGAGTTTCCACCGGCAACACTCAACCAGGCAGTGGCGTACGCCAAGACGGCAGTGTCGATACTGCCGTCTTGAAGCTGGTCGACCAACTCCTCCACCGCCTGAACACAACCATGTTTTCCGGCAAACCAGGAAAATGCCGCGGCAAGATCTTCACCTTCAAGCAGAGGAACACCCATGGCGGCCAGGCTGTCGGCGGAACCGCGCAGGTTTGCATCAGTCTGCAGAAAACTGCGATAGAGAACCGGAATGTCGGACTGATGTTGCAGCATGGCACGGAAGGCCTGCCACTGTTCCTCGAAAACCTTGCCGGCCAGTCTCGCATCCTCCACGGGATCATTGATGCTGTCGCGGACAATCTGATAATTCTTGACCAGACGATGATAAGGATTGGCCGGATAGGCAAGCGGAGAGAGATAGAGGGTGTCGACAGCGGGTTTATGGAGAAATTTCAGAAAAGGTGCTATCTGCTTCAGCCTGGGGATGTCGTGGCCGATAATATTGTGGCCCAGGAGAAAGTCGGCTTCTTCGGCGAATGCATCAAATTCCGCCAGACGCCGGCGGTCCACCGGCCTGCCCGGCTTGATCTGCAAGGTCTGCCGGCCATAGACGGCACCGATGGCATAAACGACGCCATGCTCATTTATTTCAATATCAAAAAGCAGGCAGTTGTTGCGAAAATCGTCACAATCAACACGCATCAGTTCTCATCCATTGGTGTGGACACCGCTTCACTCATCCACCCTGATCCGTTTAATGGTTTTTACCTCATCTCGGTTAAGAGAAATAT
>CAYUPL010000009.1:64572-87755 GCA_964446655.1 uncultured Desulfopila sp.
ATATGTTGCAGACCATCGGCCGAAGGATTTCGCGCAATGTCGTCATAGAGTCCGTCTCGTTTCCATTTTTGATACATGGCGAGCAGCGCTGCCATCAAAAAGAGCAATGGCACCAGGTATTGGGCCAAAACAGCACCTTGACGAAGTCCGCCGGAAAGTCTCATTACCATAAAACCATCGTCCAGCCTGCCCTGCCCCAGCGGCAACCCGGCATACCAGTGGAAAAAAAGGAAAGAGAGCAATGCACCCGTTAGATACAACCACCATGGCAACCGGCTGATAAGGGCGATCATTTCTTCAAAAAACGAATATGGCCTGCGAGTCATGATTCGGCTCCATCTCAACCAGAAAAAAGCGGGTACGATGAGATACATGCAGATGAAAAAACCTATATGATGCAACACTTACCATTGCTGTGCAAATTTATCAACTGATCAGAGATCATATGTTTCTATCCCTCACCCGGAAAGCTTGCTCTTCAGGCCATGATAGTCTATTGTAAAGCTGTCCATTTCTAGACTTTGCCGAACACCTCACCAAAGACAACATACCTCTCTCCTCAGGAGCAAATATGAAAATTGCCATTGATCAGATACAGGTAGATGAAAAAGAACGAATCCGTCGCGACCTCGGCAACCTTGAGTCTCTGCAAGGTTCCATCAACACGGTCGGCCTGCTCACCCCCCTTCTCATCGATGAAAACAACAGGCTCCTGGCAGGATACCGACGTTTGAGCGCCTGCAGAAATCTTGGCTGGCATGAGATTGATGTACATGTGATACCCCTCAACGGCGATCAGTTAAAAATGCTTGACGTTGAAATCGCGGAAAATTTTTTCCGCAAAGATTTTTCCCCGGAAGAAATTCTCGCAAGCGAACAACAGCGCCGGGATATCCTGGAGAAACGGCGTAAGAAAGGGTTGTGGGAACGTTTTATACTTTGGCTGAAAAGCATCTTCAGGTCATAAAAGGGCAAAAATGTGACTCGGGTGGACAAGGTATGAAAAAGAAATCCATAACTGTTCGTAATGCAACTCTTGCCGATGTTCAGGGCATTGTTGAAGTTGCCGCCAAAGCAGATTCCGGAGATTCCGGGGATACCTAATTTTCAGATTTTTTCTTCGGACCCGGCTTTTGCGGACGCAAAGTCCGGCCAAGAATTTTTTCCATCTTTTCTATAAAACCGGAACTCCCTGCGGGGCGACCGGTGCGTTCATAGCGGTGGATCCGGTCAGTCTCATCCGACGACAGCAGCCGCAAAAAACCACGCCAGTCGGGAACCATCTCCAGCAAGGGCGCAACTTTTACGAGCTCGTCATCATCTCCGGCAAGATGGGCATGAACACTACTCCAGCGATACTCTTCCGGCGAACGCACCAGGTTTGCCGCAACGGGATTCATCTCGATATAGCGGGCGGCGGCCAGCAGATGGTGTTCATCCATGGCATATGAGGCAAATCGCTCCTGCCATAAGTGCCCCCGCCAGTTTTCCCGAAAGTTGATCATTCTGGTATAGCGGCGGTGGACCTCGCCTATCGCACGGGCAAGACCTTCTTCACTGTGCGGTACGGCAATGAGGTGAATATGGTGCGGCATCAGACACCAGGCCCAGATATCAACATCATACCTGAGGCACCAGTGCGCCATGAACTCAATGTAGGCAAGATAGTCGGCATCACAGAAAAAAGTCTGCTGATTACGGTTACCACGTTGGGTGATATGATGCGGATAGCCTTGAGCTATAACACGGGCGATTCTGGCCATGGAAAAAGTATACCTGAACAGAAAATAGTGTCAATTTTTTATGTGCTGTCACCGATACAGGCTATAGCATTTCGAGGGCGCAGGCCATGGAGACTCCGCCGCCACCGCATAGGGTTGCCAGCCCGAGGGACTTCCCTCTCTTTTTCATGGCATACAACAGAGTCACCATAATGCGGGCGCCGGTGGAGCCAACCGGATGCCCCAGGCCGATACCGGAACCGTTGACATTGGTGATTTCCCTGTTGAGGCCCAGTTCTTTTTCACAGCCGAGATACTGGGCGGCAAAAGCCTCATTGACCTCGACAAGGTCAAAATCCTCTAGACTCAGCCCGGAGGAGTTGAGAAGGTTGCGGACCGCCGGAACCGGTGACAGCCCCATAACCGAAGGATGACAGGCGCCCCTGGCAACAGCTTTGATCCTGGCCATGGGACTCAGACCCAATGAACGTGCCATATCCGCCGACATGATCAGCAGACCCGTCGAGCCGTCGTTGATACCGCTGGAATTTCCAGCCGTGACAGTACCGATTCCCGGCACAAAAGCCGGGGCCAGTTTAGCAAGCGCTTCAAGTGTTATACCCGGTCTGAAATGTTCATCCTTATCGAAGATCAACGGGTTTTGCTTTTTCCGGGGAACCTCCACCGGCACAATCTCGTCGGCAAAGGAACCATCCTGTGTAGCGCGTTCCGCTTCGTTATGGCTGCGCAGAGCAACTTCGTCCATCTCTTCTCTGGTTATGCCGAGATGCTGGGCAATAAATTCGGCCGTATGTCCCATAATATATGGTTTACCAACGAACATGCTCAGCGGCGCTTTATCGGCATCGACAGGGCCGTCCTCGGGATGAGGGATAAGATGAGAACCGCAATGAAGAGTATGAATCAGGTTGTCGACAAAAACCTGGTCCTGAAGGCGACAGCCCCATCTCGCTCCGGGAACGGAATAGGGAACGCTGGACATATGCTCCGTACCACCGGCAAGGATAATGTCGGCCATACCGGCCTGAATCATTGCCATCCCGGAAATGACGGCCTCCATACCGGAAATGCAGACCCTGTTTATGGTAACGGCGGTGACGGTCTCGGGAATACCGGCCAGCAGGGCGCCGACCCGGGTCACATTCAAGGTGTCGGCCGATTCCATGCAACAGCCGTAACGAATATCATCGATCAAAGCCGGATCGATCCCTGCCCGCCGGATAGTTTCCTGCATGGTGATACTCGCCAGAACCGCTCCGTTGAAGTTCTGCAGAGTTCCTCCAAATGCCCCAATGGCGGTCCTGCATCCGGATACGATAACAACGTCTTTCATAATTGTGCTCCTTTCTGTTTCTACGCAATACTGCTTGATACAGGCCGATCGCTGTTTTACTTCAAAAATATGTCACGACTCCCGCACCCTTTATCTCCTGATGCCATCAAAAAGCAGGTCTGTGATGAGCTTTGCCGCATCCTTGATGCATACCGATTCAGTAAAAATTGCCCGTTTGAGACAGCAATGCTCAATAGTGCCGAAAAGGCGTTACGGATAGAGGCAGTGGTGGGCAGGTTTGCCCTGATTTTACCCGCACCAATAAATAGAGAGATGTTCTTCAGTGAAGAATTTTTACTTATTATTATCAGCACTGTCAAGTCTGATGGCATGGATACGAATCCGGCGGGAGAACAAGAAATTCTGAGTAATCGGGATTCGTTTGGCGAAGTTGCACAATCCGGGTTCTCGGTTTGGATATGCAAGAAACCGGATTGCAGGACGTTGAGGTGTGCGATGATGATTGCAGCGGTTTGTACAGCTCTTTCTCTTTATGTTAAGGCATATCGGTGGCCTGTCCCACATCACCAAATCTGGAAACCGCAGGACTGTCGGCACCGCCGTCAATAATTACTTCTGCCCCAAAGCTGCCCAGACTGTCACTGTACGCTTTGAGAAGATTCCGGACACGCAGGTAGGCCACCGGCATTAAAATGGTGACGAGGCAAAACAGCACCTCTGCCATGTCGGCTGCCGCCAGCCAGTTATCAGTGCGCATACCGTATATGGTGGCTCCGCAGAGAATCAGAAATAGAATGGCACAATATTGCAGCACCATTATATATCTGATTTGTTGTAAATTTTTTTGCAACATATGTTTATGCATTGCCTGTCCTCCTTTTCTCGTCGCTCCGCTCATCCCAATAACGACGGTGAAGATTTTTTATCACAGTTTTTTTGCCGTGCTTTTGGTTATTGGAATCCGACAGTTCCTGCGTCTCCACAGATGCTTTTAGAACAGCGGCAATGCCATCGTTTTGAATATAGCGGAAGTGCATACCGAGCCCTTGCATTTCAAGACAGGCGGGTTGTACTTCACTCAACAGAGTGTTCCTTTTCATCACCCCTCCACCGGCCAATGTTCTCCAGCAGCCTACCCAACAATTCCCCTGGTTTATGAAGAGGGCGACACAAATGGTTGGCGCCCTCTTTCTGAAAGCACTTCAGTTTCCAGCATATTGCATGGTGGAAACTTCAATCTCATCTCTTTGAACCTTATCCTGTTTCTTGGTCTGCAACAGTCGAACCGTTTTGAAAACCGTCCAGCCGCACAGCATAAGTAACGGAATGATGATAAACAGCGCTACGGGAAAAAACCAAAAACCAACGATTGCATCTGCCAATGTAAACATTTTCATACCCCCCAGAAGTTTGAAATTTTACACCCTGTCCGGCAAGAATTTACCTGATGAAAAAATGTGACCAGGACAGTTCCCTTACCGATTCGTTCCCCTTGCTGCCTCTATTGCGAAAGTGATGCCTGAATGGTTCAAAAGGGAGAAAAAAATACTCCATGCCAATATATATTATTGTTATTAATAAATAATTATCTGTCCATCCCGATCCAGTGGCCGAATCTTCGAATTTTGCCTGACTTCGCGATTGTCTATGAAGTAGACATTCGACCAATTTCCTTGTACACTAGCTGTACATCTACTCCAGTCGTTCGATTCACTGCATGTTCGCAGGCCCTGCCCTGAAAGAGGAGGTAGTCCGGATGGAAGAAGGTCTTACCCTCAGTGAAAACGAGTTCGCGCTGTTCTGTGAAGTCATCACTTCTCTGCATACCATCAGGGATATGGACGATATGCTGATCGCCATATTCCAGAAGATTCGCTCCATTATCGATATTCAAGGCATTTCCATTGCCCTGCACGATCCGGAAAACAAGGAATTTTATTTCATCCGCACCGTTGAAGAGGGCAAAAGCAGAGGCGAGTCCGATACCGATTTTTTACGCTTTCCCGACAATATAGGTGTGGCCGGATGGGTTATGGACAACAGACGCTGCGCCGTTATCAACGATGTCTCTTCCGATGACCGCTTTTTCAGCGGCCTGAACAGCAAAGATGAGTTCGTCACCCACTCGATGATCTGCGCACCTCTCTTTACCAGAAAAGGGTTTCTCGGTGTTTTCTACGCCCTGAACAAGGAAGATGGCATATTTTCCTCACGGGATGAACGAATCCTCGAGATCATTTCCGGCACCATCGCCGTCTCGTTGGAAAACGCCCGTCTCTATGGCGAATTGAAAGACCACCTCCACGACCTGGAGCAGCAAAAAAGGCTTTTGCTGCGCCAGGTGAGCAATGAAGTGGGATTCAACCGGATCATCGGTTCCAGCCCACCAATGCGGCGCATGTTCGAGCTGATGGAAAAGGTGATGCACACCACCGCAACCGTGCTGATTCAGGGGGAGACAGGCACCGGTAAGGAGCTTGTTGCCAAGGTCATCCATTATAACGGTCCTCTGCAAGACAAACCATTTGTCGCCGAAAACTGCGGCGCTCTGCCGGAAAATCTGCTGGAAAGTGAGCTGTTCGGCTACACCCGAGGGGCCTTTACCGGCGCGGTGGCTCATAAAAAAGGACTTTTTGAGGTTGCCGACGGCGGCACGATCTTTCTCGATGAAATTGGAGAAATGTCGCCCCTGCTGCAGGTTAAACTTCTCAGGGTGCTGCAGGAGGGTGAGTTCAGAGCGATCGGCAGTAACCGCAGCGTTAAGGTCAATGTCAGGATCATTGCCTCGACCAACAGAAATCTGCTGGAAGAGGTTGAAAATGGCCGATTTCGCGAAGATCTCTATTATCGCATCAACGTCTTTCAGATCACACCACCGCCTCTGCGCCAAAGAAAAGAAGACATCCTCGCCCTGGCCGGTTATTTCCTGAAGAAATACGCTGCCAAGAACAACAAGCCCATCCCGACATTGACGCCGCAGTCTCTTGACCTGCTGATACGTTATGATTGGCCCGGCAATGTCAGAGAGCTTGAAAATGAGATGCAGCGTGCCCAAACCATGGCGGAAGACAGCAAAATCATCTCTGCCGAGTTTCTCTCCGATAAGATACGCCGACTGAGCAACGTTTCTATTGCCGTTGAAGACAACGTTACCTTCACTTTGAAAGACACCATCCGTCGGGTGGAGAAGAGAATGATAGACGAGGCCCTTTCTTCCTGCCGGGGCAACCAGAGCAAGGCGGCGAAGGCACTGGGACTGTCACGGCAGGGATTGCTTAACAAGATCGCCGCTTACAATATCGAGATAAAATAGCAGCTCGACAGTGGCCATGAAACATCTCGGCAAACCACTCCTTACGGCACTTCTGCCGGCAATTGCCGCCATATGTTTTTTTGTATCACCATATGGCCGGTATGCCGAAGAGGAGTATGGCCTGACAGTGCTGTTTACACTGCGGGGCAGCCGCCCACCGCCGGATGCAGCCGTAATAGTCAATATCGATACCGATTCTGCCGACAGACTGGGTTTTCCGGAACATTTCAGCAAATGGCCTCGTACCGTCCATGCGGATCTGGTGGACAGGCTGGTGGAATATGGCGCGGCGCTTATCGTTTTTGATGTACTCTTTGCCGAAGAGAAAAATCCGGACGACGATCTGGTTTTTGCCACAGCACTGCAGCGTGCCGGAAATGTTATTCTGGTTGAGGAACTTCGACACATCTCTCTGGCTGCAAACGGCACAGATGACAGCCCCGTCAATATTGAAGTAGAGCAGCTTGTCCCACCCATCAAGGTACTGGCCAACGGTGCTCTGGCGCTGGCCCCTTTTCCGTTGCCGAAAATTCCCATACGAGTTAGTCGGGCCTGGCGTTTCAAAGCCTCATGCGGGGAGATACCGACTCTGCCCGCTACCGCTTTCCAGGCCGCCAATTTAGAAAGTTACAACAAACTCCGCCGACTGCTGTACAGCCAACATCCGGAAATGGCCGCCCAACTTCCCCTCACAACCGAACAAGCCATTGCCGACAGAGGGCTGAGCGAAACCATGCGACAAATCAGATGCCTCTTTCTGGAAAAACCGGGTCTTGCCGAAAAACTTCCGACCTTCAACAGCAACAGCGCTCTTTCGACAAACATCCGGCAAACAGACGACAATCTTGACGCCCTGATCACCATGTATGGAGACCGGGACAGTAGCCCGATAGATTTTTATGGACCTCCCTTGACCATCAACACCCTTTCGCTGCATGACGTATTGACAAACGACAACAGTCGTCATCCCGTCCTGGCCCAGACATTCAAAGACAAAGCTGTCTTCGTCGGTGCGGCGCGCGACAACTGGTCAAACCAGAAGGACGGCTTCTATACCGTCTTTTCACAGACTGACGGCCTCGATATCAGTGGTGTCGAACTGGCCGCCACAATCTACTCTAATCTGGCTGAGAACCGGGTGATACAGTCTCTTTCTCATGGGCTTTCTCTGTTTCTTATCGTCCTTTCGGCCTTGTCCGTCTCCTTTTTGTGCTCCCTGCTGCCCCTTCTTTTCAGCTCAATGCTGGTGTTGGCTGGAATTGGAGTTTTTCTCTATATGGCACAGTTTCTCTTTGGCTTGAACGGCACCTGGATTCCCATCATAACCCCGTTGTTTCTCCTGCCGGCGATCACCTTTATCACGGCAACTCTTGTAAAGTATGTTACGGCCCGAAGGCAACATCGCAACATCAGCACGGCTCTCGGCTTTTATCTGCCCGACAATGCCGTCAGGGAACTTTCCCGGGATCTCTCTTTCATCAGCACAGGCGAGGAGTTGACCTACAGCACTTGCCTTATCACCGATGCACAGCACTACACCGCCCTTTCCGAGCGGATGACTCCTGTGGAACTCAGCCGGCATATGAAAGAGTATTATCAGCTAATTTTCGCCGAGGTAAAAAAAAAGGAGGGCATTGTCTGTAATATCATCGGCGATTCCATGCTGGCCCACTGGCCTTCGGCCGCTCCCGATGCGGTCCACAACACCAACGCCTGTCATGCCGCCCTGCGCATCACGGAGGCGGTGCAACAGTTTAATGACAGGCACGGTAAAAGCGGCTTACCGACCCGTATAGGCCTGCATTCCGGCTATGTTCTGATGGACAATATCGGTGCCGAAGATCATTATGAATATACGCCGCTGGGGGATATCGTCAACACGGTATCAAGGATCGAAGGACTAAATAAACAGCTCTCCACCCGGATACTGGCCTCAGCTGAAGTTATCGGCAAGGCGGACAACATCGCATCGCGCGAAATCGGCTCGTTTCTTCTCGGTGGTAAAAATCAGGCGATCACCATTTTTGAGGTGCTCACTGAAGAGCCGCGCACCCCAGGCAAAGACCGACTCTACAGCCATGCCTTTCCCCGGGCACTCTCTCTTTTCCGCGACGGGAAGTGGCAGGAGGCCCTGGCGGCATTTAACCGATGTCTCCTTCTTGACGGTGGAGACGGTCCCTCGCTTTTTTACATCAACCTCTGCCGGTCCTATCTCACCTCCCCTCCCCCTCCGGACCTGCAGGGCAGTATTGCGGTGGGAAAATAGCTCAAGAACTCATGTATCTCATGCAACCATGCTATTAGAGCTTCTTAACAGGAGGGAAAAATCAGCTTTTCAACAAAGACCTTCTGGAAGCTAATATTGGTGGCTAGATCAATGGTGGTGATATTCTCTGCCAGCTCAACACTCTTCCTGAAATAGTGATCATCACTCAGCACCATAACTGCACCAGCTCCTGCTGAGTTGCCGGCTATTACGATTTTTTCTGCTTTCATCTCAGGAATCATGCCGATAGTAATCATATCTTTTATATCGCTATGCGATCCGAAGGCGCCAGCGATAATTATTTTACCTGGTGTATGGTACCCGGCCGCCTTGGTAATAAAATCAATGCCCGAGATGAGCGCAGCTTTACCAAGCTGAACCGAGCGAATATCTTTCTGATTTATGAATATGGATGCACTCTTTGTATCCATGTTTTCTGCAACGATGATGTAACGCGTTTTACCTCTCTGGTCTTTCTGCAGCGGTTTGATCGTGGCATCTTCTATGAAAGCTCCACTCTCGTCAATAATCCGCTTCCGCCTTAGTTCAGCAACGGTACTAATAACTCCAGTTCCGCAGATCCCCATGGGACGAATCTCTTTCTTTGATTTGATCATGGTATAGGAAGGAAATTTGCGTGTGTTCTTGATTTCTATCCTATTGATTGCACCAGGGATGGCTTGCATACCACAGGTCAATGATGCTCCTTCAAATGCTGGACCAGTGGCACATGAAGTCGCAAACAGTTTTTCTCCAGCCTTTAAGAGAAGCTCTCCATTGGTTCCCAAATCAATAAGAAGAGTACCATCGGGCTGGTTTTTAAAGTCTGTTGCCAGGGCTGCAGCGAGAATATCGCCGCCAATAAAACCCGAAACCTGGGGAAGCGTGCGAAGCGGAGTGTTGCGAAGATCTAAACCGATACTGTTTGCATCAATGGTTCTCCCTTCATGAAATGCAGGCTGGTACGGAGAATGGCCGATCGGTTCCGGATCAACTCCTGACAAAATATGGATCATTGTCGGATTACCCACTGCAACTATCTGCGATATTTCATCTATTTTCAACGCATGGGATTCAACCAGTTCAAGCACTCCCCACTCAAGACCATTCACCACCAGCTTTTGCATATGACCCAGATTGCTCTTTTCAGCTCCGATAACACCAATTCGGCTCATTACATCATCGCCATAGAGTGACTGGGGGTTTTTTAAAGCCAGGGAGGAGATCACTTCACCACTCAATGTGTTGCACAGATAGATAGCAATGGTAGTGGTGCCAAGATCGACGGCAACGCCATATCTCTTTTCTGAAGAAGCATTAGCTTTCAACCGCTTGATAAAAGATGGGGGAAAAGAAACCGGGGGCTTGTTGATAATATGAGAGGAAAGCCTTGAGCTTTTCGGGATCTCTATTCTGATATCTTCCTTCAATTCATGTTTGCAGGAAGCTATACTTATTTTCTCCCCTGCGGCTTTGATTCTGTTGACCCTGCATTTGCCGCAGGTCCCCCGGCCACCGCAGTCTGAACGGAGAAAAATCGAAGATCCGGCAAGAGCTTCCATAAGGCTTCTACCGCTTTTCCCTTGTATCTTTCTGCCATGCTTTACCAGTTCTATATCATAGGTCTTGAGCATATATTTCCTGGGGAAAGTTCATCAGAGTTGCTTTAGCTGACAGTCACTATTTCTTGAACATACCAGACAGGTAGATCCCACCACGGCCGTTGGATACTCAGGTCCAATGCCAATAACGCAGGAGAGAGATTTGAAAGGTCTCAGCACCGCATCGTTTTCGATACTCAAGCCAACTTGTCCAATGGGTAGCAGAGAACAGAGCTGCAATTGTTCCTCAAGCTTCCAGCCGTGATTCGAACCAGGACTCAGCAAAGGACTTACCCCCCAGCCTAACTCCTTAGCCTTCTTCTCAGCAATATTTTTGACCAGACTGCCTGTTTTTTCGAGGACAATGAGGCCAATGACATCAATAATGTAGGCAACCAGGATCTGACCGTCTTTACCGGCCTGCCGGCCAACAGCATCAAGTTCGTTTCCCGCGGTAAATACAGCAGCAAGCACATAGCTTGAATCACTTAGAAACTGAGAAGAATTTCCTAAATCGATTATGACACTCTTGTCTCTGCTGTACATCATATGGGTACCACAGCCCTCCTCAATTGCAGCGCAGTGGAGCCAGCGATAAATGATTGCCGGACTCCAGACGGTACACACTTTTGTCAATGTTTTTCTGACGATTTCTCTAATATGCGGTCGCTGAAATCCCTTCTTGATCTTTTTCTCAAGCTCCTCTATATCAATCTGAACAGTGAGACCGGTGAGTGTTATCGCTTCAGTTTCCACTGTTTTCATGTATTGAATCCAAGGTAGCTGTCTTAAAGGTCAATCCTGCAGAGTGGATTATATATAATTCTTGCAGAAAACGTTATATGCACAGCTACATAATGTCAAGCGAGTGGTCACAAGAGAACGACTGTCTCCGCATTTTTGTTTCCTAGAGAGAAAGTGCATCAAGCCAGCCGCTATTTCTTTTAAAATAGGTCAGCATGGTACCCACACTCTTGGCAAGAGCATTTTGATATACCCTGTAACCCTCAGAGAGATCATGGATACCCAGGCCTATGGGATTGAAAAAGATTTTATCATTCTTGTCTTTCCTGCCGTTTTTCTTTCCGGCGACTACCTCCCCTAATTCGCCGGAAATATTCTCTTCGGTAATATGGCCCTTTTCAATTGCTCTCCAGGAGACATCAACGCCATGATGTTTCACCTGATACCAGTCGTCGACAAAAATCCTGTCAAAAATTGACAGGGCTTCAGGTGGTGTATCCCAGAATGATATTTCCGCATGAAACACACCTTTTTTATACCAGGAAGAATCTACATATGGTTCTCTGGCCATTGTTGCGGTCGAAATAACATCACAATCGACAAAAGCATCACTACACTCTTGGACCGGAACAATATCCATTTCAAGTTTCTGGGACATTCTCTCGGCAAATGCTATTGAAGCCTGATGATTAATATCATATATTTTCAACGTTTCAAGCGATGGAAGTGCTGATTTGATCGCTGCTGCCTGGGTCATCCCCTGTACACTTGCTCCAACCAGGCCGAAACATTTAGAGTCAGGGTTGGCGAGATATTTTGCCCCTACACCTGATGCAGCGCCGGTTCTCATGGCACTGGCAATTGCGCCATCCATCACGCATATGGGAATAAGGGTAACCGGGTCAAGAATTATAATTATTGCAGTTGCTCTGGGCAGTCCACGTTGTGGATTATCGGGACGGCTTGGGATAAACTTAATTCCTGCCGTTTCCACCGGTCCAAGAAGACCTTTTAGGTGCAACTGTTCTTTAAATTGATTGCCGCCAAGGTAGCTGGGCATTGACATAATTCTACCTGTTGTTTCTTCTGTTGCAGCATCTCCCCAGCGAATAACCGGTTTACCCGGTTGAATATAATCGCCTACTCCGTGAAGAAAAAAAGAACGCTCAACTGCTTTCATAGTACCAGTCATGTCTGCACCACCGGCTTCCACACAATCTTCCTGACTTAAATAGAGAAGCGACCAACTTGATTCCACCATTTCATTCACCAAAATTAAAGTATTATCGTTTAAAAATGTATTTGTTTCTTTGGCAGAAAGGACATACCCGTCCGCCAACAGTTACTCTCAATCCGCTGCCATATTCTTACAGGCACAATTGAACATGCCCGCAAGAATACAATGATAAGCTCTTTGCTTAATTTGCTTGATGGATATGAAGGTGTTTGTCGGACGCGACCGTAAAAAGATAAATACTGACGTGATTCTATTTCTCCAGGCTTTGCAGCCAGGTAGAAAACCTTTCCTCTCCGGCAGGGCACAGACCGAATTCCTCACCAGAATCTAAAATTGCCTCCACCATGCTTTCCGCATACCCTCGGCTGCAGCTCAACAGGATTCCTCCCGAGCCATCGGTGTTTTTCTCCAGGGTTACAATTTGACATGGCACATGACAAAAAGGTCCCTGAACAATAAACGGCGCTGTTCTGTTTGGAGCAAGAAAATCCAGTGCGGTCAATTTCTCAGCAACAAAGAATGCTTTGGGACCAAAAAGAGCGAGAAAGACCGTGGACTCAGAGACATCTGTGTACGACGCATCCTGCTCAATTTCCGGTTGGTTCAGGCCAAGGAAATAGATTGATGCCTGGGTGCCGTTCATACGATTGACCAACATATCGTTTGCATATACACTTGTACCCGGTGTCTGTGGCACTACAACCTCGCCTGGCGTACGCTTATCAATCTTTTTATCCTGAAGATCCAGACGAACCTTGTGGGCCAGATCCACCAGCCATGGACCCGGACCCTCATTTTGATACTGCAGGACTACTGACCAATGATCGCGTTCTTCACTTTTTTCAACACGGGCATCGAATTGTACGGCTGAATGCCGCTGTATCTCGTATATGTTCTTTTCGTCCATGACGGCTCCTTACATTTTCATACGTGTGCCTTCCGGATCATAGAAGGGCATGGGTACCACTCTGGCATGCAGCAGTTTTCCTTTACACTCATCCTCATAAATTTGCAGTTGTGTGCCCACAGGGGTAAGCTGTGACTCGACAAGTGCCATGCCTATGGCTTCTCCCGTGGCCAAACTTTTTCTCGCCGTGGCCACATATCCCCTTACTCTCTCATCCACAATAAGTGCACCATCGCGTGCCGCTCTGCCGTCATCCTCCATGCGGATTCCAACAAGTTTCAATCGACCCTCGTCATGTTCGGCCTGTCTCAGCGCGACGCTGCCCACTGTCTTCGCCTCGGTTTTGTTTCGGTCCCAGAGAAATCCAAGGCCAACATCAAGCAAGTTGGTACGCTGTTCCGACTCCTGACCGAGAATAATGTGACATTTCTCCATGCGGAGTACATTCTGCGCCTCAACCCCAAAATTGCTGATATTAAATTCTGCTCCAGCCTTTTTGAGAATATTCCATACAGACTGCATGTAGGATGCAGGCACATGCAACTCATATGACAATTCGCCAACAAACCCAAGACGCATTGCTCGTACTGCTATGGCGCCGGCCAGAGTAAATTTACGGTAACCGGCAAAGGGAAATTGTTCATTTGAGATATCTTCAGTAACTACTTTTTCGAGAACCTTCCGTGAGTTAGGTCCTGAAATATTGATTACTCCAAGAGCGTCAGTGAGGTTGACAATGTGGTAATCCCAGTTATCATAGCGGGTATGATAACGGATCCACTCTGCTGTCTGACCTGCTCTTCCGGTTGAGGTGGTAAAGTAGTAATCGTTTTCACCCTGCTTTACCACGACCCCGTCATCAATGATGCAGCCATCTTCATTGCACATCGCTGAATATTTAATCCTCTCTCCCCCCACTTTGCTCATATCAGAAACATAAACTCTTTGCAGTGCCTTGAGGGCGTCGGGCCCATGTATCCTGAACTTGCCGAGGGTTGAGGCATCAAGCAGACCGACATTGTTACGGACATTATTGATCTCTTCTTTGCAGCTAAAATCATCAGAAAAGTATCGGGCCCTCTTCCACACCCCAATATTTCTGAAAATGCCGCCGTCTTTTTTCTGCTGATAATGCAGGGGAGTTCGTTTAAACATATGATGGTGCGCTCCGGCATAGGTTGCCAGAAAGGTGGGAACCAGAGGGGGACGAACTGTCGTCGGTTTTGGTGTTACTGTAATTCCGGTTTCCTGTGCTACCAATAGCGGCAGATTGTGGCCCGGAATTCCGCCCTGAGCCGGACCGGTTCCTGCCGAAGTAAAGCGCTTGATTAACTCAGGAACATCAAAGCCCATCTGTATAGCCTGTTTGATGTTTTTAACAGTGGTGTCCTCATCAAAACAGATAAAGCTTTTGCGTCCCTCCACCGGTGCCATGACCAGAGTACAGCCTTTCTCGGGTCCCACCAACCCTGCGACAGCAGTCTGGGCGTTATCCAATTCTTTTTGCAGTGGAGCTCCACATTCCACTGCAGCCTGTAACCCCGCCACCTTTCCTGACATTTCTATTGAAGATGGATCATGCAGACCCTTAAGGCTACCGGCTTGATACAGTTTGTCTGGCAGATCATCAGCAAGAAAATAGCCGGTATGGCTGTCATAGCTCATTGTTGCACCGGCAAGCACCAGCGGTCCGGTCACCGGGGTGAAGCCCGCAGAGGCGACCAGCAGGTCGCATGTAACTTCTCGTGTTTTGGCGCCATCCAGTGTTGCCATTCTGATCTTCTCCACCGCTTTTCTGCCATGGGCCGCAGTAACCACCCACCCTGGGAAAAAGAGAATTTCACGCTTTTCCAGGGCGTTGATTAGCTCCGACGACTGCCCGGACTCTCGTATGTCTGCAACACTATCTATCTCAAGACCCAGATCATGAAGATCGACTGCGGCTTCGAGACCGCGGTCATGACCAACGCTGAAAACACTTTTCTTACCGGGAAGCAGGCCGTAAGTTCTAGCAAGCCTGTGAGCACAACCAACCTGCATGATACCTGGGCGCTCATTATGTTCAAAGATCAAAGGACGCTCTATACAGCCTGTAGCAACGATGACAGTCTCGGATCGAATTTCTATATAGCGCTCAGTAAAACTGTCATGTTTGGAACCGATCTGAAAAGCGGTTATCAAGTTATTGGTATAGGCCCCAATCATTGATGTGTGCCTGAGCACACGAATATTTGGGGTTTGATCCACCTGTTCAGCCAGGTCCCTTGCTCTTTGAAAAAGCTGGGTGCCGTCTTCGTTATCAACCACACGATAATCGAAACTGCCGCCAAGGTAGGGACGAGCTTCCATCAGAATTACCCGTAGACCGGATTCTGCTGCGGCAAGCGCTGCAGACATCCCGGCCGGCCCACCACCAATTACGGTGATTTCAGCCCTTGGATAAACCTCGTCATATTTACCACGCATCGTATAATCAGGAGCAATAACTCCCATACCAGCTGTTTTCCTGATCTGTTTCATGGCTATTGGCCAGATAGCGGCAGGTTTGTGCATGGTTTTATAATAGAAACCTGCGGGCATAAAACGGTCCATTTTGTCGATTATGGCAAGCCTGTCGTTTTCCAGTGACCCCACAACATTCTGAGGTTTAACCTTCATGCCGTCCTGCAGCAAAGTGTTTTCGGCTCGAACATTAGGAACGCCGTTAACTTCCATGCAGGTATTACTGCATTCTCCGTCCAGGCTGTAGATACCGCGTGGGCGGTGGTACTTCAGGCTTCTGCCAAAAAGTCGTACACCTCCTGAAAACAGTGCTGTGGCAACAGTATCCCCGTCGAACCCCTGATATGTTTTTCCTGCAAAGGTTAACGATTTTGTCTCTTTCAGGTTTACCCGTAGGGTTGGTAAATCGTCGAGTCTTTTCATTTGCCACCCTCCGGTGAATCCACTTCAATATTATTTGCCGTATCTCGATGGGTAATGAACCACGACCCGCATCCGTCCCGATGAAACCACCACTCTTTGACAACGCCGATCTTACAGGTATTCATATGGACATACTCACACCAGCCTCGTTTATCGAGTCCGTCTTCCTCCGGAGGGGGACCTTTATCCTCACCGCCGTAGCGAAATTCATATCCATTACGCTTCCCGCAGATGGGGCAGGTAAGTGTCAATGCCATAACATTATCTCCTTATCGATAGTAAATGATACATGTGATCTAGTTATCGGGAGTGTAGTTGACCAGAGCAGCCGTCTCGCCCATGAGCTGATGATTCTCATATCTTCTCAAATTAAAGGGTTGAAGTATCCTCGGGCAATTTTCTGTGGCCATGAATTCCGCCATGTACTTTCCTGCAGCCGAAAATGATTTGAAGCCGAAATATCCCCACCCACAGTTCATATACAGTCCTTCAAGGGGATCATTGCCCTCGAGAATCGGCGCCATATCCGGCGTCATATCGGCCAGGCCGCCCCATATTCGCATGAACTTCACCCCTCTGAGACAAGGCAGCCAATCGGACAGTGCCTCGGCCTGATGTTTAATATAATGAGCGGTGTTCTGGGTTGTATAATTGGGCCACGGATCCATATGAGCACCTGTGGCGATCTCCCCCTTCAATGTCTGGTTAGCATAACAATGATAGGCGCCCGATGAGACAACGTGATTGAGAAGTGGCTTGAGCGGCTGTGTCACCATCGCCTGGATGGTCAGCACGCTGATGGGCAGCTTTATATTCAGCATGTTGTACAGTATTCCAGCACTGTACCCGCCAGCCGTAACCAGCACTTTGGAAGTGTTGATTTTCCCATTGTTGGAGGTGACACCGGTAATTTTGCCATTCATGGTATGGATTTGCGTGGCTTCGGTTTGTTGATGTATGTCTATATTATATTGAGCACACCCTTTGGCCATTCCCCAGACGACGGCATCATGACGAACAACTCCCCCGGGGGGATGATACATCGCACCATGTATAGGAAAGGTGATGTCTTCTGAAATATTCAGTGCCGGGACCATCTCCTTCGCCTGCTTGGCATCAATGAGGTGACTCTCAACACCATGGAACTGAGCAGTTGATATAGTCATTCTCGCGGCCTTCATGGCTGCCTCACTGTGCATCAGATTGAGATTGCCGCAGTTATTGAACATCAGGTTATAATCCAGCTCACGGGTAAGTACCGGCCAAAGATCCAGTGCCTCTTTATACAACGGAACATTGTACTGGGTTCGCTGATTAGCGCGTACGATTGCGGTGTTTCTTCCCGCGCCGCCAAAGCCGATAAACCGTTTCTCAAGAATAGCAACATCAGTTATACCGTAGTTTTTCGCAAGATAATATGCCGTTGCCAGTGCGTGGAGACCTCCACCAATTATGACGATATCATAACTTGACTTCATCCGAGGCTTTTTTCCCCAGAGGGGCTTACAGTCCAAATACATAGGAGTTCCTCTTGTCTTCTGTAAGATTGTCGTGCCTTAAAAACTCATTTGGTGATCTTATGCATGAATTTCATGAAGTTACTTATCCTTGCTACTTCCCGTTTACCGAGGTTGGTTTTAGACATCTCCAAACCACCATATTCATGGTCGTAATATACATATGTAACAAACCTTGTCAAACAAAAACACTATCAATGAAACATTTATTTCAGCTTGTCTGACTCATCCTCCTCGGGAGGCATCATAAAATACATGTAAGATACTAGCCACAAAGTGATTACGTCAAGCAAACGCATCAAGAAAATCGAACATTCCTGGTCCTTAAGTATTACACAATGACTACTTTCCTTTCTTTTTAAACCCCCCAACAATTCACGGGTCAATCTGTTCCACCAGCCAGGGTCCATGGGAAATTGCATTACTGCTTACCTGTATTTACCAGAGAAATGACGTACTGCATGTCCTGTTGACAAATGACCGCTACGTATGAGGAAGGCCCTCAGGAAACTGCCGCCTCTGTTATTATATCAACCGGAGTAGTACATTGATGTGGCCAGTACATTGAGAATCACCGGCAAAATATAGTCCGAAAGAGCAAGATCTTCCCCATCTTTACCAGGAAGGCCGGGAACGTAAATAATCTCGCTTAGGGGATGTTTTTTTAGGGCTTCAAACCTGGAATCGCCCCCAAAAGCACGCTGGGTGAGAACGACCATACGAGCATGTCGGCTGCCAAAGGTGGCCAATTCGTCTAAGGCCTCATCGAAATGATTTTCGCTTGTTGCATCAATTATGACAAAACAGTCCTCGTTGGTATCATAGTCCGATCTAATGACCGGTAGATACCAGTTATTCTCATGGAGAAACGGCCTGACCATATCCGATGGCAGGGTAGTTGAAGCATCCTGGAGAAATTGATCAACACTCTTTCCCCCCAGATATCTCCGTTCCCAGCTAGCTACCTGATTCTCGGAGTAGACTTGGACCAGCTGGTCTCGTCTCTCCAGAGCCACATACTTGTTGCCGACTGCAGGGTCGACCAATACCAGGTGCGAGTAGGCACTCATACCGAAGGTCTCCCCCTCCAGCTGGCTACCGGCCTGAAGATGAAACAATTGCCTGACAAAAGAGCAGCTACCCCTTAGACTGGTAATGAAAAGCCTCTTGCGAAAGGACGAATTCTCCTTCATTGCCCTGTCTAGCGTATACCTTAAATTCTCGTCTAAAAGGATCCTTTTGATACTGGGCAAAAACAGCTTGAAATGATCGAACAACAGCTCAGATAGTTTTGGTGAACGATGGCTGATTATCTGTGAAAACAGTAGCGAAAGACCCAGATAAATCTCTTCGTGTCCACAGGAAATATCCTCCTGTTTCAGGACAAATCGTCCTGCAGCTTGTTCAAGTACTGTATTTGACTCACTGTCACATCCTGGGCCCAACCAGAAAACACATTTAGGCTCAAACTGGAAAAGAGGGCTGAGATACTCTGAAACCGGAGGCTTTGAGGCCAGGACAAAGTAAATACTGTCGTCTGTGTTCACTCCTTGTAGTTTCTCGGGAAACTCCAATTGCATGGGCATAGAGAAGAAACGACTCCAAAGCCGCATAAAATTCCTGCAACCACCTTCTGCCTCCTTATCCATGGGTACAAAAATCAGCGCTCCGTCCTCAACCAGGCGGCCATAGATGAGTTGAGCCATCTCCAAAGTGCTGTCGGGCGAGGGCTCATTATAGAATTCTGCAAAAGGATTATCAGCATAAAAACGTGAGCAAAGCTTCACAAGATCTTGGTAATATGTTTTTTCACGTATATAGCTGCTTTTTTTTACCCACTTGGTATCTTCTATCGACCCTTGTTGGTGAGCACATGCCAACCAAAGGCTGTTCTTCCTCTCCAGAGTTTCATACCAATCGGCCATTTCCGCTTGCTGCTTAACCCGAGCCCTGCCTGCGGTAACAGATTTCGCGAGATTCCTTGGCAGTTCATTGGTCAGTCTTCCACGTGCTAATCCATAGTAAAATCCAAAGAGAAACATGAAAGTGAGATCTACAAAGGGTTGAAGATGGTCTGAAACCTTGGGCAGGAGCACCAATTTTTTCGCATATTTTTTAATTTCCTCTTTTTCGCGGTTGTTGTAGCTAATACAATAGAATCTGACGTTCTGAGCTGCCAGCCTAGACATCAACAGCATACTCTTTTCCAGCCTCTTTCTACTGGTTGCATTTACGATAACAAGATCATCCTTACCCGAGCTGAAGGTACTTTTCCCTGCCAACTCTCTATAGTCAAGTGCCACACCGATAGAATTCCAGGCATTAATTTCCAAATTCATTGCAGCAATCCGCTCGGTACCAGTGTCATGGAGAGAACCTATGAGGTAATGAAGTGAACCTCGCTGATTTTCAGCAGCCACATCCTTGCAGAATTTCAACACACTCTCATCACTCAATACCTGCCGTATTTTTTCAGGGAGCTCCAGCATCGCTTCTATGCTTGGTCCAGTCTCTATTCCACTTTGGCGCTGCAATCCACTAAGATAGAAACAAAAAAGATACATGGTAAACAGTGTACAGACCGCGCTTTTTGTTGCTACCAGCGTAACCTCTTCACCGGAACACACAGGGATTAATCCACCACTTTTTCGAGCAATCAGCCCAAGATCTGAAAAAGGTTTTTCCGTGATTCCAACCAGCAGTATCTGTTTCTTTAGAAGAAGTGAGGCAAAATCCACAATCTCGGATGTCGAGCCTGACCAAGAGACAACAACCACGAGATCACTGTCTGCATTAAGATCTATATCCACATTATCAAATTCATGGGCTTTGGCCTCAACAATATTGATACCATAAAAAAACCTTTCCAAATTTTTTTCGACAATTTCGGAAAGCAAAAGGGATGTTCCGGTACCGACAAAAATAATCCGGTTCAGCGAGGACAAATTTGCGCCGAAACGTCGCCGTAACAGCCTGGTTTTTATGTCAAATCTTGCAGTGTTGTTTTCTTTGCTGGTATAGCGGGCAAGAGCGTCCTCGAGTAAGGTTGGAATTTCCTGTAAATGCTCCTCGTAGAATGTTTTACCAAATTCTTTTCTATAGACAAGAGGACTAAGATAGCTCTGCTCAGGCTGGATGTCTTTTCGTATCTTCCCTGTAAAATTCAGTATTTCCAGCTCGCGGAAGACTTTGCCGTCAGAATTTTTTGTTGTAATTCTGGCAAATAATCGTTCCTTATCCAGAGCATGAACCTCTACTTTAAAAGGGGCCAGCAGAGCCATTTTTTCCTGTTTGTACCATGCCTCCCTGGTGTCTAATTCTTCATCGAAATAGTCTGTTTCAATGATCAGTGATTTCCTCGAATACTCATCCATGAGCTTCTGCAGTTTATACCCGGTTGACTGAATAATGCTTTGTGGAAATAGACCAATGGCACCATTTACATCGGAGACAACCATATAATCAGAATTATCGGGTCGCTTAACGATATATAAAGGACGTCTATGGCTTGCCACAAATAACCGGTCAGGTGAGATCAACGAAATTCCGGTTACGGCAAATTGCCCACCATCTTTCAGCATCACCTCGCAGGCATGGATAAATGCCATCTCGTCAAGTTCCGGGATCGATTTGCCGCTTAGAGCATTAAAAATCCCATAGTCAATTGACAGGCTGCCCACTGCAAAATCTTCTAACCCAAATCGAATTTGCCGCTCTATCACTTTATACCGGTAGTTTGCATTAGAGAATGTCTCAAAGTAGTATCCCCAGAGAAGTGAAAAGAGTTCCACTGAATTTTCACTTTTCAAGGCTATGCCGGCAACTTTAGTAAGATACTCAGTGATCTGAGATTCGACAATGGAGCTGAACATACCGTTAAGCACCACCGACCGAAATTTTTTCTCATCGTGAAAAGGATGACTGTTTTTTACAGATATTGGGGACTGCATGGCCCAGCGACCATGCCCAATTACCGGCTGAATCATCGACTTGAGCAACTGAGGGTGTGTTCGCCCTGGAACATGAGCGGGAGGCAGGCTTTTCCCGGGGTGATTTACCAACACTTGCTTCATGTATATTTCTGTCTGAAAATAGGTAAGAGCTGCTGCTGCTGCAATACCGTATACATTATAGACCTTCTCAGTACGATACAGCGAACGCCAACGTACAGGCGGCGAGCTCTTATTTATGCTCCAGAGGTTTTCGAAAATGTTTTGAATACTATCATCAATTTCAGGATAGGCAACGGAACGGGCAAGTACCGAGCTGTCAATACTCCGGAAGAGATTGGCTATACCATCAGTTGTAAAATCTGTTGGTAAGACGACAACAGCATTGTTGAGATAGCGCCAGAGAGATTGCCTGATACCCGAATCTTGACAGCCGGCGGTTTCCAGGGGCTTGGTTAACTGCACCGGCTTGTTCTGAACACAACGATACATTAGAGCCTTGAGCTCCTCCAGCAAATCCTTTCTTGCTATCATCTCTTGTCGATCAAGCGCCAGTGTCTCTATTTGCTGGTCCAGTCCGCGGCTGATAAGCTTTTCGACAACCCCCATGGGAAGGTCATATTCAATTAGCAGCCTATCTATAACTGTTTTCAACGACGCCTCTGAATCGATAGAAAAATATTCCTGGATCTCCGGATTTCCAGGGGTTCCAGGTGCAATTTCCAGGATCTTTTCGGTGTCGTAGAGCTCAGACCATCTGGGGTAAGAGGTTGCCCCGGTTTTAGCGGAGCCCTCCAAATCATGAAAAAAACCTTCGTAATGAAGAAGTTTTTTTTGGTTTTCGCGAATGAAGTCGGGATAATCCTGATACTTGTCATCCAGTACGGAAATGAGGCGTAACTCACCCTCATCGAATACCGGCGAATCGATGAGGCGGTCCATGAGCGGATCGAAGGAGCCCAACTCCCGCCGTATCTTCATGGTTTCCAGATCACTGCCGATCAGCCCGAGTCCTGTGCTGTCCGGAGCCCGATAGACGATTGCCCACATGCCATTCAACAGACGGCTGATCCTGTTTTCGGCTTCGCCATAATAGACGATAATTCCACACATAGAATCACCACGGTAATTTTCCTGCAGCAACCTCGGATATGCCCGATACCGGCTTCAACCCCACCTTTCCAGGTATTGCGGCAACTGATCTACAATTGTATAATAGTCTCCCATCTGCTCTGTCCAGATATGACCGATGGTTGACAGATGTGTTGGCACGTTGAGAGCCCCCGCCGCCACGGAAATTGTATCTCTTCCTCCGGCATGCCAGAACAGGGATGACCCGCAGGTAGAACAGAACCCCCTATTGACGCCTTCCGTCTCATCCGTTGAGGACTTATACCATTTAAGACCGCGTTTTTCCAATAAGACAAAACCCTTCAGGTCCACCATGGTGTATGCTCCAAAATTACCATGAAATCTGCGGCATTTCGAACAGTGACAATTGACAATATGACGCAGCGGTGAGTTTATTTCGAATTGAACGTCACCGCAGAGACAGCGTCCCGTCGCTTCCACGCGAGAATTTTCCATCAGTTCTACTCCCAATCTTTTTTATCTGATGCACAAAGACATAAAATTATCTGATTACGTACGAAGCTCAGCCAAATCGCATGCGCTGCCAGTGACTCGG
>CAYUPL010000010.1:0-83447 GCA_964446655.1 uncultured Desulfopila sp.
ATTATTTTTCAAAAAGATCAATGATCTTGGAAAGTTTGCGCTGTATTGCCACAAGGGCCTGAGACGCCCCGCTGCCTGGCGAATATTCACATACGGGCAGATAGGCCTGGAGTGATTGGCTGACCTGCTCATCTATCGGAATTTCACCCAGTTCGGGCAGATATATACCAAGGTAGGTAGAAGTGATTTTTTTGAGTTTGAGTGTGTTCAGCTTTGAGCCCGATCCTATTTTGTTGATAATCAAGAGTGGATGGAAGGATTGCAGTTCGTTCTCAATCCTGGCCCGGGCGTCCTCTTCTATTTTCTCCGCTTGTTCGAATACTTCGGCTATTGTCTGAAAATTATGCTGCTTCAACGTTTTGCTGACCTCACTCTGCGAGAGAAAGGAGGTGAGGGCCTTTCTGATGGTAGCCAGCTGGATAAATCTGTAAAAATCCATAATGGAGGTGGGCTCCGGCGTGGTAACGCATACCTGCAGATCGGCCGTCATGAAAAAATCAAGACAGTGGTAGCTGCTGCCGGCGCCGACATCAAGGAGCACAATATCCGCATCGATGGAAGAGATAGCTCGTAGGAGGCGCATTTTTTCCTGATAGCTCATGTTGGCCGTTTGCAGGGTCTCTCCCGTTCCGGCAATGAGTTGCAGACCATGGAAGGAATCAAAGGTGTGGATACAGTCTGCAAGGTCGTTTACTTTCCTGGTGAGAAAGTCAGTCAGGGTATAGCGAGGTTTAAAGAGGCCAAAAAAGATATGCGCATTTGCTCCACCGACATCAAGATCTATGATACAGACCTTCCGCCCTTCCCTGGCAAGGAGATAGGCCAGGTTCGTCAGCACCATGCTTTTCCCCGTTCCACCTTTTCCGGAACCAACTGAAACTGTTATCGACATATGTGAGATTCTTTTTTAGGTGCTTCTCTCTTCTTCTGGCTCAAGCGAGCAGAAAACGCTGGTGTCTCCATCTATTTTCGGTGTTTCTGTTGAAAACCTTAAGTATTTAAAGTGATTGGCGTGAATTTTGTGCAATCTTCGGCCTGGGCAAAGGATTTTCCGTACCACATTTCTCAAATGAGGCATGCTGTAAAATTCTTATTTTACTCTTCTTTTTCGGATTTTGAGTATGGCTGCGGCACGCTCGAGAATGGCCTGGAGGGAGTGTGAGGAGGTATCACTGCCGCTCCACAGCAACCAGCCTTCTTTCGATTCGAGAACGATTTTACCGTTTTTTACCGAAAGGTGGGCTGCCGGGATGTCACTGTCCGCCGGTGTTGTCGGGGGAGACGGCTCGGTTTGATTACGCCCGACAGCTGTGCAGCTAGTACAATAATTGCTGCTGGAGTCCTGCAGAATTGCAAGGGTACGACCACATTGCCGACAGAACTTCATGGTTTGTCACGCCGGTGAGCAGAGGCTGAGAAGGGACGAGCCGAGCGGATGTTCTTCATTGACTGTCCTTTTTTGACATTGCCGGGGAGTCGTTGGACAGTGGCGCGGATACGGCATTGAGAACTTCACGGCATTTTTTGCCCCCTTGGGTTTCGCCGTAGGTTGAACCGAAAATTGCTTTGATAACCTTGCTGTTGTCGAGTCTTTCTCGAGGGATGGAGGGTTTGATGGATGTCTGGTCGTCTGCCCAGTGGATCAGATGGGCATCCCGCAGGAGATCGAGCGTCTGCTGGACGACTCCAGGGCTATGTGTGGGATATTTACTTAAAAAGTCAAGCAGGGAAGCCTGTCCTTCCGCGTTGAACCTCTGTTGGACATAGTCGAGAACATCGTAGGCGACAGCAAGTTTCAGGCTTGGCGGAGTATGATGCGAGAGTAGTCGCATGGAGTCTTTGTTCTGGAAGGAATAGGCAATCTGGGCGCCTAATAATATAAAGATCCAGCCGACATAAACCCAGACCAGAAAAAGAGGCAGGGTGGCGAAGGAGCCATAAATGGCATTGTATTTGGAAACGCCGACCTGCAGACTGATATAGAGGTTTTGCGCT
The DNA here is from genome assembly GCA_964446655.1 of uncultured Desulfopila sp. GTDB lineage: Bacteria > Desulfobacterota > Desulfobulbia > Desulfobulbales > Desulfocapsaceae > Desulfopila_A. The sequence goes on from CAYUPL010000010.1 coordinate 1,996, forward strand.
TCGAACCAGAAATATCCGGCGAACAGGGCGCCGGTCATGGCTGGTACCGTTTTGACTTTGGTATTGGGAAAAAAGAGATAGATGACATACAGGGTCAGTGCCAAAAAGAAAATGGGGAGCAGTTTGAGAATAACGGCCTGGATCCATACCATTGGGATAAGTATGGAGAATTTGGTCAACAAAGTCTCATTGGTCAGAACCGCACTGGAGGCAAGGCCGACATTGACGGAAAGAGGCATCAGTACGATGAGGGCAAGATAATCCGAGACCTTTCGCATCAGAGAGCGACCGCTTTCCACATGCCAGATGGAGTTCATGGCCATTTCGATATTACCGAGAACGAGAATGACACTAAGCATTATACCGGCGACGCCAAAGGTTCCCAGAGTGGCGAAGTTTGTACGCTCGACATAGGCAAAGAGATTTTCTATGGCGGAATAAAGATGCTGCGGCAGGCTTGACTCGACCGCCTTGCCGGCCTCCCCTGTTTGTCCGCCATTATCGGTAGTGACCGGTGCGCTGTCACTGTCGAGTGTGGCTACATAACTGTACACCACGTCTTTTAGCTGATCACCGCCGCCGAATCCCTTGATCACTGCCGTGCTCATGGCAAGAATGGGTACCAGGGAGAGCATGACGGTAAAGGTGAGGGCCGCGGCCCTCAGTGAAAGCTCATTTTTCTTAAAATGATATGCCGTTATGAGGACAACCCGGCAAAAGGTGTGGAGTATACGGGAAAAACGTGGTTCCTTCGGCTGTGGGCTGTCGGCCCATTCAATCAGCTGTGATAGGGAAAAAGAAGTTGGCATGGTCTGATTAACTGGAATGGTTGTCCTGTCGTGGATTGAAAAGCCATTTTTCTAAGACGGCATACACGACTTCTCGTTTTATCGGCTTGCTGATATAATCGGTCATACCGGCTTCCAGGCAGATTTGCCGATCTCCCTTGAGTGCGTTGGCTGTCATGGCAATTATAGGCACTTGATCATGCCCTGCCCGGCGGATTTCTCTGGTGGCGGTGAGACCGTCCATTTCCGGCATCTGAATATCCATGAGAATAGCATCATATTTGTCAGGTGAGGCCAGGTATGTCTGCAGGGCTTTTTTGCCGTTGCCGACAATTTCCAGAGTATATCCGGCCTTGGTCAACAGTATCTGGGCGAGTTTCTGGTTCACGGGGTTGTCTTCAGCCAGCAGTAATTTGAGTTTATGTTTGAATTCTTCTCGGATGGTATATTGTGTTACAATACTATTTTCTGAATCTTTTTCCCGGTTGTCCCCTCCCAGCAGGTGATTGATTGTTCGCTGAATGATCTGTCCTCGTGAAGGCTTGCTGAGGAACCCGTTGATGCCGCTTTCTTTGCACTGAAGAGCGATCTTTTCGGTTGAGGAGGCGTATGCCAGAAGAGGCATATTGCTGAATTCTTTGGCAGATCTTCGGATACAAGCGGCAAGTTCATACCCATTCAGATCATCCAGATCGATGTCCAGGATACATAAATGAAAGGACTTTTCAGCTCTATATGCTTCTTCAATTCTCGGCAAGACGTTGCCAGAGCGGTTTTCGATCTCAGGCTTGAAATCCGCTCGACTGAGGATGTTGTGCAGGATTTCGGCACTGGTCCGATTGTCATCGACAATCAGGATTCTCGATCCCGTCACCTGTTTGTCGATTGTAAACTGTTTTGCCGGTTTCCGTGATTTTTTCATTGCGGCAGTGAAGTGGAAAACTGTTTCTTTGCCGATTTCGCTTTCGGCCCAGACTTTACCATTCATAAGAGCTGCAATTTTTCTACTGATGGAAAGCCCTAATCCGGTACCGCCGTATTTTCGGGTGGTAGTGCCGTCAGCTTGTTTGAAAGGCTCAAAGATGGTTTGCAGCTTGTCTCCGGCAATGCCGACACCGGTATCACGAACGCTGTTATGGAGAAAGATTTCACTTTCCGTCTCCCTTGCCACCATGACGGCTAACTCCACCTCGCCCTTTTCGGTGAATTTAGCAGCATTACCCAGCAGATTGATCAGCACCTGACGATACCTGCCCGGATCACCACTGATATATGCAGGAAGGCGTTCGTCGATACGGCAGATAATCTCAATCGGTTTGCCGGCAATTCGCGGTTTGATCAGTTCGCACACATCATGAGCGGTTATTTCAGGGTCGAAATCTATGGCTTCCAGGGACATCTGGCCGGCTTCGATTTTAGAAAAGTCAAGAATATCATTAATAATACTGAGGAGCGCCCCGCCGCTGCGCTTGATAATAAGGGCGCTGTCTTTCTGCTCTTCACTGAGTTCGGTGGTTAACAGGATGTCGGTAAAGCCGATGACACCGTTCATCGGGGTTCGGATTTCGTGGCTCATGGCTGCCAGGAATTGACTTTTCGCGACATTGGCAGCCTCGGCGGCCCGCTTTGAGGCACGCAATTCTTTCGTCTGACGGGCAATTTCCGACTGGAGGGTTTTTGAGTATTGCTCCTGCTGTTCCTGGATTATTTGATGGCTTTTTTGGGTCTCGATCAACATATCCTGGAATTTGTTATCGAGGACCTGAAATTTTCTGCCAAACTGTTTTTTCTGAATTGCCAGGGTTTTTTGAAGCTTCTCATTTTCCAGGATGGTGAAAAAGTGGTCAATCGCAAACCGGATAAGTTGGCGGCGGTCGGATGAGAGTTCCTGGTCCTCTGTGTCTTTGTAGAGGAGTCGGCAGTTGTATTGGGGGAGGGGCACACAGATCTCCGCGCTGGGAAGAGATGGAGATGTGCCACTGCTCTCACTTGTCGTATGCTCTTGGATGCGGAACCGGCCTGTAGGAAAAACTTCTGCAAGGTAGTTGACCAGTCTGGCTGTCTCTTCCGTGAATTCCTGATCTTTGCCGAAAAGTGAGAGGGCATCGATCATTTTGCCACCTGGGTGAAACCATAAAGATCCTGAGCTTTTTCCATCTCTTCGGGCAGATCTTCCAGCAAAACCTTATATTCATCCATGTTTTCCTGGATATGATCCACAAGATCGGCAGAAAGAATTGCCGTTGCTCCCTGCATGGCGGGGTAACCAAGCTGGGCGGTCAGATATTCAGCAATCTGGGTAATACCGGTCAAACTTTCCGGTATGACCTCTTCAAGCAGAACGTGGTGATCCCGGATGGCACACTGGATGTTCTCCGCCATTTGCCACTCTTGAGCAAGAAGATATCCGATTTCACAGTGATCGGTGCCGAGAAGGTCTCTCTCGATGGTATCGATAGTGTGCTTGCCGTCATGGGCTTCGCAGATCTGCAGAAATTCCTGCGGAGCCACTTGCTCTTCGACTATGATTCCAAAATCATGTAGAATGCCGCATAGATAAGCGTCTTCTCCGTTGATCCCGAACAGCCTCTCGGCCAGAACTTTGCTGCAGATACTCACCGCCGCGCAATGCATCCACAACTGTTTACGGGAGTAGATGCCGATGCTTCTGTCAGAGGAGGTAAACATGTTTTTGAGGGCATCGGTAACCGCAAGGTTGTATAAGTTTTTCATGCCTATGAACGCGACAGCTCTGCTGATGGAGTCGACTTTCTGTGCCAGACCGTAATACGGGCTGTTAACCAGACGAAGCAAGCGTACCACGAGAGTTGGATCCATTTTTATCACATCCTCGAAGTCTTTCATGGTGGACTCTTCATCGTTGATAAGTTTGGAGAGTTTTGTGACCACGTGAGGAAGTGTTTTAATGGTATTGAATTTGTTTATAAGTTTTCTTGCTGAAGCTGACATGAAGCCCCCTGAGTCTTTAAAAATTATAACGGCTCAATGACGGGAATCTGCAGATATTGATTAGGGAGAAGACCATCATAGCTGAGATCACTATTATATCGCTTGAGGAGCCAGATTGGCAGGTCGAATTTATCGCGGCAGATCTGCCAGAGAGTATCTCCTGTCGCCACCAGGTATTTACTGAAGCCGGTGATTTTATACGCACTGAAAAAATCTTCTTCGGTTTCCCGGTGAAACTCTTTGCGCCGATTTTCAAAATCCTCGCGGGAGATGGCGACAAAGGGGACGAGAAATGTGCGGCCGGCATGGATGGATGCTTGAGCCGGGATATTGTTAACGGAATACAGCATGTTCTTTGGTATTTTGAGCCATTCTGCATAAATGCTCAGAGTTTCTTCCGGTTGTACGATAATTTCGCCGAGGAGGATGCCGTTGCGGGAAAAGGTTTTTACAACATCAAGAATATAGTTTGGTGGTGGCTGAGGAGAGTCGGCAAATTTTGCGGTCGGGAAAGTTTTCTTTGTAGCTTTTAATATGGGGTTTTCAGGGATCGTTCCAGCCACTTTTTGTTGTGTGGTCGACACCTTCGCTGTCGCGGCGCTGTCGGCCTTGCCTGGTATATGGAGCGTCTGCCCGATGTAGACAAGGGCGTTATCCTTGAGAGTGTTTGCTTTACTGAGCTCCTGCAGGGTAACCCCGAATCGTCCGGCAATGGCGCTGGCAGTATCTCCCTGCTTTACCTGGTAAAAAATCGATCGCTGCTGTTGCGCTTTGAAAATCCCGGCGGGCATATTGTCGGCAAGCCGTACGATTGTCGCGGAATAGGGCAGGCGAAGCAGGAAACCCTTGGGCAGGTATTTTTCTCCCTGCCAGATTGGTGGTCGGAGTGACGGATTGTGCTGCCGCAGTTCATTCCTGCTGAGCTGAAAATGATTGATGACATCGTCTATATGGACATATCCGGGAAGGCCGATGGTAAATTCCGGTACCGGACGAGCCATTTTTATGGAGGTGGATCGCTCCATTTTTTTGGCGATATTACGTGCAGCCAGAAATTCGGCGTAGAAATTTCTGGAAGCGAATTTAAAGTGACCTTGACGGTAGTTGCGAAAGATGTTTTCGTAGGTCCCTTCTTGCAACAGGGCCCTTTTCATACCGGCATGACCGTAATTGTATGCGGTTATGGCAAGCGGCCAGGTGCCGAGATTTTCATAGCTTTTTTTGAGATACCGAGCTGCTGCATCGGTGGCGAGAAGTGGGTCGCGCCGTTCATCAATGAGGTAATCAATGGTCAAATATTCCATACCGGTGGAACGGGTAAACTGCCATACACCGGCCGCCCCGAATTTACTATATGCCTGAATGTTGAAAGAAGATTCAACGTGAGGGATGTAAGCGAGGTCCTCCGGCAGATTGTATGAGCGGAAAATCTTTTTCATTTCAGCCATATAGGTGCCTGATTGAATGACACCTTCGAGGAAGCGTTCTTTCAGGCCGGTTTGGATGCGGATATTCTGTGATGCGGCCTGCAGTTGTCCAGCAAGGTCGGGTGGAGAAAATAGAGCATAGACACGCTTTTCGTCGGCGGTTTTGGGAGGGTTTCCCGCAGCGAGCCTGTTGAGGATGGATTTGTATTTGTTTTTGACGGTCTGCAGATGTTGCCGGTTGATTGTTTCGGCGCCGGGGAGCTTTCTGTCAAGAAGCGGCACTGCCTCATAGAGTATGGACAGGTTTTCTCGATCGTGAAAAACAGCAGTGTTGATTGAATATTGGGCAAAAATCTTTTCCCAAAAGAGAACATTGCTTTGAAGTATCTTAAACGATGGGAAATAATTTTTGTAATCAGCACAATAACCGTATTGTACAGTAAGAAGGGAAAAAAACAGGGTCAGTGACAGGGTTGTGCTTTGAATCTTGCAAAGAGATCTCATAAAAACTGTTTCTGTGAAAAAATCGATGTAGCCCTTGCCGCAATGCGGGCTCTGTTTTTGGCACCAATATGGTTGCCCGATGTTTTCCCCCGGCTGTCGGGGACATAATAGAAAGCGCTTTTTGAAGGACAACACCTCTGTCTGAGGGGATGATAAAGATTTCAGGAACCACTTTTATTTAAACATAAGGAGATAAAGATGTACACTCCAATTTTGGCGGCATTGGCCTATATTCTATCGCCAGATGGGAAAATGACGCTTCTTGTACATAGAAACAAAAGAGAGCAAGATCACCATTTCGGTAAATTCAATGGTCTTGGTGGGAAAATGGAACCAGGAGAGGATATTGTCTCCTGTTTGCGAAGGGAAATCAGGGAGGAGGCGAAAATCGAAGCACAGCAGGTTGTTTTGCGCGGAACCATAAACTGGACTGGCTTTGGAGGAGAAGGTCAGGATTGGTTCGGTTTTATCTTTTTGGTAAAGTCCTTCATCGGAACTCCCTGCAGAACCAATGAAGAAGGTGATTTATTATGGAAAGAAGTGGCCTTGCTGGAGACATTACCCATGTGGGAGGGAGACAGGTTGTTTCTTCCTCTGGTCTTTGATGATGACCCTCGAGTATTTCATGGCTATATGCCGTATTGTGATGGTAAACCGACCGATTGGTGGTTTTCTAGAGTATAAGTCATGATTGTATTGTCGTCTCCCTTCAGCCAAAACATCTCTTTTGCATGGTGGGTGCTTTTTGAACCGGTATGCGGGGTGCCGGTTTTGCCGAAGGAGCGAGAAGAAATATAGCGTTGACACCGATTCCGGGTTATCTGTTGCAGAGAACATGGAGCATGGTATAATTTGGGAATCGGATAAAGAGCGGAGTATTTGTTGTCCGCAGTTATTGTTATGATATTAATTACGGCTATGTCGGAGAGATGTTATGAGTCAGAATAGTGAGTTCGAACGCCTTGAACAATTTGTGGCGCAGCTGCTGGGCCAATATAAGCAGTTGCTTGACAAAAATTCGCAACTGCAGAGTCTTGTGCACAAAAAAGAAAAAGATATCAGAGAGTTGCAGTCAAGAATCAGTTCTGCGGATTCGGAGCGCGGTGATATCTCCAACCGCATCAAAGGGCTTATTGACCAGATTGAAGAATGGCAAGCAAATCTGCCTGAAATTGATGAAGAGGCGCAGCAAAACGAAGAGGATGGGGGAGGAGCTGCTGCCCCGACCGAAGAGAGTATCTCGGAAAGCATTAGAAATGAAGAACGCGATCCTAATCACCAGCAGCGCTCCCTTTTTCATGCAGAACGGCGCCCTGATGTCGATTTTACCGGCTGAGAGCAGGTATATGCGCGAACGGGATCATCTCATTGACGACCCCATGACAGTGGAGACAGGCCATGCATACTGATGCCGAGGTGAGCAGGCAGGATACGCCTGAAAGTGAACGACTGATCAAGTTCACACTGCTGGGACAGGATTACAGTTTTTACACCGGCGCCTCTGAGGAGGAGATGCAGAAGATTCTGGGTCTTGTAAGAAGGCTTATCGAAGAAAGTACTACAAAGCCTCGAAGCGGTACCATCCCGGTAAGCAAGACCGCAATCATGGCCTGTCTCAATATCGCCTCGCGCTATATACGGCTTCAGCAGGATTATGCCGAGTATAAGAAAGATAATGATGCCAGGGTGGCGCGACTGATTGCAAAGATTGATGCCGGCCTGCTTGCTGAAAAAAGCGACAGGATCGTATAAAACGCTTTTGTTTGATGGAATATCTGATATAATGCGAACAGGAAGGAAAGAAGAACAATCTTCCCTATATATTGGAATTTTTTCTTGATCCTTCGCCCGGACAAGAGTTTGTCCGGAACAACAATTTGCTTGGAATAAGGTAAAATTTTCCCTGCGCTGTTGGTGATCTTCCGTGTTTGTTGAGCCAACTCTCTTAAAAAGGGTAGCACCACTTTCATCTAATGGAAAATCGTACGCGATTTGCCTGAGGATGATATGAGCATGCCCACCTATTTCGATAGGTTTAACTATCCCGAAGACACGGCAGGGTGGGGATCTCTGAAGTCCTACGGAATTTCATTGAAATTCTGTTTTTATATATCGAAGTTTTCCACTTTCCCGGAAAGAATATGGTGGATGCTTCGGCTTGCTAGATAAAGAAGATTGATTACAGCTGGGGTGCTGTTTGAACGGAAGTGAGAAAAGTGACGCGGAATCTGCTTTTTATATTACCGGTTCGAAGATATTTCCAGGGCATGGATGCAGCGAACAAGGCTTCAATTGCTGAGATGGGTAGTGGTGCATGCTCTGACAGGTTTGCAGGGTGGACAGGGTTTTAGTACTTGTGTATGAGCGGTATTGGAACCGGTTTCAGATAGAGTTGCTCAGAAAAAAGGCCGACTTGTATCAGCTGACAGGCTTGGGCAATTACAACCATGTGATGTCGCAGTATGAATATGACACAGAGAATCCGTTTTGTGTCATACGATCTGGAAGAATTTTCACCTTAGGATCTGCTCTCTTTTCGACTGATTACCTGCTTGCTATTTTGATTTCAAGGCGTTGGCATTGTTTTAGCGATCGCCCTGTGGGCGACGCGATTTCAGTCGACTTTCTCACCTGATTATTCCAGTTTGTCTCGTTAGCTGAGCCCCCCCCTCTGTTTTCCAGTCGATACTTAATAGGATCGTATATGGAAGTGATAACCTTTCCCGTTCTTCTCCTTGCTGTTGGTTTGCTTATTGGTCTGTTGGGAGGCTACTTTGTCAGGAAAAAACTGGCCGAAAACCAGTTTCAGAACCTGCAGTCTCAGGGAAAACAAATTATTGAAAATGCTATTGTCGAGGCCGAACAGCGCAAAAAAGAGGCTATTCTGCAAAGTAAAGAGGAAGCCTATAAGCTCAAACAGATTGTTGAAAAAGAAATCAAGGCTGATCGAACAGAGCTGAAGGAAGAAAAAAAGCTGCTTAACCAGAAAAGAGAACTCCTCAAAAAAGAATGGGATTCTTTTGATAAAAAGCGTACCGAACAGGAAATATTTGATAAAACCTTAGCGCAAAAAGCGATTGATCTGGATAATACTCTCAAAGAAGCGGAACAGCTGGTGGGAAAACAGCGCTATGAGCTGACGCGCATTGCCGGAATCAGTCAGGAAGATGCCAAAAAAATCCTGATGGAATCACTTGAGAGTGAGGCCCGTCTGGCTGCCGGTAAAAAACTGGCCCAGATTGAAAACGAGATGAAAATGGAGGCCGACAGGAAAGGCAAGAATATACTTGCTCTGGCAATTTCGCGTTATGCCGGAGATTATGTCGCCGATAAGACGGTTTCCATGGTACCGTTGCCGAATGATGAGATGAAAGGTCGAATTATCGGCCGAGAAGGCCGTAATATCAGGGCAATAGAGGCGGCAACGGGGATTGATATCATCATAGACGACACGCCGGAAGCGGTGATCCTGTCAGGTTTTAACCCCGTAAGACGCGAGGTTGCCCGGCTTGCTCTGCTCCAGCTTATTACCGATGGACGTATTCATCCGGGCAGGATAGAAGAAGTAGTTGAAAAAGTAACAAAAGAGCTTGAAATTGCAATGCGGGAAGCCGGGGAACAGGCAACTTTTGATGTCGGCGCCCATGGCGTGCATGTGGAGTTGATCAACATCCTCGGCAGGCTGAAGTACCGGACCAGTTATGGCCAGAATGTTTTACAGCACTCTCTTGAGGTTGCTTTTCTCTGCGGCATCATGGCGGCAGAACTTGGTATAGATATAAAAACAGCCAAACGGGCGGGTCTTCTGCATGACATCGGTAAGGCCGTTGATCACGAAGTGGAGGGCTCTCATGCCATTATTGGCCGCGATCTTGCCAAAAAATATGGCGAAGCAAGTGAGGTTGTTTATGCCATCGGCGCCCATCATGAAGATATACCCCCGCAAAGTGTTCTGGATGTGCTGGTGCAGTCGGCCGATGCCCTTTCCGGTGCCAGACCGGGTGCCCGCAAGGAAATGCTGCAGAGTTACGTGAAGCGTCTTGAAGACCTTGAAGGGATTGCCAATGCCTGTGACGGGGTCGAAAAATCCTATGCTATTCAAGCAGGTAGAGAACTGCGCATCATTGTCGACTCCAACAAGATCAAGGATAGTGATGCCACTCTTCTTGGACAGGATGTTGCCAGAAAAATTGAGCAGCAGCTCACGTATCCCGGCCAGATACGAGTAACCGTTATCCGTGAAACCAGAGCTGTTGAATACGCTAAATAGACAGGAAAGAATATAAAACCATGAGCTCAATAGAAGACCAGCTAGCCTTGATAGAGCGTGGTACGGTGGAATGTATTTCACGCCGGGAATTGATCGAAAAACTGAAAAAATCAGAGCAGAGTGGAGTTCCCCTTAAAATTAAGGCAGGCTTTGACCCAACTGCACCGGACCTGCATCTTGGTCACACGGTTCTTTTACAGAAGCTTAAGCATTTTCAGGACCTGGGCCATGAAGTACAGTTCTTGATCGGCGATTTTACCGGAATGATAGGCGATCCAACCGGTAAGTCCGACACCAGAAAGGCGCTGACCCAGGAAGACGTTGCCCGAAATGCGGAAACCTACAAAGAGCAGGTTTTTAAAATACTTGATCCGGAAAAGACCAAGGTTGTGTTCAACAGTACCTGGCTTGGCCAACTGAGCTCTTTTGACATGATTCGTCTCGCTTCGGAACTGACTGTGGCTCGCATGCTGGAACGGGAGGATTTTAAGAACCGTTTTGACAATGGAAAACCAATTTCGATTCATGAATTTCTCTATCCCCTGATCCAGGGGTATGACTCTGTAGCCATGGAAGCCGACGTTGAGCTGGGCGGGACCGATCAGCTTTTTAATCTGCTTATGGGCCGTGATCTGCAGCGCTCACGTGGTCAGGAGCCGCAGGTTGTGCTGACCATGCCTCTGCTGGAGGGATTGGACGGTGTCAATAAAATGAGCAAATCACTTGGTAATTATATTGGCATAACGGAGTCTTCCGGGGAGATTTACGGCAAGGTGCTTTCCGTCTCCGATGATCTGATGTTTCGATATTATGATCTTCTCAGTGATCTCAGCACTACGGAAATAGCACTACTGAAGAGTCGGATGGAGAAGGGCGAAATACACCCCAAAGAAGTGAAAAAACAACTTGCCCGTGAACTCACTGCCCGGTTCCACGGTGACGAAGAGGCCCTGAAAGCCGAGGAAAACTTTGAGAATGTATTTCAGCAAAAAGGCCTACCGGATGATATACCTGAAAAGACAGTCCAGAGTCACGAGCCTGTCTGGCTGGCGCAACTTCTCGTCGAGGCGGGACTGGTTTCCTCCACTTCCGAGGGACGAAGAATGATAAAGCAGAACGCGGTATCGCTGGGCGGCTCAAAGGTAACTGATATGAATCTCAATGTGGAACCTGAGGGTGAGGTTCTGCTGCGGGTAGGAAAACGACGTTTTTGTAAGGTAATTTTCGAGTAGAGACATGATGGAAAAACTTTTTCCGGTTGTCTCTGCAAAGATCCTGTAAAGACGCACCGCCATCAACGCAAGGATCAGTTGATGGCGGTTTCAGACCGACTTTTTTGCAGGCAGTCTTGACAGATGCCCGAAAACTCAATGTGGTGGCCAAGAACCTGATAATCGGTGTTGTTATCGGCCGCGTCGTTGATATGGTTCTGGAAGGGGATATCTATATCATCAACCCTGTCGCATTGTGTACAGCGAATGTGGTAGTGACGCTCGGTAGTGGCGTCAAAACGTTTTTGTGTTCCGCCTACTTCAAGTTTAAGGATAATACCGCTCTCGGCCATTAGTTCCAGGTTGCGATAGACAGTGCCAAGGCCTATTCTCGGCAGTTTTTTTCTTACCATATCATACACTTCATTGGCAGTCGGGTGTGAGGTGACCTTGCTCAATTCTTCAAGTATGATTTGTCTTTGCGTCGTAAGTCGCATATTGGGTAAGTGATCCATAAAAATTGTCCTGTGCTGGGTTTGTTACTTCAAGTAGTATTGTTAGCGGTAGTAGACGAATCCTACCTTTTAACACCCTGTATTTTTGCAGAAATCACAAAGTTAATAAGCTTTATTACTTGGCATACTATCTCAAAAAACGAAAAATACAACCACATTCTAGGCTTCAGGCGAAAAAACCGCATAATGATACAAGAATGCTGAGAACTTTTTTCTCAGAAGTAGGTCGATTTTGGTCAACCGGGGAGAAAATAAATTTTTAGTGCAGCGGAGGGTTGAAATAGCCAAAGCCGAGGCAAGGAAACCTCTTTTGCAAGAGGGTGTGCCACTTTCGAATTCCCATCGGTTTTTCTTCTGTGGGAAAGCCGATGGCACGAAAATACCATTCAGGGTCCATATTGAGGTTGCGGAGTTGGAGAAGATCCGGTGAGTACTTTTCGATAAGCCGGCAGAGACTCTCAAATTCGGCAACAGAATCGGTCATTCCCGGCAGGATAAAATAGTTGAGCGAGACAAATTTTCCGGCATCTTTCATTATGGCGATGGAACGTTTTATGTCGGCAAAGCTATACCCGGCAGGCCGGTAATACGGCGTGTAGTATCGTTCTTGAGTCGAGTTCAGGCTGATGCGAAGGCTGTCAAGGCCGCTTTGAGCAAGCTTTTCTATATGAGAAGGAAGGCTGGCATTGGAGTTGAGGTTGATGGTTCCCTTGGCGGTGTTGCGCCGTATTTCCTTGATCGCCTTCCTGATTGTATCAGCCTGCAGCAGAGGCTCGCCTTCGCAGCCCTGGCCGAAGCTGACCACCGGTCGGTCGGCGGAGTTGAGATGGTTGATGGCAAGCTCACTGATCTCTGCCGCGGCAGGAACAAACCGGATACGGTCCTGCGTGGAGGGGCAGCAACCTGCCGGCTGCAACGAAATGCAGCCCAGGCATCTTGCATTGCATGCCGGAGAAGTGGGGAGAGGAGCCTCCCAGCGCCCTAAAAAATAGTTTCGTGCAGCGGGGCAGCAATAGGTGAGACAGCATTTGCCTAAATGCTGAATCAATCGGTTCTTGGCAAAGGCGGCCATTTTTTGGCGCGTCTTTTTGTCTATCTCATCCTGTCTGAATTGATCGGCATCCTGGCGAATATCATTATCACTTCGAAAGCCGGCAACCCAGAACTGGTCATCATGCCAGCCTACCGCAGTGTAGGCGAAAAGAGGCAGAGTAGCAGTCCTGTCTTTTCCGGTCTGAAAGGCGGTGGTGAAAATTGTGGTGTGGGCCGGTGCCATGAAAGCGGCAACCGCCTGAATGCCCAGGCCGGAATTGTAGGGGTTTTCCTCAAGCAGCAGGGGTTCGCCTGTTTGCGGATCAATGCCGACCGGTAATCTATCAGGCAGGAGAAACAGTTCGCTGCCCTCGGGCAGAGGAATGAGATCTTGCCGATCCGGTAAAAAAAAATGGCCGTTACTCATGCCGGCCATGGCAAGTGGTGAAAAATCAGAGATATTTCCTTGGGCGTCGGCAAAAACCAGAGAGGGGCAACCGGCAGGGTGCATGATCAGGGGCGCAATACGTTCAAAACAGAGTCAAGTGAGCGGTAGATATCGAGATCTTCGCCAAAGATATCTTGAATGTCACTGTGATCAATAAGATCTTCGATAACAAACTGGGTCAGATAAAGGCTGACGATATTGGGATCCTGTACCAAGGTGCGAACCGGAGCTAATTTGAGCTGCAGGTCAAATTCCTCGATATCGACAAGTTTACGTAACTGTTTCTCAAAGACTTTCTGGATACCCTCAACAGAGGTCGTTTCAATGTTTTTACGATCAATGAGGCGCTGTACAATTTTGGTGGCGAAGGTTTCGGAATTATCGCGGGCAAGAACAAACATTTTCCGTCTTTCCTGTTCCCGTTTCCTGTCAATTGCGCGAATTGTTTTGTCGGTGGTGCGTGTGTGACTGACGTGAGCTTTGGCCATGTTATATATCTCCCTGAGTTTACCGAGGCAGGTCTTTGTCCGGATGTCCTATTATATTTTGTAAATGTATGATCATTCTATACCGATCGAAAAATTATCACTACTATAAAGTTGTGCAAAAGAGTCCATTTTTTTGGCAAGTTCGTCTTCTAGGAAAAGCTCGTACCTGGCATAATATTCAGCAGCCATCCTGTGTGTGTTGAAGATAGGTATATTCAACAGTAAATTATGAAAACTTTTGTCGAGGAAAACCGATGGAGAAGAAGTATAAAAATCATCGAGAATTTCAGGCAGGAGCTCATAAAAAGAAGCGGAATCTTCTTCATAAAGAAGCATGTCTCGTGACTCGCTGAGATCAGCTGAGTCAACGGCATCCTCTCTGCCGAATTTCCAGCCGGTTTTCCCCCCGTGGTAGCCCTCAACCCACCAGCCGTCCATGATTGAAATATTCGGTACTCCATTCATGGCTGCCTTCATCCCACTTGTTCCGGATGCTTCAAGTGGTCTTTTGGGGCTATTGAGCCACGCATGTACGCCCGAGGTGAGGAGTTTAGCCAGGGCCATATCGTAATTGGGGATAAATATAAGATTAGCCAGGCCTTTGCTTTTGTGGTGGAGTTTTTCCTGGTAATCGAGGATCTGTTTAATAACGTGCTTGCCGGGTTCATCAGCCGGGTGTGCCTTGCCGGCAAAAAGAAAGGTGATAGGTTGGTCCTTGTACAGCAATATTTCACAGAGACGATCGATATTGGAGAAGATCAGATCGGCACGTTTATAGGTGGAGAATCGCCGAGCAAATCCAATGGTAAAGGTTTTCGGAGAAAGTTGCTGCTCTTTCGAAATGAGAGAAGAATAATAATTAGGTGGATTTATCCAGGTTTGCGTCATCGTGTTTCGATGTTCCAGCAGCATCCTGTTTATATGGTTGATTAGAATAGATGTGTCGTTTTGCCATGCATCGGCTAATGCGGTTCGCAAGGCAGGATCTTCTGTCAGACTTTGCAGGCGGGTGAAGACACCAGGATCTTCACGCCAGTTGCTCAGGGTCTCCACAGAATCAAATACCTTGGCGCGCGAGTCGCTTATCCAGGTGAGATGATGAACACCATTGGTGATAGCCGAAATCTTATGGGCAAACTCTGGGAATTGTTTCCGCGTTACATCCCGGTGGAGTCTGCTGACGGAATTTGCCGTTCTGTTGACGCGCATGGCAAAGTTGGTGAAGTTGTATGTTGCGGCGCAATCTGCGTCCGCTGCAAGGACATCAAGTATTCTACGGCAGGATTTCCGGCTGATGCCGGCATAGAGGGTTTTGTCAAATCTGTCATGTCCTGCTTTTACCGGAGTGTGGATGGTGTAGACCAGTCGGGCGGCAACTTTATCGGCGGCTTCGATTATCTGCTTGTCAGTGGCATTTTCAATCCGGGTATGTTGTAGTATTTTTTGCAACTCTTCGCTTATCAACTGCATGGCTACAACAATACCGTGCTGCTCATTGAGGTGCATGGTATTTGAAGTGATCCCAAGAGCCCGTATGAGAGGAAGAATACCGGCGCCGAGTAGACGTCGTTGCAGGGCCTTTGTCAGTGGTGTGGAGGCGTTATAGAGTTGCCTGGATGTTTCCCGGATAATGCCGTTGTTCCCTTCGATTGAAAAATCAAGAAGGAGATGGGGCACGAAATAATCAAGGTTCGAGCCGGCTTCGATTTTCAGCCAGACATGGGCCAGAGCCAGAGTTGACTGATCATATTCATTAAAAAAAGGTACTTCAATCTCCAAAGGAAGAGAGGGGTTGTCGGGGTCACGCAGGAGGAAAAGGCAGGGTGTCTTTTCAGGAGACCAGTTTACCGTACGGGAAAGCTGGCCCAGTTTGGAATCAACATACTGAAAAAAATAGCCATGGCGATAGAGCAGGCTGATGGCTACAACAGGCAGATGCAAGTCGGCATAACTTTTCAGTGTGTCGCCTGCCAGAACCCCGAGGCCGCCGCCATAGTTGGGGATTTTCTCAGGCCCATAACGAAGCTGTTTGAGATTCTTGAGCAGCAGTGGATTTGATGTGGTGGTCCCCATATTGCTGATATGCTGTTTTATAGGGTTATATACATCAAGATCCGCCCCAATCTCCATTGAAATATAGATAGTGGAATTTCCTGATGGGCGGGTGATGGCGTCCCAGACGGCATCAAAAACATGCCGGCGAATTCCAAAAAAAGTACCTATTGAGTTGGAGAAAAAATAATCGGACAGAAGGCCATTGCTATTTTCAGCCGGGTGACTACCGTATACCATGATAAAAAATCTAATATGTTTGAATTATTACGAATTTATGAAATTCCCGTTCGGCATTCCATTATGTCGGGTCATTGCAGTGGTTTTATGGATTTGTGCTTTCTTGTTGTGCTGGACCTATATAATGTTTTTTGAACAGAAAGGCTTGTTTAAAAAATAATTCTTGAATTAGGTGCGTTTTCATATGTATATATAGGAAATTAAGGCTGCCTGAATCATCCGACAGATGCTTAATGTTTTTCCCAAAGCGAGTTGAAGCAGTATGTTGACCGACTTTCTATACCAAACAAAACAAACGGAGGTTTTCACCATGACGAACAGGATCAAGTTAGTGTTGTTGGCTGTAGTTGTTTTATCTTTTTTCACCCTTACCGGTTGTGGCTCAGACAGCCATACAGATGCCGAGATGGCTCCTGCCAGTCCGGCTGATCAGACCATGGGAAAACCGGAATCCTTGGATTCTCCCGCCCTTCCGGCAATTTCCGAGGGACGCACCTCCGCGCCGATGCTGCCGGTGTATTTCGACTTTGACTCATCCTCCATCCGCGACGATCAAGTAAGCAGGATAAAAGTAAATGCCGACTTTCTTAAAGAAAACCCAGATGTCACTATTCGCATTGAGGGCAATTGTGATCCACGCGGTACAAACGAGTACAACATGGCTCTTGGCGAGCGTCGTGCCATCAGTGCCCAAAAGTTTCTTGGAGACCTTGGTGTTGATGCCGCAAGAATTACAACCATCAGCTTCGGAGAAGAAAGAATCCTGCTCCATGGTCATGATGAGCTTTCCTGGGCGCAGAACAGAAGGGATGATTTTGTTATTATGCAGTAGTACGAAGTCCCTTTGCAGGGGTGCTGAAATGAAGAGATTCTTTTGCGGTAAATCGCTGCAAAAGAACCTCATAAGTCTGGTGAAATGTTTTAATCGAGAATCAAGCTGGAGATAAATATGTTTTTGCGTATCCGGAATTGTTTAGTTGTCTGCTTTCTTTTTACTCTTTGCACAGCGGTAACCATCAGCGCAGCCGAAGGCAGTGATGGTTTGAAAATCGGCATAATGAACGTGCAGAAGGTGCTGGTGCAGTCGGAGTCGGGCTTGAAGGCCAAAGAGGTCTTCGAAAAGAAAAAGAACGAACTCGAGGCAGGCTTTGAGACAGAACAACAGCAGCTGCAGGAGATGCAGCAGGATATAGAAAAAAAGAGTTCGGTTTGGACCAAGGAAAAAAGGGACGAGCAGATCCTTGAGTTTAACCGAATGCGTCGTGATCTCCAGACCAAGACCGAAGACGCCCGTATGGAGATGAAGATGCTGCAGGACAAGGAGCTTGAACCTATAATCAAAGAACTTGAAAAGGTCGTTGATGCTTTTGGCGCAAAGAATGGCTACTCAATGATTCTCGATTCGAAAAACGGCGTTATTTTTTACAATACAGCACTTGATGTCAGTGATGCCCTCATCGAAGAATTGAACAAGGCCATGAAATAGCTTTTAGCCGTGCTCTTTATTCCGCAAGAGGAAGAGCAGAGGCTTTTTTTTGTTCTACCTTTTGAAACGATGCAGGGGTATATAAACTTCTGCATCGTTTTCCTTTTTCTGGATACAATACAAATCAACTACTGTGGTATAGAAACATGACAGTGAGGAGCATGACCGGTTTTGGCCGGGGAGAGGAGGAAAGAGGAAGCAGGGTCTGGACGGCGGAGGTTCGCTGTGTCAATAACCGTTTTCTTGACGTGAAGATAAAACTGCCTCGGGGGTATGGAGCACTGGAAGGCAAGATCCGGAAAACGATTGCCGCCTATCACCAGCGGGGTCGGGTTGATCTGGTTTGTACTGTACAGGGCGATTTTTCCGATCTGCACAAAATTTCGGCCAATATCGACTTAGCTGTGGAATACCGCAGGACAATGGCAAGGATGGCGGAAGAATTACAAATGGATGATGATACAACTCTTTCTCAGATAGCTGTCTGTCCAGGTGTGCTGACGGCAGATCAGCAGAGCGAAGACATGGAGACTGTCTGGCCTGTAATAGAGCAGGCCTTGGAGCAGGCCATGCAGAACTGCGAGGCTATGAGGCTGCAGGAAGGGGAAAGTCTGTACACGGACCTTCGCGAACGGCTTGACGGCTTTACTGCCGTTGTGGCCCAAATTGAAACACTTGTGCCCCAGTTGCTGGAGAGGAGGAAGCGGAATCTTCAGGAAAGGCTGGAGAAGCTGCTCGGCAGCGTTGACCTCGATCCTATGCGGTTGCATCAGGAGGTGGCAATTATGGCCGATAAGACGGATGTAACCGAGGAGTTGGTTCGACTGCGCAGCCATATAGAGCAATTTAACGGTTTTCTCGTTGAAGAAGATGCCGTCGGGCGAAAACTGGACTTTCTCATTCAGGAATTTTTGCGTGAGGTGAACACACTGGGATCGAAAATCAATGATGCTGAAACGGCTCATCTCATAGTCGACTTAAAAAGCGAACTGGAAAAAATTCGCGAACAGGTGCAGAATATAGAATAATAGTTCCCCCTGCAAAGCATATTTCCGGTAAATTTCTCTCTTATTTTTTGATCATATAAAGCCTATGCAGCTTCTTAACGTCGGGTTCGGCAACACCGTCAGTATACAACGAATAGTCGCGGTCATCAATACCGGCTCATCCCCGGCCAGGAAATTAAAAGAGCTGGCCAAGAAAAACGGTAAACTTGTGGATGTTACCGAGGGCAGAAGGACCCGTTCAATTATCATTATGGACTCAGACCATATTATCCTTTCTTCGGTCCAGACGGAAACAATCAGCCAGCGTATGCTGGCGGCGCAGACCAGTCAACACCTTACTGAACTGATCAGTACCCAGAGACAAAAGGGATAGATGCGTATGAGCCGGGGAAAACTTTTTATATTGTCTGCACCATCAGGTACCGGAAAGTCCACCATTTTAAAACAGGTGATGGCCAATCTTGCGGGACTTGCTTTTTCCATATCCCATACAACCCGTCAACCACGCAAGGGTGAGCGGAATGGGGTGGAATATCATTTTGTTGATCACCCAACCTTTCTGGCAATGCGTGACAGGGGGGAGTTTCTCGAATATGCCGATGTCCACGGTAATTTTTATGGCACAAGCAGAACAGCTGTTGCCGAGCAGATGGGCCGCGGAGTTGATGCTATTCTTGATATTGATGTGCAGGGAGCGGAGATCATCAAAAAGAGTGGTGAAATTGATGCCGCCTATGTTTTCCTTATGCCTCCCGACCTCGACGAGTTGGAAAAACGGCTACGGGGCAGGGGGCTTGACAGTGATGAAACAATCCGCCTCAGATTACAAAATGCCGCTGCAGAAATGCAGGCCATGGACCACTTTGAATACGTCATCGTCAACGAGAAGATTGCCGATGCTGCTCGTATGTTCGAGTCTGTCATTCTGGCGGAACGAGCTAAAAGCAGGCGTCATATAAACGGAGAGATGCTCCGTGGAGCCTCGATTATTTCATGAAAAAACAAAATGTTGCCAATTCAAATCCGGCGGGCCGAGACAAGCGTGTCATCAAGCTCAGTGATGATCTGCTCTGGGGGATTCATCCTGTTGCGGAAGCACTACTCAAAGAACCGGACCGGATTGTTGAGTTGATCGTGCAGAAGGATAAAAGGGGATCAAAGTGGGAAGAGATCATTAATGCCGCCCGGCAAAGTGATATCAAGCTTTCTTTTGTGACCTCGTTCAAGATCTCCGCAGATGATGACGATAGCCGGCAGATTCGGCATCAGGGAATCGTTGCCAGGATGAGCAGCACCGCTTTACTGCCGTTTGAATTACTGCTGCAGAGGTTCGAGGAGAGGGTTAAACAGGGTGAATTGCCGCGCTTGATTGTGTGCGACACCATTCAGGATCCCCATAACCTTGGGGCAATTATCAGGTCGGCACATGCTTCCGGCATGTCGGCAGTTGTCGTAACACGGGAAAAATCCGCACCGATCGGCGGTGTCGCGGCAAAATCATCAGCAGGAGCAATTTCCCATATTGATATCAGTCAAGTGACCAATCTGGCGACAGCACTACAACAGCTCAAAAAAGCCGGGGCCTGGGTATTTGGAGCAGTCAAGGACAACGAGGCGCAATCGCTCTATCAGACTGACCTTTGCCTGCCGGCCTGTATAGTGGTGGGAAGCGAAGGAAAGGGAATCCGACCGCTGGTGCAGAAACAGTGTGATATTCTTGTTTCGATCCCGATGATTGGTCAACTGGACTCCCTTAATTCTTCTGTTGCCGCCGGTGTCATCATGTTTGAGGCGATGCGGCAGAATCTGCCTGTATCAAGATTTAATTGCATCTACCCTATCCTGTGATACCGTTACCCGGACTTTGCGACTCAGCAGGTTCAGCAGTACAATGACGTTGTCCTTGCCCCGCCAGCTGAAAACGACACCTTCCGTTTCGGAATGGTTACCCAGATTGACGGCTACTTCTGTTCCGGGCTGAAGTGTTTGACGTTTAAGTGCTGACTGGTTGAGTGCTCCACTTTCTTCTCGATCTTTTAACTGGTCGATTATCCAGTCCGGCACGGGAACATACGTGCCACCGAAATGGACAGGCTCCAGCACCCCGCGGGTGGAGCGAATTGTCGGCCAGTTAAGTTCTTCCGGAGTGAGCCGGAGGAACAGATAGCCGGGGAAAAAAGGTCTGAGGACATCCTTTTTTTGCCGCGCATGACGTACGGTTTTGCGAATCATGGGCAAATAGACAGTCAAGCCCTGTTGCTCGCAGTTCAGGCATGCAACTTGCTCTTTGTTCGGTTTGGTCCGTATGGCGTACCAGAGTGCTTTGTTGCTCATTACTTCTTCTTTTCTTCCAGTTTTGCCTTGAGTAGTGCACCAAGGCTACCCATGTCCTCCTCTTTTTTGCCTTTTGACTGAGCGAGAAATTTTTTATACTCCTGCTTTTCGGCCTCCTCGGTATCTTCCGGGGCCTGGTAATCGGACGGGATGAGACTGATCCTTCTTTCTTCTGCATCTATTGCCTCAATAAGCACCTCAATGTCCTGCCCGGCTTCCATTACTTCGCGTGGATGATTGATTTTCCTGCCGCCCCCCAGCTTTGAAATATGAACAAGGCCGTCTACGCCTCCAGTCAGGGTGACGAAGGCGCCGAACTGAGCCAGGCGGGACACTCGTCCAACTATTTTTGAGCCGACCGGGAAGTCTTTTATAAAGCTGTCCCAGGGATTCTCCAAGGTCTCTTTGAGGCTTAGGGAAATGCGATCCTTGTCCCAGTCAATGCTTTTGACCACCACCTGGACTTCCTGATCGATGGAAAAATGATCGGCGATATTTTCTACTCTGCTCCACCCAATTTCCGAAACCGGTATAAGACCGTCTACACCGCCAAGGTCGGCAAAGGCGCCAAAATCTCTGATGGAAGTGATAACAGCATGGACGGTTTGCCCAACCTCCAGGCTGTTTTGTAACGCCTCTTTCTGCTGGAGCCGCTCTTCTTCGAGGACTGCTCGTGCCGACACAACGAGATTACGACCATTTTCCTCGAAGCGGGTTATGCGAAATGTCATATGCGTATCGAGATAGGCGGCCGCGGCATCATCAACACGGCGAAGACCCATTTGGGAGTAGGGGCAGAAGGCGCGCGCATTGCCGGCCAGGGTAATTTCAAAGCCGCCTTTGATCTCCGCCTTGACGTATCCTTCCACCGGGATAAGATTGCGCCAGGCTTCTTCGAGGTGGACAAGACTGGAGCCGGACCCCAATCTGGTGGTGAACACCTGTTCCGATCTTTTCGCCTGAAGAAAATAGACCTCTATGGTGTCGCCCGGCTGCACGGTAATATTGCCTTCCTCGTCGGTCAATTCTCCAGCTTCGAGAACACCTTCGCTTTTTCCGCCGACATCCAGGAAAATGTTTTCTCCACTTACTCCTGCGACAATCGCCTTGATTTTCTCGCCGGGATGGAGTGTGCGAGGGTGCTTTTCCTCTGCGTTAAAGAGTTCTTCAAAACTGTCGCTGAATTTTTCCATTGTTATCTACCTGCTGGATATGTTGAAACTATGTAAGCCGTCGCGTAGCTATCGCGAGAGCCAGGAACGCATTGTCTTCCTGAAAGAGAAGCTTTTTTTTACTGAGGTCTTCGAAAAATTTCAAGATTGATTTTTTAGGAAGCTCCGGGAAATGAGATTGGATTTCCTCCAGGCTGCGGATGATTCCGCAATAGAGATACAGTCTGCGGGAAGCGCCCTTCAGGCGGTGCAGTAAAGGTGCGTCGTCGTCTCGCTCCTGTCTGATAAGAAGAAACGAGCCGCCGTCGCGATAACTGAGTGGGGCGACGGTCTGGTTTTTTCTGCTGCTATGAAAGGCCTGCCATCGTTCGATTTTCCGTCGTATGGGGCGCCACCGTTGCTGCTGCTTGCCTCTGTCACCGCGATAGTCCTTGATGAGCAGATCTAAATTCGCCGCCGTCTGTTTGGGAAAAAGCTGCATATTATGGGCGTGACATGTCACACGGCTGATCCCGAATTGCTCCGGGTTGCAGGCAACAGTTGAGCCTGCTCCAAGAAAAAAAGTGGCTGGTGAAAGAGGCCTGTAGGGCAAGACAAAATCAAGCAAAGCCAGAGTCTCGGTGGCTTCTTCGTCGGTGGATCCGGGAAATTCAAGGATCAGGTTCCCATCGAGGAGGATCTGCTGCTCGGTGCAATATTTCATCACGGCGATATTTTCGATGACGGTTGTGCCTTTCTTCATTCGAGCAAGCAGGGAGTTGGAGAGTGATTCGATGCCGACCTGGACACTGTTCAGCCCTCCGGCGGCATAAAGGGCGAGTTTTCGTGGATCCTGTATGGCCCGGACTTCAGCAAAAAAACGAAGATCAAGGTGGAGTGCCGCGGTTGCTTTGAAAAATGCATCGGTCTGCTTTGGGGGCAGGGCATTGTCACAGAAAGTGAAGTCAAGTACCTCATGCCGACGAACTAAGTGGTGTAATTCGCCCAGCACTTTTTCCGCGGTTTTGCTCCGGTAACCACTCCATTGTAGATTGAGGTTACAAAAGGTGCATTTGCGCCACCAGCATCCCCGGGAAAATTCCAGCGGGACAGTCGGGCTGAAGGGCTTGCCGGGAAAAACCCTCTCCAGTTCCTTGAAGTAAGGGGTATAGTCGGGAGTCGGCAGACTGTCAAGGTCGGCAACGCTATCGTGCGTACCATACTCTAGGCTTTCTGCCGGACTGTTGTCTCGTTTGGCGGTCAATTTGCTTTTCTGCAGGGTGAGACAGAGAGTGGCGAGCTGCTTCTCGCCTTCTCCGGCTATGATATGGTCGACTTGGTCAAATTGCTGTAGAAGTGTGGTTCCCATGGGACCGACACAGGATGAACCGCCGAAAACGATGGGGGTACCGGGTGTTTTATTTTTTATCAGCCTCGCTGCCGCCAGTGAGGCAAAAAGCTGCGAGAAACAGACACTGAAACCGACAAGGGTGAATGTGTTGAAATCGGTTGTTTCAATCCAGTTCTGCAGAGAGTCCAGGAGTTTTTGCGTAAGGCCATCGAAGTCGGCTGCAATTATTTTGTTCTTTCGGCAACGGGCCCGGAAAAGTTTATGGGCCTGTTCCCTATTTTCCGGGAAAAGAAGTGCCGAGTAGAGTGCCTCTCCCGCCCAGCTGTCTCTGCTGAGGTATGTATAGGTGTCCGGACCGATTGCCCGGGCTGCATCGAGGTACGGATGGAAACATTCCGCTGTAATGGTATCGCTCTGTTCCAGGTAGGCCTTCAGGGCGCCGAGCTGTATTGACGGCCGGCTGAATAACGACCAGGGCATGGAAACGAGGGCTATTGTCAAAGGAGAAGCGGAGTGTGTCATTGGTCCTGATAGATTATTTCGGTCTCCGCTGGGGGAGTGAACTGAAAAAGCGTTTCATCAAGGAGCTGTCCGGCAGCTGTCAGGCTGTTCTCTTCTATGTCGCTCAGAGTAAGCAGAGTGATGGTGTCGAAGGTGTCACGGATTTCAAGCCGCTGTATCCGGGTGTTGCCGTTGAGCCAGATACGGATGCTCTGGGTTTGAGAGGACGGTGCCTTGGGAACGAGCTGGATGACGGTCAGATCGCTGGAAGTGTTTTCTGTTTGCTCTTCACCGCCATCACTGACCAGGAAATTATCCTCAAGATTACCTTCTCCGCTGAAAAAAGCATAGGTTACATCCTGCTGCAGGGTTGCGGCCGGGGCGATTATCATCTGGTTGAGCGAAGAGAAATACATATGCAGAGTCGTGCCGTCACTGAGTATGACCTGCCGATCGGGAGTGTCGTAGTTCCAGCGCATTAAAGCGGTATCTCCCTGTTTAGCGAAATAGGCTCGGCCTTCGGCCTGACGGGGTCTGCCGCTCATCTGCCCTTCTGTCTTCTGGGTGAAGGAAAACGTGAGACTGGTCAGTTCCTGGAGATGATTGGCTAGCCGCTGAGCGGCGGCTAAAGGAGGTGGGACACTATTGTCAGCGCCGGCTTGCAGCGGCGAGCAAAGTGGCAGAATGATGATGCTGAGATATAAAAAGACGTTGAGAAAGATGTTCTGTTTCATGGCAAAAGAAACTCCACTGGATGATCGAAAATTGTTGATGCAATCTGATGAGCGGACTTGGTAATGTCGGAGAGATAAAAAAATCGTTCCCCCTCGCTGTTTTTCGGTTCCAAATCTCCTGAGTCGGCCAGCTGCTGCCGTAACGCATTGGCCACCTCCACTGAAGAGTCTATCAATGTAACGTTTTTACCGACCCGTGCCCGTATTTGTGCCGTTAAAAGCGGATAATGGGTGCAGCCGAGAATGAGAGTGTCGATCTGCTTGTCTTTGAGAGGATGGAGGTAGCGCCTTATAATCATTTTTGTTTCGCGTTTGTTGGTCCATCCTTCTTCCACGAGTGGAACGAGAAGGGGGCAGGGGATCGGAAAGACCTTGCCGGCTGGATCTATCCGGCTGACGATATGTTCGTATACACCGCTTCTGACCGTGGCTCGCGTACCTATCAAACCTATTCTTCCGGATCGTGATACTTCCACCGCCATTTTTGCAGCCGGTGAGATTACCTCTAAGACAGGTACGTCGAATTCAGCCTGTAATCGTTCGGTGGCGACACTTGCTGCGGAATTACAACCTATTACTATTAATCCGGCGCCTTTTTTGAGGAGAAATTCCGTATTACGCAGAGAATAGTCAATGATGACATCAGCACTTTTGGTACCATAAGGTGTTCTGGCCGTGTCGCCAAAATAGAGGAGTGTATGGCGGGGCAACAGCTTTTCAATGGCGCGAACTACCGTTAATCCGCCGATTCCAGAGTCGAATATTCCTATCATGCTCAAGTACGCTGTAGTATGAAACAGTAGAATAATGTGTTTATCTCAATTCTTTGTCTGAAGAGAATTCCCGGTCAGTGTTGCCATGATATACATTACTTCTGCATGTGACAAGCTGTTCATTGTGGTCTTCTGAATTAGGATATTGCCGACCAAGAGAAGATTGTGGCCGGTTTTGAGGGTTTATTTGCAGGGGGTGTTTTTGTTTTCTTTTGTTGACAGCCGAAGGCGACAGCATTATTTTATGCCTGGCTTCGGTGGTCTGTTTTTTTTTCTATCCCAATGGAGAAACAGGAAAAATTTATAGTGTATTACACGGATCGTTTTCGTGTTTATCGCAGAAAGAATAGAATTGCAAGGGAGTAGAACAATGCCTGTATATGAATATGAGTGTAGTGATTGTGACAAGGTGTTTGAGGTTCAGCAGAAAATATCTGACGAGCCTGTAAAAATATGCCCGGAATGTCAGGGTGAAGTCAGGAAGCTTGTTTCCATGAGTTCTTTTCAACTGAAAGGAGGGGGGTGGTATGCCGATGGCTATGGCTCCGCCTCTACCACCAAAACGAAAGAAAAAGTCAGTGAAGAAAAACCTGCTCCAGCCTGTGCCACCGGCACCGGTGGCGCATGCGCCGGCTGCCCTGCGGCTGCCTCAAGCTGATGCCGCTTTCAACAGGTACTGTCCTGTCGAGGCTGCGCAAAAGTTCAAGCCCGTATTTGGTCCGAGATTAACTCACTATGGCCATTGCGTCACCATAGGAATAAAATCTGTAATCCCTGGCAATGGCCTCACGGTAACAGTCTAAAAGCGTTTCTCTGCCGCATAGCGCGGCAACAAGAAAGAGAAGCGATGACTTGGGCAGATGAAAATTCGTTATGAGATTATCCACAATGGAAAAGGTAAATCCGGGAATGATATAGAGATCGCACCAGCCGGATGTTTCCTGTACCATTCCTTTTTTGTCCCGGGAGAACTCCAATGCTCTGACGGTCGTTGTCCCTACGGCCCACACCTTGCCGCCATTCTGTTTTGTTCTATTGATTCGTGCCGCGGTTTTCTTTGAGATCGAGATATATTCCCTGTGTATACTGTGATTGCTGATACGTTCTTCTCGAACCGGGGCAAACGTACCATATCCGACATGAAGTGTCAGGGCAGCGATGTCGACACCCTTTTTTTGCAGGGCGTCCAGGACAGGGGCGGTGAAATGGAGCCCGGCGGTCGGAGCTGCTACCGCGCCATGGCTGCCGGCGTAGATGGTTTGATATCTGTCATTGTCATCACGAAGAGTTCCGTCAGGTCTTTCTATATAGGGCGGCAGAGGTATTGAGCCATGTATGGAGAGGATATCTATGATAGTGTATGCTGCTGGAAAATGCAGTACTATACGAGCTGTGCCGTCATCGACATAGCCTGATACAATACAGAACAGTTCTTTTGCAATATCTATTCTGCTGCCTGCTGCCGGTCTTTTCGAGCTTTTCAGAAGTGCCTTGGCTGCGGCGGAATGCGTCGGCCCGGTTTGGTCCTCATCTTCCGGTACGGTGGGCAGTTCAAGAAGAAAGACTTCCACCTTGCCACCGGTCTGTTTTTTGCCGTGAAGACGGGCGGGGAAGACTCTGGTGTCGTTGATCACAATAATGTCATTGCTGTTGACAAGAGAGGTGATGTCGGAAAATCGTCTGTGCTCAATTTCTGCGGAGGCCTTGTGCAGGACAAGCAGTCTGGAGGCGTCTCTTGCTGCGGAGGGATGCTGGGCTATATTTTGTTGCGGCAGTGTATAATCGTATGCCGAAAGTATAAAATCATCTTGCATGGCGTATCTATTGTGCTGTATGTATTTTGGTTACGTAACTCCCCCGGGGGGAACATGTATCGTTATCTCCGCGGAGAGAGTTCCGGCTGACCATCTCACTTGCCATCTCTATCAGGCCTTTGTGGGCCGAGGACCGACTGTATTACCATGATACTTGCTGTTGCTGCAACTGAATTTGAATTAGCCCCTTTTACCGAAGCGTTGGGAAAAGCTTTCCAGCCGAGCCTGATGTGTGGTGTCGGTCCGGTGGAGAGTTGTTTTCGGCTTACCAGGTTTCTGGAGAAAAATTGCCTTGATATATCCGCGGTAATAAATTTCGGTGTGGCTGGAGCCTATATCGATACAACCGCCGAAATGCCGGCCCTTCTCGATCTCTGTCTTGCCGAGACGGATGTGTTGGGTGATGTCGGTATCTGTTTTCCCAGAAGGATTGACAACCTGTCGGAAGAACCGGCAGCGGCCGGCCACTTTACGTTTGACCATGGACTGCGAAGCCGCGCTGGGCAGATTCTGCGGCAGAATAGCATCGTGGCGCTCAGTGGAAATTTTGTTACGGTCAGCTGTGTCAGCGGCACCAGAGAGCGCGGTGAAATATTTCGCCGAAAATATAACGCCATTTGTGAGAATATGGAAGGGGCGGCCCTGGCCCGTGTTTGTGCCGACTTCAGCCTGCCCCTGCTGCAGTTGCGCTGCGTTTCCAATCATGTTGAAGACCGTGATCCGGCAGGATGGCGCCTGGAGCAGGCCTGTGCCGAGGCTGGTAAAGCCGCGGCATTACTTGTTGAGGGCTTACAACAACCATGAAACCTATCAGCCTTGGCTTTTCCCCCTGCCCAAACGATACGTTTATATTTGATGCTCTTGTTCACGACAAGATAGAAAACCGGCTCTGTTTTGCCCCACCTTTTTTGGAAGATGTGGAGACCCTGAACAACTGGGCCATACAGGGAAGGCTGGATGTTACCAAGCTCTCCTTTCATGCTCTAGGGTACGTACTGCAGGACTATTGCCTGTTACGGGCCGGCAGTGCGCTCGGCCGTGGTTGCGGTCCTCTCCTGGTTGCCGCCAAACCGCTCGACCTTCGCACAGATAATGCGCTGACCGTTGCCATTCCGGGAAAATATACTACAGCTGCCTTGCTTTTTCGCATGTTTGCTCCACAATGTACCAACCTGGTGGAGATGCGATTCGAAAAAATCATGGAGAGTGTGGCGGCTGGCACTGTTGATGCGGGAGTGATTATTCATGAAAGCCGATTTACGTATGGTGAAAAAGGTTTGGTGTGTCTGCAGGATTTGGGCAGCTGGTGGGAGGAGAGTTCCGGCTTTCCCATTCCACTGGGATGTATTGCCGCCAAAAGAAGTCTTGGTCGCCAAATAATTGGTGAAATTGAGATAGCTGTACGAAAAAGTCTGCAACATGCCTATAAAGATCCATTGGGGTGCCTGCCCTATGTGCGGCAGTATTCTCAGGAACTTGATGACAAGGTTGTGCAGGACCACATCGGCCTCTATGTTAATGATTATTCGCTGGACCTTGGTGTCGAAGGCACGCAGGCCATAGATAACTTTCTGCGGCGGGGCAGACAGGCGGGTATTTTACCTCAGGGTGAGCATCGTCTTACCATATAATTATAACGTGATTCCAACAGAGAAAAAAAATGAGATGCAGCCTCTTTTTGTGCTGAGCGGTGCAACGCAGGAAAAGAGGACGGTTCTGCTCGAATCCCTTCTTCTCCGCCTGGAAGAAAAATCCATCAAGACCCTGGTTATTTGCTCCGGCCGCAGGGACGAGCGTGCCCGGCAACACTTTGGAAAGTCCCTGTGGGCGCATTCCGACCTGTATCTACCCGGGAATATGCTGCCGCAGGACAGTAGAGACGCGGCAGAATTTTTCCAGACACTCAATACTGCTGCGCGACCACTGCTCTGTCAGTATGATCTTGTCTTGTGTGACGATACGAGTCGTGATGGGGGCGATGAAGTTGTTTTTTGGGGGGGAGATGATTGTCTTGACAAGCCGTTTATGCGTCATCTTCCTGCAGATGACGCAGAGGTGCCGGCTCACTATATACACACATACCTGCAGCGGAGGGTTGAGGCTGTTCCGGTATGGAGCTGCCTGCTGATAGGCGGCCGCAGTTCAAGAATGGGATGTCCCAAACACCTTATAAAAGACAGGAACGGGCTTACCTGGGTGGAAAGAACGGTATCTCTTCTACAGGAGCAGACCGCCCAGGTTGTGCTGGCCGGACGAGGTGACGTTCCGCCGTCTCTTGCCGGGGAGGTGCGGCTTCACGACATTCCAACAGGGCAGGGACCACTGGCCGGTATTCTTGCCGCGATGCGCTGGAATCCTGACGTTAACTGGATTGTAGCTGCCTGTGACATGCCGTTGTTGAGCCGACAAGGACTTTCCTGGCTTTTAAGTCTGCGTAAGCCGGGTATCTGGGCAAGTGTGCCGCGACAGCCTCGGTCAAACCGTCTCGAACCCTTGCTGGCGTATTATGACGCGCACAGCCGACTGCTTTTTGAGACACTGTTGGGTAAGGGGGATTTTCGCATTGCTGAAGTATGTAAGCATCCTAAAACAGATACCCCGATGCTGCCGTCTTCGTTGGCAAAGGCATGGCGTAACTGTAACAGCCCCGATGATGTTGATGGGCTGCAATGAATGGATTCCTTGAGGGGGAACTGTTGCGTGGTATATGGGAAAAGTTTGAATAAAAAGGCGGAAACATGATGGTGTTAAGGCGGGGGGATGGTATTGCGGCAGCAACGATTTTTTCCCTCTATGTTTTACTGGTAAGTGGAATTTATCTGCTTCCGGGATATCTTCCCGAGGCCATGGTCCGGGAAAACGGGCCTGTTGAAGTACTTTCCGCCGGCGGCTATTTTCTTTTCTGTCTTTTCCTCTTGTATGGAAATTACAGCGGCGCTGTCAGGACAAGGGTAGCTCCGGGAGTATTTGTTTTTCTGCTCGGTTTGCGGGAGCTCGACTTTCATGTACATTTCACCACCATGGGGATGTTTAAAAGCAGGTTTTTTATCAGTCCTGACGTTCCGCTTCTTGAAAAGACCATAGTGACTTTTGGTATCGTCGCTCTTCTCGTGTATGCCTTTCTCTATTTCCGACATGCCCTGCCCCGAGTTAAAAAGGCGTTGATGAAGGGCCGATCCTGGGCCGTCTTCACAGTCTGTGGGGTTGCCTGTGCCGTTTGCAGTAAAGCTCTCCTGGACGGTAATGCCAAAATGATAGCAAATCTTCTTCCCATGATGGAGAGCCCGCGAACCCTCGTCAGAATAATGGAGGAGTGCCTGGAACTTTTTATTCCTATTTTCTTTATTGGGGCACTGCTGCGGTATGGTAAGGAGAGTGTGGCGGAGAAAGCTCAGAGTGAGGGCTGATGCGAGAATGTGCGTTTTTGCGAAGACCTTATTTACCGACATGTATGCGAGATCCGGAGCATGCCTGGCATGACCCGGAACGGATTCGTGCGGCATCGGAGAGGCTCAAGACTCCGCAGATACTCATTTTGCTTTTTTGATAGACAAACAGTCTGCTGATTTCCCCCAGAACCATAAGACGGATACCCTCTTCGAGGGCGATACTTGCATGACAAACCTGCACGGGTGTTTTCATGATGGTGGCGCCGCTCTGTTCCGTTGCTATTCCTCTGTAGTATGCCAAGGCCAGGTCGGTTTTGGAAATAACACCGGCCGGGCTGTTCATCTCATCAACCAGAAGCAGGGCGCCGAAATGAAACGAGGAGAGTTTTTCAATGACTTCCATAATGCTACTCTTTTGTGGAGCCGTTTCGACTCCGGCAGTCATGACATTTCCCACGGTATGGCGCGGTCCGGTTTCCGGGTGTGTTTTTTTATGGAGACTGAAATCACAGCTACAGCAATATTTATACAACTTTCCCACAATGTCGGGATAGGCTAGAGTTCCGACGGCCTGCAGCTTGTCGTCGATAACATATAGTCGGTGAATACCGGCCTGCTGCATGGTCATAAGTGCTGATTCGAGGGTGTCGGCCGGCGAGCAGTGCATGACCGGTCTTCCCATTATATCGGAAAGAGGGGTTTCCGCCGGCAGTGCGGCATAATACGCTCCCATTATTTCGGTTTTGGTGACTACACCAACCGGTTGACCACTACTTTCCTTTATCAGAACAGCGTTCACTTTGTGTTTGATAAAGGTTTGGATGGCGGCGGCGATGGGGTGTTCGGCCCATAGAGCGATAACTCGACGGCGCATGGTCTCCGCAACGGTCAATCTGCTGAAGAGAGGATTGCGTTTTTGCTCATCTGAATAGTGAATAATCATAATAATCCGATATGATTCAGATCATTTGGTCTACCAGATAAAAGAAGAGATCCGAGATATACACAATTCCGACAACCTGATCATTTTCAACAACCGGTATCCGGCGGATGTGCTGTTTGTTCATGATTTCAAGAACAGCGAAGATATGGGTATCGCCTGAAACCGTTATGATCTCCGTTGTCATGATATCACCTACCAGGATATCTTTGCTTTTTCTGCAGATAGTGTTAAAGAGGTCGGTTACGTCGATGTCGTTCATCTGCCCCCAGAGGTGGGCATGTTTCGGTTGAAAAAAGAGAAGGATGTCGTACATGGAGAGGATGCCGACCAGCTTGTCATCATCATCAATCACTATCATACCGAATACTCGGCGATTATCACGCAGACTTGCTTCTTTAAATTCTCTCGCCGCTGCGGAAACAGAGTCTTGCGGGTGCAGCGCATGGTAGGTCGTGCTCATGATGTGTCGAGCCGTTAGCATTTAGTCTCCTCTTTGTTGAGTGTGCAACACTTTCTAATAATACCTTATCTGCAAGAGCAAGAAAAGTTGGAAATGCTATTTCGGCGGTTGGAGCGTATTGCCCAAGAAAAATTGGAAAAAATATGGAAAAAGAGTGAAGCGATACTAAAATCCAAACTTTTTTCATAAAAAAAATATTGATATACCGGAGAAGGTTATTTATACAGGATTAAATGAAAATTTACCTTATACAAATGTTCTGCCGGAGCGAAAAGGTCAAACAAGATAAAAGCTACTTTCTAAATTATTCCATTTACTATTTCCCAATCTCACCTGTATTATGGTAATTATTTAATGTCGGCACTAAATGACAGAGGTCTACCCGGATTTCTCACCAGCAGAGGAGGTCCCGCTTGACTGGGTAGGTTGGTGTTGTTTGCAGGACGACCTTTGCGTAAAGGATAATGCCGATGGTGCAGTTGTGCGGTATGAAACGGTCTTGATGATGGAGACCAGAATTACTCAACAAAACGGAGAGGATACTATGAGAAAAACGAAAAAATTACTTATTGCCCTGTGTGGTGCTTCATTGCTGACTGTGGGAGCAATAGGCGTACAGGCCAAAACCCTTGTGTATTGTTCAGAGGGAAGCCCAGAGGGATTCAACCCTGCCTTTTACACAGCAGGCACTACTTTTGATGCTTCATCCAGGCAGGTTTTTAACAGGCTGGTGGAATTTGAACGAGGAACAACCAAGATTGGGCCCGCCCTGGCAGAAAGCTGGGATATTACCGACGACGGTAAAAAGTATGTTTTTAAGTTGAGAAAAGGCGTAAAGTTTCATACCACCAAGGATTTTACTCCCACCCGTGATTTTAACGCTGAGGACGTTGTTTTCAGTTTTATGCGACAGTTTGATGCCGAGCATCCGTTTCATAAGGTTTCAGGCGGCAGCTATGAGTATTTCAATGGCATGTCCATGCCTGATCTCCTCAAAGAAATAAATAAAGTTGATGACTACACGGTCGAGTTCATTCTCAACAGACCGGAAGCACCCATGATAGCTAACCTCGGCATGGACTTTGCCTCCATCCATTCCAAAGAGTATGCCGATGCCATGATGGCAGCCGGAACCCCGGAAAAAATCGATCTTGAGCCGGTAGGAACCGGTCCGTTTCAATTGGTTGCATACCAGAAAGACGCGGTCATTCGCTACAAGGCTCACCCTGAATACTGGGCCGGCAAAGCTATGATTGATGATCTGGTGTTTGCTATTACTCCCGATGCCTCGGTCCGTTATCAAAAACTGAAGGCAGGAGAATGTCATGTGATGCCGTATCCGAATCCGGCAGATGTCGCCGCCATGCAGAAAGATCCGGAAATAAAGGTGCTGGAGCAGGAAGGTTTGAATGTCGGTTACCTGGCCTACAATACCCAGATGGCTCCGTTTGACAACCCCAAGGTACGAAAGGCTCTCAATAAAGCCATCAATAAGCAGGCTATACTGGATGCGGTCTTTCAAGGTGCCGGTAAAGTAGCTAAGAATCCGATTCCTCCGACAATCTGGTCATACAACGAAGCAGTGCAGGATGATGCCTATGATCCGGCTGAAGCCAAGAAAATGCTTGAAGCGGAAGGCGTAAAAGACTTGAGCATGAAGATCTGGGCCATGCCCGTGCAGCGACCTTACAATCCCAACGCCCGTCGTATGGCAGAGCTGATTCAGGCAGACATGGCTGAGATCGGCGTCACCGCCGAGATTGTGAGCTATGAATGGGGTGAGTATCTGAAGCGTTCCAAGGATATTGATCGTGACGGCGCCATCCTGCTTGGCTGGACCGGAGATAACGGTGATCCAGACAACTTCCTGGCCGTACTGCTTGGCTGTGACGGCGTTGGAGGTTCAAACCGTGCTCAGTGGTGTCACCAGCCCTTTGAAGATCTTATCCAGAAAGCCAAGGTGGTTGCTGATGTAGATGAGCGCACCAGGCTTTACGAAGAG
This sequence comes from uncultured Desulfopila sp., assembly GCA_964446655.1. Taxonomy (GTDB): domain Bacteria; phylum Desulfobacterota; class Desulfobulbia; order Desulfobulbales; family Desulfocapsaceae; genus Desulfopila_A. Next base: position 35,886 of record CAYUPL010000010.1, read on the forward strand.
GCCCAGGTCGTTTTCAAAGAGCAGGCCCCATGGGCAACCATTGCTCATTCCGTGGTTTTCAAACCGGTTCGTAAAGAAGTGGTCGATTTTAAAATCGATCCTTTCGGCGGACACATCTTCTACGGTGTTGATCTGAAGTAAAGAAATCCCGGGCCGGATAATGTTACGTTATCCGGCCCGTTCTTTTAACGTTTTCCCACACTCAGCTTTACTACTACTTTCATGTTTTCGTATTTCATCAGAAAAATAGGTGTTATAGTACCGACCTTTTTCGGGGTGACGCTCGTGGCCTTTGTGTTTATACGCCTGCTGCCGGGTGATCCCGTTTTGTTGATGGCTGGTGAACGTGGTATGACGGAAGAGCGTCATGCCGCACTCATGGCAGAGTTCGGCTATGACAAGCCTGTCCTTATGCAGTATGGCAATTATCTTGTCGATCTGTTCTCCGGCGATTTCGGTACGTCTATTATAACCAAGCAACCTGTCCTGAAAGAATTCTTCACTCTGTTTCCGGCAACCATGGAATTGTCGTTCTGTGCCATTTTTTTAGCGGTTTTTCTGGGTCTGCCGGCTGGAATGATAGCGGCCACGAAACGGGGCTCCATTTTTGATCACACGGTAATGACCGGTGCCCTGACAGGCTATTCGATGCCCATTTTCTGGTGGGGGCTGCTGCTGATCATCTTTTTTTCCGGAATTCTTGGCTGGACCCCGGTTTCGGGAAGGATCTCGCTGCTGTATTATTTTGAACCGGTAACAGGTTTTATGCTGATAGACAGTGCTCTTTCCGGTCAGAAAGGGGCCTTTATCTCCGCTCTTTCCCATCTTATATTACCGGCCATTGTGCTGGCCACGATACCGCTGGCCGTTATTGCCAGGCAGACTCGTTCCGCCATGCTCGAGGTCCTCAGTGAAGACTATGTCCGGACAGCCAGGGCGAAAGGCCTTGGACCCGGCCGGGTAATCGGCTTACATGCGCTGCGTAATGCCATGATTCCCGTGATCACCGTTATCGGTCTGCAGATCGGGGTTCTTTTTGCCGGAGCTATTCTGACGGAAACGATTTTTTCCTGGCCGGGTATCGGCAAATGGATGGTTGATTCCATTTTCCGCCGCGATTACCCTTCGGTTCAGGGAGGACTTCTCCTTATTGCCGCCATTGTCATGATAGTCAATCTGGTGGTGGATATTCTGTATGGTTTTATCAATCCTCAAATCAGACACACGGATTAAGCATGGAAGAAGTATCAGCAGTACAGACAGTGGAATTAGACGACCGACCGGTGGGGAGAATGGTCCTGTTACGAGATTTCTGGTCCTACTTCAGAGAGAATCGTGGTGCGGTTTTCGGTCTTTTCTTTTTCGTCACTATTATCCTCATTGCCGTTTTTGCAGATTTTATCGCTCCTCATGCGCCGAATCAGCAGTATCGCGATGCCCTGCTCCAACCACCTTTCTGGCAGAGTGGCGGGGATTTACGTTTCCTTTTAGGGACCGATGCCGTCGGTCGGGATATGCTGTCCCGCCTCATATATGGTGCCAGATTTTCTCTTTTTATCGGCTGCATCGTCGTTTCCATGTCGCTGGTTGTCGGTGTCATATTGGGATTATCAGCCGGGTTTTTCCGTGGCAGGCTGGATACCTTCATTATGCGCATTATGGATGTGGTGCTGGCCTTTCCCAGTCTTCTATTGGCCCTGGTGCTTGTCGCTATTCTCGGTCCAAGCCTTATCAACGCCATGATTGCCATCGCCATCGTTCAGCAGCCGCACTACGTCCGCCTCACCCGGGCAGCAGTCATGTCCGAGATGACCAAGGATTACGTGACCGCCTCTCGAATAATAGGAGTGGGAACGCTGCGGTTGATGTTCGTAACCGTTCTGCCCAATTGCATGGCTCCCCTGATCGTTCAGGCGGCGCTGAGCTTTTCCACCGCCATTCTTGATGCCGCAGCCCTTGGATTTCTCGGCATGGGAGCTCAGCCGCCGGCACCCGAGTGGGGCACTATGCTGGCCGAAGCACGGGAATTCATCCTGCGGGCCTGGTGGGTTGTGACCTTTCCCGGGATAGCTATTTTAACTACTGTTCTCGCTATTAATGTGATGGGGGATGGCCTGCGTGACGCCCTTGATCCGAAACTCAAACGTTCCTGATATTTATCATGTCTCTGCTTGAAATAAAGAATTTGTCGGTCGCCTTTCAAACCGCCGGTGGCATGTTCACCGCCGTCGACCGTGTTTCGCTGACTATCAACCCCGGAGAGATCCTCTCAATTGTCGGTGAATCCGGTTCCGGCAAGTCCGTTGCCATGCTGGCCTTGATGGGTCTTTTACCCTGGACGGCCACGGTAACGGCCGATGTTCTCAAATTTGACGGAAAAGATCTCAAAACCATCAGCAACAGAAATCTGCGGAAAATTATCGGAAATGAAATGGCCATGATTTTTCAGGAACCGATGACAAGTCTTAATCCCTGTTTTACCGTCGGCTTTCAACTATCCGAGGCATTGAAGATACATTACGGCATGGGGCGCAGTGAAAGAAAGAAACGAGCCATCGAACTGCTTGATCAGGTGGGCATTCCAGAACCGCAAAAACGCCTTGCCGCCTTTCCCCATCAGCTTTCCGGCGGTATGAATCAACGGGTTATGATCGCTATTGCTATTTCCTGTAATCCCAGGCTGCTCATTGCAGACGAGCCCACCACGGCACTCGATGTCACCATTCAGGCACAGATCCTCGATCTTTTGTTATCGCTGCAGCGGGAAAAACAGATGTCCCTTGTACTGATCACGCATGATATGGGCGTTGTTGCGGAAACCGCCGAGAAAGTGGTGGTGCAGTATGCCGGCCAGCAGGTGGAGCAGCAGTCTGTCAAAGGTCTTTTTTCCAATCCTCATCATCCATATACCTCCGCTTTACTCGATTCTTTACCGGAACGATCCGTTTCAAAAACTCTTCCTTCCATTCTCGGGGTGGTTCCCGGACAGTTTGATAAACCGACTGGATGCCTGTTTTCTCCCCGCTGCAAGTATGCTACCGATCTCTGCTTTTCCACACCGCCACTGCCGGCCGATGACGATTTAGGCCGGGCGCTGTGCCATTATCCTCTGCAGCAGGGAGTACCGCAGAACTATCCAGAGAAAGTGGAGGTGAGCTGATGCAGGGAAATATTGTGCTGGAGGCTTCGGATCTGAAGCGTCATTATGAGATCAAGAGAGGGGCTTTTCGTCAGCCGGCCATACTTAAAGCTCTGGACGGAGCCACCTTCAAACTGGAGAAGGGCAGGACATTAGCCGTTGTAGGAGAGTCCGGCTGCGGCAAGTCAACCCTGGCTCGCCTGGTGACCATGATCGAGATCCCTACTGCAGGTCAGTTGAAAATCAGGGATATTGATATTATCAAAGCCGACAAGGCGGCCATAAGAGCGCTGCACTGCAAAGTGCAAATCATCTTTCAGGATCCTTATGGTTCTTTAAATCCCAGACAAAAAATCGGCATGTGTCTGGAAGAGCCGCTGCTGGTCAACACCTCCATGGGCAGAAAAGAACGACGTGAAAAAGCCAGAAACATGCTTGATCTTGTCGGACTTCGACCGGAGCACTACGATCGCTATCCTCATATGTTTTCCGGAGGACAGCGGCAGCGGATTGCCGTTGCCCGGGCCTTGATGCTCAATCCGGAAATTCTTGTACTGGATGAACCGGTTTCCGCCCTTGATGTATCTATCCAGGCCCAGATTCTTAATCTGCTGACGTATCTGCAGGATGAGTTCAATCTTGCCTATCTTTTTATCAGCCATGATCTTTCTGTGGTGAAACACACCGCTGATGATGTTATGGTTATGTATCTCGGCAGGCCCATCGAATTCGGCAGCCGGGATACTATTTTCTCCAGGCCGCATCACCCCTACACCAGGGCTTTGCTGTCCGCCACTCCCGTTGCAGATCCCTTTCGTGCCAAGGAAAGGCTTGTTCTGCATGGGGAGTTGCCTTCACCCATTGCACCGCCTTCCGGGTGTACGTTCCATCCTCGTTGTCCGGATATGACGGAAATATGCACCAAAGAGGCGCCGGCAATACAGATTCTCGATGAGAGTGAAGTTGCCTGTTACCATCCCCGAATTTATTGATATGAGCCGGAAAAAACCCGATATATTTGATGTATGCGTGCTGGGATGTGGACCGGCCGGTTTTGCCGGAGCAATGCGTGCGCTTGACTTCGGTAAAGATGTCTGCATCATTGAAGGTGCCGAAATTGGCGGGGCTGGAATCATGTGGGGCGCAATGGCTTCTAAAACCATGTGGGAGCTTGCTAAAGATTATGCCATTGCCGTAAAACAGGATCGGGGCTACCGTGCAGCCGGATTATCGGTCGATTACTGCGCGGTGCGACGCACCGTTTTGCAGGCCGTCAAGGAAAAACAGTACCAGATGTTTTCCCAGATCGAGAGTTTTTCGCCGGAAAGATGGGGAGGACCGGGGTCACTGACACTGAAGAATGGCCGGGGGCGGTTTCTTTCCAAAGATGCGGTAGAGGTCACCTATCCCGACGGCAGACGTGAAGAGGTAAGAGCTCGATATTTTCTCATCGCCACTGGTACCAGTCCGAGAAACTTCCCCCATATCATATTGGATCAGCGCAGAGTGTTGAACTCGGATGGTATCCTTAATCTCCAGTGTTTCCCGGAAAGACTGGTGATTATCGGGGCGGGCATCATCGGCTGTGAGTACGCTACTATCTTTTCGAATTTCGGCCAGACAAAGGTCTATCTGATCGATCATGCCGGCAGGGTTATACCTTATGAGGACGAAGATATCTCTTCGTTCGTCAATGACAATCTGGTGCGCAGCGGTGTACGAATAATTCATTCGGCGCAGGTGCGGGACGTTGTACACAGAACCGATTGTCTTCAGGTCATCCTGGACTATAAAAAAGGCCATTCAGAGGTTATAGAGACCGACGCCGCCTTTATCTCCATTGGACGAACCTTTAACCGCTCCGGCATGGGTCTGGAGAATCTCGGCATAGATACCAGCAAACCAGGGATATTGAAGACCGATGAGAATTGCTGCATCAAGGACAATATCTATGCCGCCGGCGATATCACCCATCATCCCGCGCTCGTCAATATAGCCGAAATGGAAGGACGCTATGCGGTAAAACATATGTTTCAAAAAAACCGCTGGCCCCTTAATTATGACAATATGTCCACGGTGATGTTCTTCTATCCGGCTGTGGCGGCAATCGGTCTGAATGAAAAAACGTGTCAGAGGAAAAAGATACCCTATCGGGCCGCCTATTTCTCCAATCTTCTCTGTAACCGGGCCATTGCCATGCGGGCCACCCATGGTTTCGTCAAAATACTCGTCACCGATGATGAGCAGCAGCGTATTCTGGGCATGCGGGCAGCAGGGCCTCAGGTTTCCAGTACAATTATGTCGATCGCCCATTTTATGGACCATGGCAAAGGGATTATCGATGTGTTGAAGAGCGTCTATCCTCATCCGACAATTACTGAAGGAATAGAAGAGTGTTTACGGATGCTGCTCGGTAAATCGATATTTAAACCACATGCCTTCCCTGAGCATCTGCGCCTGTGGCGATGGCATCCCGACACCGGGGTGACTGTTGAAGAGGGCGACCTGAATTTGCCGCCGGCAGATGACGATAAAGGGTAATTAAGAAGACCTTCCTTTCGCATCGCAGCACAAGCTACTGAAGCTGTTGTCTCTTTCTGTAGACCATGCCGTTGAACCGGGCAATCACTTCCTGTTGCTCATCGGTTACCAGCACATCATAGGCCCCCAACCGTTTTGGCCGGCTGATCTCCGTTGCTGTGGCATAAAGAATCCCTGTCGATTTGCCGGAGAGAAAGGAGATATTGACGTTGATTGCCAGGGCCAGTGGGCCATGGCTGTTGGAAGCAACGGCAAAGGCAAGATCGGCAAGCGTAAAGATAGCGCCTCCCTGCACGACTCCGGCCGCATTAAGATGCTTCTTTTCTATAACTAATCGGGCCTTACAATAGCCTTTGCCGGCTTCCAGTATCTCTACTCCCGTGAGTGTGGCATACTGATCTCCTGCCAATATCTTTTCTGCTCTGCTGATGTCCATAATTTATCGTTGCCGGTTGCTGGTGAAGGAGGTGAAACAGTTGGGATTTCCAATTCCACGGAGATTCCGGTATAGCCAATTTTGTCTTTTTCAGGCACAGTATTACTTAGGAGTCTGTCAGAATCAAGTTTTTCTTCAGTAAGTGACGGCAGGGCCTGCGGCAGAATACCGCCAATGGCGAAGGGCCTGTAAAGCTGTTTCCAGTCAGCTGTTGCTTGACATTTTTTTTTATAGGCGTACATTGGTGTTTTGTTTTTCGCCGTAATGGCGGTTTATGTCCCTAAAGCCCCTTAGCAGTGCCGTGCAGTGCCGTCTTATTCTGCAACAGGACTTTGTCGAATGCTTCTGCCTCGCCGAGTCCCGGTGCAGAGTGTTTAGATTCCGCTTGGTGGTAGCAAGTGCTTAACTGTGATGTCCATGATTAATCTTCTCAAGTTATCCATACCAATGGGTACAATCGAGTTTCCTTTCCCGCCGGATTTACCTTTCTGCTCTCCGACACCGCCCTGATGTGACCTGATTGCTTGAATAGTGGTGATCTATGTCGAGTCACCATGGCGAGACCCAAGGCCGGATACGGTGTTGACGTGGTTTGTTATCACGTCCTTCCACTATGGCGTAGCAGCTTGGACAGCTTAAAATTGCTTGAAAGGACTGATAAAAGAAGATAGGTTAATGGAAATGTAGACCTTAAGAGAGAGTAAATGGAAAGTTTCGATATAGTCACCATGCGTGTATTTCTGGCTGCTTGCCGACTGGGCAGCATCGGTGCGGCTGCCAGAAATGAACATATTGCGGCCTCTGCAGCATCGCGGCGCATCAGCGATCTTGAGCGTGAACTGGGTATCGATCTGATTTCAAGAACGCCTTCCGGAACTAATCTGACGCCGGCAGGTCAGGCTTTCGCGGAACACAGCGAGCAGCTGTTGCATAAATATGCCGAAGTACGCGCGGATCTGAAGCGCTTTGCCGAAGGTGAGGCGGGCGAGTTGCGGCTTGCTGCAATTCCACGGGCTATGGCTGGTGTGTTGCCTTTTTTCGTGGCCCAGTTCAAAAAGGATAACCCTGAAATCCACGTGACGGTGCAGGAGACCTTCAGCCTCATGTGAAGAATGCGAACCTGGCAATGTGTCGACTGGCGGACAAATGGGCGTCCCGGAATCTTGTCTGCGCTTACCCGCAGGGACAAACCGTTTCACCGCCGCTGCAGCGATTCCTGCGGTATCTTGATGGGGATGCCTTTTAACCTGACTGCCAACATGGGAGACAGATTAATTTTCACAAAACGACCTGAAAAAAATCAGTTCGCTCCGTCTTTAGAACTGCACGCAAAAAACACATGGTTTGAATATATTGGTCGAGCCTCTCTTAGTTATTCTTTTCCTGGTACATCGCTAATGAAAATCTGATCTCCGCTGGATAGCAGGCGGCATGATCGACTTTCTTATGGCATATAATAAATCATTATCAGCGGGAAGGGTAATGCTTACTCAGCAACATGTTTTTCTTCTTCCGGCATGTCCATAGGCTAGCACGAATTTCTCCCCAGCCGAGGTTGCCGTGGATGCGAGGCGAAGTAAGGCGCTATAGTTCCATGCACCCTGACTGGGTTATCGGCGATATTTTTCGGCAGAAACCCTTTGGGGTAATGGGTCCTGTAATCTTCACCGAAGAGCCGGGTGTGGATGACGGTATTGCGGTAAACATTCCAGTCGAAAGTCCCCTTTCGCCGGAAATAGAGAGTAGGCGGCGCCGAGAAAGGGGAGTAGTGCAACAGCCAGCGGGAAGCCGGAGCGGGGTATGAAGAATTTGCCGAAAAGGTTGTCAGGACTCGTAAAGCGATAATCTGTCGGCACGCTACATCGGCCAGGGTTTTCCTTTACCGCCTAAAATGTGCATGTGCAGATGAAAGACCACCTGGCCTGACTTGGAGCCGTTGTTGAAAATTACCCGGTAATCGTCTGCTACACCCTTCTCCCTGGCAACCTGGGCGCCGATACGAAGCATTTTACCGGCAAGGCGATCATCTCCTTCGTCGATGTCGACCGGCATGGCAATGTGTTTTTTCGGAATGACCAGAAAGTGGACAGGAGCCTGGGGTGATATATCCCAGAAGGCCAGTACATCGTCATCTTCATACAGTTTTTCAGCAGGAATTTCACCGGTAATGATCTTACAAAAAATACAATCGCTCATTGGTCTCTTTCTGCTCCTTGGTTGATTGAACACGCTCAGATAATTTTATCCATGGAAATGCAGTATTAGTCGAAATATAATTATTCCTCAAAACATATGCAATTGCCAGAAGAAATTTCATTTTACACCTCCCTCAATTGTGATGGTAACACCATGTTCCCGGGAGCCGTTATTGCCATACCCCAAGACATTCCAACTGGCTGTCAGTGGTTGGACAGTGCCTTGATCGTCTGTGGCCCGCGCCATAATCGTATGTTCTCCCGGTTTCGAGGCCTGCCAGTGATATTCCTATCTTCGCCAGGAATAACGTTCATGCGGGCCGACAAATGCAGCATCATGCCAGTTGGTACCGTTATCGACGCTTACCTCGACCCGCGCCACATCACCTTCTCCAACTCATCCAGTATGAACGGAAACGTTTGGTGATGTGTTTTTTCTTTTCCGCATACAGCCTCTCGCCCAGAAACTGCGCCTGGTGCTGCAACTCGCTGCGGCGTTCATCGATGAGTGTGAATATCCGTTTAAGATCCTCATCATCGCCAAAACGCTGAGACTCTTCTTGCAGGGTTTTTTTCAACACCGCCAGGTCATGGTCGTCGCCGAGAAGGTCGGCGAGATCATCCGCGGTTTTACGATGCACCTTGAGCATTTCCGGCCAGATTTCGCGGAGGAGCCGACAGTGATACCAATGATATTTGACGCGCTTGCGCCATTCATGGAAATTCTCCGCCGTTGGTTTTCGGTACGCCTTGGAAAAAGCCTTTCCACCACGCTTGTAAGTCTTCATAAAACCGTCGGCTATGGCGTCGAAACCTTCTTTGGTGATTTTCCAGGTTGTGACACGACCACGGGCTTCTACCATCCGGGCGCGGAAGGTTTTCAATCGGCCCTCTATTTCATCTGTGTTGGCAGTAATTTCCTTGCGTCTGTCGACGAGATGCTGGTGAACCGGTCTGAAATGGACGTCGTCTGTCCGGTTGCCATAATACTTGGCCAGATCATCGAAGCACTCGATGATGGACTGTGCGTCGCGCACCGAGGAGAGCGCTCCTGCAGCATCACGAAAAAAACCGTTTTCTTTCTTATAATCCGGGAAGGCCGGACGAATGAGGCGGATGAGACCGCGCAGTTTTTTACAGCGCTTTCGTACCTGGTGCACGACCTCGTGGCGGTCGAGTTCTTCGTTGTCAATCTCCTCTATGGCCTCGTCGATTTGACTCTTGGCTATGTCGACGATGCCGGCTTTAACGGTTTTTTTCCTCCGTAAATGATATGCCATATCGTATCAATCCCCCATTATTGTACAATACAAGCCCTTTGCGCCAAACGGACCGCAGGGTCGGCTCCCCCGAGGGGATAAGAAGAGACGGAAAGAGGCTTGCTTTAAAAAACAACGTAAGGAGTGTTTATGCTTCTGTCATCACCATCGATAAAACCGAGTAGACGGGATATTTCAATTTCATCATCTGCTCCCGTATCTGACGGTTTTACAGAATACCCTGCTGCCCTTCATGCATTCCGTGGCGCCGGTATCACCTGATCTGAGTGCCAGGGCCAAGGAGTGTTTGCAGCGGATCCGCCTGGGCGAGAAACTGCACAGGCTGCCCGGCAGTCTGTCCGGTGGTGAACAGCAGCGTGTCGCCATTGCCCGGGCCATGGTGAAATCAGCCAGGGTTCTTTTTGCCGATGAGCCGACCGGAAGCCTCGACAACAGGACCGGCGAGGAGATTATGCAGCTTCTGGAGGAATTGAACCGTGACGGTATGAGTATCATCATGGTAACCCATGAGAGCCGTTATGCCGAGCGGGCGGGAAGAGTAGTGCATTTGGAGGATGGTAGGGTGGTTGCCTGATTACAACACAGGTTCCCCGTATAGATTTGGCGTGGTTGAGAGATTTTCCATTGGGGATCATCCATACTTTCCTTCCACTGGGCGATCCATCCTGGAAGCCGACCCAGGGCAAACATCACCGTGAACATATTCGTGGGGATACCAATGGCTCTTAAAACAATGCCACTGTAAAAATCTATACACAAAATTGCTTGAAAGGACGGATGGAAAAGGATGGTTGGTTAATGTTGGTGGTCGGTACAGATGAATTTGCGGAACAGTTAAGTTTGTCTTCAAAGCAATTACTTATCACCTAATATTAGATATTTATCTAGATTAATACGTCAACATCTATATCGAGTTGTCGGGCAATATTTTTTAAAGTATCGATGGTGGGGTTTCTTTTATTATTTTCAATTTGAGAGAGATAAGCCGCGCTTATGCCGACTTGTTTTGCCAACTCACTCATTTTGATTTGCTTGTGCTCTCTCCAGGCTCGAATCGGGTTTGTTCCGTCAAGAATAGCAAAAGTGATATCACTTGGAATAGTTGTCTCGGTCCCGTCTTGAATCGCCTTTAAACTAGTCTCTATGTCTTTTATATCTTCAGCGTCCTCCAAAGCCTCTTGGAGTTTTTGATACTCTCTGTATGGAATAACTGCCCATTCAGGTTGCCCATTTTTTTCAATAATCTGGATGTTCATTTGTACACCTCCCCACGAGTCTTTACGTTAATGATGTGAATTAACAGCTCATTATCATTCACCGTGTAAATTACTCTCCAGTCTCCAACTCGAAGCCTATATCCAGGATGGTTTGTTAATTTCTTCACATTGCGCATCTCATTTGGATTGACGGCTAACTCTTTGATTTTTTTCGCGATAACAAGTGCATTGTTTCTGGGCATTCGCCGTAAGGCTTTGTCCGCATTTTTGCTAAAAGTTATCTTGTACATGAATGTATAATAGCAATTAGTTACTGAAAAGGCAAGGTTTGAATTAACTGGTAGTTATCTTTTATGCACACAAAGGCAGAATAAACACCTTTTCATGTTGAGTCTGATATATGCCCTTTTTGTACAGCCAAAATTACTTGAAAGGACGATTGAAAAAGGATAGGCTGCTTGATGTTGACGGCAGATGGGGATGAATTTAAGGAAAAGTTAGGTCTATCTTAAAAAACAGTTACTTATTACCTCACCGAAGATGAAAGAATATTTAGATTTGTGTCAGAGGCTGCTGGATACTGGGGTCTGGGTTGAAAATAAACGCACCGGTAAACGGTGTCTGACCATTATAAATTGTGATCTGGAATATGATGTCAGTGATGGAACGCTGCCGGTACTGACCACTAAAAAGATGTTCTGGAAGGCGGCCATCGCTGAAATGCTCGGTTATCTTCGCGGGTATACCAGTGCCGCTGATTTTCGGAAAATAGGCTGCAACACCTGGAATGCCAACGCTAATGAGAATCCCGACTGGTTGAACAATCCTTTTCGAAAAGGAACAGACGACATGGGCCGCTGTTACGGAGCTCAGGGAAGGGACTGGAGAAATCCGGAGGGAGAGAGAGTCGACCAGTTATTGAATGTGTATAATGACCTTCATCAAGGAGTTGACAACAGGTCGGAAATCATCACCTTTATGAACCCGGGAGAACGTGACAGGGCCTGTTTGAATTCATGCATGCATACTCATACCTTCAGTATTTTAGGAGAAAAACTCTATCTGACCTCTTACCAGAGGTCAGATGACCTTCCGTTAGGCCACGGTTTTAACCAGATTCAAGTTGCCTGGTTGCTCATGATCATGGCCCGCATTACCGGTCTGAAACCGGCCAAAGCGTTTCATAAAATCGTCAATGTGCATGTGTATGAGGATCAGATTGAAACGCTCAAGAATGTGCAGATGAAAAGAAAACCGTATCCCTTGCCAAAGCTCAGAATCAATCCTGCTATCACATCACTTGAAGACCTTGAAACCTGGGTAACTCCCGACGACTTTGAGTTGATTGATTATCAGCACCACCCAGGTATACGATACCAATTCAGTATCTGACAACATAACCGAACCCCGGCTGTAATGGATGCCTCTATCAGCTATCCTGAATGAGCGCTTTGCTGGAAAGCTGTTTTGCCGCTGATCTGATTTTGCAGTTGAAAAATTCTCATTACCTTTTATATGAATGTATATGGACAGGACAGGTAACTTGTGGCGACCGCCTGTCTGAAAAGGCATCTTTTGTTCCCGGAGAAATTGCAAGACACTTTTAGCCCGAATTTTTCACCAGCCGAGGTTGCCGTGGATGCGAGGCGCGAAGCAAGGCGCTATAGTAGTCTATGCACCTTGCTTCGGCAACGCTGCAGGCACGGTAAGATCGGTTGGCCTTTGGTGAACATTGTGTATGATTTTCTTATGAAAGTATACTGCTTGAACATATTGTATTATCATCTAATTTATGAAAATTGACACAATGTTCATGAGAAATTCGGGTTAGCCCGGATTTTTCATCATTACACTATATCTATTGGAGTTGATATGCTCAAAGTAGGACTTGTCGGCTGGCGTGGCATGGTTGGTTCGGTTCTTATGGAAAGGATGAAGGCAGAAGGTGATTTTCGCCATATAGATCCCGTATTCTTCACTACCTCCCAGGTGGGACAAAACGGTCCGGATGTCGGTTCGGGAGAAAAACCGCTGCAGGATGCCCGGGATATTGCTCTGCTGGCGGAAATGGATGTTGTGCTTTCCTGCCAGGGAGGGGACTATACCAAAGAGGTTTACGATGCGCTGCGTTCCCGCTGGGATGGCTACTGGATTGATGCCGCCTCTGCTCTGCGAATGAAAGATGACAGTATAATTGTGCTGGATCCCGTCAATCGCCGGGGAATTGAAGATGGATTGCAAAAAGGCATCAAGAATTTTATCGGTGGCAACTGTACTGTTTCACTGATGATGATGGCTCTTGGGGGTCTGTTTGAGAATGATTTGATAGAGTGGCTCAGTTCGATGACCTATCAGGCTGCCAGTGGTGCCGGAGCCAAGAATATGCGTGAATTGCTTCTACAGATGGGTGAACTGGAGGATGAAGTCGATTCTCTGTTGCATGATCCGGCTTCCGCCGTCCTTGACATTGATGCTCGTGTCACCGCAAAATTAAACAGTGGCACCCTTACCATGAACAACTGGAAGGTGCCCCTTGCCGCAAGCCTGATCCCCTGGATCGATGCTCCCATGGAAAATGGTCAGACCAGAGAGGAGTGGAAAGGTGTCAGTGAAACCAATAAAATACTGGGACGCAGGGATGACAATCGCATTCCCATAGACGGTCAGTGTGTGCGCATAGGGGCAATGCGGTGCCATTCCCAGGCATTTACCATCAAGTTGAAAAAGAATATTGCAATTGCCGAGATAGAAGAAATACTTGCCGGTCATAATCAGTGGGTCAAGGTTATCCCCAATGAACGCCAGGCCACGGAAGAGATGCTTACTCCGGTTCGGACATCGGGCACGCTGACTGTCCCTATCGGACGGATTCGCAAGATGAATATAGGCCCCGAATACCTCACTGCTTTCTCGGTAGGTGATCAATTACTCTGGGGGGCGGCAGAACCGGTTCGGCGAATGCTGAAAATAGTGGATGACTATCTGAAAAAGAGGTAGCGCGGCAAGGCGGAGTGATGCACTGTTGTACAGTGCCGGTACTGCTGCCCGCGCTATTCGAAAATATCCTTCATCACCTCGCATTGGCGACATATTTCTATTTTATCATGCCAGTTTTTCTGCGATTTGCAAGCGCAGATTGTCCCATTGATAAACCAGCAAAGTTTACCGGTCTTGAACTCCCAGGCCGGGCACCTTAGCTTCCTTTCCTCAGGACAATCGAGGATGTTCCAGCACTCCTTGCGGCTATTTTCGCTATCTGCTTTCTGGCACAGGAGAAAATAGAGTTGTCGTTCAACATGAGTAGGCACAGAACGCCATCCCTGCTCATAGGAACATATCGCCTTCAGAGATGTTCCCATGAGTTCCGCTAACTCTTTCTGGGTTTTCCGCAATTTTTTACGGATGAGAGAAAACTGCTGACTATCCATGGAAACCTTCCATTGCTAAAGAGAAAAGATTACATTGACCTCCGTTTATACCACATAGTGGCATTTATTGGCACCTATATCAATACAGCATAAGAATTATTCTGTGTTTTGGTCTCTTTTTTTTTACAGGAAGGTGGTATTTTTGTGCTATTGTTATATGAACCTGTTGCAGGTATCATGAAGTAATTAAGGAACTATTTCCCGATTAGGAGAATATCGATGCAAAAATTTCTGATGATTATTCCGGCGTTGTGTTTCCTGCTGCCGGCTGTCTATGCGGGAGCGGCAGACCCGGTAACCGAGGTTTCGGACAAAGAGCGCTGCCCGGTGTGCGGTATGTTTGTTGCCAAATACAAACCGTGGCTGGCACAGATTCAGATGGAGGATGGCAGCGTCCATTTTTTTGATGGTGTAAAGGATATGCTGGCCTTCTTCTATGAGCCTGGCAAATATGGTGGAACCTCTTCTTCTGCACATATATTCGTGACCGACTATTACAGTCAGCAGTGGATTGACGGAAAAACAGCCTATTACGTTACCGGCTCCGATGTTATCGGGCCCATGGGACACGAGTTTGTTCCGCTTGTTTCCGAGGAAGCGGCGAGCAATTTTCTTAAAGACCATAAAGGCAGCACTATTTTCCGTTTTGAACAGATTACAGCCGCAATGGTAGAAGAGATGCGCTCCGGTATGAAAGGGAACAAGATGCATAAAATGCAGCACGATAATTGAGTTCTGTAATGCGAAAGAGTTTTCTCCTGTTTGCGGGTATTGTACTGATCTTTTTTGCTGATCTTGTTATTATTAGCGCTCTGCAACAAAAAGAATCGGAATTTGGTGCCGACATCGGTGATATGCGGCTGCTTGTTAAGGAACTTGGGTTATCCGATCTCGCCGTAACAACCGAGGCGCGTTACACCAGACACCCGGCAGTGAGTGATCCTGTAGTACCGTTTATGGATCATCCCGGAGATATCGAGCATTTTCCGTCCGGTTCCTTTTTCAGGCCTGTACAATAAACATGAACGCCTTCTCTAAAAGCCTCAACATTCTTGATTACGCTCTCTCTCTTCTTATCAGACGAAAGCTGAAAAACCTTGGTGTGATGATGGTTTTTATGGCGGTTATTTTTTTACTGGCTTCTTTTCAGCTGGTTACCTCCGCCTTGAAGGATAGTGCCTCCACGATATTGACAACCGTTCCCCATATAACCGTGCAGAAAATGTCGGCAGGCAGGCAGGTGCCGTATGTTGCGGATGACGAGCAGCTGTTAACGGGTATCTTTGGTGTCGCGAGGGTGCGAGAAAGGATATGGGGCTATTATTTTGACGAAAAAAACGGCGCCAACTATACCGTTGTCGGCCTCGAGCAGCACAGTGTTGCACCAGCTGTTGCAGAGGTGCTGCTCTGGGGACAACTCCCCCAGCAGGCAGGCGATGTCGTTATAGCAGGTCTGGTACAGCAAAGTATGCAGCTGGGCAACCGGAAAATGTTTTCGCTGTTTCGGCCTGATCTCAGCATGAAATCCTTCCGGGTTGTGGGGCAGTTCAGCAGAGGCAGCGGGCTGGTAACCGATGATGTCATGCTTATGTCCCGCCGTGATGCCGCTGATCTTTTCGGCATGAACGAATCATTCATAACAGACCTGCTTATCGATGTAGCCAATCCAACGGAGATCGACACCATTGCCGCTAAAATTTCAGCACGCCTGCCCGGAGCACGAGTCATAACCAAAAACCAGATTGAAAAGACCTATAATGTGGTTTTCAGCTGGCGATCAGGTTTTGGTTCTATTTGTCTTCTTACGTCGCTTTTTGCCTTTATTATACTTTCCTGGGACAAGGCCTCAGGTCTTTCTCCCGAGGAAAAACGGGAGATGGCAATACTTAAGGTGACGGGCTGGCAGACCTCTGATATCATGCTGCTCCGTTTCTGGGAATCATCCGTTATTGCGGTTCTGGCATTTCTGGGCGGCTATTCCCTGGCCTGGTTCCATGTCGTTTTTTTTGATGGCGCTCTTTTACGCCCCGTTCTGCTGGGCTGGTCGGTGATCAAACCTTCCTTGCGGCTTTCGCCCTCTTTTGTATTACACGATTTTCTGTTGATTGCCGCCTTCTCCGTTATCCCCTATATGACTGCGACTATCGTTCCGGCCTGGAAAAGCGCAATGGTGCGCCCTGATTCGGTGATTTAAATGTGGGTAGAGTTGCACGGTGTCAACAAGTACTACAATCGCGGCCGCAATAACGAAGTCCACGCTTTGAGAGATATCAGCCTTTCTATTAAGGAGGGTGAAGTTGTCTGTCTGCAGGGGCCAAGTGGTTCCGGCAAGTCGACATTGCTGTCCATCATCGGCTGTCTATATCCTCCCACCAGTGGTACGGCGGCAATCTGCGGCAAACAGATTGCACGATTGCCGGATCATTTCCTGACCCGGCACCGGCGGGAAAATATCGGTTTTATTTTCCAACGATTCAACCTGATCGATTCCCTTTCCGTTTTGGAAAATATTACCATTCCTCTTCTGCCGCTCGGTATTCCGCCGGCGGAGCGGACCGCCCGGGCAAGGAAGATTATGGCAGAGCTGCATATCGGTCATAGGGAAAAATTTCGTGTCGATGCGATATCGGGAGGGGAGATGCAAAGGGTTGCCATTGGCCGGGCACTTATTAATAATCCTCCACTGCTGCTCGCCGATGAGCCCACGGCTCACCTCGATACCACGCTACGTAGCCGGTTTATGGAGAGTATGGCTGTTTTAAAGAGGAGCGGCAAGACAATCGTCATAACCTCGCACGACCCGCAGGTTGCAGGGCATGCCATTGTTGACAGGCGCTGCGATATGCTTGATGGAGGCATCATAGCAGGAGAACCTGATTGATGCTGAGTAATTCCTGGTCCATCGCGCTTCTCCTGTGCATGGCGGCGACACTTTTTCTGGTGATGCTGGCTGGGGGCACCGCTGTTCGGATCCTGCTTTTCTGGGATGCGGATTCCGACAGTGAGCAACAGATTGATCTTGAAGGGCGCACCTGGCTGGCGGCAGCGCTTGTGCAAACGGGGCTGGCGATACAGATGTTTTCTCTTCTGCTTCTTGTCCTCGCCGCTGATAATTTTTCCACCATGATTGCCGGTGCAATGTGTGCTACCGGGTCGTTTCTGGCAAACGAGTATGGCAGCCGGAGCCTTTTCTGGAAGATAACAGGGATATTCCTCTACGGCTTCTGGATTGTCCTTCATCGTCTCGATTTGAGTTCGGAATATTCACCATTGATCAGGATTAAATTCACCTATCTTCTTTTGATGCTGCCTTTGCTGTTTTTTGATTCCTATTTTCTCTTTCAGTATCTCTCCAGGCTTGAACCGGATATCATATCATCCTGTTGCGGAGTTATCTTCTCCACCACGGCGCTGCAGGAAAACTTTTTTATGATATCGGTCTCGGCCGAAAATCTGGTTGCGCTTTTCTATCTGCTTGCTGCCGCACTGGCGCTTCTGGGGTGGCGACTGGGCAGAAAAGCTCAGCTGGAGCGGTCTTCTGCAGTATTGTTTTGTTTGTATGGAGTTGTGTTTCTGCTCTTTTTTATACTCTCCCTTGTCGTTATAACCGTCTTTTTCTCCTCCTATATTTACGCCATGCCTTCTCATAACTGCCCCTTCGATATTTTGCGCCGTGAGTACGGTTTTATCGGTTATCCCATCTATCTTTTTCTCTTCGGTGCTTCATTTGCCGGCATGAGCAGCGGCGCGGCAGCTCTTTTCGGTAACAAGGCAGGCCTGCAACGACCTCTTTATTCCTATCAGCAATACGCCGTTAAGACGGCGACGGTACTGCTGCTTTTATACGTTGCCCTGGTAAGCTATCCTGTGCTCAGGTATTTTTTTGAGGGTGGCGAGTTCTGACATGCAGAATTTCACCCTGTGGTCGGCAAAAAAGGAGCATCGGACAATATTTGTAAACAGGCTTTGATTTATTGTATAGTGCCGGATCGTACATGCCCTTTTCCAGAATATTACGTCCTTGGGCATTCCGTATCTGAGCGTCACCGAGAAGGAGAGTGACGAAGAGGTAAATAATGTCGAGGGTGCTCATCCGCAAGATTATATCAATTGGGACAGGCTGGAGCGGTGCGGAGCAAAAGAAAATATGCACTTTGTCTGTCACATACGGAGCGAGAATTTATTTGTGGTGAAGTGTAACGGCAGGCAGTCGGAAGGTATCATCGGAATGGAGAGTGCTTGAGAGATCTTTACAGCAATATGGAATAAGGAGGGAGTCATGGATCAGGTCATTGGTCGGATAAAAGATAAAGATCCGGAACAACGGGAGTTTCATCAGGCGGTCGAAGAGGTCCTGGAGTCGGTAAAACCGGTTCTCGACAGAAATATTGAATACCGTCAACTCGCCGTCCTGGAGAGAATTACGGAGCCGGAAAGAGTCATTCTTTTTCGTGTTCCGTGGATGGACGATCAGGGACATGTACACGTCAGCCGAGGTTTTCGAGTGGAGATGAACAGTGCATTGGGGCCGTATAAAGGTGGTCTTCGCTTTCATCCATCGGTGAATCTGGGAATAATGAAGTTTCTTGCCTTTGAGCAGGTCTTTAAAAACTCATTGACCACGTTGTCCATGGGAGGTGGTAAGGGTGGATCCGATTTTAATCCCAAAGGAAAATCCGATAATGAAGTGATGCGTTTCTGTCAGTCATTCATGGCCGAATTATACCGACATATAGGGCCGAACACTGATGTTCCCGCTGGAGATATAGGGGTGGGGGCCAGAGAGATCGGCTATCTTTTTGGTATGTATAAAAAGCTCCGCAATGAGTTTACCGGCGTGCTGACGGGAAAAAGCCTGGCCTGGGGGGGCAGTTTGATTCGTCCGGAAGCAACCGGTTACGGCAATGTCTATTTTGCCGCGGAAATGCTGGCCGAAAATGGAGAGACATTCTACGGCAAAGTCTGCCTGGTTTCCGGTTCGGGGAATGTGGCCCAGTTTACCTCGGAGAAGCTTCTGGAGTTGGGTGCCAAGGTTGTCACCCTGTCTGATTCGTCCGGATATATCTATGATGAAGCTGGACTGGACAGTGATAAACTGGCCTATGTAAAATTGCTCAAAAATATTCGGCGAGGTAGAATAAGCGAGTATGCGGAGAAATATAAAGAGGCGATATATGTCCCGGTAGATGGTGAATTTGATCACAACCCCCTGTGGAACTATAAGGCAGACTGTGCCTTTCCCTGTGCCACTGAAAATGAGATTAACGGCAAAGATGCTTCTCATATGGACGCCAATGGAGTTCGGCTTGTCAGCGAAGGCGCCAACATGCCGTCTACTCCTGCAGCCATTGATATTTTTCTTGACAGCAAGATACTCTATGGGCCGGGAAAGGCTGCCAATGCCGGTGGTGTTGCCGTATCGGGTCTGGAGATGTCCCAGAATTCGATGCGTCTTTCCTGGCCGCGAGATGAGGTGGATGACAGATTGAAACTTATTATGAAAGCGATACATAAGACCTGCCTGCACGCCGGGGAAGAATATGGCGTCAAGGGGAATTATGTCGCGGGAGCCAATATTGCAGGCTTTGTCAAAGTGGTCAACGCCATGCTTGACCAGGGGCTGGTCTAGCAATATGATATAGGGTAAGGGGAGGGGGGCCTATCCCAGTTCCAATTCAGCAGTTTTTATGGAAGGACGATGTCAAAGTATGATCAGGAATGCGCGCGTGAATTCGCTGCTCTGAAAAAGAGAGTTGATAAATATTTTGTTGATGTGACGGTCGCTTGCCCCTATAATCTGCCGTATCCTGCAACGTTTTATCAGGGACTTTTCGGTCCGTTGTCCGATCGCATGATGGAGCTGTTTCTCGCTGCCGGATACCGGAGAAACGGCAACTCCCTCTACGCCATGCACTGTAAAAACTGCGCTGCATGTGTGCCGATACGCCTTCATCCCAGACGTTTTAAACCCAACAGAAACCAGAAAAGGGTCTGGCGAAAAAACAAGGATGTTGATGTCAGCATTTCTCTCATCCGACCTACCGTGGAAAAACTTGAACTCTGTAGTGATTTTCTGGCAAAGCGTTACCCCTACGAGGGAAATACCGCAGAGGCGTATTACTCCGGTTTTTTCCTTAATAAAATAACCTCGACCTTTGAAATCCGCTATAGAGTTGCAGGACGCCTGATCGGTAATGGTGTAGTTGATATCGGTGTTAACTGGTTGAACGCGGTATATTTCTTTTTTGATGAAAAGGAAGCGAGGCGGAGTCCGGGTATCTTTAATATTCTCACCATGATAAATTTCTGTCTTAACAAGGATATTGACTATCTCTATCTTGGCTATGCTATTGATGCGGTATCGGCCATGAATTATAAGAAAACATTCCGGCCATATTTTCTGTATCGTAATCAGCGCTGGCTGGAAGGCCCCTGAGGTATTTTTTCCCAAAACGCACCTTGCCGTTTTGAAATCCGGCTCAGCTGTCGCCGCAGTCTCTGTCAATTTTCCATCGGTTGGCCACGTAAATTCTTCATCAGCATGATAACCTGCTGAATGCACACCCTATAGTATATGTCTAGCCCCATGTTTTCATATATTGTACCCTGCGGTTTGACTTGTCTTTGTCTGTTGTGATATTATTGTAGTGTACAGAGGCTGCATTGAGTGGATATTTTCAGTATGTGAATGTATTTGTTCACGCTCTTTGCAGGATAAAGAAGAAGGAAGTTGCCGGAAGGAGCAGCAAAGGGGGGATATATGAAAAGATGGCAGATAGAACAGATCCTCTATCTTAATGACATTGGAAAAGAGAAGCTGACCTTGTCGCCGCAACATCAAATTGTGGCAGACTCTTTGCTGCGCCAAGAAAAAAAAGAAAATTACCTGCTTGATTCGATTCGTAAAGGCATCAATTTCTTGCTCAGAATTCTGTGATTGTTTTTTCAGTATGGCCTTCGGGCTTTGTACTTCCTCTTTTCTCTCTACAGGTATTCTGAAGACTCGTGGATGAATCGACGAGAGTGGCTGTCTGTCCAAAAGGCATGATCGGGAGAGTATGGCATTACGTGAAGCGCTCTTTTACGAGAACGATAAAGAAGATATAAAGTGTACTTTATGTGCTCAGCAATGCAGAATACGGCAAGACGGACGGGGCCGTTGCGGGGTCCGGCAAAATATCGAAGGTAAGCTCTATAGCCTGGTTTACGGTGAGTTGGTTGCTGAGCATATCGATCCCATAGAAAAGAAACCGCTGTTCCATGTCCTACCCGGTAGTCTGTCCTATTCAATATCCACAGTCGGCTGTAATTTCAGATGTCAACACTGTCAGAACAGTTCCATTTCCCAGGTATGTGGACTGGTTGTCTCCGACTTGGGAGGACGCCGGGTCAGCCCCGATGAGGTGGTTGCTAAAGCCCTGCAGAATGGGTGTCAAACCATCAGTTATACCTATGTTGAGCCCACTGTTTTTTATGAGTTTGCCCTTGATTGTGCCGTGTCGGCTTCCCGTCATGCTCTGCGCAATGTTTTTGTTTCAAACGGGTATATCGGTGCGGCGGCAGCCCGTAAAATCGCACCATACCTGCATGCCGTCAATATCGATGTGAAAGCATACAGTGATCAATTCTACCAGAAGATCTGTGGCGCCAGGCTTCAGCCGGTGCTGGACTGTGTTCGGCTAATGAAAGATCTGGGTGTCTGGGTCGAAGTGACGACACTTGTTATACCGGGTTTGAACGACAGTGACGAGGAGCTGTCGGCAATCGCATCGTTTCTGGCCTCGGTTGACGCATCAATCCCCTGGCACGTAACAGGATTTTATCCCACCTATAAAATGATGGACAGGCCTCCGACGTCGTCGAGCGATCTGAGCAGAGCATACCGCATCGGGCAGGACGCGGGACTCTCTTTTGTTTATCAAGGAAATGCAGCAGCTTCCGGAGGTGAAAACACCCTCTGCCCCGCATGCGGTGAGCTACTTATCGAACGTCGCCGCTATGCAATTCTTCGTAATCTTATCAGAGCGGGACGCTGTCCGGGATGCGATGCTGTTGTCGCCGGTGTCTGGTCTTGAGGCAGCGACGGAGGGTTCAGGAAAAATAGTCTGGTGCGTTCCCTTCCTTCCATTTTATGTTGCATCCCATGCTTGGCTGCTGCGCCACAGTGACTGCGTTGCCGGCAATGACCTCATCGACAGCCTTACTGAGATCTTCTCCACTGACGGGTTCGCTATTTCCGGGTCTGGCACTGTCGAACTGGCCGCGGTAGACGAGTTTTTTGTCGGCATCAAAGAGAAAGAAATCAGGTGTGCAGGCTGCTCGATAGGTCTTGGCGGTCTGCTGCGTTTCGTCGACAAGATAGGGAAAAGAGAATTGCAGCTGTTGCTCTACTACCGCCATTTTTTTGGGGCTGTCGTCTGGATATTTTTCGTAGTCGTTACTGTTGATGGCGACGACTTCAATGCCGTTTTTCTGATAGTGTTTTATCTTTTCTATCAGCGTTGCCCGGATGTGGATAACATAGGGACAGTGGTTGCACATAAAGACAACAAGCAGCCCTTTATTTATCTTCTGATCAGCCAGGCAGTAATGTTTGCCATTAGGCGATGCAAGGGTGAAATCCGGGGCGGTCGTGCCGAGTTCAAGCATGGTTGAAGGTGTTAATGACATGGTCTTGCTCCTCTCAGGTTTTCCTTAGCAGAAGTAGTTACTATTACTATAGCACCATTTTTGCTGAACTGCGCTTTTTACTGTTTTTTTTCTTCTGCTTGGCGGTGGTTACAGCACCTTTGCTTTTTTTGGTGCGTCGCCGCTCTGTACCCAGCTCTTCTTCCGGCAATGTGATCGTCTCTTTGTGAATATGCATCTTTCGATTACATATTCGCGCTTTCTGGAGCTGCTTGAGGGTGTCGATGGGCATACCGTATGGTAAGTCAACCGTGCTGTAGTCGTCAAACACCGTAATTCTGCCGATATGGCAACTGTTAATGTCAGCCTCATTGGCAATGGCTCCGACGATGTTGCCGGGTTTGACTCCATGGCTGTCACCTACCTCAATACGATATCTGTCCATGCCCGGCTCAGGAGATGATGTGGTGCATGGTTTTTTGTTTTTCGATCTGGGAGAAAAGGTTGGCTTATCCTTTTTTTCCGGAGTCGCAGCCTGCCATTTGGCGGGGGAGGTGCGTTTCTGTTCCTGATGTAACAGAGGGGTCTTGCCGTGGATGATCTTTGCCAGTGCACCGGCGACCAGATGTGCAGGGGTATTCTGTTCCAGGCAATATTCTTCAATCAATTTTGTGTAAAAGCTGCAATCCTCCTGCAGTGAGGTGCTGATAGCCTCTTTAAAAGAAGCAATTCTGCCTGCATTGATTGCGGAGATTGTGGGAAGGGCCATCGGAGCAACTTTGCCGCCGGTCTCTTTTTCTATGGGACCAAGCATCCTTTTTTCTCTAGGGTGAAGAAAAAGAATGGCTTTGCCGGTTCTGCCGGCTCGACCGGTTCGGCCGATACGATGGATATAAGCTTCACTGTCAAAAGGAACGTCGTAGTTAATAACATGGCTGATTCTTTCAACATCCAGTCCGCGAGCCGCAACATCCGTGGCGACCACAATATCGAGTTTGCCGGACTTGAGCTGGTCAACCATGCGCAGTCGCTGGTTCTGCGGTATGTCACCGTTAAGTGGACCACAGCTGTATCCGAGTGAGGCGAGGTGTTCGGCGATTTCGACGGTTTGCAGTTTAGTGCGCACAAAAATCAGCATGCCCTCGAAACGTTCTGCCTCAAGTATTCTGTCAAGGGCCTCTTTTTTGGCCCGGTGCCCGTTGGTGATAAGGTATTGCTGAACAATGTTGGAAGCTGTGACGGTTTTGCTCTGTACTGTAATCTCAACAGGATTGCGGAGGTAGGTTTTGGCTACTTTCCGGATAGAAGCAGGCATGGTGGCCGAAAAGAGAGCAATCTGTTTTTCCGCCGGGGATTGTTCCAGTATCCATTCAACATCTTCGAGAAAACCCATTTTCAGCATTTCGTCGGCTTCATCCAGGATAAAGCGGGAAATTGAGCGTAAGTCAAGACTGCCTCTGCGGATATGGTCCATCACACGTCCAGGGGTTCCAACAACAACATGAACGCCGCGCCGCAACTGTTTCAGCTGGGTGGAATACTCCTGACCACCATAGATTGGGAGAACCTGAAGCTGTTTCAATTTGCTGCCGTACTTTTTAAAAGATTCACTTACCTGAATGGCGAGTTCTCGAGTTGGAGTCAGGACCAGTACCTGAGGCTTGGCCTTTTTGCCAAATAGAATCATGTCGAGAAGAGGCAGGGCAAAGGCGGCGGTCTTGCCGGTTCCTGTTTGAGCCTGGCCGACCACGTCTCGCCCGGCGAGAACCTGTGGGATCATTTCGGTTTGAATAGGGGTTGGCACTGTGTAGCCACATTGAGCCAGAGCGTCCAGAATCGGTTGACCAAGGGCGAGCTCGGAAAAATCGTGTAAAACTTGCGAAGCAGTAGTGTCGGACATTGTTACAGTAGTATCTTTGAGGATGAATCCTTGAGAAGAAGAACCAGCTTCATGTCAAGGAAGAGGTGCGACCAGGCATATCAGATGGGGAGAAAGAAATTCTTTGCCCAAGCAATCTTTCTCTTGTTGCCGTTCCGGCAATCAGGTGGAAGACGGTGTCCTGGAGTTATAGCGAAAATTAACTTTTCCTTATAACATTAAATGTTCACTGCTGCAATGATTTATAAAAACAAGACAGGTTTTTCAGTCAGGAAAGAACGGGGATAATGAACGTAAGGAAAGCACATCACAACGCATACACCAAGGAGAGTATCTCAGTGCAGTAGCCTGAAAAGAGGTGGTACTATGAAAAATTGATGATTTGTTATACGGAGAACGGCGGCAGAAAAGATCTGCCGCCGTTCCCGGGTGTTACAGTTTGACTACATTTTCTGCAGCCGGACCTTTTTGTCCTTGTACAACATCAAAGCTGACACGCTCACCTTCAGCGAGGGATTTAAAACCGTCTGCCTGAATAGCGGAATGATGAACAAAAACATCCTGGCCACCATCCTGCTCAATAAAACCAAAACCTTTTGCGTCATTAAACCACTTTACTGTTCCTTCTGCCATTTCTGGTACTCCTGTGTTGTTGGGTGTTACCCGTTGTTCAAGTGCTGGAGAATAACCATTGCTCTCCAGCTAGTAGTTATGCCATTCCCATAATTCTATAAATGTTGAAAATGGTCACAGCATGATTGCACGGAATTGTGGGATTAATTCCACTCTTCCTGCGCATTTAAAACATATCAGCTTTTGATATGATAGAGTGTTTTTTGCTAGTGTCTTTTTTTGCCCTTTTTCTGAGGTATGGCTTCTTTGCAAACAAGTTCTCGATGTTTGTAATGCATTCTGTTCAGTGTTTCCATTGCCTTGTGTCCTTCTCCGCGAGTAGACATTTCGACAAAAGCAAAACCTTTCGATTTTCCTGAGAATTGGTCCGTTATAAGATTTGTATTTACGACTTCACCATATTCGCTGAAAAGGCTGGACACTTCCGGTTCTGTTATATCGTAGGGAAGGTTACCTATAAAGAGTTTCAAACTGGGGGGTCTCCTTGAGACTGCGATCAGCAAGAATCTTTAGCGGCAACAGAGAAGCAGTGCGTACTGCAAAGAGAGTGGCAAAAAAACCATGCTGGATCTGATTTATAAACAAATAATAGTTCAAACTACAGTAAAAGCAAGGAGAATACAAGAAAAAAATAGGGGGACAATGGTTCTGATCTTACTTGGAAAACAAGTTTCTTAACCTCGATAATGCAAAAACGAAGCAAAAAGTTCAGATCGAGTTGTCGAGACCGGTATATCGACTGTTTACCGCGGAAAACTCATTTATAATTAAATTGTTACAGAAACGTAATAAAGACCGGGTAATCTCTGTTCAAATTTAAACGAGCAGGGAGGAAGCCATGGCTTTACATTTCAGGACGATTTGGATTTCAGACACACATTTAGGTGGTAAAAACATTAAGAGCCGTCGTCTCTATGAATTTCTGAAAAACACCGACTCCCAGTATCTTTATCTTGTCGGTGATATTTTCGACTTTCATATGCTTGCCGGGAAATGGCACTGGCCGGAAATAAACAATCGCATCGTCAATCTCATTCTGGAAAAAGCCGGCAATGGGACAGAGGTTTTTTATTTACCTGGTAACCATGATGCCATGCTTCGCAACTACAATGGCGGGACCTTCAACAACATCCGCATATGTAATGAGATTGTCCATGTCACAGCCGATGGCAAAAAGGTACTGGTCCTCCACGGTGACAAATTTGATTGTGTTATCCAAAAAAGCCCCTGGCTTGCCCGCTTCGGCGGTATTCTCTATGAAAGTCTTCTCGATATCAACCGCTGGTGCAATTCCCTGAGACGTTTCTTCGGTAAAGATTACTTCTCCATCTCCGCCTGGCTCAAATACAAATGTAAAAAAGCCGTCAACTATATAGGTGATTTTGAAAAGCACCTTTTGCAGGAAATTGCCAAGGCCAGAGTCGACGGTATTGTCTGTGGTCATATTCACCATGCCTCTGTCAAGTTGATGGGGAAATCGCTGTACAGCAACTCGGGCGACTGGGTGGAAAGTTGCACCGCCCTTGCTGAAAATGGAAACGGCACCATGGGAATTATCTACTGGAATGAAAAAAATCCACTCCCCGAACCGGTAACACATAAAGCCAATGAAAAAGATCGCTATCGTGACCGATGCCTGGCACCCACAAATTAATGGTGTCGTCACCACACTCGGGAAAACAATTTCCCATCTTGAAGCGTTTGACTATCACGTTAAAACGATCACCCCTCAGCTTTTCAGATCGTTTCCCTGTCCCACCTATCCGGAAATATCGCTCTCGCTTGCAGGAGCCAAAAAAGTACGACGACAGCTGTTATCCTGTAAGCCGCACTGTGTGCACATCGCTACGGAAGGACCTCTAGGATGGGCGGCTCGTTCCGTCTGCAGGGCTGCGGGCTTTGCCTTCAGCACCTCGTATCATACTCGTTTTCCGGAATATGTCAGGATGAGATGGCCTGTTCCGCTTTCTCTCAGCTATAGAGTACTTCGTTGCTTTCACAATTCCAGTGCAAAAACCATGGTGGCAACCTCGAAATTGATGGCTGAACTTGAGAGCAGAGGCTTTTCCAATATGGTTCTCTGGTCACGAGGCGTTGATCCGGATCTTTTTAAGCCGGAGAAAAAACCGGATAATCGTGCCGAAAATCCTCTGTTCATTTATGTCGGCAGAGTTGCAATTGAAAAAAATATAACAGCATTTCTTGAACTTGATCTTCCTGGAAAAAAAATGGTGGTGGGGGATGGTCCTGCACGGCGCCAGTTGGGCTCCTCATACCCGGAGGTTCATTTTACCGGCTACAAAAAAGGTACGGAACTGGCAAGCTTATATGCCGCAGCTGATGTTCTGGTTTTCCCGAGTCTTACCGATACGTTCGGGGTCGTTCTATTGGAGGCCATGGCGTCTGGCGTGCCGGTGGCAGCCTATCCGGTAACAGGCCCATTGGAAACAGTAGTTAACGGGGTGAATGGCTATCTTGACAAGGATCTCCGCGCGGCGGCCTTGAAAGCTCTTGAGGTACCTGCCGAATCATGCCGTACTTTTGCCAAACGCTATACCTGGGAGGCGTGCAGCAAACAGTTCGTCAAAAACCTTGTTCTTCATGATTTCGAGTTTACGGGGTAGTAGGGCTTTGTGGACAGGCAGAAGGGTGAGAATTTCCATTAACAAAGCGAGGGAAATGCAATCCTATGGGCAGAAATGTATTGAAAAGTGAAACACCTCAGAAAAGCGATATTGCGTTTATTAATTTTTTACGAAATGAAAGAGCAAAAGGGATCGAGCCTTTTGTCGGGGAAGATAGTACCGTAGGGATGGAATATGAATTACAGGTTGCCGTGCAAGGTGTCTGTGGAGATGTAGACCTCCCTCTGGCTATTCTGGACTCAAATTATTACGGCAATATCGTCAAGCGGGTCAACCGAGGAGATATTACCCCTGATAGTATTGATGATCTTAATGCTTTTCTCCATAAAAATGAGACAAACATATGGGAAAACAGCTGGGTACGGATTCGTCCTCAATATCTTTCTTCCTGGGCCGGGGAATTGCTGGCCATTGATCTTCTTGCCGACAAACAGAACAGGGAAGGCGACAACCGCAAGGATGCAGAGCGTTACAGCTGTATGCATAAGGGCAGTGAGATGGTACGCTTGCCCGTCAGCTATCTCCTTAAGCTTTCTCTGGCCCAGGCCATCAGTAGTTGCAGAGAATTGCCGGCGGAGATAGAATCCGTCGGTAAAAAGCTCCTCAAGCATCTTGTCAGCGACAACACCTCACCGGAAATACTAAGTTTCACCATACCTCGTGCGGGAATGTGCGGTATAGGTGAGCTTGCCGGCACTGAAACCGCCAGAACTCTTTTGGTTTGCCAACTCCTTATTCAATACGCCAACACTTCCTTCAGGCTGGAGGAATCGGGGCAGAAATGTTTGCTCTATTTTGCGCCGCATGCACCGGCTCGGCAGAAACAACTCAACGAGCTGGTACCGGATGGTTTTTACCGCCACCTTTTTATGAGCCCCTGTCTTTCCGGATGGGACCGGGGAGAGGAAAAGCATCAGTACATGGGCCTGTGTCATAAAACGCTGTCACGGAGCAGACTCAATACCATATCAAAACTCAAAGATGCCGGGATAATCGTCAACAATCTGGTGGTGTTGCCCAATACTTCAAGTACCTGTCTAGCCAACAACGGTATTCATGTTTCTCTGGGGAGTGCTGTGTTGGGTGAGCTTGCGCTGAGTCCACAGTCAGGTTTTTCTCCTGGCGTGGAAAAATACATTGGAGATTTGGTAATTAAGATTGTGGAGCATTTCCTGCCGTTGACCGTTGGGACATACAGTGCTGCGCCCTACCGGATAGATTTTCAGGATTTTCATCCGGAAAAAGTCCTTGGATTTCTCCCTCATGAGCTTGACTACACGCATCTTCGGATGGTTTGGCGAAGATGGAAAAAGAAGGCCGATTTACGATTTTTCGGTCGCTCTTTTACTCCTTTTGGTCCGCGCTGGTTTGATACGATTTTTGCAAAAACTCTCGGACTCCGGGGGGATGTTGTTCCGGATTTTCGTCTGCTTGACTATTTTGTCACCCTGCTTTCCACGGAATCGAGTCCGGCTTTGAATGGAGCTGAGGGCAACCATGAACGGCTCAAAGAAGAGCTTATGGACATGGGAGTTTTTGATACGCGCATGTCCATATATCTTCTTTACCGGCAACGCTTTTTAGCCGGTTCCGGCTATTGCGGTTTTGAAGGAAGGAGCTATTCGCTCTTTCCCTCCCATCTTGAAGATATGGCTGAGGCCGTTGATATACAGAATCTTATCACGGCATTGGCATATAAATATGTCCTGCAGGAAAAAGTGTGCCATAGAGACATTCCGGATATTTCTTCTCTGGAGAGTGAACGACGGCAGATTTTTTTTGGCACTGCCATCGGTATCCCTACGTTTTTTGTGCGCAGTGAGTCAGGCAACAGGTTCCTGAGAAAAATTTTAAATTATGTCGGGAGCAGTCGGAAAAGCAACCGTTACCGTGGCTACCTGAGGGTCAATAACAAGGACTATAGATTGGCCTTGCTCAGAGTGATTGAAGAAGACGGCGCCGAGCTGATCGAAAAGCTGCGGGTCGGTGAT
This sequence comes from uncultured Desulfopila sp., assembly GCA_964446655.1. Taxonomy (GTDB): domain Bacteria; phylum Desulfobacterota; class Desulfobulbia; order Desulfobulbales; family Desulfocapsaceae; genus Desulfopila_A. The sequence continues at coordinate 65,898 of CAYUPL010000010.1, forward strand.
CGTCTTCGTTCTCTCAGAGAGAAAATTCACACCTTCGATAAAACAGCGGGCAGCAAACTTCTTAACGGTGTGTGTCGTCATCTGCCGTCTCCAAAACCCCCTTTATCGGTTTCGAGTCATGTTTTCAACAGTAGTGCGGAAAAATATTACCGAACTGAATTAAAAAAGATGCATATTCGCGAAGGGCTTGATGTGCTTTTAAAGGATTGCCGCAGGATGGAACAAGGAATGAATACATCTCTGCACCATATCGGGCGGGATCTGGTTGGTGATGGAGGTGCCGCCGGCTTTGTAGCACGCCACGTCGAAGACATCGTCGCGGAAAAGGTCGATGCTGTGACCTTGCAGAAACTGCTGCATATCAGCCTGGCGGTTATCCATGACTCTACTCAAACAAAATAGAACGCCATGATATCGTTAAACTCTCCTCATCAATATATCGACAGAGCTACATCGCGGATCGAAACAGAAAAATTGCTAGGTGATCGCAGTGTCCAGTTTCTGTATAGCTCTCTGCGCGAAAATGTGCCGATCCTCTTTGCCGCCTTGACCTCTAAGAGGATGTCAAGTCTCTTGGGCTATTTTCACTATGACCTTCCCGGTAAAGGGCAGAGAGACAGTGGGGAATCATTTTTTCAAAAAGTCGGGGCCGATTGGCGTGAGTGCGTTGAACCACTTTCCTTTTATGACTCGCAGAGGAAAGTTTTTGAACGGCAAATCCGCTACTGGCAAAACCGACCGCTGCAAAAAGCAGAAAATACTGTCGCCTCCCCCGCCGACTCCAGGGTCCTGATGGGCAGTTTTACTCCTGAGTCGGCCCTTTTCATAAAAAACAAATTTTTTGGCATAACCGAGCTGCTTGGTTTGAACTCTCCCTGGTATCATCGATTTAACGACGGGGATTATGCCGTTTTCCGCCTGACCCCGGATAAATATCACTACAACCATTTTCCCGTGAGCGGTAGGATAGTGGATTACTATACCGTCGACGGAAAGTACCACTCCTGCAATCCTGCAGCACAGATTGCCGTGGCTTCTCTTTATACCAAAAATAGGCGGGTAGTTACCATAATCGATACGGATGTCGAAGGAGGGTCGGCTGTTGGTCTGGTGGCCATGATTGAAATCGTAGCCCTTATGATTGGTGATATCATCCAGTGCTACAGCACGGTAAAATATCAGAACCCAACAGCACTGCAGGTGGGCATGTATGTGAAGCGCGGATGCCCGAAAAGCCTGTTTCGCCCCGGCAGTTCTACCGATGTACTGCTGTTTGAGTCGGGCAGAATCCGGTTTGCGGAAGATCTTCTCAGGAACTCACGGCGTAGCGATGTTTCAAGCCGCTTTTCAGCAGGATTAGGCAGTCCCCTGGTGGAAACCGATGTGCAGGTACGATCACTGATAGCCCAGGCAGTGGAAAGATAGTCTTAAAATATGGAGGAGGAATCGAGTATGGACATTATTTCTTTTTTAGCCGGTCTCGGCATTGTATTGCTCTGTCTGCTTTCGTGGGGGTTTAAACATTTACCAGGTGAGCGCTGGCAGATGCTGGCCGTTGTCCCTTTAAGAAAAAATGGACAAAATCATTGGCTTGGCGCTAATTTGACCTACTACGGCTTTTTCGTCGCCACAAGTCAGCTCATTGCTCTGGCGTTACTTCTTGTTTTACTGGCTGCCATGAATATTTCGATACAAGGCGCTATTATCGCCATATTGACGGTTTTGGCTGTGTCGGTACCTGCTGCAAGAATAGTAGCCGTTCTGGTCGAACATAAGCGGCACACCTTTACCATAGGTGGCGCATCCTTTGTCGGCATAATTTCAGCGCCTTGGGTTATCATGGCAATTGATCACACGGCAGGGCCGGCAAGCATATATTATATGCCTATGATCCCATTGCTGGCGGCGATGTCCATAGCCTACACCCTGGGTGAAGGCCTCGGCAGACTGGGGTGTATCAGTTATGGCTGCTGTTATGGAAAACCGATAGATGAATGTGGCCCGCTACCGCGCTTTCTTTTTTCTAAACTGAATTTCATCTTTTATGGGGATAACAAAAAGGTGGCTTATGAGGCAAAGCTGCATGGCAGGAAGCTTGTCCCCGTGCAGGCCATAACCTGTCTGATATATACAGGTGGAGCTCTGCTCGGCAGCTATTTATTCCTCAAAGGAGCCTTTGTTGAAGCACTGTTGCTCTCCATGATGCTGACGCAGCTCTGGCGTATTTTCTCCGAGACCATGCGGGCAGATTTTCGAGGATTTAGACGAATTTCAGCCTATCAGAAAATGGGACTGGTGAGCGTTCTCTATGTGGTTGCTCTTTGCTTGCTGGCGGAAAGCACTATGCTGGTTACTCCCGACATAGGAAGAGGCCTCGGTATACTTTGGGATCCTGCTGTTATACTCGGTCTTCAGGCTCTTTGGCTGGTTTTTTTCTGTATCTTTGGCCGCAGTACCGTAACTACCTCGGTTGTTTCCTTTGATCTGCTTAAGGAACATATTTAAGCTTTGCGGTAGTTGTGATGATATATTGAAATTTGATTTCAGGAGTTTCTATCCGGTAGAGGTGTGGAGAGTAATTCGATAACTGTCGCATCGGTCCCGGGCAGGCCATGGACGCTCTGATAGCGCATAAAGAGAGAATCACTTTTTCTATACCAGTAGGTTGCGTGCCAGAATCTTGCATAAAATCCCTCGGCACGAATTTCAACTTTGTGAGTGAGGACTTCCTCTCCTTGAAAAAGGAGTATTTCTTCTCCCACTTTTTCCGCCGTCAAGGCCAGAACATCGATTTCATCCGGCCGGATAACCCAAAACGATGTTTTGTTCTCTTTAGAATTGATGAAGTTACTCAGGGAAAAAGAAAGAGGCTGGTACCAGGGACGATCATCTATTGCAATATCTTCTGTTATTTCTTTGCCGGAGCGAACCCCTCGAATAGAGAGAGTATTGCCGATGCGTTCGGCAGTCAGCTCATGTTCCCCCGTTGCCATGAACCGCCATTTCAGTGTAGCGCCGTCAGGACGGCATAGATTGAAGAAGCTTTTTCCCTCCTCTTCCACTCTGATAACGACACCTTCATCGGTTTCTTCGGCCTGCCACTCAAATGTGATAACCGTATCGCCTACTTTTTCCTGATAGATGAAAACTCCGACCGGTACATCGCTGTTGAGCAACTCGGCCGATGAAGGGGCGGTGAGAAAAAAAAGACCGATAAAACCCAGAAAAGTTTTGCAACTCAATACTGTTTTTACTGTTTTGTATGTAAACATAAATTTGGAATTCAATCGGCAAACGCTACCTTGGGATCGAAGCCGATAATCAACGCTCTTAAGGGTCTGCCATCGCTATAAATAGGCATGGAGAGATCGTTGAGAGTCTGTCCGGTATCACGTATGCAGGTCCGCATCAATATAGGGTTCGTATGGCTGCGACGACTTTTTTAAGTAGAAAAAAAATTGGAAACCATTTTCTACTCTACTGTACAATAACAATACAACAAGAAACGTAATGGGGAAGAGGTTCTTTTGAGATACCGTCTTGAATCCGACAGGCTCGACTAAAAGGTGCAAAGACCCTTTTTTACCACAATACGCTCTTTAACCGGACGAATATCTTGAAAATTCAATAAAAATTTCTGAAAATATGCCGTTTTGCTCGAATCAGTCGGTCCTTGTAATGCAAATATCGGTTTAATACCAGATGACCTGGTACTGCCATGTCCGGAAGTTATTCCCGGGCAAATCGGGCCATGAAGTTGTGTTGTGGCGGCTGTCTGCCGTTGAAAAACCGGCATGCCCTGTAGTACCGAAGATCCTCGAGAAGAAGAGAGAAGAATTTTGGCTCATGCAGTATTTTACCTAGAAGTTGTCGAGGATGACTGAAAATGTCGGCAAAAGGGCCTAGAACGTCTGACGGGTCTCGAAAGCACTCCCATTCGCAAAGATCACAGTCGACTATCTTGCCGAATCTCTGGATAAGGTTGGGCAGATCGTCCTGTTGATCATCACGGTAGCCGCAGGGGTAAATTTTGCCTTTTTCACATTCTACAAAAAAAAAGTCAGTGCCGCCGCGGCAGGGAAAGAGAGCGCCCCTGTTATCCTCGAACTTCTGTATGAGCGAATAAAGTGAGCAGCGAGGAGAAAAAATACGCAACTTTCCTCTAAATTTTGGGATAGTCTCAAAGAGGGCCTTGAAAAGAAGGGCTTTTTCGGGACGTGTAAAGCTGACAAGACTGTTGCTGGAGACGGCGCCGTATAAAGTGACATTGATGCCTTGGGTTTGAGAGATGGAGCTGCTCATAGGATAACAGGCATTGACCATGGTAAAACCGAGATTGTAAACAAAGTTGTAAAAAAGGGAGAATGCCTTTTGAAAAGATTCCTGGAATTTTTCCGGAGACATATTCGTCAGATAGGGGAGTTTGTCTTTGCCTCCGGTTGCTCGGTTGATTCCAAGATTAACTGCCGGGTATATCCCATAACTGTGGAAAATCGGCAAGGCTTTCTCAAGGCCTTTGATCATGCCGGTCATGCCGCGCATCTTTTCGTGATCGGCCGGTTCTGCTGAATCAAGACTGATCCAGAAGGTGTAGAGGTCTGTTGCAGCAAGTTTCTCAGCAATTGTTTTGATCCTGTCTTCAAAATGGGGTCTGTTTGAGCCTCTGAAAAAAAAACCGTTTGTTCCTGTTCGAATATATGGAATTCCCGCCCGGGTCGCATGATGAGTAAGCTCAACAATATCATCAAGAAAAAGCAACGGTTCTCCTCCGGTAAAAGAGAGCGATTTTATGCCTTTTTGCGCAGCTGAATCGATGAGTTTCTTGACATAGTTTTTGTCCAGTTTGTGACGCTTGATGTTTTCCGAGCGTCGCATTCCGCATTGTGGGCAGTCAGCGTTGCAGCGATTGCTGTATTGAATGATGAGCTGACCTGGTAATCTGCCCAAAAGAAGTGATTTGAGATTTTGGATATGGCGTAACGGTTTATTCATGGTTTTTAAAAGAATCTCACAAAAAATATGGATGTATACTATATAACTCGAGAAATGCACCGAGCAAACAGCTGATTTTACGTACACTATATCATTTAGTCCGCTGGGAAGTGAATATCTACGCTCACGCCGAAATGATCGGAAGGGAAACACCCTTCAAAATCAGGGGAGTTGAGCACAACATGACCGTTAGTGCATTGTGGAGGCGTTTTCTCTTTCTCCTGCATACTGAAGATATAATCAATACGACACTCCTCCGGACGGGACTCTGTCTGCACCAGTGTTGCCCCGGGGAGTTCTCCAAGACCACTGAGATAACAATCGTTTATCTGTAAATTACTGTCCTTTTCGAGGCTGTGAATCATTTCGTTATCAATTCTCTGGTTGAAATCCCCACAGCAGATCCAGGTTGAGCGTGAGGCTGCACCACTATTTTGTTGCAGAATGGAGAGAAACTGCTGGTATCGAAGGTCACCAGCATCGGGTAGGTGGGTAAGATGGAGGTTGGTTACCGTGATGAGACGGCTGTTATGATATATCTGAGCACTGAGTGCCATGCGCTCAGAGTCATCAGGATGTGTCGGCATACTGTCGGCCCAATGACGGTCAATACTGCTGGTTGAGAGAATGGCCAGTCCTGAGTGGCTTAAGAATTCGCAGGAATCTTTGTCCTGTCTGCTACCGATGGCTCTTTTTTTGTAACGGGCTGGAAGATAAATCATCTCCATGTCGAGATAATCGGCCAAAAATGCAGCGGTATCCACCTGGAAATCGGCAGAGCGAACCGCTTCCTGCAGGCAGACAATGTTCGGTTCCAGTGCGTACAAATCTCTGCCCATCAGCTGCAGACGCCAATCGTAGAGGCCTTCCCCTTTCCAGGTGTTAATGGTTATGACGCGCAGGCCTTCTTGATATTTGTTCATAATTGCCGGGTTTGTAAAATTATTAGAGGATGCCAAGGTGTCTGAACTCATTTTTAAGGCTGAAACCGTCATGGTAATGGACATCCTGAAACTTATCTCCATATAAATGCCTGGGATTCCAGTCGACCAGCACACCGCCGAAGTCAAAAATAATATTCTCTATCTGCATCTGATTTAAATCCTACTGCTGTAAAAGACCCTGCCTGGCACCATAAGCGATTACAATGTTCCATAAAACCAGAAGAGAGTTTTGAATATGTTAGGAAAATGTGAATTTATCGTTATTGTGCGATTGGTCCTGACGAAAAAGATGGAATCGTTGAATCTCGTACCTTTGAAGCACTTTTCTCCCTCCTGAACAAAGTTTAACGGTTTCATAACAGTAGCATAATCCCAATCCTTTATATTCTTAAAGAACTAATACTTCAGGCCGAGTGCGCGGTCTGCCGCAATATATGCGTCTGTCAATTATTTAATGGGCTGTCTGCGAATGCAAGTCGAAATCAGGCGGTCTGGGAGTTCTTTTATGTCTGTGAACTGGTTTAATCCCTATACTGATACTGCCGGTAACTGGTTTAGAGGAAACCTTCACTCTCATTGTCTCCCCAAGAGCCCCTGTGCCGCTATACAACTCGAAGCTCTGCTGGCCGGATATATTGCCAAGAAATATGATTTTCTTTCCATTTCGGATCATCTATCCGTAACTACGGCGGTGTCCGAGACCATCACGCTGTTCCCAGGGCTTGAGTGGAATAGCCGGGCTGGACATATGGCCGGTACTGTTCAAACCTGCTATGACCATGTCGGCATTCATGCTCTGCATGAAGATCTGGTGGAATCATCTCTGCGATTTCGTACCCTGCAGGAATTACTGGACTGGCAAGATAATGGTGTCCTTCGTATAGCGAATCATCCGGGTTGGCTGGAGGGGGAGCATTACGATTTGACCACCTTGATGCGTTTTGCGGGATGTCTGGACGGCATGGAAATCTATAATCATTCCATTGAAGCAGATCCCGGACAAGCGGATTCGACGTGGAAATGGGACTGTCTGCTGTCCATGGGATGTCCTCTTCTCGGTTTCGCCCATGATGATGCCCATTGCAGCGCTGATATCGGCAAGGCGTGGCTTATGGTCCGAGCCGAGAATAATAGTCCGGCAGAAATATTCAAATCTCTAAAGCGGGGAAATTTCTACTGTTCCTCGGGAGTTTCTATTTTAAATCTGGAGCGGACGGAGGCTACCATCCAAATCACTCTGGAAGAAGATGCTAATATTCGTGTCATCGGCAATTTCGGTCGTGTTTTGCAGGAATTGTCTGGAAAAACGATGAAATGGAGTTTTACCGATGATGCTATCGATTATGCCAGATTCCATGTGCGAAACTCCGCCTGGCAGCAAGGGTGGAGTCAGCCCTTTTATAAATGAAACAGACCTGAACTGAGTATGGTGTGCAGGTCCAGACAGGTCCGGCAAAAGCTTAACAGAGCCTTTGATGGTGATGATTGAGAAATACATTTACTACTCACAGAGGGCCATCGCTATGACCCTTGGCAAGTCAACCTATTAAGGAGAGAGAGAATGGACACAAATGATACAATCGTAAAGAAAGTGGTTGCGGCAAGCAAAGAGATGAATCGCCGTGATTTTATCAAAAAATCGACTGTTGCGGGGACTGCTCTCCTGACAGCAAGTAGTGTAGGGCCGTGGTTTATCAAAGACGCTTTGTCTACATCCGGCACATTGAAGCTTTTCACCTGGCCGGACTATTCCAAGCCCGAGGTTATCGCCGCCTTTGAAAAAGCCACCGGCATTAAGGTGAAAATCACCAACTACAGTACCAACCAGGAATGTATGAATAAATTGAGGGCGGCCAGGGCCACGGGTTTTGATATTGCCCAGCCCTCACTTACCGAATTCCAGCTTCATATGGAGCATGAACTCTATCGTGAGATAGATGAATCCAGAATACCCAATCTGCAAAATCTGGAAAAGGCTTTCTATGAAAAATCGAAGACCCTTGGCGGCGTGATTCGCGGTAAGCGCATCGGTCTTCCCTATGACTGGGGTACTGAGGCGATGGCCTGGAATACGGCGGAAAATACTTTTGCCTATGATGAACTATCATTTGGGACTATGTGGGACGAAAAATATGTTGGAAAGGTTACCTGTCGTCCTCACTCGGTATTCATTGGCGCTGGTCTCTATCTGGAATCAATTGGAAAAATTGATACCAACCGGATGTATGACACCTATGCATCCGAGGAAAAGATGCGGCAGGCGTATGACGAAATCCTGGCCTTTCTCATTGCAAAGAAGAAAAATATTAAAATGTTCTGGAACAATGCCCAGGATCATCAGTTGGCCTTTCTGCAAAATGGATGCGTTGTCGGGCAAACCTGGGATGGGCCCATTCTGACCATGAAAAAGGAAGGCAAGCCTGTTTCCTATATGGCGCCCAAGGAAGGTGCCATGACCTGGGTTGATTCCATGGCAATTGTCAAAAACGCTGAAAACCTTGAACAGGCCTATGCTTTCATCAACTGGGCCTATACACCGGAGGCCGGTGCCGTCATGGCTAAAGCCACGGGATATAACAGTGTGGTTAAAGGGGCTGCCGATCTTCTTGATGCGGCAACCAGAAAGAATTTTCAGGAAGCATATCCGGGAGACGCACTGGATAAATTGTGGTGGTATGTCTCCGAACCTGCCTGGTTTGTCCCTGCACGAACCGAATATCGAGATAAATTTCAAGCAGCTTGATGTATTGAAGAAGAGCTTGACGTCTGGAGGGAGGACGCTTCATCTGGTCTCCCCTCCATGCTTTCATTTTTTATCCGGAATAGTAATTTTCATCTGGAAGAGTAAGTATGGGACAGGATGTAGCAATCGTTGATGCGGGAATATGTTTCGATAGCTTGTGGGCCGTTCGACATATCGATGTGCACATAGATAAGGGTGAATTTTTCAGCTTTCTGGGACCATCAGGTTGTGGTAAAACCACTCTCCTCCGTCTGGTGTCTGGTTTTTTGGAGCCCACCGAGGGACAAATCAAAATTAACGGACGTGATATGCGAGGTATAGGCCCAAATAAGCGAAACACCTCTCTGATCTTCCAGAACCTTGCCCTTTTCCCGCTGATGAGTGTGTCTGAAAATATCGGTTTTGGCCTTGAAGTAAGGGGAATCTCAAAGAAAGAACGAAAACAAAAGGTCGGTGAGCTTCTTGATCTTGTTGATCTGCCGGGCAGTGGTGAGAAAATGGTCAATGATCTTTCCGGAGGCCAGAAGCAGAGAGTCGCCATTGCCAGAGCCCTGGCGGTGGAACCCTCGGTGCTGATGCTTGACGAACCGCTTTCCGCTCTCGATCTTAAACTCAGGCAACATATGCGGGCCGAACTGCGCAAAATTCAACAGCAAACAAAAGTAACTTTCATCTATATTACCCATGATCAGACCGAAGCGTTGACAATGTCGGACCGGATAGCGGTTATGTCGCGTGGCAGGATCGAACAACTGGGAAGTCCCTCTGTAATTTATAACAATCCCTGTTCTCCATTTGTTGCCTCGTTTGTCGGAGAGACTAATCGATTTAGCGGAAAGGTGCATACAGTCAATGGGACAACCGCATTGTTGGATTCTGCCCTGGGGCCATTACAAGGCCGCAACCCTTTTAAATTGCAGCCGGGTTCGCCCTCTGTCGGTTTTGTCCGACCCGAGACAATCTCATTGGGCCACGGCGATGCATCCTCCAATATCCTGAATTGCAGAGTAGAAAAATGGAGTTTTGAAGGTGCCTATATTAATCTGATAGTTCGGACCGGTGATGATAAAAAAGTGATTGTGCGGTTGAACAACAGTGGATCTCATTTCGATTTCAGACCGGATAAGAAGGTGAAGATCACTTTTGATTCGCACAATCTTCTGCTCCTGGCGGATAAGGAGCAGCAAAGTGTTTGAACTCTTCCGCGAACCTTTAAAGAAATTTGGAGGTATCGGCACGGCGTATATTTTTGTGGCGGTGGGGATCTGGTTGCTTTTCTTGGTAATTATCCCTCAGCTGATCATGATTGATTATTCCTTGCGCCCCGTATTGCCGTTACGGGAGATTGGCGGTCCCAAAGATATCTGGACCCTGGAACATTATATACAGATAGCCGGTAACTCGCTGCACCGTACCATCTTTGCGAAAACTATCTGGTCAAGCCTGCTGGTGACATTTTTTGCTCTCGGTATCTGCTATCCTGTTTCCTATTATCTGGCGCAGGTAGTAAAACGTCGAACTTTGGGGTGGTTGATGATGGCGTTGATCATTCCTTATTGGATAAACGAACTCTTACGGTTGTTTGCCTGGCAGATAATTCTTGCTGACAGCGGTATTCTTAACCAGGTCATGTTGTGGCTGGCACTTATCAGTGAGCCGATCAATTTTCGTGCAGGAAATGGTGCTGTTATTGTTGGAATGTCGTACGCGTATATCCTTTTCATGGTTTTTCCTCTATATAATGCAATGGAGAGTCTTGATCGTAATCAGATCGAAGCGGCCCGCGATCTTGGCGCATCCTGGATGCGTATCCACCGGCGTGTCGTTATCCCCCATGCCAAGCAAGGAATCGCTACCGGATGTATCATGACGTTTATGCTGGCGGCAGGCACCATTGCCGCTCCACAGCTGCTGGGAAGCCCTTCGAGTTTCTGGTTCACGGAAATCATCTACAACAACTTTGAAACAGCCAACTGGAATCAGGGAGCCGCGTATGCAGCTACTTTAGCAGGTTTATGTCTGATCTTTGTTTTTATTATGCTCAGGATTTTCCGGGTCAGTCTTAAGGAGCTTGGTCGATGATGACATCACAGAGAATCATAAACGTCGTCTCTGCCCTGTATCTCCTCCTGTTTTTTGCCTATCTCTTCCTGCCATTGATTTTTATGGGTATAGTAGCTTTCAATACAAGCACTATTCCCCAGGTCACACCATGGGAAGGCTTTACCCTGCGCTGGTTTGTTGAACTCTATCATGACAAACAGATGTGGAGTGCTCTGTCGAACAGCATTATTGTCGGTATAGCGGTTGTCTGCATCTCCGTCCCCATTGGTATAGCTGCGGCACTTCTGTTGACCCGACTGCAGTTTAAAGGCAAGGATGTTATCTATGCCGTTTTTGTCTCCCCCATTCTTACCCCTGGAATAATACTTGGAATCTCAACGTTTCTATTCTGGGACAGGACGTTCACCATATCGGGAGGTTTATGGACTGCGGTAATGGCTCAGTCAACATTTATCAGTTCGTACTGTATGTTGCTTATTATGGCGCGAATACAGAGATTCGATCAGGTGCAGGAGGAAGCGGCATTTGATCTTGGTGCAAGCCATCAGCAGGTTTTCTGGAAGGTGACCATCCCTTTTCTTCGTCCGGCTATTTATTCCAGCATGGCCCTGGCGTTTATGCAGAGCTTTGAAAACTACAATACAACGCTTTTTGCAATTGGCTTTGACCAGACACTGCCGATTTATATCGGCACTCAACTCAGGGTATTTATTAGTCCGGCAATGAACGCGCTGGCGGTAATATTCATCGTTGTCAGCGTAGTTGGAGCCTTTCTCTGGCAGTATGCCTGCAGAAAAGAAAAGGGGGCCTGAACCGGAATTTTCCGCGAGCATGGGTTATGTAGTGGAAAAAATATTGCCTGAGCTGTTATTTTTCTATGGTAGCGATTGCAGCTGAATCAGAAAGTGAGCAGATAGATGCCGGCCACGGCTATAACAGCGCCGCTGATGGCGCACCATGAAACATGTTCTTTATGGAGAAAAAAAGAAAAAGGGATGATGCAGATCGGTACCAGGGAAAAGATGGTCGAAGCAACTCCTGTTGTCAGATAGTGCAGGGCAAAAAGGGCAAGGGAGACGCCTAGAAACGGGCCTGCTATTGCGCCTGCGGATGTGAACAACATAGCCTTTTTATCATGCAGAGCGGTTCGGACATTGGTCCATCTGTGAGTTATGGTAAAAAACAAAATGAAACATATAAATGAGGCGATAACTCGTATTTGTGTAGCGGCAAACGGATCAAGATAGCCTGTTTCCGTCTGCATGCCGGCTTTGCTTAACACCATGCCGCAGGCCTGGCCAAGCATGGCCAGCAGGCCGAAGATAACTCCGGCGAAGGTGATATTGCGCTGTGTTCTCTGCCGTATCGTCTTATGGCTCCTGTTGCGCTCGAAAATCACAATGGCTACACCATTTAGTGTTACGATAATGCCGAGCCATTGGTGCAGCATATAGTGTTCCTTGAGAAACAACCAGCCGATGATTGCAGCGGTCGGTGCGGCAAGGCTGTGCAGCAGCATGGCAACTCTGGGCCCTACTTCAACCAGAGCCTTAAAGAGAAAAATATCACCGATGAAAAAGCCCACCACTCCGGAGAGACTGAGAAGAAGCCAGGCCCGTCCGGGAAAGTCCAGTGGGACGGGACTGCCGTCACGAAAGAGAAGAAAGACGCTGAACAACAAAAAGGCTATCCCGATCCGGACAATATTGACGGGGGTAGGGCCGACTTTTTTTGAGGCTGCTTCAAAGAACTGAACACTGATGGTCCAGCACAAAACAGTGATGCAGGCGATAAGTAAACCCGTAAAAGACATACTATCCTGATGTGTCGGTTAATAGGAAAATAGAAAAAGTCGTCTTTATTCCAGGTTAAAGAAAACAGAACAGAGACTCTTCGCTTAACAGTAATTGAATAGCTGCAATTTATTAGGAAAACAAGGGAAATATCAATTGCTTTTAGAAAAGTTTCCAGGTCTGTTTTCGGTGAGGTCAAAAGTTGTTTGTGCAAGCAGACGGCTAATGGGCAATAGCGAGCTAATTTTTGAAAAAATCCGTCTTTTGGGGGTCGAAGAACTCACAGCGGTTTTTACCCTGGCGTTTTGCTTCGTACATGGCCATATCGGCGTTGCGGATAAGCAGGTCCGGTTCCGAACCATGAACTGGAAAAAGAGCCATGCCTATGCTTACACTCATCGGACAGGAATCGTTCTCTTTGGCAATACAAGCCAGGATGCGGCCCCGGATTTTTTCGGCCACATTTTTTACATCAGCACTTTTACCGCTTTCCAGCAGGGCAAGAACGAACTCGTCTCCTCCCCAGCGGCAAAGCAGGTCTGATTCTCTCAAGCAGCTTTGCAGCGTCTTGGCAACAATCTGAAGTATCTGGTCCCCTCTGTCATGACCGTAGTGATCGTTTATGGCCTTGAAATTGTCGAGATCAAGAAACAGGACGGCCACCTGCTGTTCATACCTATGGGCGTGTTTCAGGTTTTGTTGCAGGATGTCATGGAAGAGTCTTCTGTTGGGCAGGTAGGTTAAGGCATCGTGGTACGCCATGAACTGGAGCTGCTCTTTTACTTTGTTCAAATCGGTGATATCATGCAGGGAAACAACAGCACCGAGGGAGTTTCCAGTACTATCCTGCATGGCCTGGCCATTGACCCGCAGAATGCGTCGTTCTGCCCCTTGAGGGATGATGGTAATCACTTTGTTTCTTAGTGTTTCGCCCCGTAATGTTCTTGCCAGAGGACCTTCGCCTGGTGCGACGGGACTGCTGCTGGTTTCGTTGTAGAATCCAAGTTGATGGAGAGATTCAGGTGGAGGCTGATCTTGCGCAATACCAAAGAGTTCGCGACTGGCGCGGTTAAAAAGAATTATTTTGCCGGTCGGGTCGCAAGCGGCAATGCCGTCGCGAACATGCTCCAGGATGGAATTCTGCAGGATTTGCTGTTTTTCAACCAGAGAGACAGCCTGTTTCAATGGTGTAATATCGAGAAAGTACCAGACTCGGCCGATATGAATGTCGTTGCTGAAAATAGGGTAGGTATGGCGATAGAGTGTTCGCCCATCACGCAGATAGATTTCATCGGTGCTGCTCTCGGTTGGGTTTTGGTAGAGTTGGCGGACTTTGGCAAGAAATTCAGCGGGAGCAGCCAGTTGATCGAGAATATAATTGAGGCTGGCCTCTTCGTCCCGTGATTCCTGGATCTCTGGCGGAATATTCCAGATTCGAACAAACTCCTGATTGAAAGAGATCATCTCCATCTGGCCGTTAACGAGCAGGATCCCGCCCGGATTGTTCTGATACTGGGCCTCAAGAACGGCGGCGTACCGACATGTGCCGCCGCATCCGGTGGTATAGACATCCTGCGGTTGAACGATGAAAATATAGCCACCATCTGCAGTCAGGACTGCCCGGAGAGTGGCGCAAAGGGAATTTTCAGATTCAGGAAGAAGAGTAATCAAGAACGTTTGCGGCATGCCGACAGTGAGCTTTTGAAGAAAGGCTGACAATGCTGGAATATCGTCAGGGCTGAGAAAATCCCTGAATCCGGCAAAGGTTTTGCTGTCTCGAGTATTGTTGAAGAGTTTTCGAGCTTCGGTGTTCATTTTCACAACCTGCCATTCTGCATCAAGTTGTATTGCTGCTGCGGGAAGGTTTTCGAAAATATTCATAGCAATGGTATAAGTGATTAATATTATATGTAAATATCAATAAAAAAAGAGCATCCGGAGTATTGCTTACACCTATAACATGGAGATGCACTATGATCAAGCCATCTTCGCTTGGCTGACTCTTTTTTTTATCCCTCTGCAGTGGCATAAAAAGAATAAGACAGCCTGGTGTCTTGGTGCATTATCCGTGGTTATCTATTATATTATAATGGCACTGATATTCCCCAAAAAACTCCATGGCGGGAGCATATGAAACTTATCATCGGCAATAAAAATTATTCATCATGGTCGCTACGTGCCTGGCTGTTGCCGTCTGTTCGTAACATTCCTTTCAAAGAAGTCAGGGTTGCTCTGTCGCAACCAGGTACTTCAGCGGAAATTGCGCGGTATTCGGCTGCGGGTAAGGTACCTGTCTTGCACGATAAGGAACTGGTTGTCTGGGACTCCCTGGCCATCTGCGAATATATATCAGAGGCATATCTGGCAGGAAGAGGCTGGCCGGAAGAGCGGAAAATGCGGGCAGAAGCACGGGCGTATTCTGCCGAAATGCACTCGGGCTTTTTTACCGTCAGGCAGAAAATGCCCATGAACTGCCGCGCTGTAAATCGTACTGTTGCTTATACAGCCGAACTGCAAAAGGAGATCGCGCGCATCGATTCATTATGGTCGGCGTTGCGTCGAAAATACGGTGATAATGGCGCATGGCTGTTTGGGAAATTCAGTATCGCAGATTGCATGTTCGCACCGGTCGTCATGCGATTTAACACCTATGGAGTTGCTGTTTCCGAGAGTTCTAAGGAGTATATGGAGACGATGCTGCTCCAGCCTAAAATACAGCTATGGATGGAACAGGCAGCGGCGGAAGAGGAGATTATAGTCGAAGAAGAGGTGGGGTTTGTGTCTTCCAGCGATTCCAACTCATCCTTGGCCAGATAGTTTTTAGCAACCGATACATCGGTTTTCACGACTTTACCGTGCGGAGCCTTTTTCCATGTAGTTAGCCCCATATTGTCCTTGAATATCGTTCTGCGCTCGATTCCCCTTACTAATACATGATGGAGAGCCCCCGGGGCGTCTATGCGTGCTTGGCGTGGCATGCATCAACTATTAACATTCGATAATTAGGAATAAAAGTTATAATTTTATGGGCGTCCCTCTCACCTACAAAAAGCACATTTTTTAATAACATTCATCTTCAATAAAACCGCAAGATATAGCCCGTCCATCTTCATGCCTTTGTTCGGACCTCGCCTGCTGCACTAGCTATCCGTCACGTTCCTCGATAGCATCTTTTACTTTCCTTGCCGCTTGATCTACGTTCAGCCCGGAAATGTCAACCTGAAGGTTCGCCCGCTTATAACTCGTGTGAAAATAGGTGATGTCCTCCTTAATCTCTCTCAGATACAATTTCTTCTCCTTGGGGGCAAGCTTCTTCTCGATCGGGCGCGAATCAATATCATAGAACCTGATCCTCTTTAGGATGTTATCCGGCTTGTCGCTAACCACAACAGTGGTTCCATTGGATTTCTTTATTGCCCGAAGATATCCTCCCATCAGGCCGCTCGGCGGTAAGGCTATCACACAGTCTTGGCTATCAGGACGGTTCAGCAAATGCACCAGAGCCTTCGCAGCTTCGTTGCGGAAAGAGTGAATTGTAAGGAATCTGTTCTGGAGTTGCTCAATGCTGGTCTCGAAGAAACTCTCGATCTCGTTATCCAGATCGAAAAACCTGACGCCCAAAAGCTCCGCGATTTTTTTACCGATCGCCGTTTTTCCGACACAACCGACGCCCGTTAAAAATATGCGCATTTGTATACCTTGTCCGTGGTCTTCTTGTCCAAATCGCGGAACTCAGCGGCGCGAGGTACGAGCGTCTGCTGGAGCAACTTGTTGGCATTGCTTTTTTTTTGCCATTTTCCATATGAGCGGGATAGCCACCAATCCAACCAAGAAGACAATCCCTCCGGTTTTGTAAAATACTCCAGCTACAAAACTGTGACAGTAGTATCTGGCCTGAAGTTCAGGAGTGGTATCCGGATACGGGATACCGGCAAGTAAGATATCGTAAACAAGCCCCATCATAACGATCACGATACCTATTAATGAAAACCCGGTTGACTTAATGAATCTTATATTTTCTCTATGCCTATCGCCTTGCATTACCGAGTCTAGTCCGCTTTTGAGCCTTATTCATTCTCTTGATAAGCATATCAAGTTCTTTCGACAGCTTCAAAACAAAATTTTTGAAATAAGTCAGAGTGGGTTCCAGTCCGCTCGAAGACAACACGGTCGGACTCAACCAGATAAATCAACAGCCAGTCGGATTCAATGTGGCATTCCCGTCGCCCCTTCCAATTGCCAATCAGCTTATGGTCACGATGAATGTCATCAAGCGACTCCTCAGCCACTAAAGCACGGATGATTATTTTCAATTTTTCAAGGTTTTTACCGCGCTTTTTCATCCGCTTAGCGTCGCGTTCAAACTGCTTTGTATATGCGGGTGTCAGCATTAGATGCCTAACTTTTTGAACATATCGTCGGCATCATTGCAAATGATCAGGTCACGTCCGGTATCCGTATCGGAAAACGTCTTGCGAGTGACCTCGTTAGGAATGGCTACGTCAAAAGGCAGCCCTTTTTTTAATTCGACCTGCTTATAGAACAGGGTAATCGCTTGGGTTGTAGTCAGCCCAAGCTGCTGAAAAATTTGCTCAGCTTTGCCCTTTAAATCGGGTTCAATTCTGGCTCTGATGGTGGATGATTTACCCATGATCTGTCTCCATTTGAGTTTCTATAAATGTAGCTCAAATGGGGTACGCTGTCAAGATTTGCACAAAAAATCGGTTAATTTTCCAACGCCACAAATCACCGACAGCGAAAAGCAGAGCAGCAAGGGACGAGCGGCGTTTTTGCTGTCCGAGTGCATTTGCATTGTTATATATATTCTCTCTTATGGCACCGATGTGTGATATGCCATATTTGCCCAGGTAAATAGTGCCTCTTGGCTCCTGCCATAATCTGTCTTATGCCGAGTAGTTCAATATCTGCGTTTTTTCCCCTAAAAATCGCAATATTAACCCTAAAGATGGTCGTCAATCAAGAGGTAATGCCAGTAAAACAGGAACTTACCGTG